>NZ_DASUSQ010000054.1:0-114729 GCF_036375055.1 Umezawaea sp.
GGATCGGGCGATCCCGATGACCTGGCACAACCGCTTGACGCCGTGGCGGCGTTGGTGGTCTGCGAAGAATTGGAAGCGGTTCACCAGCGCGTCTCCCCGGCGAAATACTCCGCCGCCTTGCGCTGGATGTCGCGCTCCTCCTCCAACTCGCGGATCCGTTTGCGCAGCGCGGTGTTCTCGTCCTCGGCCGAGCCTGGCGGCGATCCGGTCGTGGGGGTGGCGGCCGGTGAACCGGTGCGGTGACCGTCGTCGATCCGGATCCGGTTGCGGAGCGTCTCGTGGTTGATCCCAGGTCTTGGGCCACCGATTTGATCGTCACACCGGGTCGGGACCGGTACTGCGCGACTGCTTCGGCCCAAAACTCCGGTGGGCAGTGCTTCATCGCCATCTGCGCGGGACTCTGTCCACCCGGATCGTTGGGATCCAAGTGTGTCTGGTGTCCAACATCCGGGGTCAAGGCCCAGGTGAAGTCCCCTGCACGCGGCCGAGCGGACACGGGGCAGTCTGGCCGGAGCGGTGTTCCCAGCGACCACGGAGCCCAATACGGCGTTGGGGCCGTCGTCGATGCCTGCCGCGCCGCCGGGGTGACCCGGTCCATGGGCGCGGTGGGCAGCTCCGCGGACGACGCGCCGCGGAGAGCCTCAACGCATCCTTCAAACGCGAAACCCTCCAGGGAGCCCAGACCTGGTCCAGTGCAAGGGAAGCACGGCTGGCCGTGTTCGGCTGGGCACACCGCCGCAACACCCGACGACGCCACTCCCACCTCGGCCAGCAGTCCCCGATCAACTACGAGAGCAGCCTGACGTCAACACCGGCTACGCTCACCCCAGCCGCACAACCCCGTGTCCAGCATCCGGGGCGAAGTCCCACTCGCGTCATGACGAGGTCCCACCGGAATTTTGTCTCACCTGGTCGATTCGGGAGACAGGTTTGGCTGTGCGTTCTGGTCATCATCACCGATGAGCGCCGCGTTCCGCACCAGCGGACAGCGTCGCCGACGGAGTCGGGGGAACGGTCGACGTGTGCTCCTGACGCCAGGTTTGGGGCTCGTCGTGCCGCCGTCCTGGCTGTCGGAACCATCGTGCGACCGCACGTGGAAACGGACCGGAAGGGTGGGTCACACCCTTCCGGCCCGCTTCCCCCCCTTGTTCGGAATTCAGCAGGGTGGCGCGGTGACCGCGATCAGAACGGTGAGTTGCGGCCGGGCGCGCCGGGCTTGATGGACAGTGCCGACTCGTGCGCGAAGTCCGCTCTCTGTTGTCTCGTGGCGACGAAGACGAGGAACCACCGGTGGGGAGGTGTCGAGAGCTGGCAGAGGCTGCGGAGTGGCGGGTCGGTCGCGACGGTGCCGGAGTTGACGTGCGGGTTGGAGCAGGAGTTGGGGGTGGTCGAGGTGGGGTCCCTGTGATCGAGGATGCCGGTGGTGGTGCGGGGTGTGCGCATCGACGCGGGTCGACGTCGTCGTGGCCGGTGGCGGTGATGATGACAGTGGCGGTGGCGGTGGCGGTGACAGTGGCGGTGGCAGTGGCGGTGACGCGGTAGGTGTCGACCGACGTGGTGGTCGGGAGGGTGCAGGACGCGTCGGCATCGGCTTGTGTGACAGCGGAGGACTTCGGTTGACGCTGCGGCTTCACGGCTGACGTCGGGCCCGTGGTGATCAGCGTCCCCGCGAGCGTGGGCAGGACGGGCGGCGTCAGCATCCCGGCGACGTCTGGGCTCGTGGCGCATCGTCTCTCCTCCTCGCGACGGTGGGCTGTTCGTCGGAGGCAAGTCTTGACGGCGGCGTTCATCGAATCGGCATCATCACGTTCATCGCCGGGGCGGGCTGGGACCAGCTCCGGTATCAGGGGAGTGGGCTCATCTGGATCGTGTGGAGCCGGGTTTGTCCGCGTTCAGCGTGGAGCGGATCGCGTCCGCGTCCGGGTGGCCCAGTTCGTCGAAGATGGCCAGGGCGCGTTGCCAGTTGTCGTGGGCTTCGCCGATCGCGCCTGCGGCGTGGTGGCTGTCGCCCAGGTGGGCGATCGTCTCGGCCTCCGCCCATCGGTGGCCCAGGTCCCGGTAGAGCGCGGCGGCTCGTTCGTAGCACGCGATGCTCTCGTCGTGGTGTCCCAGGCCCTGGTGGGCGTGGCCGAGGACGTCCCAGGTGTCCGCGTCGCTGAACCGGTCGGCGATCTCCTCGTTGAGCCGCAACGCCTGTTCGGCGGCCTCCAAGGCCTGCTGGTGGTCGCCGCAGAGGTTGTGCCCCCAGGCGATGTTGTTGAGCGCTCTGGCCTGCCCGGACAGGTGGCCGATGTCGCGGAACAGGTCGAAGGCCCGTTCGGCGTGCGCCAGCGACGTCCGGTGTTCGCCCTGGCGGGAGTCGATCCAGCACAGGTCGAAGTGGACCCTGGCCTCGCCCGCGGTGTCCCCCGCGTCCCGGAACAGCCGCTGGGCGTGGCGCAGGTGCACGACGGCGTCGGCGACGCGGTCAAGGTGGACGTGGACGCGACCGAGGCTGCGGTGGGCGTGCGCCTGGCCCAGGCTGTCGCCGAGGCGCCGGGCGGAGGCCAGTGCGGTGTGCTGGGCGGCGGCCCACGGTTCCCAGTGGCCTCGGCGTTCGACGAAGTAGGCCACCGCCCAGGCGAGCTGCCAGGCGTGGACGTCGAAACCGGTCGCCCCCGCTCGCTCGACGACCGCGAGGATCGCGGCCAACTCCTCGGTCAGCCAGCGCATCGCGTGCTCGTGGTCGGTGTGCTCGTCGACGACCGCACCGGGCAGGGCGGGCTGGATGGTGATCGGGTCTCGGTGGGCGTCCAGCAGCCGGTCCGCGGCGCGGGCGCTGTGCAGGTAGTGGTCGAACAACCGGTGCAGGGCCTGGCGCAGTTGGCCGGTGGTGTCGCGGTCGTGGGCCAGTTCGGCGGCGTAGGCGCGGAGGAGGTCGTGGCAGGCGTACCGGCCGGGCAGCTGCGCGGTGACCAGGCACGCGCCCGCCAGTTCGGTGAGCAGCGCGTGGGTCCGGCTGACGGTCTGCCCCGTCAGGCTGGCGGCCGCCCGCACCGTGACGTCCGGGCAGGGGTGGACGCCCAACAGCCGGAACAGCCGTTGCGCGGGGTCGCTGAGCTGCTGGTAGGACCACGAGAAGACGGCCCGCACGTCGGTGGCCGGGTCGTCGCCGCCCAGGGCGTCGAGACTGCCCTGGGCGGTGCGCAGCTCGGCGGCGAGCGCGGCCAGGGGGAAGTCGGGGTGGATCGCGGCGCGGGCGGCCACCACGGCCAGTGCCAGGGGCAGTGAGGCGCACCGGGCGATGATCTCGTCGACGGCCTCGGGTTCGGCCGCCAGGCGTTCCCGGCCGAGCCGCTGCGCGAGCATCTGCTGGGCTTCGGCCGGGTCGAACAGGTCGAGCACGACCGGCCGGGCTCCCTCCGCGGCGACCAGCCCGGACAGCACGCGGCGGCTGGTGACCACGACCAGGCAGCCGCGGCTGCCGGGTAACAGCGGGCGCACCTGGTCGGCGTCGTGGGCGTTGTCCAGCACCACGAGCACCCGCCGGTCCGCCAGCAGGCTGCGGTACAGGGCGGACCGGGCGGCGAGGCCGACCGGCACGCGCGGCGGCGGCACGTCGAGCGCCTCCAGGAATCCGAGCAGCACGTCGGCGGGCCGCACCGGCGACGCGTCGGGGTCGAAGCCGCGCAGGTTGACGTACAGCTGCCCCTCCGGGAAGTGGTGGCGCACGCGCTGTCCCCAGTGGACGGCCAGGGCGGTCTTCCCGATCCCCGCCATGCCCGCTATCGCGGTGACCACCGTGTTCGCCCCGTCGGGCAGCACCTCGTCGAGTTCCTTCAGGTGCCGGACGCGGCCGGTGAAGCCGATCACGTCGACGGGGAGCTGGGCCGGGACCACCCGTGCGGCCGCGGGCCGGGGCGGGGTGGGCTCGGCACCGCTCGCCTCGTCCCTGAGGATGGCGGTGTGCAGCTCGCGCACCCCGGCACCGGGTTCGAGCCCCAACTCCTCGGCGAGCACCCCGCGCAGCCTGCGGTACGCGTCGAGCGCCTCCGCCTGCCGCCCCGACCGGTGCAGCGCCACCATGAGCTGCCCCACCAGCCGTTCCCGGAGCGGGTTCGAGGCGACCAGCTCGGCCAGTTCGCCGACCAGCTCGGCGTGGCGGCCGAGCCGCAGCTCCAGGTCGACGCACTCCTCGATCGCCGCCCGCCGCTGCTCGTCGAGCCGGGCGGCGGCGGCCTCGAACGTCCTGCCGGTCAGCCCGGCCAGCGCGGGTCCGCGCCACAGCCGCAGTCCCGCCCTCAGCTCGGCCGCGGCCCGACCGGTCTCGCCCTCGGCGTTGTGCCGGTGCGCCTCGTCGACGTGGGCCAGGAAGAGCCGGGCGTCCAGCGTGCTCGCGCCCAGCCGGAGCCGGTAGCCGCTGCCCTCGGCGGCGATCGTGGGTGTCACGGCCGGGTCGGGGTCGCGCTCGCCGCCCTCCAGCAGCCTGCGCAGCGCGGAGACGGTGTTCTGCACCTGGCGCTTGGCGGTGGTGGGTGGACGTTCGTCCCAGACGGCGTCGATGAGCGCGTCGAGCGGGACGACGAGGTCGGCGTTGAGCAGCAGCGACGCCAGCAGCACCCGTTGGCGCCGTCCGGTGAGGCTGACCGGCCTGCCGCTCGCCGAAACCTGTAGGGACCCCAGAACGTGGAACTCCACTGCGCCTCCGCGGCGGGCATCGTGTCTCCGGTGGCACACATCCTAGTGAGGCTTTGTTAGGTGCGGGCCGACTGTGCTCTTCTGGTCCGGTGAGACCGGAGGACATCGAGCGGGCCCGCCCGGTGATCGAGGAGTTCACCGCGGACGTGTTCGGCGGGTTCGCCCGTCGTGACCAGCGGGCCAAGGGCGAGTTGTACGTGCGCGGGTTGCTGCTGGACGGCAGGCGAAAGTCCATGCAGCCCATGGCGGACCGCCTCGGGGTGGACCACCAGCAGTTGCAGCAGTTCGTCACCACCTCGACCTGGGACCACGCGCAGGTGCGGCGCAGGGTGGCGGTGCGGGCACAGGAGTTCGTCGCCCCGGACGCCTGGGTGGTCGACGACACCGCGTTCCCCAAGGACGGGCACGCCTCCCCCGGCGTGGCGCGGATGTACCGCGACGCCAGGGGAAGGACCGCGAACTGCCAGGTCGGGGTCAGCGTGCACGCCGCCGCCGACCGGGCCTCCGCCGCGGTGGACTGGCGGCTGTTCCTGCCCCGGTCCTGGGACGACCACACGACCGACGACCGGGAGCACGCCGAACGGATCCGGGCCAGGAGGGGCCGGTGCGCGATCCCCGACGACCAGCGGCACCGGGAGAAGTGGCTGCTGGCGCTGGACATGCTCGACGAGGTCGTCGGGGACTGGGGGCTGCCGCCGCTGCCGGTCGTCGCGGACGCGGGCTACGGCGACGCCCCCGAGTTCCGGCAGGGGCTGACCGACCGCGGCCTGGCCTACGTCCTGGCCGTCACCCCGACCGCCACCGCGGCGGGGACCCCGCGCCTGCCCGAGTCGGACCTCACGACGCTGGTCGTGGCCGCGGGCCGGTCGACCGGGCGGTTCGTGGCCCTCAGGCGGGGTGTTCCCGAGGGCGTGGAGAACCCGACCGGCCGGACGCGGTCGCGGTTCCTCGCGCTGCGGGTGTGCCCCACGTCCCGCACCGGCGAGCGCCTCCCGGAGTGCTGGCTGCTCGCGGAGTGGCCGACCGGAGCGGCCGAGCCCACCGGCTACTGGCTCTCCACGCTGCCCGCCGACACCGCGCTGCGGGACCTGGTGCGCCTGGCGGCGGTGCGGTGGCGGATCGACCACGACTACCGCGAACTCAAGGACGACCTCGGCCTGGACCACTTCGAGGGCCGTTCCTGGCTGGGCTGGCACCGCCACGTCACGCTCGCCTCGGTCGCCCAGGCGATCCGCACCACGCTCCGCCACACCCCTCCGCGGACCTGATCCCCCACCGCAGGCCCGAAAACGGGACTCCGTGCCGCGGGAAGTCGGGCCGCACACCGTTTTCCCGATGGCGGGCGCCGCGCACCGGGCCGTCAACTGAGATCATGACCCGTGGTGCGACAACACCCACGAGAGTTGACGAACTGGTATACTTCGCACCTCCGTTCGAGGAGGACGTGCATGCCGGACGAAGCGTCCGAGGGGAACGCGGAGGCCGTTGAGCCCCTCGCCGCCAGGGTCGACCACCTCTTCCAGACCATCAAACCCCGTGGTGGGCGCGAGTACTCGTTCGAAGAGGTGGCCGAGGCGATCCGGACCCGTGGCGGTCCGACTATTTCCGCGACCTACATATGGCAATTGCGGCGCGGTCTGCGGAATAATCCGACCATGAAGCACGTCGAGGCGCTCGCCGGGTTCTTCGGCGTCCCGCCCGCGTACTTCTTCGACGACGACACGACGCACCGCATCGACGCTGAGCTAGCGCTGCTCACCGCCGTGCGGGACAGCTCGGTGCGGCAGATCGCGCTGCGCGCCTCGGGACTGTCGGCCAAGAGCCTCGTCGCGATCACCGAGATGGTCGAGCGCGTGCGCGAACTGGAGGGCCTGCCGGATCTTCCGGAGCCGGACCTCTGACAAGCTCGGCCACTGACCTGGGGGGCACCATCACCGTCAGTCTTCGGCGACTGCGCCGTCGCTGTGAGCTCATCGCGTCGACGCTGCCGCTGCCTCGACCGTTCGACGTCCGGGTGCTGTGCGAACTCGTGGCGGAGCGCAGATCGCGGGCCATCATCCTGGTGCCGACGAGCGACTTCCCCGACGTGATGGGGATGTGGGTCGCGACCGACACCATGGACCTGATCCTGTACGAGCAGGCCACGACACCTCCGCACCAGGACCACATCATCCTGCACGAGCTGAGCCACCTGCTCTGCGACCACTTCCGCGACACCCTGCCCGAAGCCGACCACATGCGCTCGCTGATGCCGGACCTCGACCCGGCGATGGTCCGCCGCGTGCTGGAGCGCACCGGCTACAGCGCGGAGGAGGAGCGGGAAGCCGAACTGCTCGCCACGCTCATCGCGCACCGCGCCGCACGGGCCGGGGACGGTGAACGGACGGGGACCGCGCTGGACGACCGGGTCGGCGACGCGCTGTTCTGGCCGGAGGCTCCCAGGCGTGGGTGAAGCGGCACGGGTGTACGGCCCGCCGTTCCTGGCGTGGGTGGCGCTGATCGGCAGGCTCGCGATCTACCGGGTGCGCGACCCGGCGGAGGACCGGAGCAAACGCCTCGTCCTGACGTACCTGGGGGCGCTGGCCATCTCCTTCACCCTCCAGGCGCCCGGCTGCTACGAGGCGGCGGGTGACCTGCTCGGCATCCCCAACGCCGCGAAGCCGTTGAGCCACTGGACGGTGCTCGTCGCCGCGTGGGCGGCGCGGAACCTGCTGGTGTGGATGCGCGAGGGCGGTGAGCCCGTCCGCCTGTCGTGGCGCCTGCGGTTCCTGGTGGCGGGGTCGGTGGTCGGCACGGGCGTGCTGTTCCTGCTCGCCGACACCCCGGTGAACGACGTGAGGTACAACGCCCTCTACGGGGCCGAACCCCTGGTGCTGGAGTACTGGCTGGCCTACCTGGTCGGTCTGATGCCCGCGCTGCTGGACCTCGCCCGGCTGAGCTGGGTCAACCTGTGCGACGCCGAGCGGCCCGCCGTCCGGCTGCGCCTGTGGATGAGCACGGTCGGCGTCGTGGCGATCATCGCCTACCACGTCCACAAAGGAATGTTCTTCCTCTCCCGGCGGTTCGACCTGCCGTACTCGAACACGTTCACCGCCGTCATGGACAAGTACCTCACGCTCGTCGCGTTCGTGCTGGTGCTGCTGTCGGCGTCGCTGCCGCGGCTGCGGGTGAGCGGTGACGGCGCGGTCGCCGGGTGGCTCCACCGGTTCACGACCTACCAGCGGTTGAGGCCGCTGTGGCTGGCGCTCTACCGGGCGAACCCGCAGATCGCGCTGTCGCCGCCGCGCTCGGCGCTGCTGGAGCGGCTCGACCCGCGCGACATCGACCTGCGGCTGTACCGCAGGGTCGTGGAGATCCGCGACGGGCGGCTGGCGCTGCGGCCCTACCTCGACCCGGACGCGGAGGCCCGCATCCGGGCGCGGGCCGTCGAGGAGGGGAAGACGGGCCACCAGCTGGACGCGGCCGTGGAGGCCGAGGTCCTGGCCGCCGGGCTGCGGGCCCGGTCGGCCGGTGAGCCACCGCCGAACGGGCCACCGCACGCCGCGATCCACGGCGGCCGGGACCTGGACAGCGACACCGAGTTCCTGGCACGGGTCGCGGACGCCTACGCCGCGACCCGCTCGGCTCGGCCGCGCGGGGGGACGTCCGCGCGGTCCCGGTGAGCGGGGCCACCGCCCACCCACCGACTCGGTCGAACGTCCGCGGCGTCCGGCTGAGCGGAACCCTCCGCGCCTCCTTCCGGCTCCACCGCGGTCGCACGGGACACGTCCGCGGCGTCCGGGCGGGGCGTCCGGCTGAACGGGCCGCCGAACGCGGCCACCGCTCACCCCACCGGCTCCGCCGCGGCGGCGCGGGGGAACGTGCGCAGGGTTCGGCTGAGGGTGGTGCCGAGTGCGGTCACCGCCAGACCGCCCGCGCAGACGAGGACCGCCGTGTGCTGGCCCGCGCCCATGACCAGGCCGCCCACCAGTGGCCCGAGGACGGCCGCGCCGCCGCCGCAGAGACCGGCCAGGCCGCTGAGCCTGCCGCGCATCTCGTCCGGCGTCACCACCAGCTGGTAGGTCATGATGACCGTGTTGGCCACGGGCGCGAACAGCGCGGCACCGGCCAGCAGGAGCCCCATCGGCAGGCCTGCGGGCACGAACGCCATGAGGGCCGTCATCAGCGCGGCGATCCAGCTGAAGCCGATGATGATCACCGACGGCGGCAGGGCGGCGTGCAGCCTGCCCGCCAGCACCGCGCCGAGCAGGCCGCCCGCGCCGACGCACGCCATGGTCAGACCGATCTGGCCCGCGCCGACCTGCTGCTCGCCCGACGTCGCCAGCACCACGATGATCAGCGCGCCGAACGCGGTGTTGGCCATGACCATCCACACCATGGTGGTCCGGATGACCCGGTGGCCGATCAGCCAGCGGGCGCCCTCCACGAGGTCGCCGCCGACGCTGGTCTGCTCGGTCCGCTCGCGGGTGCGCGGCGGCAGGCGCAGGAACAGCAGCGCCACCAGGGAGAACGCCAGCATGAGCGCGTCGGCGAGGAACGGGATCGTGCGGTGCCAGGCGAACAGGAACCCGGCGAGCGCCGGTCCGAGCAGCGTGGCGATGAACGGCCGTGCGGTGTTGCGCGCCACCGCGTCACCGAGCTGGGACTCCGGCACGACCTGCGCGAGCGTGGCGTGCTCGGCGGGTTCGAACACGGAGCTGAGCGCGCCCTCGACCACCGCGACGACCAGCACGTGCGGGAACGAGTAGGCGTCCAGCAGCAGCGCGACGCCGATGCTGGCGAGGCCGACCACCCTGATCGCCTGGCACAGGACCATCACGCGCTTGCGGTCCCACCGGTCGGCGATCACCCCCGCGGGCACGTTGGAGGCCATGTGGGCCGCGGCGACCGCCGCCGCGACCAGGCCCATCTGCCACGGGGCGCCGCCGACCGCCAGGATCAGCAGTGGGAAGGCGACGAACGTGATCTCGGTGCCGAGTTCGGAGAAGAGCAGGCTGCTCCACAGGATGTTGTAGTTCCGGTTGCGGGACAACCGGGTGGGCGTGTCGGCCGTGGTCGCGACCACCGGGGACCTCACTTGTCCTTGTCGTAGCGGCGGGCGAGCCTGCCGGTGACCTGCAACAGGTCTATCTCCCCCGAACGGGGGTCGCGGAGGAACCGGCCGTCGAACCGGGTCGAGCCGGTGAGGACGAACCGCAGTTCGCCCAGGAACTCCAGCCGGTCGCCGGTGGTCGTGGCCAGGCCGCCGTCGGCGTGCCGGACCACGGTGAGGTCCAGGGGGCCGTTGGCGAACCGGCCGACGCACGCGGTCGGCCCGTGGCCCGGAACCGGTGGTGAGGACGGCGTGGGGTGGTCGGGGACGTCGACGTCGAGCGTGCGCAGCAGCCGTTCCCACAGGTCCCGTCCGGTGGCGGAGTTCGTGGTCAACGCGACGACGTCGCCGGTGCGCGGGTCGGTCCGCAGGTGGCACGAGGTGCCGTCGCCGGACCCGTCGTGCCCGAACCAGTCGCGGTAGGCCGCCCAGCCGAGGCCCCAGCCGTCGGCGATGCCGTACGGGCCGATCGGCAGGTCCGCCACCTGGTCGACGAACATCGGCGCCAGGTCGTCCACGCAGGACGCGGCGAAGGCCACGAGGTCCGCCGCGCTGAGCGCCAGGCCGCCGTTCGGCGCCTCGACCGGGATCGCGGACTGCTCCTCGATCCGCGTGCCGCCGAACGAGTGCCCGACGGCGACCGGGCGCGCGGCCGCCGGTCCCCCGACGAACGCGGGCTCGACGCCGAGCGGTCGCAGCAGGATCGACGTGACCGCGTCCTCCCACGACATCCCGGTGGCGTCCTCGACCAACTGCCCGACGACGGTGTAGCCGACGTTGGAGTAGGAGAACGCGGACCCCGGCCGGTGCACGAGGTCGGCGGCCCCGCAGTGCCGAGCGACCCACGCGCGCCGGTCGCTGGTGTGCTCGGCGTCCTCGTCGATGTTGGACGCGAGGCCGCTGGTGTGCGTCAGGAGCTGCCGCAGGGTCCAGCCCTGCGGCAGCCGCTCGTCCAGGTGCAGGTCGCCGTCGTCCACGAGCAGCATCGCGAGCGCCGCCGTGAACGGCTTCGTCAGCGACCCCAGCGGGAACGCGGTGTCGTCGGCGATCCCGTCCCCGTGGCGGGACACCGCCGTCCGGCCGCCGAGCCGCACCGCGAACTGGGCTCCGGGCACCCCGGTGGCGGTCGCGAGCCCGGCCAGGTCGGTCTCGACCGATGTCGTCATCGTTCCTCCAGGTGGGCGGCGACGGACCGCAGCGCGCTGCGGAAGTCCTCCGCCACGCGGCGCACGGTGGACGGTTCGTGGACGGTGCCGGAGAAGTACCACTCGAACGCGAGCACGCCGTCCCTCGCGGCCCCGACGACCTCGACCAGGTGGGTGCGCGGTCCGGCCGCGTCCTGCTCGCTGCCGATGGGGTCGCGGAAGGCGTGGTAGAGCGCTCCGGGCCCGGTGGACGGCGTTGCGCCGACCTGGCCGTGGTAGTTGAACAGCACCTCGGACTTGCCCGGCAGGTCCGGCGTGCCCCGGAGCCTGCGCAGCAGGCCGTGGCCGAGGCCCTTGCCGGGGACGGCGCGCAGCGTCCGCCGCACGGCCTTCACCGCCGCGGGCCACGGGCCGGACGGCACGTCGAGCACCACCGGGTACTCGGAGGTGAACCAGCCGACCGTGCGGGACAGGTCGATCCCGTCGAAGATCTCCTCGCGGCCGTGGCCCTCCAGGTCGATCGCGACCCGGTCGTCCCCGGTCCACCGGCCGATCGCCGACGCCAGCGCGGTCAGCAGCACGTCGGTGACCGACGTCCGGAACCGGGCGGGCACCTCCCGCAGCAGCGTCGCGGTCTCGGCGGCGGTCAGCGCGACCGACACCGTGCCGGTGGAGCCCGCGGTGTTCGGCCCGTCCCCGTCGACCGGCAGCGGGGCCGCCGCCGGGAGCGCCGACCAGTAGCCGATCTCGTCGTCCACGCCCCCGGCGGCCACGTGCCGGTCGAGCAGGGACGCCCAGCGCTGGAACGACGTCGTCTTGGCCCCCAGGTCCACGGGCCCGCCCGCGAGCGCCTGGCCGTAGGCCTCCTCCAGGTCCTCGGTGAGGATCCGCCACGACACCGCGTCCACCACGAGGTGGTGCGCGGTCAGGAACAGCCACGGCCGCTCACCGGGGCCGAAGTCGAACAGCCGCGCGGCGAGCAGCGGCCCGTCGGTGAGGTCCAGGCCCGATTCGGCGTCCGCCGCCGCCTTCTCCGCCGCCACCAGCCGGTCGGCCGGGTCGGCGGCGGACAGGTCGATCCGGCGCAGCGACTCGGTGTGCTCCACGGCGGCGTTGTGCTGGCGCCACCCGTCCGGTCCCGGCTCGAAGCGCATCCGCAGCGCGTCGTGGTGCCGGACCAGCGCGGTCAGCGCCTGCCGCAGCGCGGGTTCGTCCAGCTCACCGGTCAGCTCGACCAGGGTCGACTGGGTCAGCCGGTGCGGGGGCGTCCGGTAGACGTCGAAGAAGTCGTGCTGGATCGGCGTGAGCGCCACCGGACCGTGCACGGGTGCGCGGTCGGCCGTGCCCGGCGCGTCCGGTGTGGCGACGCGCGCGAGCTGCGCGATCGTCTGGTTGAGGAACAGGTCCTTCGACGAGAAGCGCACACCCGTCCGCCGGGCCCTGGCCACGACCTGGATGCTCAGGATCGAGTCGCCGCCCAGCTCGAAGAAGTTGTCCTCCACGCCGACGCGGGCCGGGTCGACGCCGAGCACGTCGGCCCAGATCCCGACCAGCGTCGTCTCGGTCTCGTCGCGCGGGGCGACGTGGGCGGTCCCGGTGGCGGCGCCGTCCGGGGCGGGCAGCACCGCGCGGTCCACCTTGCCGTTGACCGTCAGGGGGATCCGGTCGAGGGCGACGAAGAACGCGGGCACCTGGTAGGCGGGCAGCGACCGCTTGGCGAAGTCCCGCAGGTCGGCCGCGGACGGCTCGCCGCCGGGTGTCGGCACCACGTAGGCCACCAGCCGCGGGACGCCCGCGAGGTCGTCGCGGACCACCGCGGCGACCTGGGAGACCTCCGGGTGCCCGGCCAGGACGACCTCGATCTCCCCCAGCTCGATCCGGAAGCCCCGGACCTTCACCTGGTCGTCGGAGCGGCCGAGGTACTCGACCGACCCGTCCGGCAGCCACCGTCCGAGGTCGCCCGTCCGGTACATCCGCGTGCCTGCGGGACCGAACGGGTCGGCGGTGAACCGCCCCGCGGTCAGACCGGGCCGGTCCAGGTACCCGCGCGCCAGCTGCACGCCCGCCAGGTACAGCTCGCCCGCCACGCCCACCGGCACCGGCCGCAGCGACGCGTCGAGCAGGTAGGCGCGGGTGTTCCACAGCGGACGGCCGATCACCGGCCGGTCGTGGCCGGTGATCTCGCAGCCCAGCGCGTCGACCGTGACCTCGGTCGGGCCGTAGTAGTTGTAGCCCGTGGTGGCGGTGCTGTCGCGCAGCTCGCGCCACAGCGCCTCGCCGACGGCCTCGCCGCCGAGCATGAGCACGCCGGGGACGTGCGTGCTCGGGTCGAGGAGCCCGGCGGCCACCAGTTCACCGGCGTAGGTCGGCGTCAGGTCGAGCACGTCGATCCGCCGCCGCGCGACGTAGTCGACCAGCTCGTCCGGTTCGCGCCGCAGGTCCTCCCCGATCACGTGCAGCTCGTGGCCGTCGAGCAGCCACAGCACGCCCTCCAGCGAGGTGTCGAACGAGAACGCGGCGGTCACCGCCATCCGCATCCGCCCGGTCGCCTCGCGGCGGACGAGTTCGGCGCGGTGGTCGAGGAACAGGTTGGTCAGGCCGCGGTGCTCGACGACGACGCCCTTCGGCGTGCCCGTGGAGCCGGACGTGTAGATCACGTACGCCGGGTTCTCCGCCCGCGCGCGGGGTTCGGGGTCGGTCGCCGGGTACCCGGTGCGGGCCTCGCCCCCGGTCAGCACGAGCACGGGTTTCGCGTCGTCCAGCATCAGCGCGACGCGCCGCGCGGGCAGGTCGGGGTCGATCGGCAGGTAGGCCGCGCCCGCCTTCCAGACCGCGAGCACCGAGACGACGAAGTCGGTGGTGCGCGGGCACCGGACGCCCACCACCGACTCGGGTCCGGCGCCGCGCTCGACGAGGTGGTGGGCCAGCCGGTTCGCGCGCTCGTTCAGCTCGGCGAACGTCAGCGTGGCGTCCGGTCCGACCAGGGCCACCTCGTCCGGGGTGGCGGCGGCCTGCCGCTGGAACACCGCGGTCACCGACTCCCACCCGTCCGGGTGGTCGGTCGCGTTCCACTCCTCCACGACCCGGCGGTGGTCGGCCTCGCCGAGCAGCGGCACGTCCAGCAGCGGCCGGTCCGGGGTCGCGGCGACCGAGGCCATCAGCCGCACCAGGTCGCCCGCCACGCGGTCCACCGTGGACTCGTCGAACAGCGTGGTGCTGTAGCCGATGGCCAGCCCGAGTTCGCCGTCCCGGTCGAAGTAGTCGAACGTCAGGTCGTGGCTGACGTCGTCGCCCACGACCGGTTCGGGCTCGGCCCGCAGGCCCGCCAGGTCGGGCGCGTGCGACGGCGTGTTGTCCAGCACGACCATGACCTCGGCCAGCGGGTTGCGGCTCGGGTCGCGCTCGGGGCTGACCAGGTCGACCAGCCGTTCGAACGGGATGCCGTCGTGGGTGAACGCGCCGAGCACGGTGTCGCGCACCCGGTCGAGCAGGCCGGTGAACGACAGCGCCTCGTCCACGTCGGACCGCAGGACGACCGTGTCGACGAAGAAGCCGACCACGCCCTCCAGCTCGGCCCGAGCGCGGCCGGAGGACGCCGTGCCCACGGTGATGTCCCGCTGGCCGCAGTACCGCGCGAGCAGCAGCTTGGTCACGGCGAGCACCACCATGAACACCGTGGCGCCCCGGTCGCGGGCCACCGCCTTGAGCGCGTCCACGACGTCGGCGGGCAGGTCCACGAACCGCGCCGCTCCCGCCGACACCCGCACGGACGGGCGCGGGTGGTCGACCGGCAGCGCCAGCGGGGTGACGCCCGCCAGCCTCTCGCGCCAGTGGTCCAGGTGCCGGTCGGCGTCGGGGCCCGCCAGGCGGTCGCGCTGCCAGGCCGCGTAGTCCGCGTACTGGATCGGCAGCGCCGGGAGGTCGGCCCGCTCGCCGCGCACGGCGGCGGAGTAGCAGACCCCGAACTCGTCGGCCAGCACGCCCATCGACCAGCCGTCGGTGGCGATGTGGTGCATGACCAGGGCGAACACGTGCTCCCGCGCGCCGAGCCGGAACAGGGTGGCGCGGAACAGCGGCCCGGTGCGCAGGTCGAACGTCCTCGACGCCTCCTCCCGGAGCCGTTGCCGCAGAACGGGTTCCGCCGCGCCGGTCAGGTCGACCTCGGCCACGTCGGCGTCGACGGCGGGCCGGATCACCTGCACGCCGAGGCCGTCCACGTCGGTGAACGTGGTCCGCAGCGCCTCGTGCCGCCGCACCAGCGCGGTCAGCGCGGCGCGCACGGCGGCCGGGTCGAGGTCGCCGTGCAGGCGGTAGCCGAACACGGTGTTGTACTCGGTGCTGTCGGGCTCGAAGTCGTTGAGGAACCACAGCCGCTGCTGCGCGAACGACAGCGGCAGCGGCCCGGACCGGTCGATCGGCGTGATCGGCGCGTCCGCGGGGTCGTCCACCGCCAGCGCCGCCGCGAACGACTCGATGGTCGGGGTGTCGAAGAGCTGGCGCGGCGACGGGGCGCCGCCCAGCACCGCGCGCACCCGCGACACGATCCTGATGCTGCGGATCGAGTCGCCGCCCAGGTCGAAGAAGTCGTCCAGCACGCCGATCCCGGCCGGGTCGAGCCCCAGCACCTCCGCCCAGATCGCCGCCACGGCCGTCTCGGCGCGGGTGCGCGGCGGCACGTGCTCGACACCGCTGCCCAGCGTGCCGACGTCGTCGGGCGCGGGCAGCGCGCGGCGGTCGACCGTGCCGCTGGGCGTCAGGGGCAGCGCGTCCAGCCTCACGTACGCCGTCGGCACGGCGTGGGCGGGCAGCCCGGCGGCGGCGTGGGCCTTGAGGTCGGCCACGTCCACGGTGTCGCCCTCGGGGACGAGGTAGCCGACGAGCCGGACGTGGTCGCCGTCGCGGATCACGGCCGCCGCGGCGGCGGCCACGCGGGGGTGGCGGACCAGCACGGACTCGACCTGGCCGAGTTCGACCCGGAAGCCGCGGACCTTGACCTGGTCGTCGGCCCGGCCGACGAACTCCAGGTTCCCGTCCGGCCGCCACCGCGCGACGTCGCCGGTGCGGTACACCCGGCCGCCGGGCCGGAACGGGTCGGCGGTGAACCGGGCCGCGGTCAGCTCCGGCCGGTTCCAGTACCCGCGCGCCACGCCGTCGCCGCCGATGAGGACCTCGCCCGCCACGCCGATCGGCACCGGCCGGTCGTGGCGGTCCACCACGTAGGCGGTGGTGTTCCACAGCGGCGTGCCGACGGGCACGAACGGCACGTCCGTCGGCGTCCCCGCCGTCACCCGGTAGGCCGTCGAGTCGACCGTGGTCTCGGTGGCGCCGTAGGCGTTCACGACCACGGTGTCCGGGCCGACGCCCGCCAGCACCTCCAGCGAGTCGGCCGAGGGCCAGCCCTCCGAGCCGACCATCAGCACCCGCAGGCCGGTCAGCCGACGGCCGCGCGAGCCCGCCTCCTGCACGATCGCCCTGGCCAGCGCGGGAACGGTGACCAGGACGTCGGCCGCCGTGCTCTCCAGCAGGTCGACCAGCACGCGGGGATCGGCGACGTCGAGCGCCGGGACCACCACCATCGAGCCGCCGAAGAGGGCCGACAGCAGGAAGTCCGAGAAGAACAGGTCGACCGACAGGCTCGACACCGACAGCGTGCGGGGCAGCGCCCCGGTCAGGCCGTAGCGCTCGTCCCACGACCGCACCATGTGGTGCACGCTGCCGTGCTCCACCATCACGCCCTTGGGCCGCCCGGTCGAGCCGGACGTGTAGACCACGTAGGCGAGGTCGTCGGTGGTGACCGCGGTGCGCGGCGCGGACGTGGGCAGCCCGGACAGGTCCACCTCGTCGACCAGCACCACCGGGGTGTCCGGAGTGGACACCAGGTGGGCGTGGCGGCGGTGGGACACCACGACCTCGGGCGCGGCGTCGGTCAGCATCGCGGCCAGCAGCGCGGCCGGGTAGTCCGGTGCGAGCGGTACGAACGCGCCGCCCGCCTTGAGCACGGCCAGCAGCGCCACGACCGCGTCGACCCCGCGGTCCAGGCAGACCCCGACCAGCGAGCCCGGTCGCACGCCGAGCCCGACCAGGTGGTGGGCGAGCCGGTTCGCGCGGGTGTCCAGCTCGGCGAAGGTCAGCCGGTCCGCCCCGCACACGACCGCGACCGCGTCGGGGTCGGCCGTCACCTGCTCGGTGAAGAGGTCGTGCACGAGGCGGGCCGGAGGAGCGGGGACGACGGTCCCGCCCCAGCCGTGCAGGAGCAGGTCGCGCTCCTGGTGGGTGAGCACCGGCAGGTCCGCCACGCGCGTCCCCGGGTGCTCGGCGATGGCGCCGAGCACCGTGACGAGGTGGCCGAGCACCCGCTCGGCGGTCGACTCGTCGAACAGCGCGGGGTCGAAGCCGAGGGACAGGCGCAGTTCGGCGGCGGCGTGCGCGGTGACCGTGAGGGCGTAGTTGGTGCGCTCGTCACCGCGGTAGTCGCGGACCGCGAGGCCGTGGCGGGACGCGGCGTCGGCGTCGTACGGGTAGTTCTCGAACACCACGATGCTGTCGAACAGCGCCGTGCCGCGCGGGACGTCGCCGCACGCCTGGATCTCGGCGAGCGAGAGGTGCTCGTGGTGGCGGCACTCGACCTGCTCGCGCTGCACGCGCGCCAGCCAGTCGCGCACCGCGTCGTCGGCGGGCACGTCGACCCGCGCGGGCACGGTGTTGATGAACAGCCCGACGATGGACTCCGAACCGGGCAGGTCGGCGGGACGGCCGGACACGGTCGCGCCGAAGCACACGTCGTCCCGCCCGCCGTAGCGGGACAGCAGCACGGCCCACGCGCCCTGCACCACGGTGTTGACGGTGATCCGCGCGTCCTTGGCGACGGCGTACAGCCGGGCCGCCAGCTCCTCGGGGAGGCCGCCGCGCACCTCCCGCGCGGTCTGGGACCGGTGCGCGCGCAGGGGTTCGCGGTCGAACGGCAGCGGCGTCGGCTCGGTGAACCCGGCCAGCACGCCCCGCCAGTGCTCCTCCGCCGCGGGGCGGTCGCGCTCCGCCAGCCACGCCACGTGGTCGCGGAACGGGCGCCGCGCCGCGACCGGGGCGGGCCCGTCGCCCGCCAGCGCGGCGTACTGCTCGAACACGTCGGACAGCACGTGGGCGAAGCTCCAGCCGTCGACGACGAGGTGGTGCGCGGACCACAGCACCCGCACCTCGTCGTCGGTCAGCCGCGCGATGACCAGCTTGATCAACGGCGGCCGGGCGAGGTCCAGCTCCCAGCCCTCGCCCCGTTCCCACAGCAGGGCCAGTACCTCCTCGCGCCGCTCCGGCGCCAGGTGCCGCAGGTCGTGGTGCTCGATCGGCACGGGGGTGTCGCGGTGCACGACCTGGAGGGGTTCGGCGACGTCCTGCCACACCACGGCGGTCCGCAGCACGGGCGTCCGGTCCACGACCCGCTGCCACGCACTCGCGAGAGCCATCGGGTCCGTCACGCCGGACAGGACCGCGCTGAAGCGCCCGGCGTACAGGTCGGTCGACTCCGCCAGCGAGTGGAAGAGCATGCCGCTCTGCATCGACGTGAGCGGGTACACGTCCTCGACGTCCCGGCCGTCGCCGACGATCCTGTCCACCGTGGACTGGTCGAGCGCCGCGAGCGGGAAGTCCGACGGGGTGCAGCCGCCCGCCCCCGGTGCGGCGCAGTGCTCGACGATCTCCCGCAGCGCCACCAGGACCGCGTCGGCGAGCGTCCGCACGGTCCGCGCGTGGTGGACGTTCGCCGAGTAGGCCCAGCGGAACTCCAGCTCGTCGCCGTCGACGATCCCGGTCAGCTCGATCAGGTGCGCGCGGGTCTGGTGGTCCACGCGCTCGACGCCGCCGGGGTGCGGGCACCAGCCGCGGTACAGGTCGCCGGACGTGGAGGTGTCCATGCGCCCCAGGTAGTTCACCGAGACCTCCGGCCGGAGCTCGGGGAGGTCGTGGCCGCCGAAGTGGCGCAGCGCGCCGTGGCCGAGGCCACCGCCGGGGACCGCGCGCAGCCGCTCCTTCACCGACTTGAGCACCTCGCCCCAGCCGCCCTCCTCTGGCAGTTCCAGCGACACCGGGAAGGCGGTGGTGAACCAGCCGACGGTGCGGCTCAGGTCCACGCCGGGCAGCACGTCCTCGCGACCGTGGCCCTCCATCTCCACCAGCACCGAGCGGCTGCCCGCCCAGTCCGCGAGCACCCGGCCCACGGCGCTGAGCAGCACGTCGTTGACCTGCGTGCGGTACACCTCCGGCACCTGGCGCAGCACGGCGGCGGTCGTGCCCGCGTCCAGGCGCACGGTGACGGTCCGCATGGACCCCACCGTGTTCTCGCCGGTGCCGTCGACCGGCAGCGGCACGACCTCCACCGGCGCGGTCCACCGTTCCAGCTCGTGGTCCAGGCCGCCCGCGGCCACGTGGTCGCGCAGCCGGTGGGCCCACTCGCGGAACGACGTGGTCTTCGGCCCGAGGTCGACGGGCTCGCCCCGCCGCGCCCGCTGGTAGCCGAGGTCCAGGTCCGCCAGCAGGACCCGCATCGACACCCCGTCCACCACGAGGTGGTGCGCCACCAGGAACAGCCGCGGCGAGCGGCCGGTGAACAGCAGCACCCGCAGCAGCGGCCCGTGCTCCAGGTCGAACCCGGTCTGCGCGGCCGTCGTCGCGGCGCGGACCGCCGCGTCCTCGTCGTCCACGTCGGACAGGTCGACGACCTGGAGCACGTCGGCGCCGTCGGGCGCGGCGTTGTGCTGCCGCCACCCGCCGCCGTCGCGGGTGAACCGCAGCCGCAGTGCGTCGTGGTGCACGGGCAGGGCGGCGACCGCGGTGCGCAGCGCCTCGGTGTCCACGTCGTCGGCCAGCGCCAGGAACACCGACTGGCAGAACCGGTCGGCGCTGGGTTCCAGCTCCTCGAAGAACCACCGCTGGATGGGCGTCACGGGCACGTCGCCGACGACCGGGCCCTGCTCGTGGACGGGTGCGGCGGTACCGGCCGCGTCGGCTTCGGCGGCCAGTTCGGCGACGGTGTGCCTGAGCAGCGTCTGCCGCGCGGTCAGGTGGATCCCCGCCTCCCGCGCCCGCGCCACGACCTGGAGCCCGAGGATCGAGTCGCCGCCCAGGTCGAAGAAGTTGTCGTCGACCCCGACGTCGGAGACCCCCAGCAGCCCGCTCCACACCTCGGCGAGCACCCGCTCGGTGCGGGTGCGCGGCGGCACGTGCCGGGTCCCGGTGTCGCGCTGCCCGCTCGGGACGGGCAGCGCGCCCCGGTCGACCTTCCCGGTGCCACCCACCGGGAACCGGTCGAGCGTCACGAAGGCCGAGGGCACCATGTGCTCCGGCAGTCGCTCACGCAGGAACACCCGCAGAGCCGGGACGTCCGGCTCCCCGAGCAGGTATCCCACCAGCCGCCGGACGCCGCGGGCGTCCGGCTTGACCGCGACGGCCACGCCGCGCACGTCGGGGTGCGCCGCGAGCGCGGCCTCCACCTCGCCGAGCTCGACGCGGAAGCCGCGGATCTTCACCTGGTCGTCGGTGCGACCGAGGTAGTGCAGGTCGCCCGCGGCCGACCGCTTCACCAGGTCGCCGGTCCGGTACATCCGGGCTCCCGGCGCGCCGAACGGGTCGGCGACGAACCGGTCCGCGCTCAAGCCGGGCCGGTTCCGGTAGCCCCTGGCCAGACCGGTGCCGCCGACGTACAGCTCGCCGGGCACGCCGACGGGGACCGGGCGCAGAGCGGCGTCGAGCACGTAGGCGCGGATGCCGGGCAGCGGACGGCCGATCGGGACGCTGTCGACGTGCTCCCCCGGCGCGAGCGGGTCGCTCATCGTGCTGGTGGTCGTCACCTCGGTGGGGCCGTAGGCGTTGACCACCCGCCGCCCCGGCGCCCAGGTGTCGATCAGCGAGGGCGGGCACGCCTCGGCCGCGACGACGAGCGACCGCAGGTGCGGGTACTCCCCGTGCGGCAGCGCCCTCAGCGCCGTCGGCGGCAGCGACAGGTGGGTGATCCGGTGCGTCGTCAGCGCTTCCGCCAACTGCTCGCCGGGGGTGGTGCGGGTGCTGGACGCGAGGACGAGCGCGGCACCGGACAGGATCGACATGCCGAGTTCCCAGAACGCCGCGTCGACGGCGGGCGACACGAACTGGAGCACCCGCGAGCCCGGTCCGACGTCCAGCCGCTCCCGCTGCGCCGCGACGAGGGCGTGCACACCGGCGTGCGTGGTGACGACCGCCTTGGGGCGGCCGGTCGAGCCGGAGGTGTACATGACGTACGCCGCGGCCGACAGCGGCGGCTCGACCGCGAGCGCCGGGTGCTCCTCGCCCTCGACCGCGGCGAGCAGGTCCGGGGTCACGACGAGCACCGGGTCGGCGTCGGCGACCAGCGAGCGGAGGCGCTCCTCCGGGTGCTCGACGTCGAGCGGCAGGTAGGCCGCGCCGGTCTTGAGCACCGCCAGCACGGTGACGACGAACTCGATCGACCTCGGCAGCCGCACGACCACCAGCCGCTCCGGGCCCGCGCCCCTGGCGGCCAGCGCGCGGGCCACCCGGTCGGACCACTCGTCCAGCTCTCGGTAGTCGACCGTCCGATCCGGGTCGACCAGCGCGGGCGCGGCCGGGTCGCGGCGCACCTGCTCGGCGAACAGCTCCGGCACGGTCCGGGGCTCGGGGGCCGGGGTCGGCTCCGCGGTGAGCCGGTCGTGCTCCGCCGGGTCGAGCAGCGGGAGGTGGTCCATGTCGCGGTTCGGGTCCTCGACGACGGCGGCGAGCAGCGTGAGCAGGTGGCCCGCCATCCGCTCGGCGGTCGCGGGCTCGAACAGCGAGGTGTTGTACCCCAGGTGCGTCACCAGCGCGCCACCCCGCTCGACGAAGTCGAACGACAGGTCCATCGGGGCCACCAGCACCGGCGGGACGACGTCCTCCACCCGCACGCCCGGCAGCGCCACCGCGCCCTCCGGCGCGTTCTGGAGGTTGACCGCGACCTCCACCAGCGGCGGCCTGCTCGGGTCGCGCTCCGGCCGCAGGATCTCCACGAGCCTCTGGAACGGCACCTCGTCGTTGGCGAACGCGTCCAGCACGGTGGCGCGCGTGTCGCGCAGGAACTCGGCGAACGACGCCGTGCCGTCGATCCGACCGCGCACGACCAGGGTGTTGACGAAGAACCCGACGAGGTTCTCCAGCTCGACGCGGTCGCGGCCCGCCGTGGCCGTGCCGACCGCGACGTCGTGCTGGCCGGTGTAGCGCGACAGCAGCAGCTGCGTCGCCGCGACCAGCGTCATGAACAGCGTGGCGCCCTGCCCCCGTGCCAGGTCCTTCAGCCGCGACACCAGGGGCGCGGGCACCTCGAACCGGTGCGCCGAGCCCGCTGGCTCCCGCACCGCCGGGCGCGGGGAGTCCGTCGGCAGGTCGAGCGCGGTCAGGCCGTCGAGCCGGTCGCGCCAGTGCTCGACCTGCCCGTCCAGCGCCGGGCCCGCCAGCCGCTCCCGCTGCCACCGCGCGAAGTCCGCGTAGCCCAGGGGTTCCGGCGGCAGCTCACCGAGGTAGGCCTCGCTGAGGTCGTCGGCGAACACCCGCATCGACCAGCCGTCGGTGACGATGTGGTGGGTGTGCACGGCGAACACGTGCTCGTCGGGTGCGATCCGCAGCAGCACCGCCCTGATCACCGGACCGCGCCGCAGGTCGAACGGCCTGGACGCCGCGTCCAGCAGGTGCGCGTCGACGTCCCGCGCCGCCACGTCGACCACCGGCAGCGGCACGTCGACGTGCGGGTGCACGACCTGCACGCCCACCCCGTCCACGGAGTCGAACGTGGTGCGCAGCGACCCGTGCCGCGCCACGACCCGGCCCAGCGCGCGCCGCAGCGCCGCCACGTCGAGGTCGCCGGAGAGCCGCAGCACCAGCGGGACCTGGTACTCGACGCTGTCCGGGTCCAGCTCGTGCATGAACCACAGCCGCTGCTGCGCGGCCGACAGCGGCGCCGGGCCCGCGTCGTCCGTGCGGGGGATCGCGGAGTCGTCCGCGGCCAATCCGGCCAGCCGCTGCCGCAGCAGGGCCTGGAGGTCCTCCGGCAGTGCGGCCACGCGGTCGGACAGGGCGTCGGTCATGAAGCACTCCCACTCACGGTCTGCTCTAGGTCCGCGACCAGTCGTCGCAGCACCGATTCGGACAACGCGGCGACCGTCCGGTTCTCGAACAGGTCGCGCGGGGACATCTCCACGCCGAACGCGCGCCGCGCTCGGGAGGCGATGCGGAGGCTGGTGATCGAGTCGCCGCCGAGCGCGAAGAAGTCGTCCAGCGCCCCGACCTCGTCCACGGCCAGGACCTCGGCGAAGATCCGGGCGACGGCGGCCTCGGTGGGGTCGCGGGGCGCCACGTACCCGACGTCCGCGCCGCGCCGCCGCACGGGGTCCGGCAGCGCGGCGCGGTCCACCTTGCCGTTGGCGTTGAGAGGGAACCGCTCCAGCGCCACGAACTCGGTGGGCACCATGTACCCCGGCAGCCGCTCGGCGAGCCAGGGGCGCAGCGCCGGGTCCGCGCCGCGTTCGGGCAGGACGTACCCGACCAGGAAGTGGCCGACCTCCGACCGCAGCGCCACGACGACCGCGTCGCGCACGTCGGGGTGCGCCCGCAGGGCGGCCTCGACCTCGCCGGTCTCGATCCGCAGGCCGCGGATCTTCACCTGGCCGTCGACGCGGCCGACGAACTCCAGTTCGCCGTCCTCGGTCCACCGCACCAGGTCACCGGTGCGGTAGAGCCGCCCGCCGGGGGTGTCTGCGAACGGGTCGGCGACGAACCGCTCGGCGGTCAGGCCCGGCCGCCCGAGGTAGCCGCGGGCGAGCCCGGTGCCCGCGACGTACAGCTCGCCCGGTGCTCCCGGAGGCACGGGCTCCAGGTGCCGGTCGAGCACGTAGGTCCTGGTGTTGTCGAGCGGACGTCCGATGGGGGCCGCCGGTCCGGTCACCAGGTGCGCCGTGGCGTAGGTCGTCGTCTCGGTCGGCCCGTAGACGTTGAGGACGAGCGAGGCGGGGCAGTGCTCGCGCACCCGCGCGACGGCGGCCGGGGACATGGCCTCGCCGCCGGTCCAGACCTCGCGCAGGCCGGCGAAGCAGTCCGGTGCCTCGTCCGCGAGGACGTTGAACAGCGACGTGGTCAGGAAGGCCGCCGTGGCGCCCTGGTCCGCGACCAGCGCGCTCAGCGCCGGGGCGGTGAGGTCGCCGGTCGCGATGACGACCCGTCCGCCGCGCAGCAGGGGCGTCCACAGCTCGTACGTGGAGGCGTCGAAGGCGATCGGCGAGTGGAACAGCACCCGCCGGTGGGCGTCGGTGCGCCACCGGCTGTCCCAGGCGAGGCTGACGACGTTCGCGTGCGTGGCGGCGACGCCCTTGGGCACCCCGGTGGACCCGGAGGTGTACATGACGTACGCCAGCCGGTCCGGGTGCGCCACGGCGTCGAGCGGGCCGTCGGGCTCCCCGTCCCACGGCGAGTCGTCGTCGAGGTCCACGACCGGCACGGCCACGTCCGCCGCCCGCGAGCGCGAGTCGGCGTCGGCGATCACCAGCACCGCGTCGGTGTCCCGCACGAGCCACCGCACCCGGTCGTCCGGGACGCTGCCGTGGATCGGCACGTACACGCCGCCCGCCTTGAGCACGGCGAGGATCGCGACGACGGCCTCGGGCGACCGCCCGAGCAGCAGGGCGACCCGCGACTCCGCGCGGACGCCGAGCCCGGCCAGGTGCCGGGCCAGCCGGTTGGACCGCGCGTCCAGGTCGGCGTAGGTCATCTCGCCGCCGCGCCAGGCCAGCGCGACCTCGTCCGGCACGGACCCGACCTGCCGGGCGAACAGCTCCGGCACGGTCGCGGCCGGGTACTCGGCCGCGGTGCGGTTGCCCGCCACGACCACGCGGTCGCGGTCGGCCGGGTCGAGCAGCGAGACCCGCCGGACCGGCCGGTGCGGGTCGTCGGCGAAGGCGCCGAGCACGGCGGCCAGGTCCCGGCCGAGGCGCCGCACCGTGGCGGCGTCGAACAGCTCGGGGTCGTAGCGGAACACGAACGACAGCGGCTCGCCCGGATACGCCACCACGTTCATCGCGTAGCCGTTGACCTCGGTCGCGCCCAGGTTCCGCGGCCCGCCGTACGCGGTCAGCTCCACCGGGTAGTTCTCGAAGACCACGATGCTGTCGAACAGCCGCGAGCCGGGGCTCCACGACTGGACCTGCGGCAGCGACACGCCCTCGAACGCCCGCGCCTGCGCCTGGGCCTCCTGGAGGTCGGTCAGCCACCCCACCAGGTCGCGCCCGCCGTCCACCGCGACCCGCACGGGCAGGGTGGTGATGAAGATGCCGTGGATGTCCTGCGCCCCCGGCAGTTCCGCGGGCCGTCCGGACACCGTCGCGCCGAAGCACACGTCCTCGTGGCCGCTGCGGGCCGAGAGCACCAGCGCCCACGCGCCCTGCACGACGGTGTTCACCGTCAGCCCGGCGGCCCCCGCGCGCTCGGCGACGCGGGCGGACAGCGCGGCGGGCAGGTCGACGTCGACCCGGCCGGTCGAGCGGCCCCGGTACCCGTCGCCGGGAACGCGGTCGAACGGCAGCGGCGTCGGCGCGGAGAAGCCGGACAGCACACCGCGCCAGTGCGCCTCGGGAACCGTGAGGTCCTGCTCGCGCAACCACTCCACGTAGTCGCGGAAGCCGCGCGGCGGTGTGCCCTTCCCGCCGCCGGACAGCACCTCGGCCAGCAGCCGGTGCGCGCTCCAGCCGTCGAGCAGGACGTGGTGGACCGTCCACACCATCCGCACCCGGCGGTCGTCGACCTGGATGAGGACGACCCTGGTCAGCGGCGCCGTCGTCAGG
Source organism: Umezawaea sp. (assembly GCF_036375055.1). Taxonomy (GTDB): domain Bacteria; phylum Actinomycetota; class Actinomycetes; order Mycobacteriales; family Pseudonocardiaceae; genus Umezawaea. Next base: position 25,755 of record NZ_DASUSQ010000054.1, read on the forward strand.
TCGATGCCCGCGGCGAGGTCGTCGCTGAGCAGGGCCTCCAGCTCCAGGTCCTGGTCGGCGGCGGACAGCGGGCGCCAGTCCAGCCTGGTGATCGGCAGCCTCACCCCGCGGTGCACCACCTGGACCGGCTCGTCGAGGCCGTCCCAGCGCAGGGAGGTGCGGAGGATGGGCGTGCGGTCCACGACCCGCTGCCACGCCAGCGCGAGCCACTCCGGGTCGACCTCGTCCACGTCGGCGGTGAACTGCGCGAGGTGGACACCCGGCGTCATGGTGGAGTCGAACACCATGCCGCTCTGCGTCGGGGTGAGCGGGTAGACGTCCTCCACCGCGCGGCCGTCGCCGACCAGGTCGTCCACCTCGGACCGGGTGAGCGAGGTGAGCGGGAAGTCCGACGGCGTCCGGCCGCCCGCGCCCGGCGAGGCGCAGTGCTCGACGATCGCGGCCAGGTTGGCGGCGAAGTCGCGGGCGAGCCGCCGCACGACGGCCCCGTCGTGCAGGTCGGCCGAGTAGGACCAGGTGAACTCCAGCACGCCGTCCGCGACGAACCCGACCACGTCGAGCACGTGCGGGCGGACGTCGTCCGGGTGCTGGCCGAGGCGGATCTCCGACACCTCGCGGTAGAACCCGTCGGCGGCCGAGTCGAAGCGGCCCAGGTAGTTCAGGCTCACCAGCGGTTCCGGGGTCCCGGCCAGCGCGGGCGCCGCGGCGGCGTACCGCAGGGCCCCGTAGCCGATGCCGCGGCCGGGGACGGCCCGGAGCTGCTCCTTCACCGACTTGAGCCGCTCGCCCCAGCCCTCGCCCGCCGGGTCGACGACGACGGGGTACCTGGTGGTGAACCAGCCGACGGTGCGGGAGACGTCGACGTCGTCGAACAGGTCCTCCCGCCCGTGGCCCTCCATCGTGAGCGCGACCAGGTCGGCCCCGGTCCACGCGGCGAGCACGGGGGCGAGCGCGGTCAGCAGCACGTCGTTGACCTCGGTGCGGTACGCGTCGGGCACGTCCCGCAGCAGCGCGGCCGTCGTGGCCCCGTCGAGCCGGACGCGGACCGCGCGCTCCGCGGCGACGGTGTTCGCGCCGTCGGCGGGCCGCTCCTGCGCCGCCCGCCCCGCGGTGCCGGTCCAGTGGTCGAGTTCGCCGTCGAACCCGCCGGAGCGGGTGTGCTCGTGCAGCCGGGTCGCCCAGTGGCGGAACGACGTGGTCTTCGCCCCGAGGTCGATCGGCGCCCCCGTCACGGCCTGCCGGTAGGCCGTGGCGAGGTCCGCGAGCAGGATGCGCCACGAGACGCCGTCGACCACGAGGTGGTGCGCGGCCAGCCGCAGCCGGGTCGGGGTGCCGGGCACGAGCACGGCCCGCAGCAGCGGTCCGCGCTCCAGGTCGAACGCGTGGTCGACCTCGTCCACCGCGGACACGGTCAGCACGTCACCGGGCTCACCGGGAACCTGCTTCCCGCCGGTGAAGCGCAGGGCCAGGGCGTCGTGGTGGTCCACCAGCGCGGTCAACGCCCGACGCAGCGCGTCGACGTCCGGCGCCTCGGCCAGCACCGCGGTCACGTGCTGGTCGAACACCTCGGGGTGCGTGAAGCGCTCGAACAGGAAGTGCTGGATCGGCGTCAGCGGCGCGGGCCCGGAGGTGCCCCGGACCTGGTCGCGCGCGGCGCTCGTGGGCACGACGTGCGGCGCCAGCCGTTCGATCGTCTGCCAGCGGAACAGGTCCCGCGAGGTCAGCCGCAGGCCTGCCCGACCGGCCATCGCGGCGACCTGGATCGCCAGGATCGAGTCGCCGCCCAGGGCGAAGAAGTTGTCCGCGACGCCGACGGGCGTGCCGACCACCTCGGTCCAGATGTCGACCAGCGCCCGCTGCACGTCGTCGCTCGCCGCGACCGGCTCGGCGCCCGCCCGCGCCACCACCGGCTCGGGCAGCGCGGCCCGGTCCACCTTCCCGCGGTCCGTCAGCGGAAGTCGGGGCAGCACCACGATCGCCGACGGCACCATGTACTCCGGCAGCGAGACCGAGAGGAACGCGCGCAGACCGGCGTCGTCCAGGTCGGCGCGGCCGGTGACGTACCCGACCAGCCGGGTGCGGCCCGCGGCGTCGCGCGAGGGCACCACGACCGCCTCGGCGACCGACGGGTGGGCCAGCAGCGCCGACTCGACCTCGCCGGGCTCGACCCGGTTGCCGCGGATCTTCACCTGGTCGTCCACCCGGCCGAGGAAGTCGACCGTGCCGTCGGCGAGCAGCCGCACCTGGTCGCCCGTGCGGTACATCCGCGCACCGGGCACGGCGCTGAACGGGTCGGCCACGAACCGGCTCGCGGTGAGCGCGGGCCTGCCGAGGTACCCGCGGGCGACGCTCGCGCCGCCGATGTGCAGTTCGCCGGGAACGCCGAAGGGCTGCGGACGACCGTGCCTGTCCAGCACGTACACCGACGTGTTGCCGATGGGACCGCCGATGCCGGGCAGGCCGGTGCCGACCGGCTCGACCCCGCCCGCGGTGGCCACGACCGTCGTCTCGGTCGGACCGTAGTGGTTCACCAGCCGGAAGCGCGTCTCGCGGCCGGGGCGGCGGCGCAGCACGTCACCGCCGGTCAGCACGACCCGCAGCGCGGTGTCCCCGATGCCCGGCTCGTCCAGGATCGAGTCGAGCCGGGGCGTGGGCAGGAAGCACACCGTGGTCCCGGTGCGCGCCAGCCACTCCACCGTCGCGGCGGGCTCGTCGAGCACGCCGTCCTCCGGCAGGCACACCCGCGCGCCCGAGGTCAGGTACGGCCAGATCTCCCACACCGCCGCGTCGAACCCGAGCGCGGCCACCTGGCTGCCGCGGTCGGCGGGCCCGATCCCGTACGCGTCGACGTGCCACGCGCACAGGTTCGCCAGGTGCCGGTGCTCCACCAGGACGCCCTTGGGCCGTCCCGTGGACCCGGAGGTGTAGACGACGTAGGCCAGGTCCTCCGGCCGCACCCGCACGTCCGGGGCCTCGTCGGTGGGCCCGTGCTCCGGCGGCGGCGGGCGCAGCGACAGCTCGGTCAGCACGACCGGCGCCCCGGTGTCGGTGACGATGAAGTCGACCCGCGCGTCCGGCGTGGAGGGGTCGACCGGCACGTACGCGCCGCCCGCCTTGAGCACGCCGAGCATCGCGACCAGCAGTTCGGGCGACCGGGGCAGGCGCAGCACGACCGGCACGTCCGGCCCCACGCCCTGCGCGACGAGCCGGTGCGCCAGGCGGTTCGCCAGCCGGTCCACGGTCCCGTAGGACAGCTCGGCACCACCTCCGACGACGGCGACCGCGTCCGGGTCTCGCCGGGCGTGCTCGGCGAACGCGTGGTGCGCGACCAGCACGGGCGGGAGCGCGAGCGCGGTGTCGTTGACGCCGGTCAGCACGCGGGCGCGCTCGGCGTCGGTCAGCACCGGCACCAGCGCGACCGGTCGCGCCGGGTCGGCCAGCACGCCGTCCAGCAGCACGCCGAGGTGACCGGCCATCCGCTCGATCGTGGCGGCGTCGAACAGGGCGGTGTCGTACTCGACCATCACGTCGAGCCCGGCGTCGCGCTCGGTGAACTCGAAGGTCACGTCGAAGATCGACGAGACGTGCGGGAACTCGAAGCGCTCCGCCTCGACGCCCGGCAGCGCGGGCGGCCCCATCGGCGCGTTCTGGAGCGCCACCATGGCCTGCACGAGCGGCGTGCGGCTCGGGTCGCGCTCGGGGCACAGCTCGTCCACCAGGCGTTCGAACGGCACGTCCTGGTGGGCGAACGCGCCCAGCACCGCCTCGCGGACCTGGCCGAGCAGGTCGGTGAACGAGCGGTCGCCCGCGACGTGCGACCGCAGCGGCAGGGTGTTGATGAAGCAGCCGATGAGCTGTTCGGTCTCGGAGCGCTCACGGCCGGACACCGGGGTGCCGACGACGATGTCGGTCTGGCCCGAGTACTTGGCGAACAGCAGCTGGCAGGCCGCGACGAGGGCCATGTACAGCGTGGCGCCGTGCTCCCCCGCGAGCGTCGACAGGCCGCGGGTGGTGCGCTCCCCCAGGGTGAACCGGTGGGCCGCGCCCGCCGACGTCCGCACGGCCGGGCGCGGCCGGTCGGTGGGCAGGTCCAGCGGCTCCAGGCCGTCGAGCTCCTCGCGCCAGTGGTCGAGCTGGGGGCGCAGGGCCTCGTCCGTCCACCTGGCACGCTGCCACACGGCGAAGTCCGGGTACTGCACGGGCATCGCGGGCAGGTCGGCGGGCCGTCCGGCCACGGCGGCGGCGTACAGCTCGCTCAGGTCGCGGGTGAGCAGGCCGACCGACCACGCGTCGATCACGAGGTGGTGCACGTTCAGCGCCAGCTCGTGGTGGTCGTCGGCGCGGCGGGCGAGCAGCGCGCGCAGCACCGGGCCCTCGGCGAGGTCGAACGGGCGCTCGGCCTCGCGCGCCAGCAGCTCGTCCAGCCGCTCCGGCGCGTCCGAGATGTCCACAACGGACAGTGCGAACGACCCCGGCGGCAGCACGACCTGCGCGGGCTCGTCGGTGACCACGGTCCGCAGGGCCTCGTGCCGGGCGACGAGACCGGTGAACGCCGTCCGCAGCGCCTCGACGTCGAGCGCGCCGCGCAGGGTGAACCCGAAGCGGACGTGGTACTCCACCGAGGTCGGGTCGAACCGGTGGAAGAACCAGAACCGCCGCTGCGCGAACGACAGCGGGAGCGCCCGGTCGCGCGGGACGGGCACGACCACGTCGCCGCTCGGGGCCTCGGCCCCGGTGGTGAGCGCGGCGGCCCGTTCGGCGACGGCGGCGACGGTGCGCGCGTCGAACAGGGTCCTGGCGGGCAGCGCGACGCCGAGCGCCGCCTTGATCTTGGGCATCACCCGGAACACCAGCAGCGAGTTGCCGCCGAGGGAGAAGAAGTCGTCGTGCACGCCGACCCGGTCGACGCCGAGCACGTCGGCCCAGATCCAGGCGATGGCCGCCTCGGTGGCGTTGCGCGGCGGCGTGTGCTCGACCGCGACGGGGTCGGGGAGCGCGGAGCGGTCGACCTTGCCGCTCACCGCGAGCGGCAGCCGGTCGAGCGCCACGAACACCGTCGGCACCATGTGCTCCGGCAGGAGGGGCGCCAGGAAGTCGCGCAGGGCGTCGGCGGACGGCAGCGAGCGGCCCGCGCCGTCGGGCGCCGCGTAGGCGACGAGCTGCCCGTCCCTGGCCACCACGGCGGTGTGCCCGACCGCGGGGTGCGTGGTCAGCGCCGTCTCGATCTCCGCGGGTTCCACCCGGTAGCCGCGGACCTTGATCTGGTCGTCGGTCCGGCCGCGGTACTCCAGGTCGCCGGAGGCGGTGCGGCGCACCAGGTCGCCGGTGCGGTACATCCGCTCCCCCGGCCCGCCGAACGGGTCGGCGACGAACCGCTCCGCCGTGAGCCCGCCGCGCCCGCCGTAGCCGCGGGCGACACCCGGCCCCGCGACGTACAGCTCGCCCTCGTCCGCGGGCCGCAGGTCGGGGCCCAGGACGTACTCGCGGGCCCCGCCCACGGGCACGCCGATCTCGACGGCGCCGGGTCCGACGGGCGCGCCCGCCTCGATCCGGTGCGCGACGCACCCGACCGTGGCCTCGGTCGGCCCGTACTCGTTGACCACCACGACACCGGGGTGCCGGGCGCGCCACCGGTTGAGCACGTCGCCCGGCAGCGACTCGCCGCCGACGACCAGGTCACCGGTCGGCGTGACGCCGTCCACCAGGTCGAGCATCAGCGGCAGGTGGCCGGGGGTCGCCTTGAGGAACGACACCCGCTCCGGGTCCTCCAGCGCGCCCGCGACCACGCACCCGCCGGACACCAGCGGACCCCACAGGGTCGTGACGGTCAGGTCGACGGCGATGGACGTGTGCAGCAGCGCCTCACCGGCGAGGCCGGGGTAGTCGGCGCGGCAGCACTCCAGGTAGCCCGCGAGCTGCCGGTGCTCGACCTGCACGCCCTTGGGGCGACCGGTGGAGCCGGACGTGTAGATCACGTAGGCGAGGTTCGCCGGGTCGACCTCGACGGCGGGGGGCGTGTCGGGGTGGTCGTCCACGGCGTCGCGGTCGAGGTCGAGGCGCTGCACCCCGTCGACGTGCGGGGCCGCGAGGTGGCTCTGGGTCAGCAGCAGCGGCACGCGCGCGTCGGCCAGCGCGTACGCGACCCGCTCGGCGGGGTGGGCGGGGTCGACCGGCAGGTAGGCGCCGCCCGCCTTCACCACGGCCAGCAGGGCGACCATCAGGTCCGTGCCCCGGTCGGCGCACACCCCGACCACGACGTCCGGCCCGACGCCGCGGGCGCGCAGCGCGTGCGCCCACCGGTTCGACCGGGCGTCGAGCCCGGCGTAGTCGAGCACGCCGTGCGCCGACCGGACGGCGGGCGCGGCGGGACACCGACGGGCCTGCTCGTCGAACAGGTCGAGTAGGACCCGCGACCCTCCGGATCGTTCCGCCATGCTGACCCCCACCTCTCACTGGACGTTCGGGAACTGCCTGCTGCTCAGGCGTTGGACGGCTCCGCCATCGCGACCGCGATCCTGCGGGGACCGGTGAACGGCTCGCGCCCGTGCGACGCGAGCATGTTGTCCACCACGAGCACGTCGTCGCGCCGGTAGTCGAACCGCACGGACGCCGCGCGGTAGCACGTGCGCAGGTGCTCGGCGACGTCGTCGGGGATCCGACCGCCGTCGCCGTAGTAGGTGTTGCTGGGCAGGTTCTCCTCGCCGCACATCTCCAGCAGCCCCGCGCCGACCTCCTCGGGCAGCGTGGTGATGTGGAAGAACGTGGCGTGGTTGAACCAGACCGGGGCCTTGGTCACCGGGTGGCGGTGCACGGCGGCGCGGACCGCCCTGGTGCGCAGGTGGTTCTCGCCGACCCACTCGGCCACCACGCCGTTGCCCGCGCAGTACTCCACGGCCTTGGCGCGGTCGTTGGTGTTGAACGCCTCCTGCCACGGCATCCCGAACTCGTCGCCGTAGTTGCGGACGACCATCCACCCGCGCCGCTCGAACTCCTCGCGCACCGACGAGTCGATCGCCGCGTACACCGCCCTGGTCGACGCCAGCGGTGTGGCGCCCTGGCTCGTGGGCGGCTCGACGCAGTGGAAGTACAGCGTCAGCGGCCACGCGGCCTGGTAGGAGTTCTCGTTGTGCAGGAAGATCTCCTCCTGCGGCGGGTAGTCCGTGGAGGTGTAGACGTTGCCCTTGATGACGCTGCGCGGCGACGAGCGCTCGGAGTAGGTCAGCGGGGTGCCGGACAGCTCGCGCACGGTGCGGTCGAACCCGTCGACACCGCCGACCTCGAAGCCGCGCAGCAGGATCGCGCCGTGGGCGGTGAGCAGGTCGCGCAGCCTCGACCGGTCGCGGCGGATCCGGTCGGTGACGGGTTCGCCGTCGCCCTCGACGAGGACGGACAGGGCCTGGGTGGCGGTCATCGTCACTCTCCCATCGCGCGGACGAGGCTCGTGGGGCGCATGTCCCGCCAGTTCTGCTCGACGTGGTCCAGCGCGGCCTGGCGCGTGGTCGCGGGCAGCGCCACCGCCCACCCCGCGGGGACGTCGGCGAACGACGGCCACAGCGAGTGCTGGCCCTCGCCGTTCACCAGCACCAGGAACGTGCCGTCCTCGTCGTCGAACGGGTTCGTGCTCATCCGGGTCTCCTCGGATCGTTGGGGTGTCAGAAGGTTCCGAGCCAGCGCAGTCGCGGCCAGGTGGCCGACCACGGCTCGCGGAGGCCCCGGCAGACCAGGATCTCCTTGCCCTGCTCGGGTTGCGGCAGGTCGAAGGTGAACGTGCCGCGGGACTCGCAGGAGCCGAACAGGGCGCTGAACGCGGCCCGGTCGACGCCGAACGCGATCACGACGGTCTTGTCGTCGGTCGGCGTGCCGAAGTCGGCGTAGGAGTTCTGTCCGCTGTAGGCGCGCGGGAGCCCGCGTTCGGGTCCGTAGCGGTCGATCGCCCCGGCCTCGCTGTAGTTGTGGCCGTAGACGATCGCGGCGGCCCGGTCCGCGGGCGGCAGCGAGCGGTGGACGTCGGCGACCTGGTCGGCCACCCTCGGCCACCCGGTCTGCTCCAGCTGGCCCGCTCCCAGCGCGCCCAGCACGTCGTCGCCCGCGTAGGACTCGACCGGGAGGACCGGGAGCACGACGACCGCCGCGAACGCCGCGTTGCCGACGACGGCCAGCGCGACCAGCGTCCGCTTGACGCCGCCGCTCGCCCACGTCGTGACGACCACGCAGCCCGCCGAGAGCAGGACCACCAGCAGTCCCGCGGTGTAGCGGGCGTACCCTCCGACCGCGGCGACGACCACGAACACCACCAGGTGCGTCCAGGCGAGCACCCGGTAGGTCCGCCACGCGGGGCGGCGCACCAGCGCCACCAGCCCGACGACCCACACCGGGGTGAGCAGCGGTCCGACCATCAGGACCTGCCCGACGAGCAGGTTGACCGCCGCGCCCACGCCCGGCTGCTCGGAGAGGCTCCCGGCCATCGCGAGCTGCGGCCACCCGTTCAGCCCCTGCCAGACCAGGCCGGGCAGGTTCAGCACCAGCGCGAGCCCGGCGCCCAGTGCCAGGTGGGGGCTGGCGAACACCTTGCGGGGGCCGCCGACCAGCAGTCCGGCGGCCAGCCCGAGCACCAGCAGGACGACCAGGTACTTGGCCAGCATCCCGACGCCGACGACCGCGCCGATCGCGATCCACAGCCGCTGGTCCCCGGTGCGCAGCAGGCGGACGACCAGCCAGCACACCGCCACCCACACGAGGTGGTCGACGGCCGTCGGGTGCAGGACGTGGCCCGCGGCGACCGTGGCGAGCGAGGCCGCCGACGCGCAGGCGGCCAGCACCTGCGCGACCGCGCCGCCGCCGAACTCCCGCGCGATGAGCCCGGCGACGAGCACCGAGGCCCCCGCCAGCAGCGCGGGCACCACCCGGATCGCGGTCAGCCCGTCGCCGAACAGCAGCACCTGGAGCTTGGCCAGCACCGCGACCAGCGGCGGCTGGTCGACGTACCCCCACGCCAGGTGCTCACCCGCGACCCGGAAGTACAGCTCGTCCAGGTAGTAGCCGTAGCCGCCCGCGAACACCAGCAGCACGGCCGCGAACGCGCCGCTCACGGCCAGCAGCGGGGCCCACCGCACGTCCGGGACCGAGGAGTCCGCCGCGGGCTCGACCGACGCGCCCGTGGTCGTGGTGCTCACGCCGCACCGCCGAGCGCCTTGCCGCTGTGCAGCGTCTCGGCGTAGGCGAACACGTGCCCGGCGCCGACCTCCACCGGCGCCAGCGACGCCAGGTCGTCGCCCACGTCGGCGGCGAAGGTCAGCTCGGCGTCGCCCGTCCACACCTCGCCGAACTCCACGTCGGTCACCACGGAGCTGACGAGCTGCTCCGTCGGCGGCTCCTCCGGGATCCAGCGGGGGAACACCCGCGTGTGCACCAGCGGAACGGTGTGCAGGAACGGCGGCTCGGCCGCGCGCTCGCGCACCGAGACCGCGGCGGCGGCGACCCGCCTGCCGTGCACCGACAGCGTCCCGTCGTAGCGGCCGGGTGCCGAGGGGCGGGGCCCGGCCGAGCCGACGCCCATCGGCCACGTCTGGTGGATCTCGCCGAGCTGCTTGGGCATCCCCTGCACCCAGCCGCGCACCATCGGCACCGCGCTGTCCACCCAGGCGTACGGGCAGCGGGCCAGCGCGACGCCGTCGTGCTCGCAGCCGAGCAGGACCAGGAACTCGGTGAACTGGGACCGCCGGGGGTCGGTCAGCTCCGCCCCGTCGAGCGAGCACCACTGCCAGCGGGCGAACACCGCGGCGGCGGCGCCGGGGTCGGCGCCGGGGGTGAGGCCGGGCGGCAGGAACCGGGCCGCGGCCTCCGGGTCGACGCGGTAGTCGACCATCACCACCTCGCCGGAGAAGTGCCAGGGCGGTGGCGTGATCATCGAGGACTGCCCGGACGGCGACAGCGGCAGGCTGTACCCGTGCGGCGCGGTGGTCGGGGTGGCGGTCGACACGGGTCAGCTCCTGATCGACTGGTGGGCGGGGACCGGCAGCGCCGCGGCGAACCGCGAGACCGCGGTCGTGATGGACGACGGCGGGTTGAGGCTGTAGGCGAGGCGGACCGCGTTGGGGGCGCTGCCGAAGCGGGAGCCCGCCGCGACCCGGACGTCCGCGCGCCCGGCCGCCGCCAGCAGTGCGGGCTCGGCGTCGCCGGGGAACGCGAGCCACGCGAAGAAGCCGCCGCGCGGTGGCTCGAACTCGACGCGGTCGCCGAGGTGCGTCCTGACCGCCGTGACGAGCGCGTCCCGCCTGGCCCGGAGCGCGGTGCGCAGCCAGGTGAGGTGGCGGTCGTACTCGCCGCCCCTGATCAGCCCCTCGACCGCGAGGGACGTCACGTGGTTCGCCGAGCCGCCGCTGACGAGCAGGCCCCGGCTCGCGAACCGGTCGACCACGGCCGGGTCGGCGACCAGCCAGCCGAGCCGCAGCCCCGGACCGATCGTCTTGGAGAACGTGCCGAGCCGGATCACCCCCCGGTACCCGGCCAGGCCGCCCATCGACGGCGGCAGCGGGCCGCCGTCGAGGTCCAGCTCGGCGTAGGCGTCGTCCTCGACGACCAGCACGCCGAACTCGGCCGCCACCGCGAGCAGCTCCCGCCGCCGGTCCGTGCCGACGAGCCTGCCGGTGGGGTTGTGGAAGGTCGGGGTCAGGTAGGTGAACCCCGGTTCCCGGCCCGCCGCCAGCTCGCGGCGGATCGCGTCGCGCAGCGCCTGCGGGTCCATGCCCAGCGAGTCCGACGGCACCTCGCACGTCCGCAGGCCGTGGTCGGTGAAGATCCGCCTGCCGAAGTCGTAGGAGGTCTCGTCCACGAACACCGCCCGCCCCGCGACCGCCTCGGTCGTGGCGATCAGGTGCAGCGCGTACGACGTGCCCGCCGTGACCAGCACCCGGTCGGGGCCGCACGGGACGCCGTCGGCGGCGCTCACGCGTTCCGCCAGCACCTCCCGCAGCGGCAGCGCGCCCGCGTTGTTGCCGTAGGCGAGGGCCGCGGCGCCGTACTCCGCGAGCCCCCGCGCGTAGCCGTCCCGGAGCAGGTCGACCGGCAGGAGGCCGGGCTCCAGGTAGCCGGGGCCGAGGTCGAGCACCCCCGGCGGCGACACGGCCTGCACCACGTCGGCGTGCCAGAACCACTCGTGCGACGAAGGACCCGCTCGCTCGGACATCAGTCGCCCATCAGCACGGAGCGCAGCGCACGGGTCGCCACGTCCACCGACGCGGGCGAGCGGGACAGGGCGATCCGCAGCATCCGGTCGCCCTCGGACGGGTCGGCCCAGTGGAACCGCCCGCACGGCAGCAGGTAGACGTTGTGCTCGCGCAGCGCGGCCCACACGTCCATCGCGGACCGGTCGCCCAGGTGGATCCGCTCGACGCTGACCCTGCTGTCCGGGTCGACGAACGTCAGGCCGGGGACGTCGTGGAGGTTGGCCCGCACCAGCGCCCGGTTGGTCGCGATGAACTCGTGCAGGTCGCGGAGCCCGCCGTCGGCCGCGTCCTCCGACAGCCGCTTCACCATCAGCATCACCAGCGGCGAGACGCCGAGCAGGATGTCCGAGTACACCTTCGCGAGCGGGAGGCCCACGTTCGCGGAGCGCACCAGCCAGCCGATCTTCAGCTCCAGCGTGGGCCACAGCTTCCCGGTGTCCTCGATGACCACCCAGCGGCACCCGCTGGCCTCCAGCACCTCGTAGTGGTCGTACTGGCCCGCCTCGTCGAACCCGCGGAAGCAGGTGTCCAGCGCCAGCACCACCCCGTGCTCGGCGCACTGCTCGGCCAGCCGCACCAGCCGCTCCCGCGAGAGCACCCGACCGGTCGGGTTGTTCGGCGTGGTCACGAAGATCGCGCCCACCGACCCCAGCAGCTCGGCGGGCACGTCGCCGCCGTGCAGGACGTCCTCCTCCAGCGGGACGAGCCGCAGCCCCACCCCGCGCAGGATGTCCGGGATGTTGTCGAAGGTCGGGTGGACCAGCGCGATGGCGTCGGCCTCGGTGACCAACGCCCTGGCGAAGATCTCCATCGCGACCGACGACGAGTAGCAGGCGAGCACCCGGCCGTCCGCTCCGGGGTAGGAGTGCTGGCCCAGCAGGTGGAAGAAGGCGCGGTGCGACTCCCGCTCGATCTCCTCGACCGGCCGCACCACCGCCTCGGCCCACAGCCGCGGCAGTTCGCCGACCATCTTGCCCTGCCCCGGCGTCAGCTCCTGCCGGGCGTGGCCGTCCGACAGGTTGAAGTCGCTGTTGAGCGCCAGGTATTCGAGCTGGGTCAGGTTGCCGTCGATCCGGCTGTCGTCGGCGGTCTCGGTGGAGACGGCCTCGTTGACGGGCACAACGTTCACAAGCACCTCACGGGCGAGTAGTGGTCATCCAGTGCTTGGAGCCCTGGCCGGCCTCGGCTGAGGCCGTTGTCCCCCTGGGCTCACCGGTGGTCGGGATGACCTCCGGGATCAGCTGGTGGAACGGGTGGTGCGGGGCGGGTCAGCGGTCGGGCCGCCACGACGAGTACCGGCGGAACCCGTAGAGCAGCGGGGCCCGGTCGTCGCCGGGCAGGTGCCGGACGTCCAGCACCTGCCCGAAGAGGACGACGTGGTCGCCGACGCCGACCGTGCCGGTGACCCGGCAGTCGGCCACGGCGTGCGCGTCCGCGACCAGGTGCGGGTTCGCACCGCGCGGCGACCGCGTCCACTCGACCCGGTCGAACCGGTCCGGAGCGCCGGACGCGAACAGCTCGGCGGTGCCGCGAGCCGCCTCGTGCAGCAGGTTCACCGCGAACGACGCGGTCCGCACCGCCGCCCGCAGGGTGGGGCTCTCGTCCCTGAGGCAGACGAGCAGGGTGGGCGGGTCGACGGCGACGCCGCACACGGTGGAGCAGGTGAGCCCCCACGGGGTCCCGTCGGTGTCGGTGGCCGTGACGACGGCCACCCCGGCGGGGAGCGTGGCCATGAGCGACCGGAACAGGTCCGGTCCGGCGTGCGGTGCCGTCACCTGTTCCGCGGTCACGACCGGTGGCCCGCTGTCGCGTCCGTCGGGAGCCCGTGCAGGTGCGCGAAGTACTCGTACTGCGACGGGAGGTTCTCGACCAGGTGAGCCGCGGTGTCGCGCACGGCGGACAGCTCCTTGGCCGCCGCGATGCCGTCGAAGTGCGCCAGCGCCGACGGCGCCCGCAGCGGGATGCCGCCGAGACCGAGCAGCATCGCGTTGTAAGAGTAGGACTCGAAGCCGTGGTAGTGCGGGAAGATGGAGTCCGAGTCCGGCAGCTTCACCTGCCACTGCTCGATCCGCTCGCGCAGGGCGTCGGGCACCTTCCGGGTCTTGGTGTCCTTCCAGTACTGGTTGTCCTGACGCGGCGAGGCGTAGTAGTGCAGGACGAGGAACTCCCGCACGCCGTCCATCACGTTGGCGACCTGGCGGTTGTACGCGCCGCGCAGGCGGTCGTCCCAGTCGTCGTCCGGGAAGTGCTTCACCAGCTGCTCCACGGCGTTCTGGATGAAGAAGATGCCGGTCGACTCCAGCGGCTCGACGAACCCGCTCGACAGGCCGACGGCGACGCAGTTCTTCACCCACGACCTGTCGCTGCGGCCGATCCTCATCCTGATGTGGTTGGCCTCCAGGTCCTCCGCCTCGGGGCCGACGAACTCGCGCAGCGTGCGCTCGGCCTCCTCGGCGTCGCAGTAGTCGCTCGCGTAGACGTACCCGGTGCCGATCCGGCCGAACAGCGGGATGGTCCAGATCCAGCCCGCGTCGCGCGCGGTGGCGGTCGTGCACGGCCGGATCCCGCGCTCCCGCATGTCGACCGGCACCCGCAGCGCGACGGCGCTGTCGTTGGGGAGGCTGTCCTGGTAGGACGTGAACGGCACCTCCATCGCCTTGTTGATGAGCAGCCCTCGGAAGCCGGTGCAGTCGATGAACAGGTCGCCGTGCACCTCGCCCCGCTCCTTGGTGACGACGTGGCTGATCCAGCCCCGCTCGTCCAGCACGACGTCGACGACGTCGTCCAGCACGTGCTCGACACCGCGGTCGGTGGAGAACTTCGTGAGGTAGCGCGCCAGCAGGGCCGCGTCGAAGTGGTAGGCGTACGGGAACTGGGTGTCCTGCTCGGACAGCGTCGTGCGGAACGAGCCGGTGGCTCGGGACTCGCTGAAGTCCTGCTCGAAGAGCCTGCCCGACAGGTAGCGGGGCGAGCGCTTGGCGTCGCACAGCGAGGCGATGACGAAGCAGTCCTCGTCGAACCGCTCGCCCGGCCCCTGCTGGAGCCACCAGTCGGTGAGCGGGAAGCCGTCGACCACGCGCAGCCGCTCGAAGGGGTGGTAGAAGTGGGTGTTGTCACCGCGCCAGTTCTCGAAGCGGATGGCGAGCTTGTACGTGGCCTGGCACTCGGGCATCCACTGCCGCTCCTCCAGGCCGAGGTAGTCGAAGAAGTGCCGGACGGTGCTGAAGGTGGCCTCGCCGACGCCGATGGTGGGGACGTTCTTCGACTCGACGACGGTGACGTCGACCCGGTCGCCGAACGCCGCTCGGAGGTACGAGGCCGTCATCCATCCCGCGGTGCCACCGCCGACGACGACTACAGAGTTGACCATTGTGGACTCCAGTTCCTACGGTCGAGAGCCGGTGGGTTTTCAGTAGATGACGCGGGACGACGCGGACGGCCGGGAGCCGCGCGACTTGCGCAGGTCCCTGGCGACGTTCAACCGGCGCAGCCAGCGGTCGGTGCCGTCGTGCCTGGCCGTGAAGGGCTTGCGGCCGTGGACCATGCGGTAGTTGTCGACGAACACGGCGTCACCGGGCCGCAGGACGACCTCCTTCATGGCCACGTCGATGGCCGCGCCGATCACGTCGAGCGCCCGCTGCTCCTCCGGTCCCTGCACACCCCGCATGAAGTGCGGGTCGAGGCGCAGGTACGGGGCGTCGGGGTCGCCGAACAGCACGGCGACCGGTTCGGGCTCCGCCAGCGCGCGCTCGACCCCGGCGCGGCTGCGCGCCTTGAGGTCGGCGACCTTCGGGTCGTGCTCGACGCCGTCGTGCTCGCCGCCGCGGTGCGAGTGGTCGGGCAGGATGCGGAACCGCTTCTCCGACAGGACTTCCGCGGTGCGCTCGTCGATCCGGACGTCGGCGACGTCCGCCATCGTGGTGCTGACGCCCTCGTGGTTGCGCAGGCACACCAGGCCGAGGTAGTCGGTCCTCAGTGGATGGTAGGCGTCCTCGGTGTGCCACACGAGGAGTTCCTCGCTGCCCGAACCGATCTGCTCCTTCTCGTGGCCCTTGATGGGGAACACGTCGTGCATGATGTAGCCGTCCTGCTGCGTCGCCCAGCCGATCGGCTCGCCCAGCAGGCAGGACAGCAGGTAGAAGGCGATGTCCACGCGGATCGTCGGCGACGGGACGGGCTTGTTCGCCCAGTGCTCCGGCGTCGGCCCGACCTCCGCGTCGTCCACCGGGAGCCCGGACACCAGCAGCGCGCCGTGCGCCTCGGACAACCGGTAGTCGTTGAACACCAAGCGGATCCGGCGCGGCAGCTCGTCGGAGTGGACCTTGGCCTCGCGCTGGAACTCCGCCGACTCGACCGTGTCGTAGCGCGCGGCCAGACCGTCGACGACCTCGTCGATGCGGGAGATCTCCTCGTTGCTCAGGTGCAGTTCCAGCAAGGCGACGTCCTCCTCCTGTGTGCGGCGACACCGTCGCGTTCACCGCCTCGCGGCCCTGGTGTCCTTGCGGTGCAACGAAATACTGCAAGAGGTCGACCGATCGCTCCAGGTCTTTGAACCGGGGGCAAAACAGCGTTGTCGCGCGTCGCCCCCGAGGATCAACGCAAGATCATCCTGAAGGAGGACTTCCGGCTACGCGAGAGATCGGTACAGTCACTCGGCGTGACAGCGTCTCCCGATGACGAACCCGGCAGCGAAGTCCCCGCGGCACGGCGGGACCGCGTCGCCGAACTGGAGGCCGAGGTGGAGAGACTGCGCGAGGCGAACGAGATCCTGACCAGGGTGGTCCAGTTCCTCGCGGTGACCGACCTGATGACCCTGTGGGACGAGCAGAACTAGCGCCCCCGAACGCGCGGAAGGGCAGGCGGGAGCACCCGCCTGCCCTTCACCGAACCACCGCGCGGCACGACGCGCCGGCAGAACTCACACGGGCACCGCGCCCGCCTGGCTGACCGACCTCGACCCGACGGCCAGACCGGTCCGCCGGAGCAGCGCGATCCCCAGGGGGGTCAGCGTGTGCATCACCGTGTTGCGGTTGCGCGCGGACCTGATCAGCCCCGCCTCCCGCAGCACGGTCGCGTGCTTGCTGGCCCCCGCTATCGAGATCCCCAGCCGCTGCGCCAGTTCACTCGTGCTGCAACTGTCGTCCAGCACCTGGAGGGCCGCGGCCCGCGTGTGCCCGACCAGAGCGCCCAACGCCTGTCCACCCGCTTCATCCGGATCGTCCACATCGGACACGGAGTCCGCGTTCGCGTTCGTCGAGAAGGCGAGGATCGGGGCGTCCGACCCGCCCCGGTCGATGAACAGGCACGTCTTCGGCGCGAGGAACAGGGCCGGGCTCAGCAGCAGACCGCGGTCGTCGAGGTGCACGTCCCGGTCGTCGTCCCCCGGCACGTGCAGCACCGGCGAATCCCACCGCAGGGTGGGGTGCAGCGTGCCGAACAGCCCGTCCATGCCACCGGAGATCGCGATGCGACCCCGGTCGTCGCGCTCCGCGCGCAGGTGCTTGAGAGCCTGGTCCCAGTACGGGACCACAGCGGCGTTGCCGAACTCGAACACCGCTTCGGCCACCTGGCGCTGCCAGGGCTCGGCGGGCTCCTGACCCGATTCGGAGTCAGACCTCCCGACCAGCCACAACAACTCCGACAGGGGTTTTCGTCGGAACGTCATGCGCTCGATACCGCCCAGCCTGCCACCGAGGCGCACCCGAACCCTGGTGCGCCACGTGCTGAAACCACCTCCCGGCCGGTTGAACAGGTCGAGCGCGAACACGCTCTCGGCGACCACCCCCAGACCGGTCACCATCTTGACGCGAGCTAGATCTTCAACGCTGAAGTGGATCCTCGGCACCTTGTCCCCCAGGACAATCTCGTGCAAAAGCCTTCCCAAACCCCAGTTCAGGCGGAAAGCCAGGTTAGGCCCAGACGAAACCCGCCGTCAACTCTGGTCAAGCCCCTAAAACGGGTGTATCCATGCCAGTTGACGGCAACCTGGTGGGCCTCTCCACCAGCGCTGATGCCGGACCGCCCCGACGGCATCCCGCCAACGGCCTACGCGGGAGTTCGGCCGAACAGCCGAGCACCCGTCCGCCCCGTGTTTTCCCGCCGCCACAAAAGTGCGGGCAACCGGGTCGAATCGCACCCGGCGTGGGCACCGACCGGTTCGGCTTCCCGCACAACGACGGAGCGGGCGACCTCGACGAGGTCGCCCGCTCCGCCCTGGATCGACGCGGTGCGGTCAGTCCGCCCGGCTCCACGCCTTCGCCAACCCCACCCTGCCCCCGGTCTGCAACAGCGACCCCGAGTACACCCGGCTGGCGCCCAGCACGATCAGCACCGCTGACGCGGCCAGCACGCCCATCGACACCAGCGCCTCCCACACGGCCGCGTCCCCGGTGAACAGCCGCACCGGCATCGCGACGGCCGCCGAGAACGGCACGAACGACAGCACCTGCATCACCACGACGTTGTCGGAGAAGAACTGCACCCCGAAGTACGGCCCCATCACCAGGATCATGGCCAACCCCATCGTCGACCCGAGGTCCTCCTGGCGGGAGACCAGCGCGCCCGCGACCGCCCACATGGCCGCCAGCAGCACGAACCCGAGGCACAGGAACGGCACGAACCACCCCAGCGCGGGCGCGACCACCGCCAGCAGCTCCCCCTGGTCCGCGAGCCGCAACGCGATGGGCGCGGCCAGCGCGAGCACCACGACCTGGCCCATCGTCAACAGGACGTGCCCCAGGATCTTCCCCGCGAGCAGCGACCGGATGGGCACCGTGGAGACCAGGATCTCGACGATCCGGGTCTGCTTCTCCGTGACGGTGCTCTGCGCGATGGCCGCGCCGCCCATCCCGAACAGCAGGAAGAACAGGGCGAAGACCAGGATCACCAGCCTCTGCGCACCGGGGCTCACGGCCGAGGCGTCGAGCAGGTCGACCGGCGGCGCCGCCACCAGCGCGCTGATCACGTCGTCCGGCGCGTCGTTGAGCGCGACGACCCGCACGCCGATGGCCGATTCCCCGGTCGTGTCGGGCACGACGGCGGCCTCGACCTCGTCGGCCCGCACCAGCGCCTCGGCGGCGGCCAGGTCGGGGACGACCCGGACCCGGAGGTCCTTGCCGTCCACGGCGGACGCGGCCGACCCCACGGCGGCCACCTCCGGGTCCTCCCCGCCGAACACCGTGGGCAGCACGATCAGCGCGAACAGGCCCGCGACCGTCACCACGAACCCGATCCAGAACCCCTTGGTGCGCACCAGGACGTTCATCTCCCGCTCGGCCACCAACCACGTGGCCGACGCGAACGAGGTCCGGCTCATCAGATCACTTCCTTGAAGATCTCGTCCAACGTGGGCACCACCGGGCTGAACGCGCGCACCGCGCCGCGCCGCAGCGCGTCGGCCAGCACCGCCTGCTCCTCGTCCGGCGCGGAGACCTCGAACACCGCGCGCGGCCCGTCCAGCTCGACGATCCGCACGCCGGGGCTGTCCCGGACCCACCCCGCGTCCGTCGCGACGACCAGCTCGAACCGCGAGGTGCCGTGCTGGGCGCGCAGCTCCTCCCGCGACCCGCTCGCGGCGATCCTCCCCCGCGAGATGATGACCACGTCGTCGCACAGCTGCTCCACCACGGCGAGCTGGTGGCTGGAGAACAGCACCGGCACCCCGCCGGAGGCCCGCTTCCGCAAGACGTCGAGGACGATGTCCACGGCGATCGGGTCCAGCCCGGAGAACGGCTCGTCGAGGACCAGCACGGCCGGGTCGTGCACCAGCGCGGCGGCGATCTGCACGCGCTGCTGGTTGCCCAGCGACAGCGCCTCCAGCTTGTCCCCGGCGCGGTCGGTCAGCTCCAGGTCGGCCAGCAGCCGGTCGGTGTTCTCGCGCGCGGTGGCGCGGTCCAGCCCGTGCAGCCTCCCGAGCCAGGCGATCTGCTCGGCGACCTTCATCTTCGGGTACAGGCCGCGCTCCTCGGGCATGTACCCGAACATCGGGCGCTGCTCGGCGGTGAGCGGGCTGCCGTTCCAGCTCACGGTGCCGCCGTGCGCCGCGAGCACCCCGAGGATGATCCGCATCATCGTCGTCTTGCCGGACCCGTTGGCCCCCAGGAACCCGGTCATCCGTCCAGGACGGACGTCGAAGGACACCTCGTCGAGCACCCGGTTGTCACCGAAGCTCCGACTGATCGAGGTCATTGTCAACATGCCGGGAACGCTAATCGGCGGAGATCGTCACCGCGTCCTGCGCGCGACCCACCCCCTGGTCCTCCGCGCGACCCCCTCAGGCGCCGCCGGGGGCGACGACGCCGTTCTCGTAGGCGAACACCACGGCGTGCGTGCGGTCGCGCAGCCCGAGCTTCGCGAGCACCCGCGACACGTGGGTCTTCACCGTGGTCTCCCCCAGGTGCAGGGTCCGCGCGATCTCGGTGTTGCTGGCGCCGCGGGCCAGTTCGACCAGCACCTCGAACTCCCGGTCGGTCAGCTCGGGCGGCCGGGTCTGGGTGGTCGCGACGGGGGTGTTGAACCGGGCGATCACCCGCCGCGTGACCTCGGGCGACAGCAGTGCGTCGCCGCGGGCGACCACCCGCACCGACTCCACCAGGTCCTCCGGCGAGGCGTTCTTCAGCAGGAACCCGCTCGCCCCGGCCCGCAGCGCCTCGAACAGGTAGTCCTCGCGGTCGAACGTCGTCAGGATCACGACCTTCACCGCGCTCGACGACGGCCGCGCCCCGAGGATCCGCCGGGTCGCCTCCAGCCCGTCGACCTTCGGCATCTGGACGTCCATCAGCACCACGTCCGGCCGCACCCGCTCGACCAGCTCCACGGCCTGCTCGCCGTCGCCCGCCTCGCCGACGACCTCGATGTCCGGCTCCGTCCCGAGGATGACCCGGAACCCCGCTCGCACGAGGTCCTGGTCGTCCGCGAGCACCACTCGCAGGGTCACGCCCCACCGTCCTTCCCGGACTCGTCGACCGCACCGGTGGGCAGGCTGGCCCGCACCAGGTACCCCGAGCCGCGGCGCGGCCCCGCCTCGAACTCGCCGCCGTGCACCGCGACCCGCTCCTTCATCCCCACGAGCCCGAACCCGCCGCCGTCGCGCGTGGACCGACCGCGGCCGTCGTCGGTGACCTCGACCTCCAGCGCGTGGTCGAGGTAGCGCACGCGCACGTCGACCGCCGTCGCGGCGGCGTGCTTGACCACGTTGGTGAGCGCCTCCTGCACGACCCGGTACGCCGACAGCGCCACACCGGGCGGCACCGGCCGCGGTTCGCCGTAGGTCCCCAGGTCCACGGCGAGGCCCGCCGACCGGGCGTTCGCCACCAGGTCGGGCACCTCCTCCAGGCCGGGCGCCGCGGTGACGGCGGTGTCGGCGCCCGCGTCGGCGCGCAGCACCCCCAGCAGCCCGCGCAGCTCGCCGATCGACGTGCGCGCGGTCTGCTCCACCGTCTCCAGCGCGGTGCGGGCCAGGTCGCGGTCGGTGTCGAGCACCCGGCGCGCGGCCCCCGCCTGGATGCCCATCACCGACACGTGGTGGGCGACGACGTCGTGCAGGTCTCGGGCGATCCGCATCCGCTCGGCCACGATGGCGCCCCGCGTGTTCTGCTCCTGCGACAGCCGCAGCTGCTCGGTCCGGAACTCCAGCTCGGCGAGCCTGCGCGCCGACAGCCACGTCAGCTCGCCGAAGAAGTACGCGGACAGGAAGTACATGAGGTTGAAGCTGAGGCCGTAGAGCACCCAGGCGAGCACCGGGTCCAGCGGGCCCGCGGCGCCCTCGAACTCCCGCCTCGGCCCGGCCAGGAAGCCGCTGAGCGCGAGGCCGAGCCAGGCGAACATCACCACGATCACGCCGACCCGCGCGTAGGTCGCCGCCCGGTGGTTCGGCTGCCACCCGCCCGCGGTGAAGATCGCGAGGAACAGCACGACCGACGGGATGAGGTTGTCGCCGACCTGCCGCGACTGGGCGGCGATGAACAGCACGCTCACCACGAGCAGGACGGCCACCGGGTACCGCCGCCGCACCACGAGCGGCGCGCTGAGGGCGACGCTCCACAGGAGCTGCTCGGCCAGGTGCGGTGCCTCGCCGAACGCGAACGCGCCCATGCTGTTGATCAGCACCGTCAACGCCATCGAGGACACCGCCACGGCCAGCGCGACCCAGACGTCCTGCCGCCGCTGCTCCGGTGTGGGCAGCGGGCGCCGCCACTCGCTCCAGACCGGTTCCGTCGTCCCCATGCGGGTCAAGATAGCCCGGCCGCCGTCAGAGCTCGCCGGTGCGGAACTTGTCGAGCACCCGCCGCTCCCGCTTGGTCGGCCTGCCTGCCCCGCGCTCGCGGCGGGCGACCGGGGCGGCCACGACCGGGGGCGGCGGGGGCGTGCGGTCGATGAGGCACGTCGAGGCGTCCACCGCGCCGACGCGCTTCTGGATCACCCGCACGACCTCCACGATCCGGGTCGTGTCACCGATGCGGGCGCGGACCTCGTCGCCCGGCGACACCGTCGTCGCGGGCTTGGCGGGCCGGTCGTTGACGCGCACGTGACCGCCCCGGCAGGCCGCGGCGGCGTCGGATCGGGTCTTGGTCAGCCGGACCGCCCACAGCCAGCGGTCCACACGGGTGGACTCCACGTCGGCAATGATGGCCTGTTCCGCGGTGGCCCGCCGCCGCGGGTCCGGTCAGCCGAGGCAGTCGAGCACCGTCGTGAGGTAGCGCTCCGACCGGTCGGAGCCGATGATGCCGGGCGCCATGCGGTTCATCACGTAGCTGACCGTCAGGCCGCGGTCGAGGTCGACCACCACCAGCGACCCGCCCCACCCGCCCCAGTAGCAGGCGCGGCCCTGCGGCACGTAGGGCACGGTGGTGGTCTCGGGCAGGGCGAAGCCGATGCCGAAGCGCAGCGGCACGCCGAGGACGAGGTCCACGCCGTCGCTCTGCTGGTCGAAGATCACGTCGATCGTGTCCTGCGAGACCAGCCGCACGCCGTCGACCGCGCCGCCGAGCGCGAGCGGGCGCAGGATCGCGGCCACCGACCGCGCGTTGCCGTGGCCGTTGACCGCGCCCAGCTCCGCCCGCCGCCAGTCGTCGGTGTTCGCCGTGGCGGCGTCGAGCGCGGGACTGCCGAACGTCTTGCGCGCGATGTCGTCGGGGTCGAGGGCGGCGAGGTCGAACGGCAGCGGCGGTGGCGGGACGACCGGCGCGATCCGGGCCAGGTCGGCCTCGGCCGCGCCGATCCGGAAGTCGGCGCCCAGCGGGCCCGCGAGGTCCTCGGCGACGAACGCCGTCAGCGACTTGCCCGTGACCCGGCGCACCAGTTCGCCGACGAGGTGGCCCTGGTTGGCGGCGTGGTAGCCGGACGCGGTGCCCGGTGCCCACCAGGGGCGCTGGGCGGCCAGGCGCGCGGTCGCGGTGGCGCGGTCGTAGAAGTCGGCGGTGGTGAACGGCGCCTCCCAGCCGGAGACACCGGACGTGTGGCTCAGGACGTGCCGGACCTCGACGTGCTCCTTGCCGTTCTCGGCGAACTCCGGCCAGTACTTCGCCACCGGCGCGTACGGGTCGAGCAGACCGCGGTCGGCGAGGACGAGCGCCGCGAGGTTCGTGACGGTCTTCGTGGTCGACCACACGGTGGTGATCGTGTGCTCCGTCCACGGCGTGCGGTGCTCGACGTCGTGCCACCCGCCCCAGACGTCGACCACGGTCTCGCCGCCGACGTCCACGACGATGCTCGCGCCGAGCTCGCGGCCCGACGCCAACTCCTCGGCGAGGGCCTGCCCCACCGGGGCGAAGCGCGCGTCCCACCGCCCTGACACCTCGACCATGGCCGCGACCTCCCCGTGACGAGTACCGGCCGACGACGGCCGATCGTGCAACGCGCGGTGTCCACGGCACACCGGTGCAACGTGAGCCGCGCGTGTTGCACTGTGTCATGGGATACTGCGACCGGGCAAGGAGCGGAGGGGGAGCCGGTGCAGGAGGCCGCACGACCGACGACGGCTCTGCGCCGGGCGCTGGACGGGTGCCCGGCCAGCCGCAGGCCGACGGTGCTCGACGCGTTCGCCGCCGCCCGGCGCAGGTTCGCCTCCGGCGAGCGGATCGACATGCAGGGGTTGGCCGACGAACTGGGCGTCAACCGGGTGACGCTGTACCGGTGGGTCGGGTCGCGCGAGCAGTTGATCACGGAGGTGCTGTGGGCGGCCACCGTGAAGAACTTCGTCTGGTACCGCTCCCAGCACACCGGCGGGCCTCGGTCCGCCGTCGCGCTCGCCTCGTTCGTCCGCGACGTGAACGACCACCCCGGAATGCGGCAGCTCCTGCGGGACGAACCCGCGCTCGCGCTGGGGTTGTTGACCAGCACCTCCGGCGAGTACCAGCGGCGCTACCTGGGCCTGATCCGCGACCTGATCGCGGAGGACCGCGCGGAGGGCCTGGTGTCGCAGGAGATCCCGCTGGACGACCTGGCCTACACGGCCGCCCGGATCACCGAGTCCTACATCCACACGCGGGTGCTGATCGGGGAGGCGCCCGACGCCCGACGCGCCGCGGTCGTGCTGGGCGTGCTGCTCCGCTGAGGTCGCGACCGGCGGCCGTTTCCCTTGCCGCGTCACCTGGAATGCCTTTTCCGCCATGATCGGGGTTGGCAGGACAACCCGCAGGTCATGCGTCGTCACCGAGCCTCCGCACCCGGCGGATCACACCGGGGGTGAGGCCGGAACTGGCGATCATCACTCAACGTTCCGTTGAAGTTCCTGAGCGTGACGGCTAGTCTCATGTTGCTCCGGGAGCGCTCCCATATCGATCGCTGTTGCTCGATCATCGGAGAATGGAGACTCATCATGCGTGTGCGCAGCACATTAGGGTCCACAACCAGACGACGGGGCGTCATCGCGCTGGTCATCACCGTGCTGGCGAGCATCTTCGTCTGGACCCCGACGGCCTCGGCGCACGGCACCATCGTCGGCCCCTCGACCCGCGCCTACCAGTGCTGGCAGACCTGGGGAAGCCAACACACGAACCCCGCCATGCAGCAGCAGGACCCCATGTGCTGGCAGGCCTTCCAGGCCAACGCCGACACCATGTGGAACTGGATGAGCGCGCTGCGGGACGGGCTCGGCGGCAACTTCCAGGGGGCGACCCCTGACGGTCAACTGTGCAGCAACGCCCTGTCCCGCAACAACTCGCTGAACACCCCCGGCCGGTGGAAGACCACCAACCTGGGCAGCAACTTCTCGATGCACCTGTACGACCAGGCGAGCCACGGCGCCGACTACTTCAAGGTCTACATCAGCAAGAACGGGTTCGACCCGACCACCCAGCGCCTGGGTTGGGGCAACCTCGACTACATCATGCAGACGGGCAGGTACGCCCCGGCCAAGGACATCACGTTCAACGTCCAGACCAACGGCTCCTACCGCGGGCACCACATCGTGTTCACGATCTGGCAGGCGTCGCACCTCGACCAGGCCTACATGTGGTGCAGTGACGTGAACTTCGGCTAGAACGGAATCCGGACCCTGCTGGGAAAGAACCCGGATACCGGTCCAACCGCACCACGCACGCGCTCCACGCGCGACAGGTCCCACCACGGACCTCCGCGTGCGCAGAACCGGTGGATCGGGCAGCCCTGCACCTGCTGCCCGATCCCCGCCGCGACACCAGTATCACCACCACCGGCCGACCCGGCAAAACCCCGCTGATCGGTTGACATCAACAATCCCGATCCCTGCCACACCAACGGATTCGCGCGCGTCCCGGCAGCCGACCCGTGCTTCCTCCGTTGCGCGCCGCGCGGTGGCGCCCCACCCGCCAACGCCTCGAACCCCGAGCCGGACGACGACGAGAACACGGCAGGCGTCCAGCGCGTGGTCGCCGAACCCGCACCGCTCCTCCGGGCTCACCGCGCAGTGCGGACGGCTCGACCGGTGCGCACCTCCAGCGGCTGCAAGTCCCCCGTGATCGCCTTCACCGGCGGCGTCCTGCCGCAGGGCGGCGACTCCGGCCCCCCGTTCCACGCCAACGGCGTCTCCGCGCGGTTCGGCGTCTCCGTCGCCACCTGATCCGGGTCCGAGGACGGGCCGGGGGCGGGTCGACACGCCCCCGGCCCGTTCACGTGACCTCCAGCCGGTACGGCCCGCCGGTGGCGGTCCCGCCTGCCGCGTCGCGGGTCACCACCGCGACGGCGTGCAGCTCGTGGGCACCGGGCGGCAGCGGCCCGGACGCGTCGTCGGTCGTCATCGGCGGCGACCCGCACGCCGCCAGCACCGCGGCCCACCCCGAGCAGGACCGCACCGCGCACCACCCTCGTCGTCGACGTGGGCACCTCGCTCTCGTTCTCCGGACGGAACCCGCGCCGCCACCGGTCGCACCGGGCGCGGTGATGCCCCGTGGCGGCGAACGACCCCCGCGCGGTCGCGTGGTCTCGGGGGTGAGCTGCCGGTTCAACGCGGATCGGGCGGGTGGTGAACCCGGCACGTCGACGGTGGACCGAGGACACCCACCGCACCGAGAGGATCCGTCGTGACACCACTGCCGCGAACCCCGGCAACCCTGGCACTGGTCCTGGGACTGGCCGTCGTCGCCGCCCCCGTCCCGGCGTCGGCGAGCCCGGCGCCCGCCGTCGCCACCGTGCGGGCCGACCGCCCCGCCGCACCCCCGCCCCCGCCCATGGCCGACGGGAGCCCCACCGCCCAGGCCTGCGTGCTCGGCGTCTGGGACGGGCCCTCCTACACCGGGAGGGGCGTGTGCTTCCAGGTCACCCAGGTGCCCAACTGGGCGGGCTACACCTACCCCGACGGCAGCCCCGTCAACAACACCGCGAGCTCCACCTTCAACTACGGGAGCTGGCGGATCAGGCTCTGCGCCAACCGCGACTTCGTCAACTGCATGAGCGCCCTCGTGCAGCCCGGCAGCGGGTTCACCACGCTGCCCAGCGGCTTCGACAACGCCGTCAGCTCGCACTTCAACGCGAGCGTCTGACCGGTGCGGGTGGGCACGCCCCGACCGCGCCCACCCGCACCGGGGAGCCACGGGCCCGCGGGGCCCGTGGTACTCCCTCCGACACCGCGGACCCCGCACCGCCGACCCCGGCGCCCGCGCGCCCGGCAGCGGCCCGATCCGGGTTCACCCCGCGGGTCGGAGTCGTCAGATCCCCATCGACGCCAGCTCGATCGCCGTGCGGTAGTTGGCGGCGGCCGTCACCACGCAGGCGCGGTAGGTCCGGTTGTCCCGGACGACGAGGAAGTAGTCGTAGAGGTTCCGCGCGTACATGACCAGGTACAGCAGACCGGGGACGAAGCCCGGCGGCCTCGGGACGAGGGCGAAGCGCTCGGAGCAGCGGAGGATCTCACCGGTCGCCGTGGACAGCACGTCGGCGACGTCGCTGTTCATGTTCCAGCCCGCCGCCAGTTCCGGCGTCCAGATCACGCCCGCCACCAGGCGCAGGCTCTCCTGCTCCTCCGGGGTCGGATCGCTCGCGACCGCGACCGGTGGGGCGGGCGCCGCCACCGCCGGGGCAGCGGTCGTGCCCACCATCCCGAGCACCGCGACGATCACCACGAGAACACGCGACCAGGCCATGACTCTCCTTTCCACACGGGGAAGTCCGCTCTCAGACAACCACGCGGCCGGGCACCGGGCAGCCTCCGAACGGCTAGATCAACTCTGCTGCGGGTGGCCTCACGGAGCAGCGTGCGGCGGCGCGTGGTCGGCCTTGAACAGCGCGGCGCCCACGGTCCGCGGCACCGGGTCGCGCAGCGGGGTCGGCGGGTTGCGAGCCCGATCCCGGCAGTGGTTCCGGGGCAACACCCACCGCACCCGCCCGACCCGGCGCGCGGTGAACGCCGCCACCGCCCCGGACACCCCGTGGTCGCGCAGCGGTTCGCAGAGACCGACGGTCAGGACCGTGCGACCGTTCGGGCCGAGGCGCGCCGTCCAGCCGGTCAGGCCCGGCTCGCCGCCGTCCAGGACGAACCGCCGGCGGACCTGGCCGGGAAGCGGGGCCGCACGTCGGCGCGGACGGCGGAGTCGATGCCGTCGGCGCCGACCACCAGGTCGTAGGTCCGCGTCGAACCGTCGTCGAGCACCACCCGGCCGGACGGCTCGACGGCGGTGACCGCGACCCCGAGCCTGGTGACGCCGTCGGCGAGCGCGCCGCGCAGCACCTCGTGCGGGTCGGTGCGGGAGATGGCCGCGCACTCGGCCACGCCGCCCCGGACCTCGTCGGCCCCGACGTCCCCGAGCACCCCGCCCGGTGGTCGAGCGTGCGCTGCCGGGTGATCGGGGCCGCACGACCTCGCCATCGACCCCGAGCGCGTGCGGGGAGCGGACGGCGTTGGCGGGCAGCTAGGGGCCCGCACCGCCCGGCCGCCACTCGGCAGCGCGTTCGACCACCAGGTCGACCTCGTGGTCCCGCGGGGCGATGGCCGCCGCCGGCCCGACGATCCCCCGCCGACGACCAGCACGCGCGACCGCGCCACGGCGCCTCCCTCCCGGTCTGTCCACACCGGACGCGGATGGCCCGCTCCCCCGCGCGCACGGGCGTGGTGTTTCGACTCACAAGTGGAAACAAATCGCCCGTGGCCTGGAATTGTGCCGGGTGGACCACCCTACCCAGCGCGGGAGAACGAGTGAGCACCACGGTTGACCGTCCCCCCGTCGCGCCGACGGTGCTCACGCTGGCGCTCGTGCTCGGCGGGCTCAGCGCGTTCGGCCCGCTGTCGATCGACATGTACCTGCCCGCGATGCCGCGGATGGCGGTCGACCTGCACGCCTCGGACGCGACGGTCCAGCTCACGCTGACCTCGTTCATCATCGGCCTCGCGCTCGGCCAGCTCGTCGTCGGCCCGCTGTCGGACTCTCTGGGCAGGCGCCGCCCCCTGCTGGTCGGCCTCGCCCTCTACGCCGTCGGCTCCGTGCTGTGCGCGGTGAGCCCGACGAGCGGCGTGCTGATCGGCGCCCGAGCCGTCCAGGCCGTCGGCGCCGCCGCGGGCCTGGTGATCGCCAGGGCGACCGTGCGCGACCGCTACTCCGGCATCGCGATGGCCCGGTTCTTCTCCACCCTCATGCTGGTCAACGGCGTCGCCCCTGTCCTGGCACCGGTCATCGGCGCCCAGCTGCTGACCTGGACGTCCTGGCGCGGCGTGTTCGTCACCCTCGCCGTGATCGGCACCGCGCTGCTGGCCGTCGTCGTGCTGCTGCTGCCGGAGTCGCTGCCCGCCGACCTGCGCACGCCTGCCCGGCCCGTCGCGGTCGTCCGCACCTACGCCCGGCTGTTCACCCAGCGGTCGTTCGTCGGGTACGCCCTCGCGTCGGGCCTGATGTTCGCGGCGATGTTCGCCTACATCTCCGGTTCCTCGTTCGCGCTCCAGGACGTGTACGGCCTGAGCCCGCAGCAGTTCAGCCTGGTGTTCGGCCTGAACGGCGTGGGCATCATCCTCGCGGGCGGCGTCAACCGCAGGCTGGTCGGCCGGTTCGGCGAGCACGTCATGATGCGGTCGGGCCTCGTGCTCGCCGCCGTCTCCGGTCTCGCCGTCCTGGCCGCGGTGGCCACCGGCCTCGGCCTGGTCGGCCTGCTGGTCCCGCTGTTCTTCCTCGTCTCCGCGGTCGGCGTCGTGCTGCCGAACGCCACGTCGCTCGCACTCGCCGACCAGGCCCGGTCCGCCGGGGCGGCCTCGGCGCTGCTCGGCGTCTTCCAGTTCGTCATCGGCGGCGGCCTGGCCACCCCCCTCGTCGGCCTCGGCGGACCGGGCACCGCGCTGCCGATGGCCGTGGTGATCGCCGGGTTCGGCGTGCTGGCGCTGCTGGTGTCGCTCGTGGTCAACCGAGCGCCCGCGGCGGGCTAGTCCCTGCCCTGGTGCACGTCGCCGTCCATGAAACCGACCTGGAACACCGTCTTGGCGTTGGCGCCGTCGAACCTGTTCCGCACCACGGCCTTCTGCGGCACGGCCTTCGGTTCGGGCTTCGCGGGCGCGGGCGCGCTCACGGGTCGGTCGCCGGAGCCGAACCCGTCGCGCAGCAGGTCGCCGCTGGGCTTCGGGACGTACAGGTAGGCGGTCGTGGTGAGCTCCTTGACCTCGACCTCCACCGGGGCGACGCGTGACGGCCGCAGGGTCGCGTACCCACCTGCCAGCACGTCCTCGAAGACCCGCTGCGACAGCACGGCGGAGACGAACGTCTGCTCGGGGTCGGAGCCGGTGAGCGCCGCGCGCACGGGAGCGGCGTCGAGCAGCCGGTGCGCGGAGATGAGCGTGGCCCCGATCGCGCCCCGCCTGCCCTCCTCGTCGGGGTCGGCCACCGGGCCGACCGTGAGGGCGACCCGCATCCTCAGGGAGGCGCTGCGGCGGAACCCGCGCATCCGCGCGTCCTGCTCGGCCAGCTCCTCCTGGAGGGCGTCGAAGAAGCGGCTGACCACGGCGGGCAGGTGGCGCGGGTCGAAGCCCATGCCGAACCCGTCGCCGGTGTTGTGCGGGAAGAGCGGCGCGGCGCGGACGTGGGCGAGACCCGCCCGCTCGAACGCGCGGATGAGCACTTCGTAGATCGTCTCGGCCAACGCCGTCTGGACGACGTCGTCGTTGCCGCCGAAGTCCTTGGTGTCGACGACGAGCACCGCCCGGTACGGCGGCAGGTCGAGGACGGGTTCACTGCTGGTCAAGGTCTCCACTCTCCGGTCGGGAAGTATTGGCGGCGTCCAGTGTGCCGCGTCGGGGGCGGAGCGGGTCCCGCATTCGGCGGCTTCGGCGCCGCCAGTCGCCGCTTCACGCGATCGGGTGGCCCCGCGCTTTTTTTCCGGGGTGGCGACGCCCCTCCACCGGGCGGTGAAGACCAATCCCTCTGGGAGCGCTCCCAGAGATGATCGACGCTTCTCGACCGGAACAGGGCCCATCCGGACCACGGGCGAGTACTCCTTCCAGGCGCACGAACCGCCGATCGGCGGCGGCCGAAGGGACTGTTCGCCAACAAATAGGGCCGTGCGGCCGAAAGCGTCGAAGATGACCATCCACAGTGGACTACAGACCACCGGCCGAAAATGCGGTCTGTACACCGCGTAACGTGGCCGTTACCCTCCTGTCTGGGAGCGCTCCCAGACGCGGTAGTCCGGATAGCCGCCCCACGCACCAGATCCCTGACAAAGGCGTCGTGAGGAGATCGTGAAGATGAGTTCCCCTGCAAGCGGGCATCCCAGCCCACCGAGTCGAGGTCCGCGCATCGCGGCCATCGGCGCGACCACGGCGCTGTTCGTGGCCATGATCGGCGTCGCGACGAGCACCCAGGCGTCGGCCGCACCGGGGTGCAAGGTCGACTACAGCGCCTCGAACTGGGGCGGTGGCGGGTTCACCGGGTCGGTCAAGATCACCAACGTCGGTGACGCCATCTCCGGCGGGTGGACGTTGAAGTTCGCGTTCCCCGGCAGCCAGCAGGTGTCGCAGGGCTGGAACGCCGCCTGGACGCAGTCCGGCACCGGCGTGACGGCGACCAGCATGTCCTACAACGGCAACATCGGTACCGGCGCGTCGATCGACATCGGCTTCAACGGCACCTACTCCGGCACCAACGCGGCGCCGACGTCGTTCTCGCTGAACAACGTGACGTGCACCGGCCAGCCGGGCACGACGACGACCACCACCACGACCACCACCACGCCGGGTGGCCCCGGCAGCGGCAGCCGGGTGGACAACCCCTACGTGGGCGCCAAGGTCTACGTGAACCCGGACTGGTCCGCGAAGGCCGCGGCCGAGGCGGGCGGCAGCCGGATCTCCAACCAGCCGACCGCCGTGTGGATGGACCGCATCGCCGCGATCAACGGCACCACGGGCGCCAGGGGCCTGGTCGGCCACCTGGACGAGGCCGTGCGGCAGGCCGCGGGCGAGACGGTGACGATCCAGCTCGTCATCTACAACCTGCCCGGTCGCGACTGCTCCGCGCTCGCGTCGAACGGTGAACTCGGAGCGACGGAGATCGACCGCTACAAGACCGAGTACATCGACCCGATCGCGGCGATCCTCGCTCGGCCCGCGTACGCGAACCTGCGGATCGTGACGGTCGTCGAGATCGACTCGCTGCCGAACCTGATCACCAACGTGAGCCCGCGCCCGACCGCGACGCCGAACTGCGACGTGATGAAGGCCAACGGCAACTACGTGACCGGTGTCGGCTACGCCCTCGCCAAGCTCGGCGCGGTGCCGAACGTCTACAACTACATCGACATCGGCCACCACGGCTGGCTCGGCTGGGACGACAACTTCGGCCCGACCGCGGAGCTGCTGTACCAGGCCGCGAACGCGTCCGGCAGCACCAAGGCCAACGTGCACGGCTTCATCGCCAACACCGCGAACTACGGCGCCACCACGGAGCCGTACTTCAAGGTCGGCGACACGGTCGGCGGCCAGCCGATCCGCGAGAAGGCCAAGTGGATCGACTACAACAAGTACGTCGACGAGCTGTCCTACGCGCAGGCGTTCCGCCAGCGGGCCGTGCAGGCGGGCTTCGACTCGGGCGTCGGCATGCTGATCGACACCTCGCGCAACGGCTGGGGCGGCACCGCCCGTCCGACGGGCCCCGGCCCCACGACGAGCCCCGACGCCTACGTCGACGGTGGTCGCATCGACCGCCGCATCCACCTCGGCAACTGGTGCAACCAGAAGGGTGCGGGCCTCGGCGCGCGTCCGACGGCGGCTCCGGCCAGCGGGATCGACGCCTACGTGTGGGTCAAGCCTCCGGGCGAGTCCGACGGCGCGAGCAAGGAGATCCCGAACGAGGAGGGCAAGGGCTTCGACCGCATGTGCGACCCGACCTACGAGGGCAACGCCCGCAACGGCAACAGCATGTCCGGTGCACTGCCGGACGCGCCCCTCTCGGGCCACTGGTTCTCCGCCCAGTTCCAGGAGCTCATGAAGAACGCCTACCCGGCGCTGTAGTGACCTGAACGACCAGCGGATGCCGTCCTCGTCCCACGCGAGGGCGGCATCCGCCGCTTCACCTCGATCCGGTGGTCGACCCGCGCCACGTCAGGCGACCGCGCCCCTGGCGACGGGCCCGCACCCCCTGACCGACAGCACGACGATCAGCACGCCGCTCAGGGCCGTGCGGGCGTAGACGAGCGTGACCGGTTCCAGCGTGGCCGGTGCGGTGAACTGGGAGAGGACCAGCCCGCCGTAGCCGAGCACCAGCGCGACGCCGAACCGGCGCGCGTTCTTCCACCGGCGCGCCATGACCACCCCGAGCACGCCGGTGCAGATCCGCAGCAGCGGGTCCGTGGTGTCGAACGGGAAGATCGGGTGGAACGCCGTCACCAGGTGGAAGAGCCCGACCGCCAGCGCGATCCACTGCAACCTCCCGAACGGGACGGCCTTCCGCGTCTTCCGCAGGTTGGACCTCGCCACGACGCCTCCTCGCGGATCGTTCGAAGAGTCGCAGCGCACCACCTTTCGCCGCTCCCGTCCTGGGATACCCGCCCGGACGGGCGCGAGTCCACCCGGCAGGGCGAACTCCGAGCGGGTTCCGTCACTGTCCGCTCAGGACGAACAGCGGAACCCCCGGTCGTGCACGGGTCGTTGAGGGGTCGATGACCACTTCGGACCCGACCGTCCTGCGCTTCCACGTCCTCGGCGACTCGCTCGCCGCGGGCGTCGGCTGCACGCGCGCCGAGGAGACCCTCGGCCACCGGCTGGCCCGCGCCCTGCGCGCGGCCGGGCACGGGGTCGACCTCCGTGTGCTCGCCGTGTCCGGCGCCCGTTCCGCCGACCTCGCCGCCCAGGTCCGCACCTCGCTGTCCGCGGGCGTCGACCTCGCCCTGGTCGTGATCGGCGCCAACGACCTCACGTCGTTCGTGCCGAGCGCGGTCGGCGCGGGCCTGGTGCACGACGCCGTGGCCGCGCTCCGCCGGGCGGACGCGCGGGTCGTCGTCGCCACCGCTCCCGACCTGGGCGTCGTCTCCCACGTGCCGCCCGCCTACCGCGGCCTGGTGTCGTCCATCAGCGGTCAGTACGCCGGTGCCCAGGGCGACGCCGTGCGGCGCGCGGGCGGCGTCGTGGCCCCGGTCGGCGCCCAGCTCTCCGCCCGCTTCGCGGCCGACCGCTCGCTGTTCTCCGCCGACCGCTTCCACCCGTCCCCCGCCGGCTACGCCGTGATCGCGTCCGCGCTGGAACCCACCGTGACGGCGGCGGCGGAGCACCGCCTCCCGGCGCGGTGAGCCCCCGGCGACGGGCGGTGACGGAGATAGCACCGATCGGCGCGGAAGGGAACAAGCGGCCAGGGTAGATTTCCGGTGACCCCTGTCAGCGACAGATCGGATGGACCACGCATGACCGCCGCCACTCCGGTGGACACCTCGCCGTCGGCCGCTTTCCGCGAAGCGAGCAGGCGCCGGACGTTCGCGGTCATCAGCCACCCCGACGCGGGCAAGAGCACGCTCACCGAGGCGCTCGCGCTGCACGCGAGGGTGATCTCCGAGGCCGGTGCCGTGCACGGCAAGGCCGGCAGGCGCGGGGTCGTCTCCGACTGGATGGAGATGGAGCAGGCCCGAGGCATCTCGATCACCTCGGCGGCCCTCCAGTTCTCCTACGGCGACGCGGTCATCAACCTGCTCGACACCCCCGGCCACGCCGACTTCTCCGAGGACACCTACCGCGTCCTGTCGGCCGTGGACTGCGCCGTCATGCTGCTCGACGCCGCGAAGGGCCTGGAGCCGCAGACGTTGAAGCTGTTCGACGTCTGCCGCCACCGCGGCATCCCGGTGATCACGTTCATCAACAAGTGGGACCGGCCGGGCCGCGACGCGCTCGACCTCTGCGAGGAGATCAAGCAGCGGATCGACCTGGAGCCCATGCCCCTGACCTGGCCCGTGGGCGAAGCGGGCCGGTTCCGCGGCGTCCTCGACCGCGCCGACGGCAGCTTCATCCGCTACACCAGGACCGCGGGCGGCGCCACCGCCGCGCCCGAGGAGCGGATCGAGCCGTCCCGCGCCCTCCAGGAGGAGGGCGAGGACTGGACCCACGCCGTCGAGAGCGCCGAACTGGTCGACATCTCCGGCGGCGAGTTCGACGTGGCCAAGTTCTTCGACGCCACCGCCACCCCGGTCCTGTTCGGCTCGGGTGTGCTGAACTTCGGCGTGCGCCACCTGCTGGACCTGATCGTGTCCCTGGCGCCCCGCCCCACCCCCAGGCACGACGTGAACGGCGAATCCCGCCCGCTGAACTCCCCGTTCTCGGCGTTCGTGTTCAAGGTGCAGACCGGCATGGACAAGTCCCACCGCGACCAGGTCGCCTTCGCACGAGTCTGCTCGGGCGTCTTCGAACGCGGAATGGTCGTCACCAACGCCACCACCGGAAAACCGTTCGCCACCAAGTACGCCCAACAGGTCTTCGGCCGGGAACGCACCACCTTGGACGTCGCCTACCCCGGCGACGTCATCGGCCTCATCAACGCCTCAGCCCTCCGGGTGGGCGACACCCTCCACGCCGGAAAACCGGCCGTGCGCTTCCCCGGCCTCCCCAGCTTCGCCCCGGAACACTTCGCGGTAGGCCGCCTCACCGACCTGAGCAGGGCCAAGCAGTTCCGCAAGGGCGTGGACCAACTGGCGCAGGAGGGCGTGGTCCAGGTCCTCACGTCAGACCGCCGAGGCGACGGCGTCCCGGTATTCGGCGCAGTGGGCCCCATGCAGTTCGAGGTAGCGGTACACCGCCTACTGGCAGAATTCGGCTGCGTGGTCAAAATGGACCACCTCCCGTACACGATGGTACGACGAATGCCAGACCCAAAACTGCGCTCCACGATCAACCTGGGCAACCGAGGCGAATTCCTCACCAGGGCAGACGGCGCAGAACTGGTGGTGTTCAACGACCAAACAGCACTGAACGTAACCCTGCGGCTCAACGAGGGCTTGGTCCTGGAACCACTGGTAGCCGGCACCACCTGACCAACCAGGCCGAGGGCGGGGCCGGGCCCGGGCCGGAGGGGGCTGGGGCTGAGGGCCAGGCTGGGGCTGGGGCTGGGGGCCAGGCTGGGGCTGGGGCTGGGGCTGGGGGCCAGGCTGGGCTGGGACCGGGCTGGAACTGGAGCTTGGCCTGGGACCGGGCTGGGCGGCGGCCAGGCCGGAGCTGGAACCGAGGCCGGGGCCGGGGCCGGACTGCGACTGGAACTGGAACTGGAACTGGAACTGGAACTGGGACCGGTCAACAAACGGGACCGCAACCAGGAACGGGACCGCAATCGGGAACGGGACCGCAATCGGGTCAGCAGTCGGGACCAACCAAGGCGAGCCGCTGCCTTCCCTAAACCAGTGGCCGATTTTACTTGGGGGATTTGACCCTTACCCTGGTAGATCGGGCAGGTTGACACCACCTGCCCTTTAGCCCGATCAAAGGGTCAAATCGAGGGGCCCCAAGTCAAATCGGCCACCCCCGCCGGGACTTGCAGCCACCCCAATCCCCGCTGAACCAGCAGCCACCCCATTCCCCCACTAAAACCAGCAACCACCCCGCCAAAAC
Organism: Umezawaea sp.; assembly: GCF_036375055.1. Taxonomy (GTDB): domain Bacteria; phylum Actinomycetota; class Actinomycetes; order Mycobacteriales; family Pseudonocardiaceae; genus Umezawaea. The sequence goes on from NZ_DASUSQ010000054.1 coordinate 61,443, forward strand.
CAGCAACCACCCCGCTGAAACCAGCACCCACCCCGCCCCCTCGGAACCAACACCCCCAGACCCACCCGAAAACCAGTTGCCCATCCCCACCAGCCACACCACCATGACGCCCATGGATCAGTAAGTGGCACCACGTGGAACCAGCCGGGTCAGAGGCAACTCCCCGTCTCCTCCACGCACCTCCCCCACCCCGCGACGAGATCACCCGTCGCGCGACCAGGCGTGCCCGTTTCCGCCTACCCCTGAGCCACCTGATCCGACGGGGACCCATGTCCAGCACCCGACCCACCGACCGCAAATCCCTCTGGACCGTCAGGCGACAAGCCCTGCCCACCATCCTCAAACCCTGCCCGGCGTGCGACTCCACCCGCCACCACCCCACGGGCAAGTTCCGCGTCAACGCCAACGGCAAGCTCCTGGACGTCTGGCTGCTGGTCAACTGCGACCGCTGCGGCCGGACCTCCAAGGTCCCCGTCCACGAGCGCGCCCACGTCCACTCCCTCAACCCCACCCACCTGAGGGCGTTCGAGACCAACGACAGGTCCGCGGTCGACCGCCTGGCCGCGGACCCGACCCTGGCGACCAGGAACCAGTACCGCCTCGACTGGACCGACACCTGGTACCTGGACACGGACACGCAGTTCTACGACGTCACCGACGGCACCCCGCTGGAGGTGGTGGTCCGGTTCGAACTCCCCGCCCCCATCCGGGTGGAGAAGCTGGTCACCGCCGGGCTCAACACCACCAGACCCACAGCCAGGAACCTGGTCGCGGAAGGCCACCTCCACCTCCCGCTGCCCCTCCGCTCCAAGGCCCGAACGGACTTCACGTTCCACCTCACCCCACCGAACACCCCACCGAACACCCGACCGAACACCCCGCCAACAACTCCACCGAACACCCCGCCAGACACTCCACCGAACACCCCGAACAGGGGCCGCTAGGGGTCGATCCCGCACCCACCGGGCACGGACCATGGACCACGACGGAGGTGATCCCCTTGACCGCTCAACCACACACGGTGCTCCCGGCCCACCTGGGCCTGCCGGAACTCCGGATCGGCGCGGCCAAGGTGGACGAGGCCGCGCGCCAGCTCTTCGGCGTGGTCACCCGGACCCCCTTGCAGCACAACGCCCGCCTCTCCGCCAAGACCCCCGGCCAGGTCTGGATCAAGCGCGAGGACGCGCAGCCCGTCCGCTCCTACAAGCTGCGCGGCGCCTACCGGCTGCTCGCGTCGCTGGAGGACACGGCCACCGGCGTCGTGTGCGCCAGCGCGGGCAACCACGCGCAGGGCGTGGCCTACGCGTGCGCCGCGCTGGGGGTCCGGGGAACCGTGTTCCTCCCCGGCACCACACCGGCCCAGAAGCGGACCCGGATCGCCGCCATCGGCGGCGAGTGGATCACCATCGCCATCGCGGGCGACACCTACGACGACGCCCGGGCGGCGGCGGAGCGGCACGCGAGGGACACCGGGGCCGTGGTGGTCCCGGCGTTCGACGACCTGCGGACGCTCGTGGGGCAGGGCACCGTCGCCGTCGAGATCATGGCCCAGCTGGGCCGGGTCCCGGACCGCATCGTGGTCCCCGTCGGCGGCGGCGGGCTGCTGGCGGGCATGGCCACGTGGCTGCGGGCCCGGCACAGCGAGGTGGAGCTGATCGGCGTGGAACCGGCGGGCGCGGCGAGCATGGCCGCCGCGCTCGACGCCGGACGTCCGGTGACGCTGCGCGACCTGGACACGTTCGTGGACGGCGCCGCCGTCCGGCGGGCCGGTGACGTGACGTTCCCGATCGTGCGGGACAGCGGCGCGCGGCTGGTGTCGGTGTCCACGGCCGCCGTGTGCGTCGAGATGCTCGACCTCTACCAGGTCGACGGCATCATCGCGGAACCCGCGGGCGCACTGGCGACCAGCGCGATCGGGCGGGCGCTGGACGGCGACACGGGCGGGCTGACCGTGTGCGTCGTGTCCGGCGGCAACAACGACGTGACCCGCTACCCCGACGTGATGGAGCGGGCCTCGCTGGAGGCGCCCTACTTCTCCAGGTAGCCCTTGCTGGAGTTGCTGTACGTCATGCCGCTGGACTCGCCGGAGCACAGGCAGCGGCGGAGGTTGCCGCTCGCGGCCATCGCGGTGCAGTAGCGCAGCGCGACGGGGTCGTGCGTGGCCACCGGGTGGGGGCACACGGCGCACGCCGCGTCGGTCGTGGAGTCGGAAGGGGTCGCGTGCACGTCGGCCGTTGGCATCTGCCCGGTCCTCTGCGTCGTCTTACCTGGTCCGGCGGCCGGGTCGGTGCGACCACGGCGCGGAAGGGTCGCGGTCCCCGGCGGACCGGGGTGGTCAGGGGCGACGGCCCTACGCTACCCCGCCCGCCGGGAACGGACACGATGTGGTCCCGGTCACAGTGAGAACCCGTGAGCGCGTCGTCACCGTCTGGCCCGGCATGACCATCACGAGCACCTCGATCGGAGCCGTCGCGGCACTGGCGGCGGGCCTCCTCACGGCGGTCGCGCCCACGGCGTCGGCCGCTCCCCCATGGCTGACCTGGTCGTCCTGCCCGGACGCCACCGAGGCCGACTGCGCGACCCTGACCGTTCCCGTGGACTGGAGCAGGGAGGGCGGCCCGACCGTCGACCTCGCCGTGGCGCGCCGCCCGGCCACCGATCCCGCCCGCCGCATCGGCGTGCTGGTGGTGAACCCCGGCGGTCCCGGCGGGTCGGCGGCCGAGTTCGCCAAGGAGGCGCCCTCGACGTTCAGCCCCGAGGTCCTGGCCCGCTTCGACGTCGTCGGCGTCGACCCGCGCGGTGTCGGCGACAGCAACCCGATCCTCTGCGACACCTCCGCCACCGGCGTGCCCTACCCGACCGGCAGGCCGGACACGCCGGAGCGCTTCGCGGGGCTGGCCGCGTTCAACCGCGCCGTGGCCGCCGACTGCCGGGCCAGGACCGGGCCCGTCTTCGACCGGGCCGACGCGCGGAGCGCCGTGCGCGACGTCGACGCCCTGCGCGCCGCGCTCGGCGAGCGGAGGATCAGCTACTTCGGCGTCTCCTACGGCACGCTGTACGGGCAGGAGTACGCCGAGCGCTTCGGCCACCGGCTGCGCGCGATGGTGGTCGACAGCGTCGTGGACGGCAGCGCCGACCTGTCCGGCCTGATGCTCCAGGGCGCGCGGGCCGCCGAGGACGTCTTCGCCGAGTTCGCCCGCTGGTGCGGCGCCACGCCGACGTGCGCGCAGCACGGCCGGGACGTCCCTGCGCTGTTCGACGCGCTGCGGGGCAGGGCGGAGCGCGGTGAGCTGCACGAGCCCGGCGCGCCCGACGAGCCGCTGGAGGTCGACCAGCTCGTCGAGCGGACCGTGCGCGCGGGCTACGGCCCGAACTGGGACCTGCTCTCCGCCTACCTCGCGGACCTGGAGGCCCAGACCGGCGCACGGACCTCGCCCGCGACCGACGGCGTCGGCGCGTCCGCGGTCTCGCGCAGGCCGCACCTCGCGGTGCTGTGCGAGGACTTCACCGGCCACCCCACGTCGGCGGACGACGTCGTGAGGATCGACCGCGAGGTGCGCGGGGCGGCGCCGGTGGTGCGGGCCGCGCCGATCTGGAACCGCGCGCTGACGTCGTGCGTCGGCTGGACGGGTCCGGTGCTCAACCCGCCGGGACCGTGGACGCCCCGGCACGCGCCCCCGGTGCTGATGCTCAACTCCCTGCACGACCCGTCCACCGGCCACGAGGGCGCGGTGACCGCGTGGCGGCAGTCGCGCGGTGCCGCCACGCTGGTGACCTACGAGGGCACGGGCCACGGGGTGTACACCCGCACCGACTGCACCCGCGCCACGGCCGACGCCTACCTGCTGGACCTGGTGGTGCCCGCCGACGGCACGCGCTGCCCCGCCGCCGGGTGAGCCCCGCGCCGCGCCGCGACGCGGGGCGACCGGCGGATCACCCACTCGGCGACGACCACGTTGACCACCCAGCCCGCGGCCATCAGCAGCGTCCTGGTGTCCTCGCCCGGCACCACGCCCGCGACCACCCAGGGCAGGTGCGTGAACACCTGCGTGCCCGCGCCGAGGCCGATGGCGTAGCCGCGGACCATCCACGCGCGGTGCGCGGGGAAGTCCCGCCGCCGCACCGCGAGGAAGCCGAGGACGATCGCCGCGGCCATGGCCGTGCCGAACACGAGCCGCAGCGGGGTGAGGAGCGCGCCGTCGCCGGGCGGCTGCGGGTAGACCAGCGCCATCCACAGGCCGGTGAGCGCCGCGACGAGTCCGGCCGGGACCAGGACCCGGCCGGACCGGCGGTGCCAGGCCCGGTGGCGGGCGCGGAAGCCGGGCGCGAACTGGAAGGCGCCCAGCACGCAGAACAGCGTCGCGCCGACGATGTGCAGCACGACGGGCAGCGGCATCGCGACGAAGCGCTCGTTGGCGGACGTGACCTCCGCGCCGCGCGCCAGTTCGGTCACCCGCACGGCACCCGCCACCGAGGGCACCAGGGAGAGGAGGATCAGGGACGCGGGGACGAGCCTGTCGGCCCTCGTGGTCGTCATGGGTGAATCCTGACGACGGCGGGCGCGCCGATCATCGGTGGAAAGGCCAGAGCAGACCTGGTCCGGAGTACCGGGCGGCGCTAGTACTTTCGGTCGGGACCGCCCCGGACGCGGTTCGTCTCGTAGGCCCAGATGGCGATCTCGACCCGGTTGCGGACCCCCAGCTTCGCCATCAGGCTGGCGACGTGGGTCTTGACGGTGCTCAGCGTGATGAACAGCTCGTCGGCGATCTCGCCGTTCGTCCGTCCGCTCGCGACGGTCGCGAGCACCTGCTCCTCCCGCTCCGTCAACGGTTCCACGGGCTGCACCGGCGGCGCGGACGGCCCGCCGTCGGCGAAGGCGCTCAGCAGCCGCGCGGTGACGCTCGGCGCGATCAGCGCGTCGCCCTCGGCCGCGGCGTGCACGGCCTGCGCGAGCAGCGCGGGCCCGGCGTCCTTGAGCAGGAACCCGCGGGCACCCGCCCGCAGCGCCGCGTAGACGTACTCGTCGAGGTCGAAGGTCGTGATGACGACGACCGCCAGCGGTTCGGCGACGGTCGGCCCGGCCAGCAGCCGGGTGGCCTCGATGCCGTCCAGGTCGGGCATCCGGATGTCGAACAGGCACACGTCGGGGCGGAGCCGCCGGGCGAGGTCCACGGCCCGCCGCCCGTCGGCGGCCTCGCCGACGACCTCGATGCCGGGCTGCACGTCGAGGATCATCCTCAGCCCGGTGCGGACGATCTCCTGGTCGTCGGCCACGACCACGCGGACGGTCACGCCGGGACCCCGGTGCGCGGGAGCACTGCGGTGACGGTCCAGCCCCGGCCGGGGTTCGGGCCCGCCTCGCAGGTGCCGCCGAGCAGCCCGGCGCGCTCGGCCATGCCGATCAGCCCGTAGCCCGGCGCAGGGGACGCGGGGCCGGTGTCGCCGTCGTCGCTGACGCGCAGCCGCACGGACGTCGCGTCGGCGGCGACGCGGACCTCGATGCGGGTCGCGTGCCGGGCGTGCCGCCGGGCGTTGGTCACGGATTCCTGGGCCAGGCGGTAGATCGCGGTGCCGACCGACGGCGGGAGGTCGTCGACGTCCCCGACGATCCCCACGTCGACCGCGGGACCGGAGCGCGGTCGGCCCGCGAGCCGTTCGAGGTCGGCGACGCGGGGGTTGGGCGTCCGTTCGGCGGGCAGGTCGCGGCGCAGGACCCGGACCATGGCGCGCATCTCCACCAGCGCGGTGGACGCCTCGGACTCGATCAGCCTGAGCGCGTCGACCGCCGCGTCCGGGCTCAGCGCGGCCGTGGCGATCCCGGCCTGGGCGCGGATCGCGATGGCGGAGACGTGGTGCGCCACGGTGTCGTGCAGGTCGCGCGCCAGCCGTTCGCGCTCCACCAGCTTCACCTGGTCGAGCATCCGCGCCCGCGCCCCGGCCCGGTACCGCACCGCCGTGCCGAGCGACCCGGCCGTGAACGTCACGAGCAGCCCGGCCACGCCGTCACCGGGGCTGGTGTGCCCCAGCGACACCGCGAAGGCCACGTGCGCGAGGATCACCGCCAGTCCGATCACGGCCTCCCGCCCCGACCCCCAGCGGAACAGGGCGTAGACCAGGATGAGCAGGAACGCCATCGTGTAGGACTCGGGCGGGTGCCCGTCGGTGAACAGCGGTGCCAGCCCCGTGACGACGAAGGCGACCGCGAACACCGGCAGCGGGCTGGTCCGCCGCCACAGCAGCGTCGGCACCAGCGCGACGGCGAGCGCGACCGCCACCACCCGCCACGGCGAGTCCGGGCGCAGGAACCCCTCCGCGACGGCGAGCGGTACGAGCACGCCCACGAGCGCCCAGTCCCGCCACACCCTCCCTGGGGCGTCGGACGGACGGGGTTCGCCCCACAGGGAGCGCAGGAGTTCCACCACGCGCCGATCGTAGAAGGGCGGCGACCGTTCCGGATCAGTCCGAAGTACGGTTCACGGTCTCGCGGGCCTCCTCGATCCACGCGAGGTCGGCCTCGGCGCGGTTGATCGCGAAGTGCGCGGTGAGCGCGCGGACGGACCGCTCGACGCCGCCCGCGAGCAGGTCGCGGCAGAAGTCGAGCGTGTGCCGGACCTCGGCCTCCCACCGGTCGAGCTGCGCCAGCAGGTGGTCGCGGCTGGTGTGGTGGCCGAAGTAGAGCTGGATCTGCAACGGCTGCCTGCCGTGCTCGGTCACCGCGTCGAAGCCGTCCAGCCAGGCGCGGAACGCGAGCCGCCCCGCCTCGGTGGCCGTGTAGACGCTCTTGTCCGGCGCTCCCGCCTGGGGCACCACCACGACCGTGGCGTGGCCCCGTTCGACGAGCTTGGGCAGCTCGGCGTAGATGTGCGAGCGGGTGATCGGCCAGAAGTACGCGACCGCCCTGGACGCGCGGGCCCCCAGCTCGTAGCCCGAGGCCGGGCCGTCGAGCAGGAGTCCGAGAACGAGGTGACCACCGGTGGACATGGAGCGAGTATAGTCCAGACTTGACTAGTGAGGAGTTGACTATGGATCCCCAGGACGCCGTCAAGCAGTACGTCCACGCGTGGACCCTGACCGACGAGGCCGACATCCGGTCCGCGCTGGCCGGGTGCTGGGCCGACGACGCGAGCTACACCGACCCGAGCACCGACCCCGTCGTGGGGGTCGAGGGGCTCACCCGGCACATCCTCGGCTTCGCCGAGCAGTTCCCCGACGCCACCATGGCGCCGACGAGCGGCCTGGACGCGCACCACGGCGTCGGCCGGTTCACCTGGCTGCTGTCGTCGCCGACGTCCCTCGTCGCGGACGGGGTCGACCTCGGCCCCGCGCTGCCCGGCCTCGACTTCGTCGAGTTCGCCGAGGACGGCCGGATCCAGCGGGTCGTCGGCTTCTTCGGCTGACACCGGCCGGGGGCGCGGTGCTCCCCGGCGGCACCGCGCCCCGGACCCGCCGCCGCACCACTCCCCTGCGCCGTACAGCCGATTGATCGCCCCGTGGCGGGTGCGCGACCCTGCTGTCATGTCGGACCACAACGGGTGTCGGCGAGCCCTCGCCGCCGACGAGGACCGGGACGGCGACCGGTGACCGGCGGGTACGAGGTCGTCGACGACGACCTGACCGGACACGCCCGCACGCTCGACGGCGTCGGGGACGACCTGGAGGCGGCGCTGAGCGCCGTGGAGCGGGTGAACCTGACCGCCGACGCCTACGGGGCCGTCGGCAGGCGGTTCGTCCCGGTGGCCGAGCAGGTCGCCGCGGCCTGGTGCGACGCCGTGCGCACGAGCGTCGTCGAACTCCTCCAGGCCGCGAAGGACGTGCGCGGCACGGTGACGACGCACCAGCGGGACGACGGTTCCGGTGCGGCCCGCTTCGGCGACGACCCACCGGCGGTCACGTCGTGACCAGCGCCGGGCTGAACGGGCTGGACGCGACCATCCGGCCGGTCGAGGACCTCGCGGCGGCGGGGCTCGGCCGGCTCACCGGGTACGTCCAGCCGTTGCAGGACGCCGTGGACCGCATGAGGGGCAACGCCGCCGTGGTGCGGACCTTCACCGACGCCTGGACGACGGCCGCCGAGAGCGTCCTGGGGACGGCGGAGCGGCTCACCACCGCGGTGGGCCGGGAGACCGCGCGCTGGCACGGGGACTCCGCCGACGGCTACCGGGGCAGGAGCGCCTCCACCGCCGCCGCGCTCCAGGACGCGGCGACGCTCGCGGCCGGGCTGGGCGAGGTGTGCCTCTCGGCGGCGGAGGCCGTCGCCGGGGCGAGGAGGGACGCGGGCGGCCTGCTCGCGGACCTGGTGCGGCGGCTGATCGACTTCGCCAGACCGGCGGTCGCGGCGGAGGGCGTCACGACGGCCGTGCTCGCCACGGCCACCTCGATGGTCGACGCCTGCGCGGGTCCGATCGCCGAGCACGAGGAGCGCGCGGGAACCGCGCTGGCGCGGGCCGAGTCCGCGCTCCTGGCGCTGGTGACGCAACCGAGGACGCGACTGGCCACCCGGCCCGACCACGACCCCGAGCGGGAGACGCCCCCGCGGACCCGGATCAGGCCCGCACCGTGGGAGCGCCACCCCTCCTACGACGAGATGGCCCCGGACCAGCGCCACCGGCTCCAGGAGGCGATGAGGGACCGGACCGCGCACGTCGGCAGGGCCGAGCCGCTGAGCACCGTCAACATCGAGCAGTCCCTGCGCGGCGGGCCGCCGGGCACCAGCCCCGGCGTCGCCCCGGACCCGTCTGAGGTCGCGGTGACGTTCGCGGACGACCGCGTGCGCGCGGCGCGCGACGTCCTGAGCATCGACCCGACCGCGGCGACCGCGGCCCAGGACGTCGACAACGCGCTGCTCAGGCTGTCGCCGTTCACCCGGCTCGGCGACTCCACCACCGCCGAGCTGTGGATCCAGGTCCCCAACGGCACCGGCACCGACGACCTCGGGGCCCTGCACGGAAGGTTGACCGTGCCCCAGGAGGGCATCAGGGCCCACTTCCGCGACCAGACCGGCAGGGTCCTCGGGACGTTCGGCGCCCCCTGACGACCGGTGCGGGCGCCGGGCGCCCGCACCGGTCGGCGCTCAGCGGCGGTACACGCCGAACTCGTAGAGCGCGTAGCCCCACGCGGTGCCGCGCTGCGTGGCGTTGACGCGGACGTACCGGGCGGACGTGGCGACGGGCACGTCGTCCGCTCCCCCGTCACCGGTCGTGGTCGCGAAGACCGACCTCCAGGTGTTCCCGTCGTCGGAGACCTGGACCTCGTAGGCCTTGCCGTACGCGGCCTCCCAGATGAGCTGGACGTGGTTGATCGCGGTGACCGAACCGAGGTCGACCCTGATCCACTGCGGGTCGCTCCAGTCGCTGGCCCACCGGGTGGTGGCGTTGCCGTCGGTGGCCCGCTCCGGCGGGTACGGCGCTCCGTCGCCCACCTGCTGGTAGGACGACGCCGTGGTCGGCTTGCCCTGCGCGACGTTCGTGCCCTGCACCGGCGGGGCGACGACGCGGAACGACTTCGTCTCGATGCCGATGTTGCCCTTGCCGTCCCTGGCGTACAGGTACACCTTCCACACGCCGAGCATCTGCGGCGCGGTCACCGTGAACGGGCCGTTGCCGGTGAACGCCGCGGAGATGATGCCGCCCGCACCGTTGATGTACTTGCTGTTCAGGCCGATCGTGTAGCTGATCGGGTCGCCGTTGGGGTCGCTGACGCTCGCGGACAGCGTGAACGTGCCGCCCGCGGGGACGTCGGTGGTGCGGCTGAGCGCCATGTTCGAGATGACCGGCGGGGTGTTGGCCGCCGCCGCGCCGCCGTACATCTGCCGGACCGCGTAGTAGGACAGGCGCTTCTCGCCGTTGGGGATCAGGTTGAACCACACGCCGCCGAAGTCGCCCTCGGTGCCGTAGTGGAACAGCGTGGCGCCCAGCGCGACACCGGTGTGCCCGGTGACGCAGTTCCACGCGCGGGTGTAGCCGTCGCGCTTCTGCACGTCGGTCGGCTCGGTCGCCACGCCGTTGGCGTCGTTGGGGACCTCCCACTCACCGGCCGGTCCGCCCTCGGTGACGATGTAGGGCTTGGTGTAGCCGCCGCTGATCCAGTCCTGCCGGACGTTGCACACGGCGTTGTAGGCGTTGACCGAGTACAGGTCCAGGTCCGGGGCGTTGGCCTTGAGGTAGGGCCACGCGCCGGTCCAGGCGTCGGTGTTGGTGACGGGGTGGTTCGCGTCGATCGCGTGGATGGCGCGCGCCGCGTCGTTGACGAACCGGGCGTAGGCGTTGCGCTGGTTCTCCAGCTCGGTGCCGGAGAAGCAGTTCCCCATGCCGAGGATGGACTCGTTGCCGACGTTCCACATCAGGACGCCCTGGTGGCCCCTGTACTCGGTGACCCACCGCTGGATCTCCGAGAGCATGGTGGCCTTGTAGGCCGAGTCGGTGACGTAGTTGACGCAGCCGCCGCTGCCGGGGCCGCCGCCGGGCTGGAGCCAGAAGCCCGCCATCACCTTGATGCCGTTCGCGGCGGCGGCGTCGAACAGGGCCCGGCTGGTGGCGTCGGTGCCCCAGGTGCGGATCGTGTTGGCGCCCATGGCCTTCAGGTCGGGCATCCGGGCCGCGGCCTCGGAGACCGGCGGCCCCCAGGTGAGGCCCTTGACCACGTACGGGGCGCCGTCCACGGAGAGCTGCCAGTTGCCCTGCGAGCCGGTCACCCGCGTGACGCCGGGTCCGCCGGGGTTGGGACCGGTCGTGCCGGGCGTGCCGCTGACCTGGAACTCCCACAGGGAGTAGCCGTAGCCGCCGACGCGCTGGGTGCCGAGCACCCGCACGTACCGGCCGGTGCCGGTGACGGCCAGCGTCTGGTTGCCGCCGCTGCCGGTCGTGGTGCTGTAGACCGACCGCCAGTCGGTGTCGTTGTCGGAGACCTGGATCTGGAACGCCGTGGCGTAGGCCGACTCCCAGCGGAGCACGACCTCGCTGATCGTGGCGGTGGACCCGAGGTCGACCCGCAGCCACTGCGGGTCGCTGAACGCGCTGCCCCAGCGGGTGCCGGGATCACCGTCGACGGCGGCGGAGGCGGGCGTGCCCGCTCCCTCGCTCGACGACGCCGTCACGGGTTTGCCCTGCGACAGCAGGGTCGCCGCCTGGGCCGGGTTCGCCGTGACCACCAGGAAGCCCAGGAACAGGGCGACCAGTGCGGCCAGTGCGACGGGACGGGTTCGCCTGCGCTGCGGGGACGCGTCGGGCGGGTGGGTGCGCATGACATCTCCTACCTCGGTGGGGACCGCGCCGGGATGAGCCGCCCCCTACCCGCCGTGGCGGGCAGCAGTGGGAGAGCGCTCTCCGGTGAAGCACGAGTGTTACGAGTAGATGTCGACGCTGTCAAGCTCGCGACCTGCGAAATTGTGTTCCGGTACGACGAATGGCCTGCAACGGACCCTTGACAGCGGATGATCGGGGTCACATCCTACGGGAGAGCGCTCTCCAAGATTGGCGCTCATGCTTCGCGCCGCGACCCTGCGGCGTTCCTCTCCCTGCTGGAGGACCCGTGCTCCGCAAGCTCTCGCTCCTCGTGGCCGGCGCGCTCGCCGCGGCCACCCTGACCACGGCCGGATCGGCGGCCCAAGCCGACGAGCTCGTGACCCACCACGAGTTCCAGACCAACTGCTCGGTGACCAAGCGGGCGCCGGACGACCCGATCATCTTCCCCAACCTGCCGGGGGCGTCGCACGACCACTCGTTCGTCGGCAACAAGACGGTGAGCGCGAGCACCACTCTCGCCTCGCTGGTCGCGGCGGGCCCCTACAACACGTCGTGCGTCAACCCCGACGACCTGTCCGCGTACTGGTTCCCGACGGTCTTCAAGAACAACCAGGCCGTGCTGCCGATCGGCAAGCAGGTCATCTACTACAAGAGCGGCATCCTCGACTACCGCGCCGTCCGGCCGTTCCCGCCGGGCCTGCGGTACGTGGTGGGCAACGCGAACGCGTCCCAGGAGGAGTTCCGCACCGCCCCCGGCGCCGTCGAGGGCTGGGAGTGCGGCAACAGCTTCCACAACTGGGACTTCCCGGCCAACTGCATGGTCGGCAGCCAGGCCAACATCCGCTACCAGGCCCCGAGCTGCTGGAACGGCCGCGACCTCGACACGGCCGACCACAAGAGCCACATGGCGTACCCGGTCAACGGCGCGTGCCCGGCCGGCCACCCCAACCCCGTGCCGATGCTGGAGTTCAAGATCGCCTTCCCGGTGGACGGCGACATGTCGACGGTCCGGCTGGCCAGCGGTCGCGGCTACACCTGGCACTACGACTTCTTCAACGCCTGGGACGCGCCCACGCTGGCCGCGCTGGTGAGCCACTGCATCAACGGCGGTCTCCAGTGCGACCCGAAGGGCTACGACCTCTACAAGCCGAACCGCGGGCAGGCGCTCGGCGACGACTACCGCCTGCCCGGCAGGCCCTGACCGTCCCTTGTGGACGAATGAGGACCGGCGGGAGAGTGCCCCGCCGGTCCTCGGCCACGACGGTGGCGGTCTGGTCCGCGGAAGCGGAGTATCGGGGTGACACCCCCGACGCAGAGGCGGCTCGCACATGGCTGACGACTGGATCGGCTCGCTGGACGACCTGGTCGGCAAGCTGTTCGGCGGTCTGGGCGGCGGCGAGCAGTCCGGCCCGTCGACGCGGCGGACCGACCACTTCGGCCGCGACCTCACCGCCGCGGCCAGGGACGGGCAGCTCGACCCGGTGGTCGGCCGCGACGACGTGATCGACGAGGTGCTGGAGGTCCTGTCCCGGCGGACCAAGAACAACCCCGTGCTGATCGGCGATCCGGGGGTCGGCAAGACCGCGATCGTCGAGGGCATCGCCCAGCGCTTGGCGGGCGGCGAGGTGCCCGCCACCCTGGAGGGAAGGCGGCTGGTCTCGCTGGACCTCGCGGGCATGGTGGCCGGGTCGAAGTACCGGGGCGAGTTCGAGGAACGGCTCCAGGGCGTGATCGACGAGGTGTCGGCGGCCAACCGGATGGTGGTGCTGTTCCTCGACGAGCTGCACACCGTCGTCGGCGCGGGCAGCGCGGAGGGCGCGCCGATGGACGCCGCGAACATGCTCAAACCGGCGCTGAGCAGCGGCAGGCTCCAGGTGGTCGGCGCGACCACGGTCGAGGACTACCGGCGGCACATCGCGAAGGACCCGGCGCTGGAGCGGCGCTTCCAGCCCATCCTGGTCAACGAGCCGTCGCGGGACGAGGCCGTCGCCATCCTGCGCGGACTGCGGGCCCGCTACGAGAGCCACCACGGCGTGCGCGTGACCGACGAGGCCCTCGTCGCCGCCGTGGAGCTGTCCACCCGCTACATCGCCGACCGCTTCCTGCCGGACAAGGCCGTCGACCTCCTCGACCGCGCGGGCGCGCGGGTCCGGCTGCGGGAGAAGTCCGCCGCGCCCGACCCGCTGGGCGTGCAGCGGCGGATCGACCACCTGGAGCGGGAGGTCGAGGCGGCCGGGGACGACCACGGCCGGGTCCTGTTCCTGGAGGACGAGCTGGCCCGCGCGACCGCCGACCTGGAGACCGCGCGCGCCGCGATGGCCGACGCCCCGAGCGTCGACGCCGACGACGTGGCCGAGGTGGTGTCGCGCAGCACCGGCATCCCGGTCTCCCGGCTCACCGAGGCCGAGCGGCACCGGCTGCTGCACCTGGAGGAGCACCTGCACCAGCGGATCGTCGGCCAGGACGAGGCGGTGGAGGCCGTCTCCGACGCCGTCCGCCAGGGCCGCGCGGGCCTCAAGCACCCGGACCGCCCCGTCGGCTCGTTCCTGTTCCTGGGCCCGACCGGCGTCGGCAAGACCGAGGTCGCGCGGGCGCTCGCCGAGGCGCTGTTCGGCTCGCGGGACCGGCTGATCCGGTTCGACATGAGCGAGTTCTCCCAGCAGCACACGGTGACCCGGCTGACCGGCGCGCCGCCCGGCTACGTCGGCTACGACGACGCGGGCCAGCTCACCGGGGCGGTCCGGCGCACCCCGTACTCGGTGCTGCTGCTCGACGAGGTCGAGAAGGCCCACCCGGACGTCTTCAACACCCTGCTCCAGGTGCTGGACGCGGGCCGGTTGACCGACGCGCAGGGCCGGACGGCCGACTTCGCCAACACCGCGATCATCATGACCAGCAACATCGGCGCCGAGCAGCTGCTGGCCGCGGCCTCGTCCGGCCGTCCGGCGGAGGACCTGCGCGAGCCGCTGATGGCGGCGGTCCGCCGCTACTTCCGGCCGGAGTTCCTCAACCGCCTGGACGAGGTGATCCTGTTCCGCGGCCTGGACGCCGACCAGCTGCGGCAGATCACCGGGCTGCTGCTGGAGGAGACCCGCCTGCGCCTGCGCGAGCAGGACATCACCATCGAGGTGGACGAGCAGGCCGTCGACTGGCTCGCCGCCCGCGGCTACGACCCCGAGCACGGGGCCCGTCCGCTGCGCCGCACCATCGGCCGCGAGCTGGACCGGCGGCTGTCCCGCGCCCTGCTCGGCGGTGAGCTGCGCGGCGGCCAGCACGTCGTCGTCAGCGTGGTGGACGGCGCGCCGACCCTGACCGTCACCGATCGGGGGGACCCGACGCCGTCGTGATCACCGGCCGGGTCCGGGAGCTCGGGGTAGCCTCGGGTCCTCGACGTCGACCGCGCAAAGGTGGCCGCCCGTGCTGGAGCGCCTCATCGACAAGGTTCTCGGTCTGCCCGCGGCGCGGGTGCCGAAGCCCGTGGTCACGAGGGATCTGGTGATCCCGATGCCGGACGGTGTCCGGCTGCTGGCCGACCGGTACCGGCCACCGGGCTCCGACCCGCTGCCCGTGGTGCTGGTCCGCTCGCCCTACGGCCGCCGGGGGGTGATGGGGGCGCTGTTCGGCGCGGCGTTCGCCCGCCGCGGCTTCCAGGTCGTGGTGCAGAGCGTGCGCGGCACGTTCGGCTCCGGCGGCGAGTTCCGGGCGTTCCGGCAGGAGGGGGAGGACGGTCTGGCGACCGCGGCGTGGCTCCGGGAGCAGCCGTGGTGCGACGGCAGGCTGGCGATGGCGGGCGCGAGCTACCTCGGGCACACGCAGTGGGCGGTCGCGCCGTACCTCGACCCGCCGCTGGAGGCGATGTGCCTCGGCGTGACCGCGTCGGAGTTCACCACGGCGTTCTACCCCGGCGGGGTGCTGGCGCTGGACAACATGCTGTCGTGGTCGGCCACGATCGGCAGGCAGGAGGAGCGCTTCGCCGCCCTGCCGAACCCGGTGCGGGCCAGGCGCACGCGCGCGGCGATGGCGCACCTGCCGCTGCGCACGGCGGACGTGGCCGCGATCGGCAAGCCGGTGCCGTTCCTGCGGGACGTCACGACGCACGCCGAGTCGCCACTGGACTGGGCCGAGACCGACCACAGTGGACGGCTGGCCGAGCTGGGCACGCCGACGAGCATGGTCACCGGCTGGTACGACCTGTTCGTCGCCCGGCAGCTCACCGACTTCACGGCCCTCCAGGCGGCCGGGGCCCGCACCAGGCTGACCGTCGGCCCGTGGAAGCACGGTGAGCCCGCGAGCGTCCGGCCGATGATCGCCGACCAGACGTCGTGGCTCGCGGCGCACCTGCTCGACGACCGCGCCCAGCTCCACCGCGCGCCCGTGCGGATCTTCCTCCAGCGGGCGGGCACGTGGCTGGACCTCGATCGGTGGCCACCCGCCGAGTCGAAGCCGAAGACCCTCTACCTCCAGTCGGTCGGCGGGCTGTCCGACGACGAGCCGGGTGACTCGCCGCCGGACTCCTTCACCTACGACCCGGCCGACCCGACGCCGACGGTCGGCGGCCCGATGCTCAGCGGTGAGGCCAAGCAGCACGACAACCGGGCCGTCGAGGCGCGCGCCGACGTGCTGGTCCACACCGGACCCCCGCTGGAGCGGGACCTGGACGTGATCGGCGAGGTGACGGCGACCATCCACGTCCGCACCTCCACGCCGCACGCCGACGTGTTCGTGCGGCTGTGCGACGTGGACCCGCGCGGCGTCTCGCTCAACGTCTGCGACGGCGTGCGGCGGGTGTCCGGTGGCGAGGGCGTCCAGGAGGTCGAGGTCGCCCTCGACCCCACCGCCTACCGCTTCCGCCGCGGCCACCGGGCGCGGGTCCAGGTCGCGGGCGGCGCCTTCCCGCGCTTCGCCCGCAACCACGGCACCACCGACCCCACCGCCGACGCCGTCACCACCGAGCCCTGCCGGTTCGAGGTCTTCCACGACCCCGAACGCCCGTCGAGCATCACGCTGTCGGTGTTCGGCTGACGCCACGCGCCCGTCACCCCGGCGTCGTGCCCGGACGCCGGCGAGCGCTCCTGGACGCCGAGCGCGCTACCGGACCACGCGGTGGCGGAGGTGGACGACCCCCGAGGCGAACGTGCGGGTCTCGACGAGTTCGAGGTCGACCTTGCGCCCGTGCGGGGCGAAGTACGGGGTGCCGCCGCCGATCAGCACCGGGTGGACCCTGGCCCGGTACTCGTCGATCAGGCCCAGCTCCTCCGCCTGCGAGGCGAGGGTGGGGCCGCCGATCCCGATGGGGCCCTCCCCCGGCTCGGCCCGCAGCCGCTCGACCTCCTCCGCCAGGCTGCCGGTGGCCAGGCGGGCGTTGCCCCGCACCTCGGACAGCGTCCTGGAGAACACCACCTTGGGCAGCGCGTTCCAGAGTTCGGCGAACTCCAGTTCCGCGGCGTCGAACGCGGGTTCCCGGTCGGTGTCCTCCCAGTAGAGCATCGTCTCGTAGAGCCGCCGTCCCATCAGGTGCACGCCGAGCGCCCGCACCTCGTCGGTGGCGAAGCGGAAGACCTCCTCGTCGGGCACCGCCCAGTCGATACCGCCGTCGGGTCCGATGACGAAGCCGTCGAGCGACAGGGCCAGCGAATAGGTCACGTCACGCATGGGAAATCCTCCTCAAGGGGTTCGACAGTATGACCCGCGACCCCGGAGGAACTCATCGTCGCCGCGTCACACCGGTCGCGCGCTCGGGCTGACCAGTCCGGTCTCGTACGCCACGATGACGGCCTGGACGCGGTCGCGGAGGCCCAGCTTGGCGAGGATGCGGGCCACGTGCGTCTTCACGGTGGCCTCCGAGAGGTGCAGGCGGGTGGCGAGTTCGGCGTTGCTCAGGCCCTCGGCGAGGTGCCGCAGCACCTCCAGCTCGCGCGGGGTGAGGGTGGACAGGTCTCGGTGCGGTGCGGCGGTGCCCGCGTCGCGGCCCGCGAACCGCTCGACCAGGCGGCGGGTGATGGCGGGGGCGAGCAGGGCGTCGCCGGAGCGGACCAGGCGGACCGCGGCGACCAGGTGTTCGGGCGTGACGTCCTTGAGCAGGAAGCCGCCCGCGCCCGCGGACAGCGCCGCGTACACGTAGTGGTCGAGGTCGAACGTGGTCAGGATGATCACCCGCGGTTCGCCCTCCGCGCCGGTCAGGATGCGCCGGGTGGCCTCCAGGCCGTCCATCTCGGGCATCCGCACGTCCATCAGCACGACGTCCGGCCGGGTGCGGCGGACCGCGTCGACGGCCTCGGCGCCGGTCGTCGCCTCGGCGACCACGTCGATCCCGTCGGCGGTGAGGATCATCCGGAAACCGGTGCGGACCAGCGTCTGGTCGTCGGCGACGACGACGCGCAGGGGGGTGGTCACGTCGACTCCAGGGGGATCAGGGCGGTCACGCGGTACCCGCCGAGCAGGCGCGGTCCGCTCCGCAGGGTGGCACCGTAGACCGCGAGGCGTTCCCGCAGGCCGATCAGGCCCCGCCCGTTGCCGGTGGCCGCCGCGGCGGACGGGGTGCCGCCGGTGTCGGTGACCTCCACGCTCAGGGTGTCGGCGCCGTAGTCGACCGCGACCGAGGCGGACGCGCCCGAGGCGTGCTTCACCGTGTTGGTCAGGGCTTCCTGCACCACCCGGTACGCGGCCAGCTCGACGCCCGGCGGCAGCGACCGCCGCTCCCCCGAGACCGCCAGCTCGACGGGCAGGCCCGCGTCCCGGACGCGCGCGACCAGCGCCTCCAGCTCACCGAGGCCCGGCTGGGGTGCCAGCTCGCCCGGCGCGTCGGCGTCCGGTGTGAGCAGCCCCATCACGTGGCGCAGCTCGGACATCGTCGCCCGGCCGCTCGCCTCCACGGCCAGCAGCGCCTCGCGGGCCTGGTCGGGCGCGGCGTCCATGACCTTGCGTGCCGCGCCCGCCTGGATGACCATCACGCTCACGTTGTGCGTCACCACGTCGTGCAGCTCGCGGGCGATCCGGGCGCGTTCGGCCTCGACCGCGCGGCGCTCCGCCTCCGCCCGGTCGCGCTCCAGCGCCAGGACCCGCGCCTGCCCCTCCTCGGTGCGCAGCTTCCACGTGCGCATCCCGTTGGCCGCCACGACGATCGGCACGAGGATCAGGAACGGCGCGTACTCGTTCGGCACGACCGGCAGGTCCGTGTCGGTGAAGGCGCCGACCACCAGCACCGACACCAGCACGCCCGCCAGCGTCGGGACCCGGTAGGGGCTGTAGGCGGCGGCGGTGTACGCGGCGATGACGCAGGCGTAGAAGACGACGCGCGGCGTGCCCTCGGGGGTCAGCACGGCGGCGAACAGCACGGCCCACAGCACGGCCAGCGGGTACCCGCGGCGGTGGACGAGGGCCAGCGCCGCCAGCGCGGCCAGCACCGCCGCCCAGATCCTGCCGTCCGACGGCGTGTCGCGCACCAGCACCGCGCTGCCGAGGAGGGAGGGGTGGGGCTTCGGCGCGTCGCCGCGGTTGAGGGCGTACTCCACCGTGACGACGCCGACCACCAGCGCCAGGCCGACGTCGAACACCCGGCCGCGCGTCGTGGGCGCGGGCGGCGGCCCGCTCGGCCGGGTCCACGCCCGCAGCAGGTCCACCGCCCTCGTCCTCACCGGACCATTCTGGCCGACCGGCCGAGGCCGGGGCATCCTCCGCCGGACCCGCCCCGCCGCACCGCCGGACTACGCCTCGGGGATGACGCGCGACCGGCTCGTCCCAGCTCGGTACCGGAAATGGCCCGCTGTGCGGACTCGCCGCGACCCGCCGCGCTCCTAGCGTCCTCCGGGCCCGGTACGACACCTCCTGGGGAGCCACCGATGACCACACCGCTGATCGACCTGCACGACGTGAGCCGCGAGTACGGCGACGGGCCGCCCGCCCTCGACGGGGTGTCGTTCTCCGTGCGGGCGGGCGAGGCCGTTGCGGTCCTCGGCCCGTCCGGCAGCGGGAAGTCCACGCTGCTCAGCCTGATCGCGGGCCTGGACCGGCCGAACACGGGCACGGTGACCGTGGCAGGCGTGCGGGTGGACCGGCTGGGCGAGGCCGCGTCGGCCCGCTACCGGCGGGCCGCGGTCGGCATGGTCTTCCAGTTCTTCAACCTGCTCGACGACCTGACCGTCGCCGACAACGTCGCCCTGCCCGCCCAGCTCGCGGGGACGGACCGCGCCGAGGCGTCGAGGAGGGCGGTCGAACTGCTCGGGAAGCTCGGCGTCGACGGGTACGCCCGCGCCTACCCCGGCAGGCTGTCGGGCGGGGAGCGGCAGCGCGTGGCGGTGGCCAGGGCGCTGGTGAACCGCCCAGCCCTGCTGCTGGCCGACGAGCCGACCGGGGCGCTGGACACGGCGTCCGGCGAGGACGTCGGCGCGCTGCTGTCCGAGCTGAACGCCGACGGCCAGACCCTCGTCGTGGTCACCCACGACCTCGCGCTGGCCCGCTCGTGCACGACCCGCACGATCAGCCTGGTCGACGGCCGCGTCGCCGAGGACGTCACCGCCGGGCCAGCCCGATGAGCGCCCTGGGGAGGGTGGTCCGCTCCGGGGTGGGCCGCGGGCGCGTGCGCACGGTCGTGGTCGGCCTCGCCGCGGCGGTGGCGGTGACCGCCTCCGTGCTCGCCGGGTCGCTGCTGGTGGCCTCCAGCGCGCCGTTCGACCGGGCGTTCGCGCAGCAGAACGGTCCGCACCTGGCCGTCCAGTTCGACGCGGGGGCGACCACGGCGGCGGCCCTGGAGGCGTCCAGGACCGCGGCGGGCGTCACGGCGGCGGCCGGACCGTTCCCGGTCGTCCCGGTCTCCCCGCGGCTCGACAGCGGACCGAGGGTCCCGCCCATGACGGCGGTCGGCCGGGCCGAGCCCGGCGGGCCGGTCGACGCCGTGGCGCTCGTCGAGGGCACCTGGGTCACCGGTCCCGGCCAGGTCGTGCTGTCGGCCGACTTCCGCACACCGGACGTCCTGGACCGCACGCTGCGGTTCCCCGACCTCCCCGGCGCGCCGGAACTGGAGGTCGTCGGCGTGGCCCGGTCGATCAGCCGCACCGCCGACCTGTGGGTGTGGCCGGACCAGGTCGCCGCCCTGACCCCGCCCGGCACGGCGGGCGGCTTCCAGGTGCTCTACCGGTTCGCCGACGCCGCGACGGCCGAGCAGGTCGACGCGAGCAGCGCCGCGGCCGTCCCCGCGCAGGGGCGGACCGGGTCGCGGTCGTGGCTCGCCGCGCGGCGGGACGCGGTGAAGGAGGTCGCGCTGTTCGTCCCGTTCCTCGTGGCGTTCGGCGCGCTGGGGCTGGTCATGTCCGTGCTCGTCGTCGGCAACGTGGTCGCGGGGGCCGTGGCGTCCGGTCTGCGGCGCGTCGGCGTCCTCAAGGCGCTCGGCTTCACGCCGGGCCAGGTCGTGCGGGCGCACGTGGCGCAGGCGTTGGTCCCGGCGGCCGTCGGGGCGGCGTTCGGCGTGGTGGCGGGGAACCTGCTGGCCGTGCCCGTGCTGGCGGAGACGAGCGAGGTCTACGGCACCACCGTGTCGCCCGTCGCGCCGTGGGTCGACGTCGCCGTGGTCGCCGGAGCGCTGGGCGTGGTGGCGGTGACCGCGTGGACGAGCGCGTGGCGCGCCGGACGGCTGCGCGCGGTCGACGCGCTCGCGGTCGGTCGCACGCCCGGCGTCCGCCGCGGCCTGTGGGCGGCCCGGACGACCGCGCGGCTCCCGCTGCCGCGCGCGATCAGCCTCGGCCTCGCCCACCCCTCCACCCGGCCCGCCCGCGCGCTGGCGATGCTCGCGGCGATCGTGTTCGGCACCACCGCCGTCACGTTCGCCATCGGCCTGGGGGCGTCGCTGACCGACGTGCAGGAGGCCAGGGACCACACCACCGACGTCGTCATCGGCACCGACCGGCCGTCCCCGACCGGCGCGCTGCCCGCGACCCTCGACGCGGACGCGGTCCGCGCCGCCATCGCCGCCCAGCCGGGCACGCTGGCGCACTTCAGCACGGCCCGGCGCGAGGTGGGCATCGCCGCGTTCTCCGGGTCCACCACGCTCCTCGCGTTCGAGGGCGACACCTCCCCCGGCGACTACCGGATGATCGCGGGCGAGTGGTTCGACGCGCCCGGCGAGGCCGTCGTGCCGTCGCCGTTCCTGAGGGCCACGGGCACGGGGATCGGCGACGCGGTCACCCTCGACGACCGGGGCGAGCCGCTGGTGGTGCGGATCGTCGGCGAGGTGTTCGACCTCCAGAACGACGGGATGCGGGTGTTCACCGACGCCGCGACGATCACCGACCCGGTGGTCACGAGCTTCGACGTCGGGCTGCGGCCCGGCACGGACGTCACCGCCTACCTCGACGGCCTGAACGCCGCGCTGCGCCCGCTGGGCGTCACCGCGCGGGCGGGCGAGGAGGGGTCGAGCGACGTGCTCGTCACGATCGTCGCGCTCACGGCGTTCCTCACGCTGCTGCTCATCGCCGTGGCGGGGCTCGGGGTCCTCAACGGCGTCGTGCTCGACACCCGCGACCGCGTCCACGACCTCGGTGTGCACCGGGCGCTGGGGATGACGCCGGGGCAGACGGTCGCGATGGTGCTCGCGTCGGTGGCGGTCGTCGGCGTGGTCGGCGGCGTCGTCGGGGTGCCGCTGGGCGTCGTGCTGCACGACGCGGTGCTGCCCGCGATGGGGCGGGGCGCGGGGACCGACCTGCCCGCCTCGTCGTTCGCCGTGCTCGGACCGGTCGACCTGGTCCTGCTCGGACTCGGCGGACCGGTCGTCGCCGTGCTCGGCGCACTGCTGCCCGCGGTCCGGGCCGCGCGCACCCGCACCGCGACGGCGTTGCGGACCGAGTAGCGGTCGTCCGTTCCACGTCAGCGGGAAAACCGGTTCCCAGCACGGTACTGGCGGCAATTTCTACCACGTGGTAGAGATTGTGGGAGCGCTTCCACACTGCCTCCACCGGAGAAGTCAGGAGTTGGAGATGACCGAACCCTCCGTGCAGCTGTACTCGGTCCGCGACGCGTTCGCGGTCGATCCGAACGACACCCTGCGGCGGCTGGCCGCCATCGGCTTCACCCTGGTCGAGCCCTACGGGGTCCTGGAGAACGCCGAGGTCCTGCGGACCCGGCTCCCCGAGCACGGGCTGAGCGCTCCCACCGCGCACGCGCGGCTCGTGGGCGTCGAGCAGGCCCCGGTGTTCGCCGTCGCGGCCGAGTGCGGCATCGGGGTCGTCATCGACCCGTACATCGACGAGGAGAGGTGGCAGGACGCCTCGGACGTCGCGGCCACGGCCAAGGCGCTCAACGAGGCGGCGGCCGTGGCCGCCGAGCACGGCGTGCGGGTCGGCTACCACAACCACTGGTGGGAGCTGGAGTCGCGGATCGACGGCCGCAGCGCGTTCGAGGTGCTCGCCGACCAGCTCGACCCCGCGGTCGTGCTGGAGGTCGACACCTACTGGGCCACGGCGGGCGGTGAGGACGCCGCGGCGCTGCTGCGGCGCCTCGGCGACCGGGTGGTGGCGATCCACGTGAAGGACGGCGGCCTGAACACCGACGGGACCGGCCAGGTGCCCGCGGGCCAGGGACGGGTCCCGGTCGGCGAGGTGCTCGCGGCGGCCCCGAACGCGCTGCGCGTGGTCGAGTTCGACGCCTACGACGGCGACGTGTTCGCCGGGATCGCCGCCAGCCGCGCCTACCTAGCGGACGCCGACCGGTGAGCGCGCGGGTGGGTCCGGTCGGTGTCGGGGTCATCGGCGCGGGCGTCATCAGCGACGCGTACCTGAAGAACCTCACCTCGTTCCCGGACGTGCGGGTGCTGGCCGTGGCCGACCTCGACCTCGAACGGGCCGCCGAACGGGCGGAGCTGCACGGCGTCCCCCGCTCCGGCGGGGTGGCCGCGGTGCTCGACGACGCGGAGGTCGAGATCGTGGTGAACCTGACGATCCCGGCCGCGCACGTGGAGGTCGGGCTCGCCGCGCTGGCCGCGGGCAAGCACGTGTGGACCGAGAAACCCCTCGCCCTGGACCGGGAATCGGCGCGCAAGCTGCTGGACCTCGCCCAGGAGAAGGGTTTGCGGGTCGCGAGCGCACCGGACACCGTGCTGGGCGCGGGTTTGCAGACCGCGCGGCGGGCGGTCGACGCGGGCCGGATCGGCGAACCGCGCACGGCGCTGGCGATCTTCCAGACGCCGGGCCCCGAGTCGTGGCACCCGGCACCGGAGTTCCTGTTCCAGGCGGGCGGCGGACCGCTGCTGGACATGGGCCCGTACTACCTGACCACGCTGGTGCAGCTCTTCGGGGCGGTCCGGCGGGTCACGGCCACCGCGAGCCGGGCGCGCGACACCAGGGTGATCGCGTCGGGTCCGCGCGAGGGCGTCGAGTTCGCGGTGACGGTGCCGACGTCGGTCCTCGCGCTGGTCGAGTTCGAGCGCGGCGGTTCGGCGCAGGTGGTGCTGAGCTTCGACGCCGCCGTGCCGCGCACCGGTTTCGTCGAGGTGACGGGCACGCGCGGCACCGTCGTGCTGCCGGACCCGAACCGGTTCGACGGGTCCTCCACGCTGCACCTGCCGGGCGTGGAGGACCCGGAAACCCTGGTGGCGGAGGGACATTCCGCGACCAGGGGCACCGGGGTGCTGGAGCTGGCGCGCGCGATCCGGGCCGGTGTCCCGGAACGGGCGTCCGGTGCGCTGGCGCACCACGTGCTCGACGCGATGCTGTCGATCGACGAGTCGGCGGCGCTCGGGCGGTCGGTGGACGTGACGAGCACCGTCGAGGTGCCGCCGGCGCTGCCGGACGGCTGGGACCCGCACACCGCCACCCTCGGGTAGCGGCGCACCGGCCCACCAGCGCGGGTGGGCCGGTGCGCGACCTCCGTCAGTACCGCCGGGACCACGCGCTCCACAGGTCGGCGTACCGACCGCCCAGCGCGACCAGCTCGTCGTGCGTGCCGAGTTCCACCACGAGCCCGTCCGCGACGACCGCGATCCGGTCGCACGCCCGCGCCTGGGTGAGCCGGTGCGCCACGACCACCGCGGTCCGGCCCTCGACCAGCGCCGCGGCGGCCCGTTCCAGGTCGCGGGCGCCGGAGCTGCCCGCCTCGGCGGTGGCCTCGTCGAGGACGACCACGGGCGGGTCGCGCAGCAGCAGGCGGGCCAGGGCGAGCTGCTGGACCCTGGCGGCGGTCAGCGGGTGCTCCCCCGCCCCGACCGCGGTGTCCAGGCCCGCGGGCAGCGCCGCCACCCACGCCCCGGCCCCGACGGCGCGCAGCGCCGCGTGGACCTGCTCGTCGGTGCTGCGCGGGGCGGCGAACAGCACGTCGTCGCGCAGCGAGCCTGCGAACACGTGCGTCTCCTGCGACACCACGCCGATCCAGTCGCGCACCTGGCCGGGGTCGAGGTCGCCGACGTCGACGCTCCCCCGCGCGTCCACCAGCAGCGTGCGCCCCGCCGACGGCGGGAACACCCCGGCCAGGACGCCCGCCAGGGTCGTCTTGCCCGCCCCGCTCGCGCCGACCACGGCCAGCGACGTCCCGGCGGGCACCTCGACGTCGATCCCGCGCACCACCTCGTGGCCCTCCTCGTAGGAGTGCCGGAGCCCGCGCGCCACGACCCCGACCGGTCCGGCGTGCGGCCGGTCCGGCTTCGACGCGGGCGGCGGGACGAGGGTGACGCCGACGATCCTGGCCAGCGCCGCGCCCGCGCGCTGCACGTCGTCGAACGACAGCAGCACCGTGCCGAGCGGGTCGAACAGGCGGTGGAACAGCAGGGCCGCCGCGGTCACCTCGCCGACCGTGACCGCGCCCGCGTCGACCAGCCAGTAGCCGGTGAGCAGGATCGCCGACAGGCCGAGGGCCTCCGCGGCGTTCATCGACTTCATGAACAGGACGAACAGCCGCAGCGCCCGCGTCGCGGCGGTGAGCGTCCGCTCGGACGCGACCGCGACCCGCCGGGTCTGCGGCTCGGCCACGTCGTAGGCGTGCACGGTGGCCAGGCCGTGCAACGACTCCAGCACCACCTGGCCTCGCTCGGCCGCCGCCCGCCGTTCCGCCGCGTACAGCGGACCCGCCTTGGGCAGGTAGGCGCGCAGGCTGACCCAGTGCACCGGGAACACGACGGTGAACGCGAGCGCCAGCCGCCAGTCCACGGTCGCGAACCCGGCCGCCGACACCACGATCGTCGTGCAGGCGCTGAACACCGTGGCGGCCAGGGGGACCGCGGCGACGAAGTTCTCCACGTCCTCGGTGACCCGCGAGGCGACGTCGCCGCTGCCGACGCGTTCCAGCACCCGCGACTCGATGCCCAGCGCCCGCTCCAGCACCCGCTCGCGCAGGTCGGCCGCGACGCGCGCCCCCAGCCGTTCGGCCGCCCGCCGGGCCAGCGCGGCGAGGACGGCTCCGACCACGACGCCCGCCGCCGTGAGGAGCAGCAGCGGCACCAGGTCCTGGCGGGCTCCCGCGCGGACCGCGTCCACCAGCTCGCCGAGGAACAGCGGCACCGCGACGAGCCCGACCCCGGCGAGCAGCGTCAGCAGCAGCGCCGCGACGCACTCCCCCGCGTGGTCCCGCAGCGCCGCGCCCAGTCCGGCCAGGCTCTGCCGGGCGGTGGCGACGGGCAGGGTGGGCGACGCACCGTCCGTCCACACCGGGCGGTCGATCAGGACGGTGCTCACCGCAGCACCGCCTCGGCGTACGCGGGGACCTCGACGAGCCGTTCGTGCGTCGAGACCACGGGTGGTCCCCCACCGTCGAGGAACACGACGCGGTCGCACCGGGACAGCAGGGGCGGCGACGTCGTGACGACCACCGTGCCCCGGTCGCCGGTGCCCCGCAGCGCCCGCAACCCCTCGGCCACCGCGTCCTCGGTGACGGCGTCGACGGCGGTCAGCGGGTCGCGGAGCACGAGCACCGGCGGTTCCGCCGCCAGCGCCCTGGCCAGCGCCACGCGCTGCCGCTGCCCGCCGGACAGGTTCGCGCCGCCTTCGAGCAGCACTCCTCCCTGCCGGGCGAGGGAATCGCGCACCTCCACGGCACAGGCGGCGACCAGCGCCCGGTCGACGGCGGCACCGCCCCGACCCGTGTCGAGGGCGGCGGCGAGCGTTCCGCCGAGCAGGTAGGCGGCGTGCGGCTCGACCAGCACGTGCCTGCGCGCGTCCACGGCGTCCGCCGGGACACCGCCGAAGCTCACGTCGCCCGCCGACGGGGGCACGCGGCGGGCCAGCAGTCCGACGACGGCGTCCGCGGCGGCCGGATCGGTCGTCGCGACGCCGAGCAGCTCGCCCGGCGCGAGGGTGAAGTCGAGCCCGGTCACCGGCCCGACCGACACGGCCCGCACGGACAGCGGCCCGAGGTCGGTCCCAGGGGCCCGCGGTCGCACCGGGACGGTCAGCAGGGCGGCGACGCGGGCCGCGCCCGCGCGGGCGCCCGCGACCTGCTCCACGCTGGAGGCGATGCGCCGCACCGGTTCCGCGACGAACGACGCCATCACGACGACGGTCACGAACTCGCCGACCGTGATGCGGCCGGACAGCGCCATCACCCCGGCCGCGGCGGCCGTGCCGACCAGCACGGCGCCGGTGGCGAGCTGCCCGACCACCGTCACGACGGCCGACGCGGACGCCGTGTCGAGCACGGTCTCCAGCGAGCGCCCGCTGGTGCGGCGGTACCGCCGGACCGCCTCGGGCACGCCGCCGAAGCTGCGCAGCGGGCGGAGGGCGTGGACGAGTTCGGCGGCCAGCGCGGCGGCCAGACCGCTCGCCTGCTGCCGGGCGCGGACCTTGCGCTCGACCCACGGGCCGAGCCGGTCGACGCCCAGCACCAGCAGGGGCGGCACGAGCACGATGCCGAGGCCCAGCCACAGGTCGACGCGCAGCAGCACGACGACCGCGACGGCCAGGCCCGCGCAGCCGGAGGCCAGGTGGGCGAGGACCCGCACGATCTCCGCGGTCGCCCTGGTGTCGGAGGTCAGGATGCTCGCCAGCTCCCCCGGCCTGCGGTCGCGGCCCGCGTCCGGGTCGGCGAGGACGTGGCCGATCGCGCGGACCCGCAGCTCGTGGGCTTCGCGCAGGGCGGTGGAGGCGAGCAGCCACGACGCGACGCCGCCGCCGGTCGCGAGCACGGTGAACAGCAGCAGGACGGCGGCGACGGCGATCAGGACCGCGATCGGCGGGGCGCCGTCGACGGCGTGGTCGACCGCGAGGCCGATGGCGAGCGGCACCAGCGCCTCGCAGGCCTGGTGGACGACCGAGGCCGCGCACCCGGCGGCGGCCGGGCGGGCCCGGCGGCGCAGGACGTCGGCCAACAGGGAGTTCTCTGGACGCAAGGGGCACCTCGGACCGTGGGGACGGGCCGCACCGCGAGGTGGGTGGCGTGGTCGCCAACGGGGCGGCGGACTTTCGAGTCACGCTGACTCGAAAGTCACGCTAACACATGCGTGACACGCTGTCTCGGTACAGTTCGCCCGATGGCTACCGAAGCGACCGCGCGGATGGGCCGCCCGCGCAGCGAGCGCGCACGGCGGGCGGTCCTGCACGCGGTGGACGACCTGCTCGTCGACGTCGGCTACGCGGCGATGACGATGAAGGGCATCGCCGAACGCGCGGGCGTCGGTCGCCAGACGCTGTACCGGTGGTGGACGACGAAGGCCGAGATCCTCCTGGAGGCGATCGTCGACGACGTCGAGGAGGAGCTGACCACACCCGCGCACCCGGACGCCGCCGACGACCTGCTGGCCTACGTGCGGGCGTTGAGCGGGTTCCTGCTCACCTCACCCTCGGGGCTGGCCTACCGCGCGCTGGTCGGCGAGGCGCAGCACGACCCGGCGGTCCGGGACCTCGTGCACGCGGCCGACCTGCTGGGCACGAGCGCGCGCACGGTGCTCGACCGGGTCCGCCCGGCCGCCCCCGCCATGCCACCACCGGGCCTGTGCGCGGCGCAGTTCGTCGGGCCGGTGGTGTACCAGGTGCTCACCGCGCAGGCGGCGTTCACCGACGAGGACCTGCGCGACCACGTCCGCACCCTGCTGGCGTCGTGGTCGGGCGGGCGGACGGCGAACCACCAGCACCGCGAGGGCGGTGGCACCGCGGCCCGGAGTTCGCGGCGGTGACGCTCCGGCAACCCCCGGATCGCGGCACCGCGACGGGCAGGCCGGCATCCCGCTCCCCTGGCGACCCGCGCTGACCGGCGAAGGCACCGGATGTCCCCACCGCTGGTGGCCCGCATCGCTGGTGGCCCGCATCGCGACCTCGCCGCCGTAGAGCCGGACGCCGCCCGCGAACCCGTCGCGGAACGCATCCCCGAGCCGGAACGGCAGCGGCTCCTCGACCTGCCGCACGGGGACGCGGAAGCCGCCCAGGACGACACCGACCGACCAGGCGTCCGCGCTACGGGCGGTAGGCGGGCCACGGTCCCAGCGGGGGCAGCGGCACGGCGCACGTCGGAGGTGCGTCGGGCACGCGGCCCGCGAGCCACGCGGCCAGGTCGTGGGCCGCGGCCGTGATCTCCGCGCCCGTCCCCCACGTCCGGTCCACGTCCGTCGCCCGCACGCCGAACCCCTCGGGCAGCCGCGGGTGCAGGAAGTCGACGGCGTGGCAGGAGAAGTCGACCGTCCACGCGCTCGGCCGGACGCCCACGTCGAGGTCGACCAGGTGGATCCACACCTCGCGCCACCGGATCTCCACGGCGGAGTCGAACCCCGTCCAGTCCACGACGCCCGCCCACGCCCGCTCCAGCCCGGCGGAGTGCTCGGCGACGGCCGCGCGGTGCTCCGCCGCGCCCCGGGTCGCGGTGGCCTCGATGATCGCGTCGCGCTCACCCGGCTCCCACAGCGCGACGACCTCGCCGCGCAGCGCGTGCTCGACCACCCGCGCACGGGCTCGGGCGGCGTCCGCGAGGTGGGCGAGGACGTGGCCGCGCGTCCAGCCCGGCAGCAGCGACGGACCGGCGACGGCGGAGTCGGTGAGGTCGACGAGCGCGGTGTCCAGGCTCCGGTGCGCCGCCGCGACGGCGGCGAGGGGCGGGGTCGCGGTCACGCCTCCGGAGCCTAGTGCGGTGACCGCGCCTGCGGGCTCACGTGCGCAGCCCGGCGATCACCATGCGGATCAGCAGGTCGTAGCTCTCGTCCAGCTCCTCCGGCAGCTGGAAGCCGTTCTCCGCCTCCAGCACCGCGAAGCCGTGGGCTGCCGCGCGCAGGCAGCGGGCCGCGTGGATCGCGTCGGAGTCCTCCAGGCCGTACGCGCGCAGGGCGGCCAGCACGATGGCGACCAGCCTGTCCCCGGCCTGCGCCACCATCGGTTCGGCCGCCTGGACGACCGCGGAGTAGCGGTGCGGGTGGGCCACCACGTAGGCGCGCCAGGCCAGCATGAGCGCGCGGATCGCCTCGTCGGCGGAGCGGCCGAGCACCGCCCGGCCGGTCCGCTCGGCCAGCTCGTCCATCACCCGCACCGACACGAGCGCGCGCAGCTCGGCCAGGTTGCGGACGTGCTTGTAGAGCGACGGCGTGGCCACCCCCGCGCGGGACGCCACGGCGGCGAGGGTCAGGGCGGCGGGCCCCTCCTCGTCGACCAGGCGCAGCGCGACGTCGACCACGGCGTCCGCGGACAGCGCCGCCCTAGCCACGGGCGTGCGCCTTCAGGAACTCCAGGACCGACCCGGCGACCCTGTCCGGGAACTGCGCGTGCGGGTAGTGGCCCGCCCCCTCGACCACCTCGACCCGGCCCAGTCCGGACGGCATCTCCGCCACGACGCCCTCGCCCTCGGCGCGGGGGTCGACCCAGTCGGGGTCCAGCGAGCCCTCCAGGACCAGCACGGGGCACCGGACGTCGCCGAGCCGGGCGCCCGCGTCGGTGGGGGCGGACATGGCCATCCGGCCCAGCACGGCCATGCGGCCCGGCCTGCGCAGGTCGGCGTCGAGCGCGGCGAGGTGCCCGGCGAAGCCCGCGGGCTTGGCGCCGGGGTAGGCGTGGTCGAGGTAGCGCTTCCACAGGCCGACGCTGCGGAACACCCCGGCTCCCATGAGCAGCAGCATCCCCTTGCGGTAGCGGGCGTTGGAGAGCAGCCCACCGACGGCGACCTTCTGCGCACGGGTGAACGGGGCGATCTCGACGACGGCGGTGACCGACCCCGGCTCCTGGGCGGCGGCGATGGTGACGGAGCCGCCGGTGAACGAGTGGCCGACGAGCACGGCCGGGCCGCCGAGGTGGCGGACGACGGCGAGCAGGTCGCCCGCGGAGTCGGTGCGGGTGTAGGACGCCCAGTCGGCGCTCGACTCGCCGTGGCCGCGCTGGTCGACGGTCGCGACGCGGTACCCCGCGTCCGCCAGCAGCGCGGCCACCTCGCGGTAGACGGCCCGGTTGTCGCCCATGCCGTGCGCCAGCACGACCAGCGGCCCCTCGCCGACCACGTCGTAGGCGAGCCGTCCGCCGTCGTGCTCCAGGAACTCGGTCATGGCCATCTCCTCCGCTAGCTAATGCCTGTAGCCCGAAAGCTAATGGTATTAGCCGGAGGTGTCAAGCGGGTGGCTCAGACGCGGACCCCGATGGCCACGGTGAGCAGCACGACGGAGTCCGCGACGGCTTCCACGCGGTGCATCCGGTCCGGGACCGCGAGCAGGTCCCCCGGTGAGCCGTCCCACGAGTCGGGCCCCGCCACCAGGCGCACGTGCCCCTGGAGGACCTGGAGGGTGGCCTCACCGCCGCTCTCGTGGTCGTGCAGGTGCTGGCCGCCGAGCAGCGCGATCACGGTCTGGCGCAGCGCGTGCTCGTGCCCGCCGTTCACGGTGTGCGCGCTGCGCCCGCTCGACGCGTCGCGGGCGATCTCCAACTGCTGGTGGGCCAGCGAGGTCAGCGAGGTCTTCGACATGCGGTTCCCCTCGTTCGTGGGCGCGGTCCGCGTCCCGTGGCACTACGACCGGACGGCCGCCCGGTCCGTGACACGACGGGTACCCCGCTCACCCGCCGTTCACGACAGGCGCGGGGCGGACCGTCACGGCGCCCGGCCCGCCTCGGTGTCCAGACCGGGTTCGTCCGGGGCGGACTCCTCCGGCTCGCTCGCGTGCACGTCCGCCGGGTCCACGTGCTCGTCGGCCTCGCTGAGCAGCGACCGGATCCCGGAGTTCAGCACCGCCAGCAGCGGGACGGACAGCAGCGCGCCCGCGATGCCGCCGACGAGCAGGCCGCCCGCGATGGCCAGCACGACCGCCAGCGGGTGCAGCTTCACCGCGCGGCCGAGCAGGAGCGGTTGCAGCACGTGGCTCTCGAGCTGCATCACGGCGATCACGATGCCCGCCACCACGAGCCCCGCGACCACACCGTTCGCGACCAGCGCGATGAGGATCGCGATGCTGCCCGCGACGACGGCTCCGATGATCGGGATGAAGGCGCCGAGGAACACCAGCGCCGCCAGGGGGATCGCGAGCGGGACGCCGAGCACCGCGAGCCCGATGCCGATGCCCACGGCGTCCACGACCGCGACCGCGGACGTGGCGCGCACGTAGCTCACCAGCGCCGCCAGCCCGCGCCTGCCCGCCACGTCCACCCTGGTGCGCACGCGGTCCGGGGCGGCGCGGATGAGGAACTGCCAGATGCGCGGGCCGTCGTAGAGGAAGAAGATGAGGGTGAACAGCACCAGCAGCGCCTGGGTGAGGATCTCGCCGACCGTGGCGGCCGTGGTCAGCGCTCCCGTGGTGATGTCGGCCTGGTTCTCCGTCAGCGTCGCCATGAACCGGGAGGACGCCTCGCGGATCTGGCTGTCGCTCAGGTGCAGCGGCCCCTCGGTCAGCCACCTCGTCGCCGTGTCGACGCTCTGCGACAGCTGCGAGACCAGACCGGGGACGCCGTTGACGAAGGTGACGACGACGAACGTCAGCACCCCGCCGAGGATCACCAGGCCGCCGATCAGGACCAGCGCGGTCGAGATGCCCCTCGGCACGCCGAGCCCGGTGAACAGGTCCACGCCGGGCGCCAGCAGCGCGGCCAGCAGCAGCGCGATGGCCACCGGCACCACGATCCCCGCGAGGTACCCGGTCACGGTGCCGACCACGTAGAGCGCGGCCACCACGACGAGGAACCGCCAGCCGATCGCCGCGGTCACCCGCAGGATCCGGGGCACGACGTCCTTGACGTCGCCCTCGGGGGATCTCCCGCTTCCGTTCATGCCGTCACCGCTCCGCCGTGGTCCACCGAGAAGTCCCCAGGACATGACGAACCCCGGCGACAGGGGGGTGGGTCGCCGGGGTTCGTTCCGCACACCTCGGTGGTCTAGGCGTGCGCGCGCCTGCCCGTCACCAATCGGTAGATGCCGAGCAGGATGAGCGAGCCGAGGATGGCGAGCAGCCAGGTGCTCAGGTCGAAGAAGCTGTTGATGTCGCTGTTGAACAGCGCCCGGCCGACGAAGCCGCCGAGGATCGCACCGACGATGCCGATCAGCATCGTGACGATGATGCCGCCGGGGTCCTTGCCCGGCATGATCGCCTTCGCGATGGCTCCGGCGATGAGACCCAGGACGATCCAGCCCAACACACCCACGGTAGTTCTCCTTCATCCGACGGCGGCAACGGGTTCCGCCGCCGCTCAGGTCCTGCTTGGTGGAGGAGTGCCCTCCGCACACCGGCTTCAAACAACATTCGCGGGCGGATCCTCGCCGTGGCCGACCGGCCCCGGTGGCGCGGCGGCCGTTCGGTCGCCCGGACTGGTCCACCCGCTTCACCCGGCTGAGTAGTCCTGCTCTGGCGGGTGACGCCGAGGTGGCGCACAGTGAAGGCATGAGTACCGAACGGACACCTGCCAGGTCGCTCCTCTTCGCACTCGGTCTCGGCGTGCTCTCCGTCGGCACGTGGTGGGCCTTCCTCGGCACGGACGGCACCCGCGACGTCGACCCCGTGACCGGCTCCACCACCGGCCCCTACGAGGCGCCACAGGTCATCGCGTGCTGCCTCGTCCTCATCGGACTGGTCGCCGCGGGGGCGGTCGTCGCCCCGCCGTGGCTGGCCGTCGTCTCGGTCGCCGTGCCGTTCACCGTCGCCTGGAGCCTGCACGCGGCGGCCCAGGACGACTCCGGCCTGTGGGCGGTCGGCGGCGTGCTGGTCCTGCTGGGGACCGTCGGCGGCGGTGCGCTGGTCGCCGCCGGGACCGGGTTCCTGCGGCGCCGGGTCAGCTCCTCCCGCTGACCGTCCCGCGGCGCGGGCGGGCCTCCGCCGGGCCCGGCCGCGCGTCCACCGTAGGCTGGGCGGCATGACGTTCTCCCTGCCCGGTCTGGGCGAGCTGGCGCCGGTCGACGGCGCGCCGGACGGCGTGACGTGCTGGACGACGACGAGCGGCGGCGAGACGGTGGCCGTCCTGGTCGAGGAGCCGTCCACAGTGGACGACCTGGACCCCGCCTTCATCACCGGCGTGCTGGCCGACCGCGAACGCCTCCTGGCCGTCGCCCGCGCCGCCGTGGCGGACGCGCTGGGCGCCGCCGTGGCCGAGTCGGCCGACGAGCCGGAGTTCACCTTCCACACCGGACAGGACTGGGTGCTCCGCTTCGCCGAGTGCGCCGAGCCCGGCCTCACCGAACTGGGCGTCCTGGTCGTCTTCGAGGGCCACGAGGTGACCGAGGTCGACGACTTGGCGGAATCGGAGTAGCCCTCCGCGCCGGTGCGGTCACAACGTCCAGGGCGTGCACCGAAGTCGATCAGAGCCACTCGTTGACCGCGGCGACGTGCACGGTGGTCACACTCCACCGCGTGACGTTGTTCGCAGTCCTCGGGGAGCAAGGCCCTCGCACCCCTTGGCCTTGCGATGCGCGTCCTGGTCGGCCTCGCTCGGGATGGTCGTCTTGATCCCGCGACGACGCAGATGCTCCCGGTTGGCCTTGGACGTGTACGCCTTGTCGTCCGGGCCGACCACCGGCCACCCGAGGCACCCGGATCCCGCGCGACACCGGGACGAACTGCGGGCTGCCACCACGCTGACCGCGCACCGACGCCTACTCGCCGGCGGATCCCGTCGATCAACTGCCGCGTGCTCCACGAGGACCGGACCGGGACGGCGTGGGCAGCAACGGTTGCGGCGTCGCCCATCGCGCGTCGGTCAGGTCGAACCGCCCCGCCACCGCCAGGACGTTCACGAGGTCTCCGGTGTTCAGGTTCTTCATGGTCGACGAACCGATCGCCGGAGACCTCGCTCATCTTCGATCACCAACACGCTGAACAGCGCCAACCTCGATCGACGTCACCTCAGCCGACTTCGATGCAGGCCCTAGTCTGCGGACTTGACCTCGCGCATCGTGAGGTGCGAGTCGACGCGGGCCATCGCCGGGAGGCTCATCACCTTCTCCACCAAGAACTTCTCGTACGCCTGCGCGTCCTCCACGAGCACCCGCATCAGGTAGTCGGGCCTGCCGAAGAGCCTCCGGCACTCGACGACCTCCTCGTAGGAGCGCAGCAGCGCCTCCAGCTCGTCCACCGTCGCGCGGTCGTTCACCCGGATCTCGGCGGTCACGACGACCTCGAACCCCCGACCGGTCGCCGCGAGGTCCACGCGCGCCCGGTAGCCGGTGATGATCCCGGCGTCCTCCAACCGCTTCACCCGCCGCAGGCACGGCGGTGGCGTCAGCCCGATCCGCCTGGCCAGTTCGACGTTGGTCAGACGACCGTCCTGGCTCAGGTGGAACAATATTTCCCGATCGACCGAGTCCAGTGACAGTTTGTTGCTCACAAGGCCAGTCTACGGGCAGAAGACGACACCACATCACGTCCGTTTCGAAATATGGTTTCCCCATGTCCCGCATCGCACCCCTGGCCCGCCGAGCGCTCCGCGACACCCGGTCCGTGAGCGTCGCCTTCCTCGCCCTCGGCGCGACGCTCGGCGTCCTGGTCGTCCACTCCGGACTGGAGTGGTGGTGGGCCACCGCGTTCACCTCGCTCGTCTACGCGGGCTCGCTGGAGTTCCTGCTCGTCGGCATGGTGGTCGCCGCCGCCCCGCTGGCGACCGTCGCGGTGACCGCCTTCCTGGTCAACCTGCGGCACGTCTTCTACGCCGTCTCCTTCCCGCTGCACCGGATCCGGGGCGCGGCGGGCAAGGCGCTCGGCACGTTCGGCCTGACCGACGAGGCGTTCGCACTCGTCACGGCCGCACCGCCGCACGAGTGGACGGGCGCGCGAATCCTGTGGCTGCAAGGCTTCTGCCAGCTCTGCTGGGTCGGCGGCGCGACCGCGGGCGCGCTGCCGGGCCCACTGGTCCCCTCCTCCGTCGCGGGCCTGGAGTTCACCCTGACCGCGCTGTTCGTCGTGCTGGCCCTGGACGCCCACCACACCCGGCGGGACGTGCCGACGGCGGTCACCGCCGCGCTGAGCGCCGTCGGCGCGCTGCTGCTGTTCCCCGAGCGGATGCCGCTCGTGGCGATGGCGCTGTTCACCGCGGGCCTGCTCGTGCGGCGAGCGGCGTCGACCAGGAGGCGCGCCGATGCCTGACCACGCCTACGTCTGGGCCGCCGTCGGCGTCAGCGCCGCGGTCACGTGGCTGCTGCGCGCGCTGCCGTTCGCGGTCCTCGTGCCGCTGCGCGACTCCGCGGTCCTCGCCTACCTCGGCCCGCGGATGCCCGCGGGCGCGATGCTGGTGCTCGCCGTCCACACCCTGCGCGACACGCACCAGTCCTCCGCGCCGGCGGTCGTCGTCGGGCTCGCGGTGACCGCCGGCCTGCACCTGTGGCGGCGCAACGCGGTGCTCAGCGTCCTGGGCGGCACGGCGGTCCACGTGGTGCTCCTCACCGCACTGGAGTTGTCAGTCCGGTGACCGGTGGTTAGCGTCGGGATCATGACCAGGACGTTGACGGCCAAGGGCGCGGCGACCAGGGCGCGCATCGTCGAGGGCGCGGCGGAGCTGTTCCGCACCGGCAACGTCGTGACCACGACGCTGGACGACGTCCGGCTCCGCACCGGCACCAGCAAGAGCCAGCTCTTCCACTACTTCCCCGACGGCAAGGAGCAGCTGCTGCTCGCCGTGGCCGAGCTGGAGGCCGAGCGCGCCGTGGAGGACGGCACGTTCTGCCTCTCGCACCTCACGACGTGGGCCGCCTGGCACGAGTGGCGCGCGACCGTGGTCGACCGCTACCGCTCCGAGCGCGACGGCTGCGCCCTGAGCGCCCTGTACCTCCAGCTCGGGCACGGCACCCCGGCGGCCAAGGCGGTCCTGCGGCTGCTGCTGGGCCGCTGGGGCGACCAGCTCGCGGCGGGGATGCGCGCGATGCAGGCCTCGGGCGAGCTGTCGCCGTCGTTCGAGGTCGACCGCGCCGCCCCCGCCCTCCTGTCGGCGTTGCAGGGCGGCGTGACGATCCTGATGGCGACCGGCGACAGCTCCCACCTGGAGGCGGCGCTGGACGAGGCCATCGAGCGGATGCGCGCCGCCTGAGCGGTCACGCCGCCGCCGAGTACCAGTTCCCGTCGAACCGCAGCGTGATCCCGGTCAGGAAGTCCGCCACCGGGCTGGCCAGGTACGCCACGGCCGAGGCGATCTCCTCCGGCCGCGCGATCCGGCCGATGTCGTTGGGCGCCACCGCCCGCACGACCTCGGACTCCATCTCCTCCCACGTGCCGGTCAGGCCACGGGCGCGGCCGACCTCGGTGAGCCGCGTCCTCGACGCGGGGGTGAGGATGCCGCCGGGCGCGACCACGTTCGAGGTCACCCCGGACTCGCGCAGGTCACGGGCGAGCGACAGGGACAGGTTGTCCCGCGCCGCGTTGGTCGCGTTGTAGTGCGGCTGCACGGCCAGCGGCATCACCGACATCACGCTGCCGATCTGGACCACCCTCCCCCACCGGCGCTCGCGCATGGACGGCACCAGCCGCTGGACCATCCGCACGCTGGAGATCACGTTGGTGTTGTAGATGTCCGCCCAGTCGGCGGACGTCGCGGTCGTCCAGCTCTTCGACATGTCGAAGACGCCGACGTTGTTGACCAGGACGTCGATCCGGCCAGCCGCCCGCGCGACCTCGTCGGCCCCGGCGTCGGTCCCGACGTCGCCGATCGCGGTGGTCGCCGTCCCGCCGTCGGCCTCGATCTCCTCCACCACGGCGGCGGCGCGCGCCGCGTCCCGCCCGTGCACCACCACCTCGGCGCCCTCCGCCGCCAGTGCCTTCGCGATGGCCGAACCGAGTCCGGAGCTCGACCCGGTCACCAGCGCCCGCTTGCCCGTCATCCGCAGATCCACCGTGCGTTCCACCTTCCTGGGTTGTGGAACCCACGGTGCCCCGCAAAAAATGGACCGGCAAGTCCAGTCTTGGGGTCCTCCGCGGATGGACACGCCGAACGCCGCGACGACTGAGGGATCGTCGCGGCGCCGGGCAGGGAGCGGCGGGTCAGGAGTTGGGGCAGGTGTTGCGGTATTCCTGCACCAGGGTCCCGCTGGACGGTCCGGGGCAGAGGAACTGCTCGTAGCGGGTGTCGTTGTCGATGAAGCGCTTGAGCCAGGAGATGCTGTACTTCGCGACCGTGACGTTGGCGCTGGTGGGCGCGCCGTGGCTCGCGTTGTTCAGCTCCAGGTACGCCTTGTCCGGGGCCGAGCTGAGGCTGGTGTAGAACGGCTCGGCGTGCTGGGCGACCGGGGCGGTGGTGTCGTTCTCCGCGCCGATCACCATCGTCGGGACGCGGACCGTGGTCCAGCTCTTGGTCGTGTGCCACGGGGCCAGCGGGATGGCCGCCTGCAACGCCGGTCGGGTGCGGGACGCGGCCAGGGAACCGCCACCGCCCATCGAGTGGCCCATGACACCCAGGCGGGTGCCGTCGACGCGGGTGCGGGCCGCGCTGGAACCGGTGAGGTAGTCGAGCGCCGCCAGGAGCTGCGCGCCGCGGCTGTCGGGCTGGTCCAGCGTCGAACTGGTGTCGATGGTGAACACGACGAAGCCCTGGGACGCCAGGCGCGGACCCAGCCAGCTCACGCTGGACTGGGAGGCGGTGAAGCCGGGCGAGATGGCGATGCCGCCGAACGTGCCGTCGGCGGTGCTGGTCGGGTAGTAGATCGTGCCGCCGCCGAAGCCGGAGACCGAGGACCGCGAGACGGTGGTCGTCGTGACGGCGTACGGGCCGCGCGCCGCCTCGAC
Organism: Umezawaea sp.; assembly: GCF_036375055.1. Classification (GTDB taxonomy): domain Bacteria; phylum Actinomycetota; class Actinomycetes; order Mycobacteriales; family Pseudonocardiaceae; genus Umezawaea. The sequence continues at coordinate 99,732 of NZ_DASUSQ010000054.1, forward strand.
GCTGGCGGTGGTGGGGGCCGGTCCGCGTTCGTAGGGGTTCGCGGCGGCCGTCGCGGGCACGGCTGTGACGCCTGCCAGCAGCACGGCCAGCGCGGGGATCAGGTTGCGGAGTCGCACAGGGAAGCTCCTCGTTCACGCAGGGGATGAACACCGCTGACCTAACGGCAGCGCCGCGCCCGCGCGCATCGGCGGATGTGCCGGTCCACCGCAACCCCGACCGCAACCCCCGCGCGCCGGGGCATCGGTGGGAACACCCGACTCGCGGCGGTTCCCACGGCCGCCGGGATGTGGCAGAACTGGGACCATGCTGCTTGGACGTGACCGGCAGCGCGTCGCCGTGGACGCGGTGCTCGATCGCGCCCGTGCGGGCCGCGGCGGTGCGCTGGTGCTGCGGGGCGAGGCAGGCTCCGGCAAGACGTCCCTGCTGCGGGCCGCGCGACAGGCGGGCGCCGACTTCGACGCCGACGGCGACCGGCGGGTGCTGCTGTGCGTGGACGACGCGCACCTGCTGGACGCGGCGCACCTGCTCGACCTGGTGGCCGCCGTCGAGGCCGAGCCGGTGGCCGTGCTGATCGCGACCGAGGGGTCGACGCACGGGCTGCCGTGCGTGGAACTGGAGCCGCTGGACCACGCCACGAGCATCCGGGTGCTGCGGGACCTGCGGCCCGGCCTGTCACCGGACCTGGCCGACGACCTGGCGCACACCGCGTGCGGCAACCCGCTGGCGCTGGTGGAGCTGTCCCGTTCGCTGACCAGCGAGCAGCTCGGCGGCGCCGCGCCCGCTCCCGCAGGCCTGCCGGGCGACAGCTCGCTGCGCAGGCGGCTGCGGGCCCGGCTGGAGGCGCTCTCCCCCGCCGCGCACCGGGCCCTCGCGATGGTGGTCGTGGACGGCGACGTCGACGTCGACACGCTCGTGCGTCTGCCGGACCTCGGTGTCGCCGCCGTCGAGGAGGCCGCCGCGCTGATGGACCCCAGGCCGCTGGTCCGGGAGACCCTGCGCACGGAACTGACCCTGTCGTCCCGCTACGCCGCCCACGCCGCGCTGGCGGAGGTCCTGCCACCGGGTCCGCGCCGCACGTGGCACGAGGCCGCGCTGGCACCCGGCGCGCGGGACGCGCAGGCGGACGCCCTGGCGCACGCGGCGGCGCTGGCCCGCGGCCGGGGCGACTACGCCGCGGCGGCCCGCGACCACGGCCGCGCCGCCGTGCTGACCACGGGGTCCGACGAGCGGGCGCGCAGGCTGGTGGCGTCGGCGGCCGACCACTGGAAGCGCGGGGTGCCCCACCGGGCCCGAGCGCTGCTGCGCGAGGCCACGCCCCTGTCGGACCGGGTCGAGCTGCGGGCGCTGGCCGACGTCGTGCGCGGTGGCCTCGACCTGGGCAACGGCCTGCCCGACACGGCCGCGCGCAGGCTCATGGGGGCGGCGGGTGAGCTGCTCGGCAGCCGCAGGGCGCTCGCCATCACCGCGCTCGGGTTCGCGGGCGAGGCGGCGGCCATCGCGGGCGACCACCGCCTGCACGGTCAGGTGGCCGACTTCGCCGCCTCGCTGCGGTCGGCCGACGACCCGCCGGGGACGGCGCTGACGCTGGACCACCTGACGGGCACCGCCGCGAGCTACGCGGGCAGGCACGCCGAGGCGTTGCCCGCGCTGCGGTCCGTGGTCGCGCTGGCCGACCTCGACCCGGCCCCGCAGTCGAAGGTCTGGGGCGGTCACGCCGCCTACATCCTGGGCGACGCCGCCAAGGCCCACGAGCTGGCGGGGCGCGGGGTGACCGCCGCGCGGGAGAGCGGCCTGACCACGCTCGTGCCGTGGGCGCTGACGTGCCGCGCCCTGTCCGCGCTGATGGTGGACCAGCACGCCGCCGCCCACACGTCCGCGTTCGAGGGCGTGCACGCCGCCACGGCGGCGGGCCAGCACAACGCGGTGGTCGACCACCTGGCCGTCCTCGCGCTGCTGGCCGCGCTGCGCGGCGACGCGGACACCGCCGCGCACCGGATCGACACGGCGGGCGAGCAGATCGACCAGCGCGGCCTCGGGCGGTGCGGCACGATCGGCGCCTGGGCGAACGTGTGCGTCGACCTGGCCCGCGACCGGCCGTCCGACGCGCTGCGCCGCATCCCCCCGATCGCCGCGGGCGGCGTGCACGCGGGCATCAAGGCGATGGCCGCGCCGCACCTGGTGGAGGCCGCCGTGGCGTGCGGTCGCCCGTCCACCGCCGACCGCGCGCTGCGCCGCTTCGACGACTGGGCGCACAGCACCGGCAGCCCCGGCAGGCTGGCGCTCGCCCACCGCTGCCACGCGCTGGTCTCCACCGGAGGGGAGGCCGACGAGCACTTCGACGAGGCGATCCACCTGCACCAGGTCAGCGGTACGACGATGGAGCTGGCCAAGACCGAGCTGTTCCACGCGACCCGGCTGCGCCGCAACCGCAAGCCCAAGCGGGCGCGGGAACTGCTCCGCGACGCCGTGCGCCACTTCGAGCACCACGAGGCCGACTACTGGTCGGACCGGGCCCGCGCGGAGCTGCGCCTCGCGGGTGAGCCCAGCACCGAGCCGAAGGCGGGGCGGGCCGCCGAGCTGACGCCCCAGCAGTCGCAGATCGCCAGGCTGGTGGCCGAGGGCGCGACCAACCGCGAGGCCGCCGCGAGGCTGTTCCTCAGCCAGCGCACCGTGGAGCACCACCTCCGCAACATCTTCACCAAGCTCGGCATCCGCTCCCGCGTCGAGCTGACCAAGGTCTTCAGCTGAGCGGGCGCTACTTGGCGAGCTTCGTCGCGCCCTCCACGGCCTGGCGCCACGCCTCGTCGACCTCGGTGCCGTTCTCCACGGCCTGGAGGGCGTCGGCGAACACCTTGTCCTGGATCTGGCCCGCGGCGGGACCCTTGTGCTGCGCGGTGGAGACCTTGTTGGCCTGCTCCGCGAACAGCGCGCCGACCTTCGCGTTGCCGAAGTACGGGTTGGTCTGGTTGAGCAGCGCGGGTGAGAGCAGCGCCTCGTTCTGGCTCGGGAAGGCGCCCTTGGCGGTGAACGCCTTGATCTGCTGCTCCGGCGCGGTCAGCCACGCGGCCAGCTCCGCGGCCTCCTTCGGGTGCTTGCCCTGCTTCGGCACGGTCAGGAACGAGCCGCCCCAGTTGCCCGCGCCTCCGGGGAACGAGGCCGTGACGGCCCACTTGTCCTCGTTCTCGGGGCCGGACTGGGCCTCGATGACGCCGAGCATCCACGACGGGCAGGTCTTCGTGGCGAAGGCGGCGGTCTTGAACGCGGTGTTCCACTCGTTGCCGAACGCCACGAGCTTGGCGGACTGGCCGCCCTCGACCGCGGCGGTCACCTGGTCCCAGTCCTTCTTCACGGCCTCGTTGGTCTCCACGACCAGGTTGTCGTCCAGGTCGTAGTAGCCGACCTTGTTCTGGTTGACCATCGCGTTGAACACCTGGGAGGCGCTGTCGAACCAGGCCTTGTCGGACTTCGCGACGAACTGGGCGCCCGTGGCGAAGTAGCTCTCCCAGGTGGCGAACAGCTCGCCGACGGCCTCGGGGTCCGACGGCAGGCCGACGTCCTCGAACAGGTCGCGGCGGTAGCACATCGCCATCGGTCCGATGTCGGTCCCGTAGCCGATCAGCTCGCCGTCGCGGTTGCTGGCGGTGTCGGACTTCCACTGGAGCCAGCGTTCGGCCGTGACGTCGGGCGGCCCGATCTGGTTCAGGTCGTTGAACTGGTCGGACTTGGCCATGACCTGGTTGATCCAGCCCTCTTCGACGGCTTCGACGTCGGCCAGCCCGGACCCGGCCGCCAGCTTGGTGAACAGGGTCTGGTGGTGGTCGTCGGCCTTGCCGGTCTTGCGGTGCGTGATCCGCACGTGGGGGTGGGTGTCCTGGTACTGCTTGATCAGGTCCTCGTAGCCGAACTCGTTGAACGTCGCGATGGTCAGTTCGACGTCGTCGACAGCGGTCGAGGCGTCCTCACCCCCGCACGCGGCGGTGAGGGAGAGCAGCGCGGCGCAGGTCAGCGCCGTGACCCGTCTGTGGGCACGGTGGGGCACGTGTCGACTCCTCTGGCTGGGGGCAGGGGGAACTGGGAGCGCTCCCAGACAGGGAGTGTGCGCAGCGCCACACGACAGTGTCAAGGTTTGGTGTCCAGCCCGTTACCGTTGATCACAATCCCGCTGATCTGCGGAAACGCTGGGTATCGCCACCAATCCCGTCCGTTACCGGGCCCGTCACACCCGAGGGCCGCGCGCCGTCCGGATGACATGACCACCAACGCTCGACGGATCGTCCTGCTCCTCCTCGCGCTCACGGCCGCCGTCGTCGGCTCGTGGGCCTACCTCGCCCCCGTGCACTGGTACTCGACCTTCCCCGGCTTCGGCAGGCGGTGGCTGCCGGTGCTCGGCCCGTACAGCGAGCACCTGGTCAAGGACGTCGGCGCGATGTACCTCGGGCTGCTGGGACTGAGCCTCGCCGCCGCGTGGCGCGCGACCGACACGTTCACCGTCCGCGTGGCGGGCGTCGGGTGGACCGTGTTCAACGTCCTGCACCTCGCCTACCACCTCCAGCACCTGGGCATGTACCAGCCGATCGACCAGGTGCTGAACGCCGTGGCCCTGTCGTCGTTCGCGGTCGCGGGCGCGGTCCTGCTGCTGCCCGCGAGGGCGACGCGACCGGCCGCGGTCGCGGAGGCGCGCACCTGAGCACGCCTCCGAGGTCTCACCGGCGCGGCGCCCGGCTCCGGGGTGCCCGCCGGGTGTGATCACTGTTCTCCTGCCGCGTCCCGCGCATTCATCGGACGTCCCACCCACCGCCACTTGACTTCGATCTCATATTCGCAACACTTCTTCATGTTTGGCCCTGGTGACGGGCCTCACACCGGTAGCGCACACCGAGCCGCCGCGGTGGTCGCGGGTCGTTTGGACGAGGAGCACCATGCGAGCAGTGAGTTCACGGACGTCGGAGCGTCCACCGGTACGGCGGCGGGCCGGGAGGGTGTCGTTCGTCCTGGGCACCGTGGCGGCGGTGCTGTTCGCGAGCGCGGGGGTCGCGCTCGCGGACCCGCCGCAGGCGCTCGACTGGTCAGCCCCCTGGGAGGACCGCACCTACGAGCCCGCCTTCGACTACGACGGCGACGGCTGCTACCCCACCCCCGCCATCGGCCGGGACGGCACCATCGCCCCCGGCCTCAAGACCACCGGCGCGGTCAACGGCAGCTGCCACGACTCGTGGGACCTGGACAACACCAACGCGTACTCGCGGGTGAAGTGCAACAACGGGTGGTGCGGCTACATCTACGGCCTGTACTTCGAGAAGGACCAGGCCGTCGCGGGCTCGGGACTCGGCGGGCACCGGCACGACTGGGAGCACGTCGTGGTCTGGGTGCAGAACGGCACCGCGCAGTTCGTCTCGACCTCCGCGCACGGCAAGTACAACACCTACGCCCGCAACCAGGTGGCGTGGGACGAGACGGGCAACCACCCCAAGGTGGTCTACCACAAGGACGGCCTGTCCACGCACTGCTTCCGGCTCGCGGGCTTCGGCGAGCAGCCGGAGAACCACAAGGGCACGTGGCAGTACCCGCCGCTGGTCGGCTGGGACGGCTACCCCGCGGGCCTGCGGGACCGGCTGACGTCGGCCGACTTCGGCTCGGCCCAGTTCGGCCTCCGCGAGGGCTCGTTCTCGGGGGAGCTGTCGAAGGCCAAGCCCGCGAGCATCCCGTTCAACCCGAACGGCTGACCTGACGAGGGCCGGGGAGGCGCGGCCTCCCCGGTCTCAGGACACCAGCGAGTCCAGCAGCCGCAGGCGCTCCGCCGAGTCGGACCCCGGCGCGGCACCGCTGAAGATGACCCGCTGGCCGGGGTCGTCGGGCAACCGGAGGCTCTCCTCGTTCAACGTCATCCGCCCCACGAGCGGGTGGTCGTACTGGCGCACCGAGTGCAGGCACTCCGCCACCGGGTGCGTCGCCCAGATCCGGGCGAACTCCGCGCTCCTGATGCTCAGGTCGCCGATCAGCTCGGCCAGCAGCCGGTCGTCGGGCTGGTCGCTCGACGCCATCCGCAGGTACGACGCCGCGTTGCGGGCCTCGGCCTCCCAGTTCACGACCAGGTCCCGCATCGCGGGCTCCAGGAACACCTGCCTCGCCAGGTTCGGTCGCTCGTCGGGCCTGAGCCCGAGCAGCGCGAACCCCAGCCGGTTGCCGCCGAGCAGGTCGGTGCGGCGGCCGACGATGATCACGGCCTGCTCGGTGGTGCCCTCGGCCAGCGCCAGCACCGGGTCCCGCACCACCTCGGGCCCGGTCTCGCGGCGGGTGACCTGCGCGGGCCACGCCAGGCGCAGCAGGTGCAGCCGCTCGCCCTCGTCCAGGCGCAGCGCGTTCGCGAGGGCCTCCATGACGGAGTCGGACATCTGGTGGCTCTCGCCCTGCTCGATGCGGGTGTAGTAGTTCACGCTCACGCCCGCGAGCCGCGCGACCTCCTCGCGCCTGAGCCCCGGCACCCGGCGCGGCGTGCCGTAGGTCGGCACACCGGTCTCCGCGGGCGACAGCGCCGCCCGCCTGGACCGCAGGAACTCGCCCAACTGCTCGCTCATGCCCCCATCGTCCTTCCCCGTCCCGGCCCGTGCCCTCCCCTGTCGTGGGTACCCACGAGGTGGTGGGGCGCGGGCACCCGCACCCGGTTCAACATCGGGGCATGACGACGTATTCGAGCGGCACCACGCTCGGTCTGGACACCTTCGGCGACGTCCTCACCGACGACGCGGGAGCGCCGATGTCCCACGCCGAGACCCACCGAGGCCTGGTCGACCACGGTGTGCTCGCCGACCAGGTCGGACTCGACTTCTTCGGCATCGGCGAGCACCACACGGAGGAGATGCCCCTGTCGGCGCCGGACCTCGTGCTGGCCGCCGTCGCGGCCCGCACCTCCCGGATCCACCTCGGCTCCGCGGTCACGGTGCTCAGCTCCGACGACCCGGTGCGGGTGTTCCAGCGGTGCTCGACGCTGCACGCGCTCTCCGACGGCCGCGCGGAGGTGGTCCTGGGACGCGGGTCGAGCACCGAGTCGTTCCCGCTGTTCGGCTACGACCTCGCCGACTACGACGAGCTGTTCGAGGAGAAGGTGGACCTGTTCGCCCGGCTGCTGGAGGAGGAGCCGGTGCACTGGTCCGGCCGGACCCGGCCGCCGCTGACCGGGCAGCGGGTCGTGCCGCGCACCGAGTCCGGCCCGATCCCGACGTGGATCGGCGTGGGCGGCAGCCCCGAGTCGGTGCTGCGCACGGCGCGGCACGGGATGTCGCTGATGCTCGCGGTCATCGGCGGCCCGGCGGCGCGGTTCCGGCCGTTCGCCGACCTGTTCCGCGAGGCCCAGCGGCGGCTGGACCGGCAGGCGAGGCCGATCGGCGTGCACTCGCCCGGCCACGTCGCCGACACCGACGCCGCCGCGCGGGAGCAGCTGTTCCCGCACTACCTGGAGGTGCTCACGCGGATGTCGCGGCAGCGCGGGTTCCGGCCGCCCAGCAGGGAGGTGTTCGAGCAGGAGGTCTCCGAGAACGGCTCCTGGTACGTCGGCTCGCCCGAGACCGTCGCCCGCAAGATCGCCGCCACGCTGCGGACGCTCGGCGCGACCCGCTTCGACCTCAAGTACGGCATCGCGGGCCTCCCGGCCGGTGCGGTGCTGCGCAACATCGAGCTGTACGGGACGAAGGTCGCGCCGATGGTGCGCGACCTGATGGCCTCCTGACCGGTCAGAGCCGCCGCAGCAGGTCCTGGTGCGGCGGCAGCGCACCGGTCAGCGTGATGCACTGCTGGGCGATCCGCGTGGCCAGGGCGGGCACGAACGGAGTCAGCTCGCGGGCCAGCACGCGGCAGGCCGACAGCTGGGCCGCGAGCACGACGTCGAGCCTCCTGCCCGCCGCGGCGTCGCCGCCGCGGTCGGCGCGGGCCAGGTCCCACGGGCGGGCGAGGCGGGCGAACGCCCGCGCCTCCTCCACGATCCGCCACACGGCCGTGGTCGCCCGCTCGAAGTCGACCGAGGCGAGCGCGTCGCGCACCCGTTCGGGGGCCTCGCGGCACACCGCGTCCAGCGCCTCGGCGCCCTCGACGGGCCCGCCGGCGACCGGCGGCTTCCCGACGCGGTAGCGGTGGACCATCACGGTGACCTGGTCGACCAGGTCCGCCAGGCCCTTCAGCAGGTCGCCGTTGCCCCGCGAGACGACCCGCGACGCGGCGGAGGCCGTCGTGCGGGGCGCGTCGCGCAGCAGCCACCACCGCACCGCGTCCGAGCCGTACCGCCGGGCCAGGTCACCGGGCCAGGCGGACTCGTCCTCCCGGCTCTCGACGTCGTCGAGCACCAGGACGTCGGTGGGCAGCGGCAGGCCGGCGGACAGCAGCACCGCGGGCCAGTGCACGGCGTGCGAGCGCAGCAGGCGGTGGGCCACCACGTGCGCGCGGCGGTCGCCGCCGGTCCACCAGCGCCGCACGTTCGGGCCGTCGACGCCGTGGCCGAGGCTGGTCACGTACGTGGCGACCTCGTCCCACCACGGGGCGACGAACCGGCCGGGGTCGCCCGGCACCGGGATGGTGCCGGGCCCGGAGGCCGCGACGTCCGGGAGCCCCCGACCGAGCAGGTCGAGCACCTCGTCGCGGTGGACGGCCGGTTCGACCCCGACCTTGCCGCCGCCGATCAGGTCGCGGAGCCGGTCGACGTGGCGGGACAGCCGGAAGTACCAGGTCCCCGCCTCGACGTGGAGGTCACCGGCCTCGGCGCACGCCAGCCAGAGCCGCTCGACCCCGGCGGAGTGCCTGCCGTCGCGGCCGGGGCCCGCGAACTCGGTGTAGGACAGGGCCAGCGGCTCCCGCAGCTCGGCGAACGCGTCGGACGCCGCGCCGGTCAGGAACCGCACCCGGTCGCCGAGCAGCCTGCGGTGCCTGGCGAGCACGTCGGCCCGCACGACCTCCAGCGCGTACCCGAGGTCGGGCCGCTCGCCGCGGTGGGCGACGGCGGTGGTCAGGTAGCACCGCGACATCGGGCACCTCCAGGTCTCGGGGCTCCGGCCGGACCGTAGCAGCGGAGCAGGCGCCGGTCCCCCGGTTTTCACCGTCCACAGAGGACTCACGGGCTTTGGTCGCGGTTCGATCACGAAACGCATCCAGGGCCCGCGCCGGGCCTCCTCACGGGAAAGGCCCGCCGCCTGGAAGGACCCGACCGATGAACCGCGGACCCCACTCCTACCAGCACCGCGAAGGCGACGACCAGCAGTGGTTGTCGTGCTTCGGCGTCGACACCACGCACACGGTGGTCGGCAGCAGCACCAGGACCGTCGTGGTGTCGCGCGACGGCTGGCGCCGCAACCGGACCGGCACGCCCGTGTCGCTGAGCTGGTCGACCACCGACCCGTTCGCCGTCGTGCTGCTGCTGCACGACGACGAGATCACGAGCTGGACGTTCTCCCGCGAACTGCTCGCCGAGGGCGGCGGGATCGGGGACGTGCGCGTGCGCCACGGCCTGGTGACCAGCGTCGAGCTGGACTCGCGGACGCTGCGGATCACCCTGCGGCTGTCGGTGACGTGGGTCGAGGACTTCCTCCGCCACACCCAGGACGTGATGCCGCTGGGCACCGAACCGAGCCTGGCCGACGCGGGCGAACCCGCGTGGTCGACCGAACTGGCCCGGCTGTCGGACTGGCCGGGGTGATCCACTCCTAGACTGCCGCGCATGGGACCGCTCGCCGACGCCTACCTGGACCGGATCGGGTACCGCGGCGACGTGGCGCCGAGCGCGGAGGTGCTGGGGGCACTGCACCGGGCGCACCTGGCGACCGTGCCGTTCGAGAACTTCGACGTGCACCTGGACGCCGTCGTGCCGCTGGACCGCGCCACGATCCTGGACAAGGTGGTCGTGCGCCGCCGCGGCGGCTACTGCTACGAGCTGAACACCGCGTTCGCCGAGCTGCTGGGGGCCCTGGGGTTCGACGTGACGCTCGCGTGCGCGGCGATCTGCGACCGCGACGAGGCCGACCCGCACTGGGGCAACCACCTGGCGCTGCTGGTGCGCGTCGGCGGTGGCACGTGGGTCGCCGACGTGGGGATGGGCCAGGGTTTCCTCGACCCGCTGCCCCTGCGCGCGGGCCGCCACGACCGCGGCGGGTTCGACTTCGAGGTCGCCCCCGACGACGACTGGTGGATCGGGATGCACCGGCACGGGCGGCTGCCCGGCTACCGGCTGCGCGAGGAGCCCGTCGACCTGGCCTCGTTCCAGCCGCTGCACCGGTTCCAGACGACGGCGCCGGAGTCGCCGTTCGTGCGGCTGGTGATGGCGCAGCGACCGCACGACGACCACGTGCTGACGCTGGTCGGCACCCGCCTGACGTCGGACGGACCCGCGGGCCGGGTCGAGACGGCCCTGGACACCCACACCGAGTACGCCGCCGTGCTGGCCGAGCGGTTCGGCGTGCCGACCGCCGAGGTCGACACCGCGAGGCTGCACCGGATCGCGCACGCCTCGACCACCGCCCACGCCGGGTGAGCGGTGGTCGAGGCACGAGCGCCACGACCGGCGGCCGGAAGGGGTGCCCCGCGTCGAGGGGCCGAGGTCGCCGGACCTACGGCGACCCGGCCAGCACCGACCGGTCCCGGACCAGCTTCCCGTTCGGCGTCCTGGGCAGCTTGCGCAGCACCCGCACCGCGCTCGGCTGCTTGAAGTCCGCCAGCCGCGCCGCGCACCAGCCGACGACGGTGGCCTCGTCCAGCTCGTCCGACGTCGTCGCCACGTACGCCTCGACCGCGCCGTCGAACACCACGATCGCCTCGTCCACCAGGGGGTGGGTGCGCAGCACGTCCTCGATCTCCAGCAGGTCGATGTTGTTGCCGCCGAAGATGACCAGCGAGTCCGCGCGTCCGTGCAGGGTGAGCAGCCCGTCGTCGGTCAGCTCGCCCCGGTCGCTGGTGCGCCACCAGCCGTTCGAGTAGTTGGCCCCCTCCGGCTGGATGAGGTAGGGCGAGGCGTCCATCCCGACCTCCACCTGCCCGTCGCGCACCCGCAGCCGGATGCCGTCGCACACCGGGCCGACGGTCGGCCGGGTGAGGCCGGTGACGTCCATCGTGAGGATGCCGGTCTCCGTGGTGCCGTAGCCCTGGCCGATCGGCAGGCCGTACAGGGCGGCGAAGCGCTCCTCGACCTCCCGCGGGATCAGCTCGCCGCCGGAGAGCACCCAGCGCAGCGCGGGCAGCGCGGGCGGGTCCTCGACCTGGTTGAGCGCCGCGTAGTGGTGCGGCAGGCCGGTGATCCCCACGACGGCGTGCTCCGCGGCGGTCTCGGCGATGTCCCGCCCGGACTCCTGGGTGGAGAACACGAGGGTCACGCCTGCGTCCAGCGACCGCAGGATGCCGAACGCCAGGCCGAAGCTGTGCGACGTGGAGCTGAGCAGCAGCACCCCCTCCCCCGCCACCGGCATGTTCGGCAGCCGGTTGAACACCTCCACCTCCGTCCGCAGCGACCCCGCGGTGCGGGCGATGACCTTGGGCACGCCGGTGGAGCCGGAGCTGAACTGCACCAGGCAGTGGTCGGTCGACGCGGGCACGCCGTCGGCGTGCGCCTCGGTGACCAGCTCGAAGCGCTCGCGGAACCGCACGGGCGTCCGCCCGACGTCACCCGCGCGCACCACGAACTGGCCGCGGCACCGCGCCCGCAGCGCCTCCAGCTCGACCGGGGCGAGCCTCGGTTCGACCAGCATCACCTGCGCGCCCAGCGACCAGAGCGCCAGCAGCGCCTGGACCTGGGTGAAGCTCGCGGGCGACTGGAGCACCACGGTGCTGCCGCGCCGCACGCCCGCCGCGGCGAACCCGCGCGCGTCGGCCGCGACCGCGGCCCGCAGCCCCCCTCGGGTGACGGAGTCGCGGTGGGTCAGGAACGGGGCGTCGTCGGCGCCCTTCGCCAGCAGGTCGGCGATCAGGTCCTCGATGCGGAGCGTCATCAGCTCTCCCTGCAGAACTCGCCGATGGGGTAGCCCACGTGCCGCTGGTCGGTCGCCACGTAGCCGAGCAGCTCGTCGCCCCGCTGGAGTTCCGTGACGTTGCGGACCTTGCCGCCGGGTCCGAGGACCCGCACGTGCCAGTCGTCCTGCACGATGAGGGTCACCGCGACGCCCTCCGGCGAGTGGGCGGTGATGGTGAGCAGCGGCCGGGTCTCCAGCTTCGCCCTGCCCACCACGACCTTGCGCGTCCGGCCCTCGGCGTTGACCGCGAGCACGGACCCGCCGGACCGGAGTTCGCTCAGGTAGTTGGTGCGGTTGTCCGCGCCGAGCACGTAGGAGTGCAGCGCGCCCGCGTTGACCCGGAAGGGCCGGGTCGGCATGTAGGGCAGCGGGTGGGTCTCGCTGCAGCACAGGACGAACCCGGTGGAGAAGGAGCCGACGAGGATGCCCTCGTCCTCCTCGAAGTGCGTGCACGTGTCGACGCACACGCGGTCGCCGAGTCCGCTGTGCGCCACGGATTCCACGGTGAGGGTGGTGAGCTGGAGCGGGGGTGTGGCGGCCTCCAGGAGCCGCACGACCGCGAACACGTCGTCGGCGCCGCGCGGGGCCAGCATGACGCCGTCCGAGCCGTGCTCCAGGACGCCGAGGACGATCCCGGCCTCCTCCACGTCGGCGCACACGCAGATCAGCTCGCCGCTCGCGCGGTCCGCCGCCGCGATCACGATTTCGAGGGGGATCTTCGTGGGGTCGGTGAAGCTGACCACGGTGTGCGGCAGCTCCACGGCGGCGAGGCAGGCGAGCCGGAGCGTGCGGTCGTCCCGCACCTCCACGAACGCGGCCCGGCCCGTGCCGCGCAGCGCGTGCACGCCGTCCTCGTCGTGCACGACCTGCGCCACCACGTCGACGCCGTGCTCCCCCTCGGGCGGCGGGGTGCCGTCCGGGAGCAGGAGGACTCGCTTCACGGTCGGCGGGAGTGTCGCGAGCACGGCCGGGTCGGCCGCGACGACCGCGCGCGCACGGGCGTGCACGGCGGCGTCGACGACTCCTTCGAGCTGGTGTTCGGGTACTTGGCGGACATCGATCCAAGCGAATTTCACGCGGCACCTGTCGTGGTCGTGATGGGGTGATCGGCGTGGGCGCCCCGGCGGGCGCCCTGGTGGACAGCGGACGAGAGGCCCGCGACGAGGCTGCGGGGAGCCGGGTCGGTGAAGACGCGGCGGCCGATCGCGAGACCGGCGCACCCGGCGCGCATCGCCGCGGCGGCGTACCCGAGCGGGTCGACGTGGTCCACGGGCCCGCCCGCGGCGAGCACGGGGATCGGGCAGTGCGCGGTCACGTCGGCCATGCGGCTGATCGGCAGCGCCATGGAGGTCTTGACGATGTCCGCGCCGAGGTCGGCGGCGATGTTGACGACGTGCGACAGCAGCACCGGGTCGTGCGGATCGGCGATCCGAGGGCCGCGGGCGTAGGCCATCGCGATCAGCGGGACGTTCCACGCGTCGCACGCCGACGCGACGACGCCGAGGTCGGCGAGCTGCCGCTCCTCGGTGTCCGAGCCGATGTTGACGTGGACGCTGACCGCGTCGGCGCCCAGCCGCAGCGCCTCCTCCACGTCGCCGACGAGCACCTTGGCGTTGGTGTCGGCGGCGTGGGCGGTCCCGGCGCTGAGGTGGACCACCAGCGCGCAGTCGCCGAGCACGGCCGGGTCGATCAGGCGGACCCGGCCCTTGTGGACCACGATCGCGTCGGCCCCACCGGCCACCACGGCGGTGATGAGCCCGCCCCAACGGTGGTTGGGAACGACGGGTCCGTCCGAAACGCTGTGGTCGAGCGGGACGAAGAGGTACTTTCCATCGTGCGGCCGTGATAATCGCCTCAGCCGCAGCGCTTTTCGGGTGTCAGACACGGTTGAGCCGCTCCTTCAATTCGGTCGATTCAGCAGACCAGAAAACGGAAGGGGCGGGCAGTATCAGGAAGCGATAACTCGGGAGTTATACCCCTCATACCGAACTGAAGCGCCTTATCGGACCAATTTGGAAATCCGTTCGCAGCAGTCGGTGCCACGCTTCTGCAATAAGGTGTGTCCGGTGCGAGTAGAACTTCGTCACCTCCACGTCGTGCTCGCCGTCGCAGCGGCGGGCAGCATCAGGCGAGCGGCCACCGACTTGAAGATCGCACAACCCGGTCTCACGGCTCAGATCCGGCGGATCGAGCGGACGTTCGGGGGGCAGCTGTTCGTGCGGGCCCCGCACGGGATCGCGCTGACCGAACTCGGCGAGCACGTGGTCCTGCGCGCGCAGGAGATCGTGGAGAAGTTCGACGACCTGTGCACGACCGCCCGCAAGATCGCCGACCGGGCGCACCCCGCGTCCGTGCAGCTGGGCGGCGTCACCGGCACCCTGATCCCGCACCTGGTGTCGGCGGTGCGCCAAGTGCTGCCGGAGCAGGAGATCACGACGCAGATGGAGCGCACCGGCGAGGCCGTCCTCGACCACGTGCGCACCGAGAAGCTCGACCTCGCCGTCCTGGCCGAGTTCGCCCGCACGCCGCCGCGGGTCCCGTTCGGCGTGCACCGGAGACCCCTGCTGACCGAACCCGTCTTCGTCGCGCTGCCCGCGGACCACCGCCTCGCCGAACGTCCGGTGCTCGACCTGGCCGACCTCTCGGACGAGCGGTGGACCATGCCGGAGGAGTCCGTCGGCGGCCCGCGGTCGACGTTCCAGCTCACGTGCGAGGCCGCGGGGTTCACCCCGAGGTTCGAGCACTTCGGGGTCGACCTCGACACGGCGCTCGAACTCGTGCGGTCGGAGAACACCGTCACCGGCGTGCACCCGGCCGTGCGGGACGAGGCCGGGATCGTCGTCAAACCGCTCGTCGGCAACCCCCTGCACCGCAGGCTCGTCCTGGTGTGGCCGGAGAACTCGGCCGTCGCCGACCAGGTCGACCGGGTGCACGCCGGTTTCCTGGCGGGGTACCACCTCCGCGTGCACCGGAGCGCCGCCTACTCGAAGTGGTGGAGCTCCGGTGGAGCGGAGTTCGCCCT
>NZ_DASUSQ010000055.1:0-40634 GCF_036375055.1 Umezawaea sp.
GCGCCGCTGGGCCGTTCGCCTCTCGCCTCGGCGAAGGCGGCATTCGATACTGGAAGGTCCTGAGGGAGGTGCGGGGTGAGGCTGCGGTGGGTGGTCCCGTTCGTGACGATCACCACGGCCGCCATGTCCCACGGCCGCGGGATCACGCCGGGCCATTCCGTCGTGACCGCCACCGACTGGTGGGTGTACTACTGCGAGGAGTGCGGGAAGGTCGTCGGCTGGAGCGGGTCTCGATCCCCCGACCCCGTCCGGTGCGAGGTCTACGGTCACGGTTACGCGGTGGCGTCGATCGCCCGCCAGTGCGCCACCTGCTCGACGCTGCTCGTGTACCTGGATCGGCCGGACGACGCGGATTTCACCACCGAGTGCCGCGGTGGTGGGCACGGGGACCGACCTGACGCGCAAAGCTCGCCCGACGAGGTGGAGTTCATCCCGGGGATCGGACTCGACTGATGTGGCTGAGTTCCCTGCTGACCTCCGGGGCGACCTCGTTGGGCCGCCTCATCGTGGTCGGGTTGCTGCCCAACGCCGTGCCCGCGGTGGTGGTCTGGCTCCTGCTGACCGCGGGCAGCTTCAGCGGACCCAGCCACTGGGAGCGGGTGCGGCTCGCCAACGCGCTGCCCGACGCCATCACCGTCGTCCTGTTCCTGCTCGTCGTCGTCCTGGTGACGGTGGTGCTCCAGCCGTTCCAGATCAGGATGGTGCGGGTATTGGAGGGCTACTGGGACAACTGGCGGCTCACCGCACGGCTGGCGCCGGTGTTCGTGGAGTTCCAACGACGGCGGATGGCGAAGCTGCAAAGAGCGACCGGCGAGCCCGCCTCGGCACCCGAGCCCACCTCCGCGTTGGACGCGGCGTGGCGGCGGCAGAGGGAGGACGCCCGGTCGGCGGCCCGTCGCAGGCGCCACTGGCAGCGGATGGAGAGGTATCCGGGCTTCCTGCCGTCCGGGACCCAGCGCCAGGTGCAGATCCCGTTGCTGCCCACCGCGCTCGGCAACGTGCTGCGCGAAGCGGAGACCTCGGCGGGGGAGCGCTACGGGCTCGACACCGTCAGGTCGTGGCCCCGGCTGTACCCGCTTTTCCCCGAGCGGTTCGCGCAGATCAACGACTCGGCCCGCGACGCGCTCGACGCCGCGGTCACCCTGTGCGTGAACTTCTCGGTGACAGCGGTGGTGACCGCGGTCGCCCTGCACGACGAGCCCAAGGCCTACTGGATCCCGGTGCTCGCGGTCGCGCTGTGCTTCTTCAGCTACCTCGGCGCGGTGGCGGCGGCCGCCGACTACGGCCTGTCCGTGAAGGTGGGGTACGACCTCTACCGGTTCGACCTGCTCAAGGCGTCCCACTACAGGCTGCCGGAGAACACCGCTGACGAATTCGCCGCGTTCGCCGCCCTCTCGACGTTCTACGCGAAGAACACGACCGACATCGGCGCTCGGGCGTTGGCGAAGAGGTACCTCGGCGGCGCGGTCCTCCCGTACCAGCACGACGAGGCCGAGGACACCGCTAAAGACGCTTGACGCTCACGATCCCCGCCACGGCGAGCACGTGCAGCCGGATCGCCGGACCCTTCGGGTCGATGCGGTCGTACGGACCGGGGTCGACGATCTTCGACCACACCCCTCCCGGGTCCACCAGCACGACCGGCTGGTTCGCGGGCACGACCAGCCTCACGTGGCCGAGCACGGCGGTGGCCTCCACGACCAGGTCGCTCTTCTGAGGTGCGTCGAAGGTGATCAGGTTGGCCCGCACCTGGCCGACGATCGCCCGTGGGCGGAGCACACCCGCCGGTGCCCGGTCCAGGTCTACCCGGCCGGAGGTGAAGACGCGCGTCCAGGACGGGCCGGGGCCGATCAGGAGCAGCAGGGTGGTCCCGGCCAGCGCGACGACGATCGGGACGACCACCTCCAGCGTCGTCAGGGCGTCCTGGCGGACCGCCAGGGCGATCCCGCCGACCAGCGCGATCAGTCCCGGTGCCAGCAGGAACTCCGACGGGACCAGTGCTCGGACCACGTTCAGCACGGCCAGGCCGAGGAGCAGGAAGGGCCACCAGCGGTCGAGGAACCTCCAGGCCGCGCTCAGCCGGGACGCCGGATCACCGATCAGGAACGCGGCACCGACGACCATGACCACACCCAGCCACGTGCGGGTGCGGAGGTCCCGTGCCGACTCGGCGGAGGACTTCGCGCTCACCGCACGAGGGTATGCCCGACCCGTCCGACAGGGGACTGCCACCTCGACCTCCGATCAGACCCGAACCACGCGCCCCACCCGACAGCCCGGCCCGACAGCCCAGTCCAAGGCCCGGCTCAGGTTCCAGGCCAGCCCGGCTACCCGGCCTCCAGCCCAATCCATCGATCGACGTGAACGGGGGGATGGGGTGGGGTGGGCGTCCACTGTGGAGCGGGGCGGGGTCAGCCGAGCGCGAGCGACACGCCGATGGCGGTCATGACGGCGGCGATCGTGCCGTCCACGAACCGCCACGCGGCCGGGCGGGACAGGACCGGCGCGAGCCTGCGCGCCCCGAGACCCAGGCCGGTGAACCACACGACGCTCGCCGTGGCCGCCCCCAGGCCGAACACCCACCGGTTCGGGTCCGCGTGGGCCACCGCTCCCAGCAGCAGGACCGTGTCCAGGTACACGTGCGGGTTGAGGAACGTCATCGCCAGGCACGCCAGCAGGGTCGCGCGCAGCGTGGCGGGCGGCAGGTCCAGCGGGGTGAGGGCGTTCGGGCGGACCGCGCGGCGGGCCGCGAGCAGGGCGTAGCCGAGGAGGAACGCGGCGCCGCCCCAGCGCACCGCCGTCAGCGCGGCGGGCACGGAGGTCAGCGCGGCGCCGAGACCCGCGATGCCCGCGGCCATCAGCGCCGCGTCGGCGACCACGCAGGTGACCACCACGGGGAGCACGTGCTCGCGGCGCAGGCCTTGGCGCAGCACGAACGCGTTCTGCGCCCCGATGGCGACGATGAGAGCGGAGCAGAAGCCGAAACCGGCGAGAGCGGAACCCATGCCGGTGACGCTAGGAGCGCGGCCCGCCACACTCCAGCTAAAGATCCTTCACCACCGTTAGACTGCCTCATGTCACTCGACCCGGTGCAGCTCGCGACGTTCCAGGCGGTCGTGGAGCACGGCAGCTTCGACGCCGCCGCGCGGGTGCTGCACGTGACGCCGTCCGCGGTGAGCCAGCGCATCAAGGCGTTGGAGCAGGTCGTCGGCCAGGTGCTGGTGCGCCGCACGCGGCCGTGCGAACCGACCGACGCGGGCAGGCCGCTGGTGCGGCTCGGCGGTCAGGTCGCGCTGCTCGAACGGGAGGCGCTCGCCGACGCCCGCGGCGCGCTGGTCGGGCAGGCCCGCACCCGCGTGGCCGTCGTCGTCAACGCGGACTCCCTCGCGGGCTGGTTCCTGCCGGTGCTGGCCGAACTGCCCGACGTGGTGTTCGAACTGCACACCGACGACGAGGGGCACACCGCCGAACTGCTGCGCGCGGGCGCGGTGATGGGCGCGGTCACCTCGGAGCGGATCGCCGTCCAGGGCTGCCGGGTCACGCGGCTGGGCGCGATGCGCTACCTCGCGGTCGCCTCACCCGGCCTCGCCGAGCGGTGGTTCGCCGACCGCGACCCCGCCGAGGCGTTCGCCGTCGCGCCGGTGATCTGCTTCAACCGCAAGGACGTCATCCAGCGGCGGTTCACCCGCTCGATGACCCGCCGCGACGTGGACCCGCCCACGCACTTCGTGCCCGCGGCGGGGAGCTTCACCGAGGCGATCCGGCTCGGTCTCGGCTGGGGCCTGGTGCCCGAGGGCGTCGCCCGGCCGGACCTCGCGGACGGCGTGCTGGTCGATCTCGCCCCCGGCCGCCACCTCGACGTGCCGCTGCACTGGCAGTGCTGGCGGCTGGAGTCGACGGTCCTGTCGGCGCTGACCGCCGCGGTCGGGAAGGCCGCCGCGGGCGCCCTGCGCCGGGCGTGACCCGCGGGGTGCTCCTCGGGGCGTCCCGATCGGGTTCCACGCGCCCGCGCTCCATTGTGGAGTCGGTCGATCACCACGCGTCACCACCGCCACGGTGACCGCCGATCAGCGTCGTCACCAGCGGAAACGAATTCGTGGAATTGCCGGTCCATTTATTTTCGAGGCCTGGGTGAATTGGCTGCCCGCTATTTCACGTGGGCCGCTCGGCGGGGGCGAATGGCTTTCTGTTCGGTGAAACTTTGCTCGCCCGGCGTGCTGGTGCTGTGGTCGCCGGCTGGCGGCGCGCCGGTATCGAACCAGTTCAGAGGCCTTCCACGGTTCTCATAGTGGATCTTCCGCCGTTCGTAAAGATGCTCTTCCGTTGAGTGGAAGGGTGTGTCGAGTCAATTCGGGTTTTCATTCCCCGCTTTGCCCGTATCGCTTTCTGTGCCACCATGTGGACCCGCCGTCACGCCATCGGATGCGGATGACGAATCGAATGGAAGCCTGAGGATCCGTCGGTTTCCCGTCGGTCGTCGCGTCCACGCACATCGGGAGTTCCTGCACATGATCTGTCGAAGCGGCCACCCCGCGCGGACCCTCACCGGGCTCCTGGGCGCCGTCGTGCTGCTCGTCGCCACGTCGGGCTGCGGACTGCTCGGCGGCTCCGGGGCCGCACCGGGCGCGGCGGCGCACGGGGCACCGGAGAAGCCCAAGATCAAGATCGGGCTGCTGCCCATCGTGGACGTCGCGTCGGTGCACATCGCGATCGAGAAGGGCTACTTCCGCGAGGAGGGCATCGAGGTCGAGCCGGTCATCGTCCAGGGCGGCGCCGCGGCGATCCCCGCGCTCATCGCGGGCGACCTCGACGTCACGTTCGGCAACTGGGTGTCGTTCTTCGCCGCCCAGGCCAAGGACGCGGCCAAGAGCGCGGACGGGCTCAAGCTCATCGCGGACGGCTACCAGGCCAAGCCGGGCATGTTCATGATCCTCGGCAAGGCCGACTCGGGCATCAGGTCCCCCAGGGACCTGGAGGGCAGGACGATCGCCCTCAACACCTTCAACAACATCGCGGAACTGACCGCGAAGGCCACGCTGGAGGGCAACGACGTCGACCTGAAGTCGGTGACGTTCAAGGAGATGCCCATGCCCGACATGGAGGCCGCGATCGAGAGCGGCGCGGTCGACGCGGGCTTCATGAGCGAGCCGTTCATCACCAGGGCCCAGCGCAACGCGGGCCAGATCCCGTACCTGGACGCGGCCTCCGGCCCGACCGACGGCATCCCGATCGCCGGGTACGGCACGACGGGCGCGTTCGCCCGGCAGAACCCGAACACCGTCGCCGCGTTCCAGCGCGCCATGCTCAAGGGCCAGCGGGACGCGGCCGACCACGCCACCGTGCAGGCGCTGCTGGTGGACTACGCCAAGGTCGACCGGGACACCGCCACGCTCGTCCACTTCGGCGAGTACCCCACGTCGCTCGACCTCAGCAGGCTCCAGCGGGTCTCGAACCTCATGAGGACCTACGGCCTGCTCCAGAACGACTTCGACGTCAAGCCGATGCTGGTCAGCGGTCCGACCGGTTGAGACGGAGGGGACCGGGCCACTCGGCGGGGTGGCCCGGTCGGTCCGTCCGGCCTCAGGCCTCCGCGAGCGGCAGCGGCAGCACCTTGGCGAGCGTCGGCACGGTGATCGCGGCGACGGCGAGGTGCATGGCGACCAGGGCCAGTGCGTTGAGGAGGGGCACGCCCGTCATCAGGATCCCGAAGTCCGGCACGAGCGAGAGGAGCACCGCGGCGGGCACGAGGTACCGCAGGACGGCGCGCGGGTTGTCGGCGTGGCGGCGGACGAGGAACCAGGCCAGCGCGCCGAGCAGGATGCCGACGACCGTCAGCGACGCGTACTCCTGGAGTTCCAAGCCCATCCGGGTCCCGCCGGGTGGCAGGGCCGAACTCGCGATCGTGGCGATCACGGAGTTGACCGCGACGCTGGCCAGCGCGGCGAGCACGACGCCGCCGACGACGGTGCCCGCGTCGAACGCGGGCCGCAGCGGCCGGGGCGTGGTGTCGGTGGTCTTGGTCATCGGTGATGTCCCTCCGAGGTCAGGGGAACCGGGGTGCGCGCGACCAGTCCACTGTGGATTGCGGTTGGTCGGTTGCCAGGATATGTCGGGATCGCGGGCACCAGAACCGGTCAATTCCGCATGGATCTCATCGACCGGTTCGATAGTTGGCCTGAGCTGCGGTGTTGCCTTGCCACCCCCGGTGGGGCGGAGGACAATCGCGGCGGTGGCCACGGACTGGGGCAGGCTGGACCTGAACCTGCTGATCCCGCTGAACGCTCTGCTGCTGGAGCGCAACGTGACGAAGGCGGCGGACCGGCTCGTGATGGGCCAGCCCGCCATGAGCGCGGTCCTGGCCAAGCTGCGGCGCCACTTCAACGACCCGCTGCTCGTCCGCGACGGTCGCGCGATGGTGCTCACGCCGTTCGCGGAGTCGCTGCTCCAGCCGGTGCAGACCGCGCTGGTCGCGGCCCGCGAGGTGCTCAGCTCGGGGCGGTCGTTCACCCCGGCCACCGATCAGCGCACGTTCACCCTGATGGCCAGCGACTACGTGGCGGACGTCCTCGTCCTGCCCGCGCTGCGCGGCCTGTCGGCCGACGCGCCGGGGGTGCGGGTCACCGTGGTCTCGCTGCGCGCGGAGATGGTCGAACTGCTCCGGACCGGGTGGTGCGACGTGCTGTTCTGGCCGTTGCAGCTCCAGACGCCCGAGCTGCTGAACTTCCCGCACGCCACGCTGTTCGGCGACGAGTTCGTCGCCGTGGCCGACCGGGACAACCGCGCGGTGCTCGGGCCGCTGACCGCCGAGGACCTGGGGAGCACCCGCGCGGTCCAGGTCAGCGGCGTGGCGGGGCAGCGGGTGGTGTCCGAGGTGAGGCTGAACGAGCAGGGCGTGACCCAGCCGAGGCCGCTCACCGTGGACTCCTTCACCCTGGCCCTCCAGGCGGTCGCGGGATCGGACCTGATCACACTCGCCCCGCGCCGCCTGGTCGAGCGGCTCGGCCCGGCGCTCGGCCTGCGCGAGGTGCCGCTGGCGATCGAGCCCCCTCGGCTGACGATGGCGATGTTCTGGCACCCGCGCAACATGCTCGCCCCGGCCCAGCAGTGGGTGCGCGAGCGGCTGGCGGAGGTGGCCTCCCGGCTGTGAACCGGGGCCGGGCCGGTGGGCGGGGACGCCCGCCGGGCAGCCGCGGGTCCACCAGCACGACGTCCGGGCGCGGGGACCGGGCCGGCCGCACCGCCTCGACCCCGTCGGTGGCCCCGCCGCCCCTCCGAACGGCTGGTCGGTCCGGCCGATCGGGGGAGGGGGGAGCGGCTACCGCGCGGACGCCACCACGGTCGAGGCCGTCAGCACGAGCGGTTCGCCGTCGGTGACGGCGATCGTGTGCTCGCTGTGCGCGGTGCGGGACCCGTCGGCGGAGCGGATGGTCCACCCGTCGGGGTCGTAGACGATCTTGTCGGTGGTGCGGGCGAACCACGGCTCGATCGCCAGGGTCAGGCCGGGGCGCAGCTTGAGCCCGCGGCCGGCGCGCCCGGTGTTGGACACGTGCGGGTCCTCGTGCATGGTCCGCCCGATGCCGTGGCCGCCGAACTCGGTGTTGACCGGGTACCCGTAGTCGGCCGCGACCCCGCCGATCGCCGCGGAGATGTCGCCGAGGCGGTTGCCCGGCAGCGCGACCGCGATGCCCGCGGCCAGCGCGCGTTCGGTGGCCTCGACGAGGCGCAGGTCCTCGGCGCGCGGGGTGCCCACGACGACGCTGCGCGCCGAGTCGGCGGCCCACCCGTCGATGGACACCGCGATGTCCAGGGTCAGCAGGTCGCCGTCGAGCAGCGTGTAGTCGTGCGGCAGGCCGTGCAGCACCGCGTCGTTCACCGACAGGCAGATGACGTTGCGGAACGGGCCCCGGCCGAAGGACGGCGAGTAGTCCCAGTAGCAGGACTGGGCTCCCCGCTCCGCGATCAGGTCGCGGGCGCGGTGCTCCAGGTCGAGCAGGTTCACCCCCGGACGGGCCCGCTGGGCGACGTCGTCGAGCAGTTGGGCGACGAACGCGCCGGTCACACCCATCGCCGCGATCTCCTGCGGCGTCTTCAGCTCCAGCACCGAGAACTCCTCCTGACGTACCGACGTTCGGTATTAAAATACCACCCTAGCGAATCCGTCGGTATTTTCATACCGGGGACCGGTAGGCTGTCCCCGTGGTACGTCTCCCGTTGACCTCGGAACAGCTCGCCGCGGGCAGGCGCCTCGGCGCGTCCCTGCGCCAGGCGCGGGGCTCCCGCACGCTCGCCGACGTGGCGCAGGCGTCGGGCATCTCGCCCGAGACCCTGCGCAAGATCGAGACCGGCCGGATGGCGACCCCGGCGTTCACCACGGTCGCGGCGCTGGCCCGCACCCTCGCCGTGCCCATCGACGACCTCGCCCAGATCTGCCTGGCGCACACCGACCTGGAGCAGACCGGCTAGTGCCGGGCCGCTCCAGGTCGGTGCGGTGATCAGGCCGCGGGCTCACCCGAGGGCGCGGGCATCGGGGTGCCCAGGCGGACGGGGGTGCCGAAGTTCGGTGTGCCGTCGGCGTTCCAGGTGAACCTCTGCGCCCGCGTGGAGCGGTTCATGTCGCAGCCGCCGCTCGCCGAGTCGTTGGCGTGGTAGACGATCCAGTCCTCCGTGCCGTCCGGTGACGTGAAGAACCCGTTGTGGCCGGGGGCGTACACGCCGTTGGCGTCGTTGCGCTGGAACACCGGGTTCGGCGACTTCGTCCAGTGCGCGCGGTTCAGCGGGTCGGTGCCGGTCAGCGTCAGCAGGCCCAGCTTGTAGTCCGGGC
Source organism: Umezawaea sp. (assembly GCF_036375055.1). Taxonomy (GTDB): domain Bacteria; phylum Actinomycetota; class Actinomycetes; order Mycobacteriales; family Pseudonocardiaceae; genus Umezawaea. Next base: position 8,822 of record NZ_DASUSQ010000055.1, read on the forward strand.
CCCAGCACGCGCTGGCCGAGTACACGATCATCGTCTTCCCGTTGCGGTACAGCGGTTCCGCGCCCTCGTTCACGGGAGCGGTCTGGCGTTCCCAGGCCAGCGTGGGCTGGCTGATGGTGCGCCTGCTGCCGCTGATCGTGTACGGGTTGCTCAACGGCGTGATGGTGAGGCTCTGCGTGCCGTCCATCGCGCTGCCCATCAGGTACAGCTTCCCGTTGTGCCGCAGGATGCTGGGGTCCAGCTCCCAGGTGGTGCCCAGGTCGGCCTTGAACGAGTACGGGCCCATCGGGTCCGTGCCGGAGGATTCGAGCACGTGCAACCGCTGGGTGGGGTTGTAGTCCGGCACGTCCTGGCCCGCGACGTAGTACAGGTACCAGCGGCCGTTGATCAGGTGGAACTCCGGTGCCCACATGTTGCAGCACCCGTTGGGGCGCCCGGACAGGCTGAACACCGTCTGGTCGGCCGCCGTCGACAACCCGGCCAGCGTGCGGGACCTGCGCATCGTGATCGTCGAGTTCCACGTCGTCGTGGCCAGGTGGTAGTAGCCGTCGTGGAACTGGAGCCACGGGTCGGGGCCGTTGCGCTTGATCGGGTTCGTGACCGTGCCCGCGCCGAGCTTCACCGGCAGCCACTGCTGGTTCGCCCCGTCCAGGTCGGGCCACTGCACCACCCGCGCGCCGTCGGCGGTGGACCACTCGTAGGTCTCGACCGCCTTGCCGCTGCCCCGGTTGAGCAGCCGCACGTACCCGCCCGCGGAGTCGGCCAGCCGGAACTGCTGGCCCGCGGAGTTGGCGTCTGCCCACTGGACGACGTCGGCCGCGTCGGCCGTCGAACCGCCGGAGATCTGGAGGACCTTGCCGCTGTGCCGCGACCTCAGCCGGTAGTAGCCGCCGCCGGAGTCGACGAACTGCCACTGCTGCCACGCGCCGTCGTTGCGGGTGTACTGCGAGATCCGGGCGCCGTCACCGGTCGCCAGGTCGTAGACGTCCAGCGCCTTGCCGCTGTGGCGGTTGACCAGGACGTAGGAGGCGTTCGTGTCCACCACCGCCGCCGACGCGGCGGGCGGCAGGGCCGAGGTGATCCCGCCCAGCAGCGCGGCGGTGGTGGCGAGGACGAGGGCGGCCCGTCGTCGACGGACGGCGTTGATCGGTGTCACGGTGTTCTCCCTGCGACGCTGCACGGGTGTCGTGGTCGGGTGGGTCAGTGGACGTAGGGCCAGCCGGAGGAGTCGATCGCGAGCAGGTTGATGCCCAGCAGCGACGCGCCGTTGTCGGCGTAGTAGTGGTAGACGAGGACGTCGCCGTCGTTGTCCGCCAGCACGTCCTGGTGCCCGGTCCCGTGGACGCCGCCCTGCCCGGCGAGCACCTCGGTGCCGCCGCCTGAGGTCAGGGCGACGCCGTTGCGGTCCACGTACGGCCCGGTGACGCTGGTGGAGCGGCCGACCATGACGCGGTAGGTGCTCGACGCCCCCTGGCAGCACAGGTCGAACGACACGAACAGGTAGTAGTAGGAGCCGCGCTTGACGATGTTCGGCGCCTCGATCGCACCGCCGCCGCGGCCCGCGAGGGAGCGGATCGTGCTGTCCGACCGCAGGCCGGTGGACGGGTTGAGCGCGATCATCTTGATGCCGGACCAGAACGAGCCGAAGCTGAGCCACCAGCGGCCCTGGTCGTCCACCACCAGGTCGGGATCGATGGCGTTGACGTTGTCCGACGTCCGCGTCTCGACCACCAGGCCGCGGTGGGTCCACGTGCCGGAGTTCCCGCTGGGGCTGGTCGCGAGGAAGATCGCCGACCGGTTCGAACCGAACGTCGAGGCCGAGTAGTACAGGTAGTACTGGCCGTTGCGGTAGGACAGGTCCGGCGCCCACAGGTTGCGGCTGCCGCCGGTGTAGGCGTTCGTCCACGACGCGCCGCCGGGGAACACCGAACCCGCGTTGCGGAAGGCGACGCGGTCGGTGGAGGTCTTGAGCGCGATGTCGTTCCCGGTGTGGGCCACCAGGTAGGTGCCGTCGGGGCGCTTGACCGCGCTGGGGTCGTGCACGCCGATGTCGCCGGTCACCCGGCCGGGCGCGGGGTAGGCGGACGCGGGGGTCGCCGTCGCGACGGTCAGCGCGAGCGCGGCCGCCACCACCAGGGCGCGTTTCATCGAATGGACCACGGTGTCCTCGATCTCCTCGTAGGGGGAGCGGCGGCGTGCGCACCCGCTGGCCAGGACTACTGGGAGCGTGACCGGAACGATAGTGGGGTGGATCGGATTGGACAAGGTTCTCTGTTATCGCTAACAGAGGTGGGAATGTCGAACGAGTCGATCGAATTCCTTTTGGTACTGGGGATAGCTGCTCGAACCTGTCGATCCTGGACGTTCGGAGGCGGTGGTGTTGATCGTTTCTGTTATCGCTAACAATTGGGCGAGGGGGCGATTGGGCTGCGAGTGCGGCGCGGGGTGGGGCTGGGTGTGGAGTGAGCGAGTGCGACGCGGGGTGGGGTTGGGTGTCAAGTCGGGTCAGCGCGGCGTGGGGTGGTGCGGGCTGGCTGGCGAAGCGGGCCAGCACGGCGCGCAAGGTGGGATTGGGCGTCGAGTTGGCCCGGCCCGGTGCGGTGCGGAGTGGGCCCCGGTGTCGAATCGGGCCGGGTGTCGAATCGGGTCGGTGCGGCGGGCCGGGTGTCGAGTTGGGTCGGTGCGGCGGCGGGGGGTGGAGATGCGTGAGTGCGGCGTGGGGTGAGCTGGGTGTCGAGTCGGGCGGTGCGGCTCGGGCAGTGGGAGTCAGGTGTCCACCCGGGCCAGCACCGCGCGGGCGTGGTGGAAGTCGGCCTCGGTGTCGACCCTGGTCAGCAGGAGCTTCGTGACGCCCAGCGCGACGTACCGCCGCAGGTACTCCGCCACCCGGTCGTAGCTGCCGACCAGCAGGGGCGCCGCCGTCCGGCCGGTGCTGTAGAGGCCGGTCCAGTAGACGTCGTCGTGGACGTCCGCCTCCGCCGCCAGCGTGGCCAGCCGTCGGTTCCAGTCCGACTCGGACTCGCGCTTGAGCAGCGTCCTGAGCCTCGCGGCCCGGTTCACCCGGTGGCCGTCCAGCGCGGCGGCCCACGCCTCCTCCGCCGTGGGCCGCGCCACCAGTCCGACGCGGATGCCCATCTCCAGCCCGCGATCACCGCGCGCGGCGGCGAAGCTCTCGGCGAACCGGTCCACCGGCTCGGGGTGGGTGATCGTCACGTGGCCGACCTGGTCCACGAGGACCCGGTTGGCCTTGGACGAGCCGGGGACGAAGATCCGCGGCCTGAGGTGCTCGGGCAGCTCCGCGTTGACCCGGAGGCCGCGGAACCGGTAGTGCTCGCCGTTCCAGGTGAGCGGCTCGTCCGAGCTGAGCAGCCGGTGCAGCACGGCCACGTACTCGGCGGCCCGCGCGTAGCGCCCGTCGTGGTCCAGAGGGTCGCCGACCTGGTCCAGCTCCTCCGGCGCCGCACCGGTGATGACGTTGAGGTCGACGCGGCGGCGGTAGAGCGACGTGAGGCTGCTGATCGTCTTCGCCGCGGTGAACGGCGGCAGGGCGTACGGCTGGAGCGCGACCAGCGGCACGAGGGTGGAGGTGTGCTGGAGCAGCAGCCCGGCCACCGTCCACGGGTCCAGCACCACGTGGTCGTAGAACACCAGCAGGCCGGTGAAGCCGTGGCGCTCGGCGCGCTCGGCGAGGCCGGTCAGGTGGGGGCGGAAGTCGTGGGTGGGCGGCAGCCACGGGACCGTGGCCGTGCCGATCACCTCCAGGCGCTCGCCCACGTCAGCCCGTCGGGATGGAGGAGGCGCCGGGCAGCTCCGTCCACCGGTCGGGGTCGAACAGCCGGTCGAGGAAACCCCTCTTCCACCGCGTGGGCCGGCCCTCCAGCTCGCCGTACTCGTCGAGGTAGCCGAGGTCGTCCGGCTCCAGCCTCGCCAGCAGGTCGGCGGGAACGGCGTCCGGGTAGAGCAGACCGGTGTGGTGCAGCGCGAAGAACAGCTCCCGCCGGGCGCCGAGGTCGTCGGCGTAGCCGGGCAGCCGGTCCAGGTCGGCTGGCGCCGTGACGCGGATCGACTCCTTCACGTCGAGGAAGCGCTGGAGGGTGAGGTCCCTGCTCTGGGTGATGCTGAGGTAGCTGGTCGCCTCCTTGTACAGGTGCAGGCACAGGTCCAGCAGCTGGTCCAGCGGGCTCAGCACGAACGACGGCTCGCCGCAGACCACCGCGGGCCGGGCGCGGTCGAGCACCACGCCGACCTCGACCCCGCCGGCCGACCGCTTCTGGAACAGGTCGAAGCAGAGGTCCACCTCGAACCACCGGACCTCCGGCTCGGTCGTCGTCCTCAGGAACGGCAGCGCGTTGTTCAGGTGCACGGCCCAGAACAGCTTCGTCTTCCGCTCGTGGGGGATCACGCGGGTGCCGTTGGCCGACGGAACCCCCTGCGCGTAGCCGAGTTCGGTCAGCACCTCGCCCGCCGCGTCCAGCGACTCCCGCTCCACCAGGACGTCGAGGTCGCTCATCCGCCGGATGCCGGGATCGTCGTAGACCAGGGCGCACAGCGACGGTCCCTTCCGGACCGCGTACCGCACGCCGCGCTCGTTCAGCGCCAGCAGGATGCGGCCGAACTCGGCGAAGAGGCTCCGGTTGCGCCGGGCGTTCGCCTCGTAGGCGGCCGAGTAGATCCACGGGTGCGGCAGCACCGACCGGTTCCTGGGCAGGTGGCGGCCGAGGTTCCGCCCGATCGCGCAGATCACCTGCTGGGTCAGGGCCTGGTCGAGGAAGTACGGCCAGTCGGCCAACACCCCGGCGTCGGACCACTGCCGGACGGCGTGGTCGCTCGCGGCGTCCCAGCGCGGCGCGGACAGGGCGAGCAGGAGCCGGGCCTCGGGCCGCAGCCCGGTCGCTCGAACCGCGGATGTCATCGGGGCGCCTCCAGGTCGAGGGTCTTGCGGACGCGGTCCGGCCAGCGGCCCGTCTCCTCGCCGTGGCGGTGCAGCAGGGCGAGCGCGAGCCGTTCGTAGCCGAACGCGAGGCACGCGGTGTGCGCGACCGCGCCGTCCGGGCCGGTGATGGCGAACAGCCTGCCGAACTGGTCGGTGTGGTAGTTGCCGGAGGCGACGGCCTGCCGCTGCCCCGGCGCGACCTCCGCGCACAGCTCGACCTTCAGCTCCCGCTCCACCTGGAGCTTGCGCAGCAACCGGTTGCCCCGGCCGAAGAACGGGTCGCTGGCCACCTCGCTCGTGGTCTCCAGACCCAGCTCGGCGAGCAGGTCCCGCGCGGCGGCCAGGCGGTCGTCGCGCCAGGCGAGGCACCGCTCGGCGGTGTCGAGCCGGACGAACTCCCGCATCCGGAACGACCGCAGCCGCCCCGGTTCGGCGTGGGCCTCCTGCCGGAAGCACGTCGCCTCGACGCTCACCTCGGTCGGGCCGTGCAGGCGTTCCCCCGCGTGCACGGGGTAGACGCAGTAGCAGCCCGCGGGCAGCAGCACGAGGTCGGACTCGGCGAGCGCCCCGCCGTCGGTCCTGGCGAACACGCGGCCGAGCAGGTGGGGGAACGACTCGTGGTAGCCGACCTCCTCGATGGTCTGGCGGGCGATCACCGGGGGCGTGCGCAGCCGCGGCACGTCGGGGGCCGCGAGCGTCGACAGCGCCGACGCGAGGCCGTGCACGACCGCCTCGAAGCCCCCGGTGGACAGGTGGACGCCCGCGGCGGGGGTGGGGACCAGTGCGGGCTTCACCGCGCGACGCTCCCGGTCAGGTCCCGGACGGAGCGCACGATGCTGTAGATCGACGCGAACGTGGAGTGCCTCAGCTCGCTGTCCGGGAACTCGAAGCCGAAGGTGGACTCCAGCGCCAGCATCACCTCGACGCTGGCCGCGGACGTCATGCCCATCAGCCACAGGCTGTCGTGGATCCCGATGGCCCGCACGGCGTTCCCGAGCCCGGAGTGCTGCCGGAGGATCGTCCTCACCTGTGCTTCCACAATCCCTCCCCAGGGGTCACGCGGTCGGGGTGGCGGTCACCGTCACGGATTCGACGACCACCGGGTCCGGGGAGTCCGCGATGGCCAGCACGACCCGTCGGCCCTCCTCGGTGAGCACCTCGCCGAAGCCCGCGTAGGACCCCTCCAGGTGCGGGGCAGGCGCGACCGTGATGAAGAACTGCGAGCCCGTGCTGGTCGAGCCGGGCCCCGCGCGGTTGGCCATCGCCACCCGGAACGGCCGGTCGAACACCGGGCCAGGGCAGATCTCCTCGAACCAGCGGTAGCCCGCGCTGCCCTCGCCGGTGCCGAGCCGGTCGCCGCCGTGGACGAGGAACCCCGGCACCCGCCGGTGGAACGGGGTGCCGTCGTAGAAGCCGCCCTCGCCCGGCTTCCCGGTCGCCGGGTCGCGCCACGGCCTCGTGCCCGTGGCCAGCCCGACGAAGTTGTCCACGGTGTAGGGCGCCCGGTCGGGCCAGAGCCGCAGGTCGATGTCGCCCGCCGTGGTGTGCAGGGTCGCCAGCACCGACCGGTAGGTGGTCAGCGTCTCCGGGATCGGCGAGCGCACGCGCATCTTCCGCACGGTGACCGGACCGGCCAGCAGCGGGTCGGCCACGGGGTCGAACTCGGCGGGCTCGGCGCGGTTGCCGCAGCCCAGCATCCCCGGCCGGGCGTGGCGCAGGCTCAGGTCGAACCAGCCCGAGCGCTCGTCCTCCGGTGCCGGGCCCTCGCCGCGGTGGTGCCGGAACAGCGTCCGCACGGCGGCCGACGCGTGCCGCGCCAGCAGTTCCACGTCGGTCCTGGCCTGCGCGTCGAGCACGGTCGGCACGTCCTGCACGTCGTAGAACTTGTCGAAGACCGAACCGTTGTTGTGCTCCAGCGTGAAGCACTGGTCGACGAACACCAGGTCCGGCAGTTCACCGCTGACGTAGCGGGTCATCATCTCCGCGATCGGGCGCCAGGCCGCGCCGCCGAACTCGATCCCCGGCCCGGCGAAGGCCCGCCGGGCGAGGTCGAGCGCGCGGGCGTGGCCGAGTTCGGTGCGCAGGTGCGGCCAGAGGACGCGGCTGTCGCCCTCGCCGAGCCCGCGGAGGAAGTCGGCCAGGTCCGGCTCGCACCGCTCCAGCGGCACCCGGCTGAAGTGGCCGAGTTCGCTGCCGATGGCGACGTCCAGGTGCCCGGCCAGGTCGGAGCACAGCTGGGGGAGCCACCGCGCCAGCCGGACGCCCGCGTCCCTGTCGCCCGCCGCCGACATCCACTCCAGCAGGTAGAAGTCCGCCGCGAGGCTGGACGGGTCGACGTGGTCGACGAACCAGCGCGGGCTGACCGACCCCAGGTCGCGGGCCATGTCCGCCAGGGCCTCGTCGCGGTCGCGGTCGCCGAGCAGGTAGCGGGTCCAGTGCCGCTCGGCGACCGCGAAGAGCCTGGGGTAGCGCCACTGCGAGCCCAGCACGTCGAAGCAGGGCCGGTGCTCCGGCCGCGCCGCGCGCACGAGGTGGCCCGCCAGCACCTCGATGAGGATCTTGGTCAGCAGCAGCCGCAGCCTCCGCTGGTACGGCGCCGTGCCGGGCAGCCGCCGCGCCAGCTCGACCGAGAGGTTGGCCGGGTCGTCCCTTGTCTCCATCAGGTGCGCCCACCCCAGGAGCGTGAGCACGCTGTCGGCCAGCGTCGTGCCCCGGAAGCGGTTGCAGTCGACGTGCAGGCCGGTCAGCGAACCCCCGTCGGACAGGTAGCCGACGGCGGGCGTGTGCGGCGCGAACGGCACCAGGTGCAGGTCCAGCACCCGAGTGGTCGGCGGCGTCCCGAGCGCCTCGCACAGCGGCGGCAGGTACTGCTCGGGCACGAGGATCGAGTCGAGTTCGGCGGCGGCGCGCTCCCGCACCGCGTCGTAGCGGGCGATGATCGGCGCCAGCACCGGCTCGGCGGCGGTCATCGCCGTCGCGATCAGTTCCGCGCCGGGCACGAGCCGCTCGTCGTCGACGAGCGCCACCAGCTTCGCCGGGTCGGGCGCGGCGGCGACCGCGGCCGGGATGTTGTTGCGCACCACCGGTGCCCAGGACGCGAACCCGTCCCAGAACGCCGCCACCTCCGGGCTCGTGGGGCGGGGGAGCAGCATGGCCTCGAACGAGAAGCGGTCGTGCAGCTCCCGCTGCACGGCGAGGAAGAGGTCCAGCGTGGCGCTCCGGGCGTGGTCAATCCTCAAGGTGCGCTCCAATGATCAGGGCCGCGTCCTCCAGCTCGCGCAGGACGGCGCGGCACCGCGTGCCGGTGACACCGCTCCAGGGCTCGGCGAGCGGCCCCAGCGCCGCCGCCCTGCCCGCGACCCGGTCCACCGGAGCGCCGTTGCACAGTCCCCAGACCAGCAGCGCTTCCGGTGGTGCCCGGAACAGCCGTGCGCCCGGCCCGACGATCACCGTCGCCGCGTCGGACGCGCACGGCACGAAGAACGCGGCCCGCCGCAGCGGACCGCCCTCGTCCACCCACCCCGGCCAGTGGTGCAGCGGCACGTCCCACCACCCGAGGGTCATGGCGGCGACCAGGCAGGTCTGGACGAAGGAGGCGAGGTCGGCGAAGAGGTCCGGGTCGCCCGGTTCCGGCGCGGCGTGGTGCACGAGCCGCCGGTACCGGGCGAGCGGGAACGACGCGGGCGCGCTGCGGGCGAGCTGGTGCCACACCCACTTCTCGCCGTGGTGCAGGTCGCCGCACGCCGCGGCCACCGCCTTCCCCGCGGCCAGCAGCGCCCGGTGGCCCGCCGTGGACGCCGCGTCCAGGTCGAGCCGGTCGGTCGAGCCCCGCAGGCCCGCGACGTCCTCGACGGCGGAGTACGCCGTGCGCGCCCAGCCGCTGATCACCCTGCGCCGCAACGGCAGCGGACGGGAGGCCAGCCGCTCCCGCAGCGCCGCGAGCCCACCGGTGTCGGTGACGACGTCCGCGGTGAGCAGCCGCACGGCCAGCGCCACGTCGGCGTCGGGCACCCGGCCGCGCGCCGGGGCCGGGTAGTCGGCCACGACGCCGTCGACCAGGTCGTCCAGCCGCTCGGTGGCGAGCGTCTGGACGTCGACCCGGACCCCGTCGGCGAACAGCTGCCGCCGCGACTCGCGCATCCCCGGCCCGGCCAGGTACACGTCGAGGTCGCTCGACCCGCTGCCGAGCCCCACCGCGGTGCCGCCCGCCACGAACGCGGCGTCCGCGCCCTCGGCCGTGGCCAACCGGGTGGCCACCTCCCTCCCGAGGGCGGACAGGTGCGCGCCCGCCATCACCACCCCGGGTTCTCGGGGAGGGCGAGACCGAGGTACTTCCCCTCGTCGGAGATCATGATCCCCGCCTGGCAGCACCCGTCGAGGAACGTCCTGACCCGCTCGACCCCCACGTCGTGACCGCGCCCTGCCACGACCTCCCGCACCTTGGCGGGGGTGTGGGCGGTGTCGCCGCACGCGTCGTAGGCCTCGGCCCGCCAGTCGGTCAGCACGAGGCGGCGCGGCTCCTCGGACCGCTTGTCGACGATCGTGAGCCTCCCCGGCAGCCGCTGCACGACCAGGCTGGCCCTGGCGGCCGAGCGCTCCTCCCAGACCTCGATGGCGGCGTTCACCGTCTTCACCGTGGTGTCGGAGATGCCGGTCGCCTCGTAGTCGAAGAAGTAGGCGATCTTCGCGTGGTCCAGGTCGGCGGGGTAGATGTGCCGGTAGCACTCCTGCGGCCGCTTGTTCCTGATGTCGAAGGACTCGTCGGTGTAGTACGGGCTGAATCGTTCGAGCCAGATCTTCCGGCAGCCCGACGGCGGTTCCAGGTGGTGGAGCAGGGGGATCAGCCGGAGCTGCTCGGCGTAGTCCTCCTCGGTCTCGCCGGGGAAGCCCGCGAGCAGGTTCCACGAGACGTGCACGCCGTAGTACCGCGCCCACTTGAGCAGGCGGACGTTGATGAGCACGCTGGAACCCTTGCGCATCAGGCGGAGCACGTTGGTGCTCAGGCTCTCGATGCCGGGCTGGACGCGCATGATGCCCGCCAGGTGCATGATCCTCAGCTGCTCGCGGGTGAGGTTCGCCTTGACCTCGAAGAACATGTTGACGTCCCAGTGGCGTTCCGCCAGCTCGGCGCAGAACGACGTCAGGTACTTCATGTCGAGGATGTTGTCCACGGCGTCCACGTGCACGATCTGGTACTCGCGCAGCAGCGCGGCCAGCTCGTCGACCGCGCGCGGCCCCGACTTCGCCCGGAACGCCATGTTGAGCGCGTTCAGCCCGCAGAACGTGCAGTGGTGCTTCTGCCCCCACCAGCACCCGCGCGAGAACTCGACCGGCAGCCGGATCTGGTCCTCCGGCAGGACGTTGAGGCGGCCGAACCTGTTCAGCGCGTCGAAGTAGTCCTTGTACTCCGGCATCGGGAGGTCGTCGAGCGCGGCGGGTCCCAGCCGGTCGTTCGTCGTGGGCTCGGACGGGTGGCCGTGGCGGTGCACGTTCGGCAGCCGGACCTCGCGCCCGTCCGCGATGGCGTCGAGGATCGCCGGGAACGCGACGTCGCCCTCGCCGACCACGACGTAGTCGAGCCACGGCAGCTTCCGCGCGTACTCCAGCCCCATCTCGCTGTCGAAGTTCGCGCCGCCGTAGACCAGGGAGATGCCGGGGTGCGTCTCCTTCAGCGCCTTGCCCAGGGCGAGCGCCGCGGTGTTCTGGAGGAACGTCGAGGTGAACCCGACGACGTCGTAGTCCGCCCACTCCGGCCGCGCCGCGCAGTCGGCGATCCACCGCGGCAGCCGTTCGCGCTGCGTCCTGATCAGGTCGTCCCGGTCGCCGCCGGTCCACTCCGCCCAGTCCGACTCGACCTCGGGGTAGGTGGCCAGGTAGTCCGCGAGCGGCAGCACCTCCCCGAACGCGGCGTGGGAGAACAGCCACTCGCCGAGGAAGTAGTCCCGCATCGCGTCCATCATGGCGATCTTCTCGTAGCCGGGGCCGCCGAGGAACGCCGCGAACTCGATGTTGAGGTAGTGGGTGTCGCAGTCGTGCCCGGCCTTCCTGGTGACCGCCTGGAGCAGTCCGCACTGGATGGACGGGGCGTTGACGCGCGCCCAGGGCATGTTCACCAGCGCGACGCGCAGCCGCCGGGCAGGCGGGGTCACCGGCGCGGACGACGCCGCCGGGCGCGACGGGAGGAGCGGGATGTCGGTGCGGGTCATCAGATCCCCCAGTTCGTCGGTACGGCCGCGGAGGTCGTGGGGTCGGCTAGGCGAAGTCGTCGTGCCCGTGTCTGGACGCCCGGCGGGTCTGCACGCCGACGGCGAGCACGCCGAGCACGGCCGACGCGAGGCAGATCGCCAGTTCCAGCAGGGCTTCGGTGAGCCACGGGCGGCCGTCCAGCCCGGCGCGGACGGCGGCCAGCCCGTGGCCCACCGGCAGCACCGAGCCGACCGCGTCGATCCATCCGACCTGGCCGGGCGGCAGGAACGCGCCGCAGCACAGCATCGTCAGGTAGCCCAGGATGTTCGGGGCCAGCACGTCGGCGCGCTTGGCGATCGTCGCCGTCGCGGCGGCGATGCCGAGCAGGGCGTACCCGCACGCCATCAGCGCGAACACCGGCAGCCACGGCAGCAGCCGCACGGCGAGGTCCCCCATGCCCAGGACGGCCGCCGCGATGGCGGCCTCGGCCAGGAAGAGGGCGAACCCGACGGCCAGGTACGGCACCGCGCGGGCGTACAGCACGACGGCGACGGGCACGTCACCGGTGCGGATCCGCCAGAACGTCGAGAAGTACTTGTCCCCGAAGGGAACGTTGATCACGTTGACCGTGTTCGTCGTGGTCAGCGCGAGCACCAGGCCGCCGACGAACGCGAACTGCCGGTGGTCCTCCCCCGCGACCACACCGCCGAGCACGGTGAAGAACACGATCTGGAGCACGCCCTTGGGCAGGGTGGCGAAGATCGACGCCGCGGGCGGGAGGGTCGCGCGGAACTCGCGCCCACCGAGCCGGGCCGCCTCCGCGGCCCGCCACAGCGCCGTGCTCACCGGGACCCGGTCACGCGTGGTCAAGGGAACCCCGCTGCCGCGCCTTGTCGATGGACCAGCGGTAGGTGTGCCGGGCGAGGACGCCGTAGGCGGCGGTCAGCACCACGGCGACGACCAGCGGGGTGGCCGTGGGTCCGCGCCCGGCCGCTGCGGAGAGGAACTCGTTGATCCAGCGCAGGCTCAGCAGCTGCGGGACCCAGCGCAGCCACACCGGCAGGAAGTCCTGGGGGATCAGCAGTCCGCCCAGCACGAACACCGGGTACATCAGCGCGCCGGACCAGACCAGCCCGTTGCGGGTCAGCAGGAACAGGCAGGACAGCAGCGCGCCGAGCGTGGTGGCGGAGACGACGACCACCACCAGGCCCACCAGCAGCCAGAGGGGGTGGGCCAGGGCGACCGGCAGCCGCAGGGCGAGCACGGTGACGACCGTCGCGGCCAGGATCGTGCCGACGCCGTACAGCGTCGCGCCGAGGCTCTTGCCGAACAGCACCACCGTGGGCGACTCGACGCCGCACACGCAGCGGGCCAGCGTCCCGTAGGTGCGCTCGCGGCGCAGCACCCCGCCGCTGGTCCAGACCGTCGACCCCCACAGCGCCGTGAGCATCACCGAGGTGACGATCTCCGTGGCGCGGCTGGGGGACGGGCGCTGGGTCTCGACCGCGATGACCAGCAGCACGACGGGCAGGAACCCGGCGTTGACCAGCAGCAGCGGGTTGCCGCGCATACCGCGCTGCTCGGTGCGCGCGGCGGTGCAGAACGTCCACGCGGCCCCGCGCAGGCGCTCACCCGGTGCCGACGGCCCGGTCACGGGCGCACCCGGCCGTTCGCGGCGAGCTGCGCCGCGACGTGGGAGTAGACGTCCTCCAGCCGCAGCGGCGCGACGTCCACGCCGAGGATGGTGGCGCCGCCCAGCGCGGCCCCCAGGTCGCCGAACGACTCGACGCTCCAGTCGCGCACGCGCAGCCGCAGCGTCCACAGCCCGTCGGCGCCGCTGAGGTCGTCCACCTCGAACCGCGCCGCCCCGCCCCCGTCCAGCGCGGGCGGCGACCCGGTGCCTCGGACCGTGACGACCGCGGTGTAGCCCGCGAGCTTCGCGAACTCGGCGACCTCGACGTCCGCCGCCACCTCGCCGTCGGCCAGGATGACGACCCGGTCGGCGAGCCGCTCGATGTCGAGCAGCAGGTGGCTGGTCAGCAGCACCGAGGTGCCTCGGCTCCTGAGCACGGCGACGTCCTGGCGCAGCCGCTCCGCCTCGACGGGGTCCAGGCCCACGGTCGGCTCGTCCAGGAGCAGCACCGGCGGCCGGTTGATCATCCCGATGGCCAGGTGCAGCCGCTGGCGCATCCCCTTGGAGTAGGTCTCCACGGCGCGGTCCGCGACCTCCGCGAGCCCGACGTGGTCCAGCGCCTCGGCCAGCCGCTCCGCGAGCCCGCGCCTGCCGACACCCGCGAGCACCGCGAAGAACCGCAGGTTCTCCCGGCCGCTCAGCTTGGCGTAGAGCCCGCGTTCCCCGCCCAGGACGACACCGGTCATCCGGCGGACCTCCCGCAGGTCCGAGGTGACGTCGTGGCCGAACACGCGGGCCGTCCCGCTGGTCGGCAGCAGGAGGGTCGCGAGGATCTTCGTCAACGTCGTCTTGCCCGCGCCGTTGCTGCCCAGCAGACCGACGATCTCGCCCTGCCCGACCCGCAGGCTCACGTCGTTCAGCGCGACGACGTCGCCGCCGCGCACCTTGAACGTGCGGCCGAGGCCCTCGACCTCGATCGCCGCCGTGCTCACCGGACCCCCTCCCCGCCGCTCGGCAGCCCGTGCCGCGCGGCCAGGAGCCGCGCGAGCGGGACCCTGGGGGCCGCGCAGGAGATGTGGTCGACCCCGACCTCGGCGAGGAACCGCACCGCCGAGGACTCCGCGGCCTGCTCGCCGCACACGCCGATCCGGATGTCGGGGCGCACCGCGCGCGCGTCGCGCACCACCTGCCGGATCACCGCCCCGACGCCGTCGAGGTCGAGCCGCTCGAACGGAGAGTGCTCCACCAGGCCGAGGTCGCGGTAGGCGGGCAGCAGGTGCCGGTCGGCGTCGTCGCGGGACAGGCCCCACACCAGCGCCGTCAGGTCGTTGGTCCCCAGCGACAGGGCGTCGACCCGTTCGGCCAGCCGCCCGGCGAGCAGCGCCGCGCGCGGCGTCTCGACCATCGCGCCTATCGTGATCGACAGCTCCCGCGCCGAGGTGCCCGCGTGCGCGCAGACGTCGGTCAGCAGGTCCCGCACCACGTCCACCTCGTCGGGCGTGCTCACCATCGGCACCAGCAGTTCCGGCCGGGGGTCGTGCCCGGACCGCCGGACCGCCAGCACGGCGTCCACGAGCGCCTGGACCTGCGCGACGGTCAGCGCGGGCACGAGGATCCCGAGCCGCACCCCGCGCACGCCGAGCATCGGGTTGTGCTCGCGCAGCCTGGACAGCACCGACCGCACACCGGGATCGGTGGTGGACGCCGGGTCGGGCAGGAACTCGTGCCGCGGCGGGTCGAGCAGCCGGACCGCCACGTCCAGGCCGTCCATCGTCGTGAACAGGTCGGTGAACTCCGACCGCAGCACGTCGCGCACGTCGGCGAGGCCCTCGGTCAGCTCCGGTCCGGGACGGGCGATCAGCACGCGTTCGAGCAGGGCGCGCCGCTCGCCGAGGAACAGGTGCTCGACCCGGCACAGCCCGACGCCGGTCGCGCCGAGCACCCGGCCCAGCGCCGCCGCGCCGGCCGAATCGGCGTTGACCTTCACGGCCAGGCCCGGCAGGTCGGCGAGCACGTGGTCGAGCCAGCCGAGGAGTTCGGCGTCGCCGTGCCCGCCCACGAGCGGTTCGGCGGGACGGCCGCGGTACACCGTGCCGGTGGACCCGTCGACGGTCACCACGTCACCCGGCACGAGGACGTCGCCCCGCGCGCCGCGGAGGCGTTCCGCGTCGTCCAGGACGACGCCGTCCACGAGGCCCGCGACGGCCGGGCGGCCCAGTGCGCGCGCGACGACGGCGGAGTGGGTGGTCTGCCCGCCCCGCTCGGTGACGACGGCCGCGGCCGCGAGCAGCCCCGGCAGGTCGTCCGGGCTCGACTCGGGGAGCACCAGGACGGGGTCGAGGCCGTTCGCCCGCGCGGCGACGGCGGCCTCCGCGCTGAACACCAGGCCACCGCAGGCGGTTCCCGGTGACACGCCGAACCCGTGCACCACGGCCTCCAGGCCGCTGGTGTCCGCGGTCGGCGTGAGCGCGCGTTCCAGTTCGTTCGGGTCGACGGCCGCCACGGCCTCGGCCGACCCGAGTTCGCCTCGGGCGTGGCGGGCGGCGACGGCTTCCACGGATGCCTTGCCGCGCAGTGGAACCGGCGGGGTTCGTACCCCGAAGTCCTCGCCGGTCCCCACTACCTCGTGGGCGACCGAGACCGGGTTCGTGAGCGGTCGGGATCGATCGCTCATCTCGTCATCGGACGTTGTAGTACTCCCGGCGGACGCCGAGGAGGTAGACACGATCGTCCACTTCGGCGGCCTCCTCCGGTGTGAGCGGTGAGAACTCGAGTTCGGCCAGGTCTTCAGCGGCTGCGCTGTGCGGGGATTCGTTCATGCCCGCGAGCGTAGGGACGGGCTGTTTCACATCGCCTTCATCCGTCGTGCGGCAGGTCGAGGCCCGTCCCACCGCGCAGGGCGGCGGCCAGTTCCGCCAGCGGGCGCGCCGAGCGGGTGCGGGCGCGGGTGGCCACCCGCGCCAACGCCAGCGGCAGCCGCGCGCACGAGTCGATGATCTCCGCCACGGCCTCCGGCTCGGCGCTGACCCGGTCGACCCCCAGTCGGTGGGCCAGCAGTTGCCGCGCCTCGTCGACGGTGGGGCGGTGCAGCCGGATCGTCCGCGCCCCGAGGGCGACGACGATGCCGGTGAGCGGCGTGCGGGCGGTCACCACCGCGACGCAGCCCGGCCCGCCGGGCAGCAGCGGGCGGACCTGGTCGGCGTCGCGGGCGTTGTCCAGCACCGTCAGCACCCGCCGACCGGACAGCACGCTGCGGTAGAGCGCGGCCCGGCCCTCGACGCCGCCCGGCCGGTACCGCGCGGGCACCAGGAAGGAGTCCAGCAGGGCGTCCACCGCCTCCTCGGACGTCAGCGCTGGTCTCGACGGGTCGAGCCCGTGGAGGTCGACGTACACCTGGCCGTCCGGGAACCGGTGGGCGACCTGGTGGGCCCAGTGCACCGCCAGCGAGGTCTTCCCGACGCCCTCGCCGCCGTGGACCACGACGACCCCGGCAGGCCGAACCCCGTGGCCGGACCCGTTGTCCAGCACCGCGTCCAGCGCCTCGACCTCGGCCAGCCGCCCGGCGAACCCGTTGACGTCGGCGGGCAGCTGGCGCGGCACGACCCGCAGCGCCCGCCCCGCCTCGGGTGGCGCGCCGTTCGCCGTGCGGCCCAGCAGGTCCCGGTGGACGCCCTGGAGCTCCGGGCCGGGGTCGACGCCGAGTTCCCGGCCGATCCGCGCCCGGAACACCTCGTAGTGCTCCAGCGCCTCGACCGGCCTGCCGCACCCGTCCAGCGCCACGAGCAGCCGCGCCCACAGCGACTCCCGCAGCGGGAACCGGGCCGTCAGCTCCAGCAGCGGCGGCAGCAGCTCGGCCCCGCGATCGGCCGCGATGAGCCGGTCGGCCCGGCGTTCCACGGCCGACAGGTACCGGTCGACCAGCCGCGGCGCCTCGGAGTCCTCCAGCCAGGCCGAGTGCACGCCCTCGAACGGGGACCCGCGCCACAGCCCCACGGCCTCGTCCACCAGCGCCGCCTCCCGCACCGGGTCGGTGGTCCGCGCGGCGGCGTCCAGCAGGGCGTCGAACCGGAGCGCGTCGACGTCGTCCGGCCTGGCCCGGAGCACGTAGCCCGCGGGGTCGAACAGGATCGACCCCGCGCCCAGCGCGTTGCGGAGGCGGGTCATGTACGTCGAGACGGTGCGGCGGACGTCGACCGGCAGGTCCGGCCCCCACACCGCCATCGCGAGCTGGTCGATGGTCACGGGTCTGCCCGCCGACAGCGCCAGCGCGACGACCAGCGTGCGGAGCCTCCCGGTGGTCAGCGCCACCGCCCGCGTTCCGACGACCACCTCCAGCGGGCCCAGCAACCGCACCACCAGCCGGCCGCTCGGGCACCGCTCCTGACTGGCGGGCAGCACGGCCCGCCGACCGCTGTGGGACCGCATGGCGAATCTCCCCCGAGTAGTACCGGGTCCACAATGGACTGGCGGACCACTCGACCCCAGACCTCCCAGTACGGCCCGCGTGATCTACTGTGGCAAAATTGTCGGTTGCCCGCAACGATCGTCAATTCCCGACGGTGGGTTCGGGCGGATTGTCAGGCCTGGTCGGGCGGAAGCGCTGTCCGTCGCGGTGGGCCGGGTGTCATCCGGATGGACGATCCCGAGCACGCCCGGTGACGTCGTCCGCACCGCGGTCCCCGGCCCCTCGTCCGTCCACTCGGGACGGTGGCGGTTCGCACGTGGGCGACGTGCCGCCGCGCTCGACCTGGTTCGTGCCGCCCCTGGTGCTCCCGTGATCGTGGGCGGGTGCCGAAGATGACCTCCGCGGCCCTGTGCGCGCAGGTCAGAGCCGGGACCCCGGTGCCCACCGGAAGGCGTGCGGCTCGGGCTGACGCGGCCGGGGCCGTTCGCGGCGCCTGCCCGGTGGACGGCGGTCGCCGCCCGGACCCGGTGGTGTCGGGCCAGGGCAGCGGTCGCCGGTGTCGGCGGCGGTCATCCGGCGGCGAGGCGCAGGCGCTCCAGGTGGGTCGCGACCGCGTAGCCGCCACCGCCCGCGACCGCGAGCACCCAGAAGAGGCCGGGCGTGCCGAGGAAGAGCGCCGAGGAGGAGACCAGGGCGAGCCACGTGCCGAGGCCGTAGTGCACGACGTTGCGGCGCACGGCGCCCTCGGCCAGGTAGAGCAGGCCGACGACGAGCCCGGACCCGGCGGGCCACAGCAGGCTCCGGAGGTCGGGTGAGTCCACTGTGGACCCGATTCCGGTGATGGCGAGGAACAGCGCCGCGAAGCCGCTGATCCACGCCAGCCCGACGAGCTGACCGGGCAGGGCGTCTGGTCCGCTCACCCCGCGCTGGGCGCGGAGGGCGGCGGCGGTGCTGAAGACCGTGCCCGCGGCGAGGCCGAGGCCGAGCAGCGCGGTCGGCAGCCAGCCCGGCAGGACGACCAGCGGGTCGTCACCCCTGGAGAGGGCGGCGGCGCCGTGCCCGGCGACGTGGGCGAAGCCGAAGCCGAGGTAGCCCGCGCGGTTGTCGATCTCGCGGGAGCGGTCGGGGGCGGCGGTCGGGGGAGCGGTGAGGGTCGGGGTGGACATGGCTGTGCCTCCGGGGGAGTGGGTGGTCCAGGTGCCGTCAGACGAGGTGGGACAGGGGGACGGCGACCCGCCGGGTGATGTCGGCGGGCCAGGGGAACGCCGTGGCGACGGTGCGCTGGTGGGCCAGCCCGTGCAGGCCCACCCAGAGCGCGACGGCGTCGGCGGCCGGGTCGTCGCTGGTGCAGCAGCCCGCGGCGACGCAGGCGGTCAGGCCGTCGACGACGAGCCGGATGGTCCCGGCGCCGAGGTCGGCCGGGTCGTCGGGGGAGGGGCGGCCGTCGGCCGCCGGGGGCCGGGGGCGGCCGAACATCGTGCGGTAGCGCTCGGGGTGGGTGCTGGCGAAGTCCAGGTAGGCCAGGCAGAGCGCGTGCAGCCGCCGCCGGGGGTCGTCGCCCGCCTCGTCGGCGGCGGACCGGAGCCGGTCGGACAGCTCGGCGAAGGCCTGCCGCACGACGGCGAGCACGATCGAGGACTGGTCGGGGAAGTGCGGGTAGATCGACGAGGCGGCGATCCCGGCGCCGCGGGCGACGGCCCGCAGCGTCACGGCCCGCGGGTCGCCGCGGGAGTCGAGCAGCGCGGTCGCGGCGGCCAGGATCTCGCCGCGGAGCAGGTCGCCCCGCCCGCGGCGGTTCCCGGCCCGCTGACCGGCCGCGCCGCTCATGACCGGTGCGCGTCGGGGACGATGACGACCTTGCCCGCGACCGTGCGCGACTCGGCCAGCGCCAGCGCGCCCGCGGCGTCGGACAGCGGGAACTCCGCGGCGATCTGCGGGGTGAGGACGCCGTCGGCCACCAGCCGCAGCACCCGCGTGAGGTCCTCGCGGAGCCTGGCGCGGAAGCCGTCCAGGCCGAAGCGCCTGCCCGCCCAGAAGTTGTAGAAGTGGGCGTTCCTGCCGTTGGGCGAGTAGTTCCACAGCGCCAGGCGCGCGAACGACGCCAGCACCGGGAGCTGCGAGCTGCCCTCCTCGTCCTTGGTCGCGGCGGTGCCGTAGGACACCAGCGTCCCTCCCCTGCGCAGCAGCCGCCACGAGTCCTCCAGGCCGGAGCCCCCGACGTGGTCGAACACGGCGTCGACGCCGTTGGGCGCGAGCGCGCGGAGGCGCTGGTACAGGGCGGGGTCGCGGTAGTCGACCGGGGTCGCGCCCAGCGCGCGCACCGTGTCGTGGTGCCGCGCCGACGCCGTGCCGATCACCTCGATCCCGGCGTGCCGGGCCAGCTGCACGAGCGTCGAGCCGACCCCGCCGTTGGCGCCGAGGACCACGATCGTTCCGCCGGAGCGCACGTCCGCGGTCCGGTGCAGCATCTGCCAGGCCGTGACGCCGTTGACGGCCACGGTCTCCGCGGCGGCGGCGCTGACGCCGTCCGGCACGGCCACCAGGTCCGCGGCGTCCAGCAGCAGGGCGCTGGCCCAGGCGCCGGTCTTGGTGACCGCGGCGAACCGGCGGCCGACGATCCCGGCGTCCACGCCCGCTCCGACGGCCGTCACCGTGCCGACGACGTCGTAGCCGGGCACGAAGGGGAACGCGGGCTGGTCGTAGTACTTGCCGCGCCGCATCTGCTGCTCGGCGAACGACACGCCGGTCGCGTCCATCCGCAGGACGACCTGCCCCTCGGCGGGGGCGGGGAGTTCGCGGGTGCGGACCTCCAGGCCGGTCGGCTCTACCCGGCCCGGCAGGACGACCTCGGTGGCGCGGGTGGTGACGGTGCTGTTCATGGGGTTCTCCGTAGCTCGTACCGTTGTGGTTACGGTCGTAAGGCTACGACTGTTCGCTGAACGAGCGCAAGAGGCAACACCGATAAGCTTTTTCTTGTAAGCTGACGCCATGGCGGAGAACACGACGGTGTCCGGAGCGGTGAAGCCCACCCGTGCTCGCAACCGCAGGGGAGAGGGTGGCCGCCTGCGCGACGAGATCGTGTCCGCCGCGGTCGAGCTGCTCGACGAGACCGGCGACGAGAGCACCGTGACCCTGCGGGCCGTCGCCCGGCGCGTCGGGATCGCCGCCCCCTCGATCTACCGGCACTTCCCCGACCAGCCGAGCATCATGCTGGCCGTCGTGCGGCAGGCCTTCGCCGAGCTGGAGGAGCAGCTCCGCGCGGGTCTGGCGGGCGCGGGCGACGACCCCCGGCGGCGGCTGCTCGCCGTCGGCGGCGCCTACCTGGAGTTCGCCCAGCAGCACCCCGGCCGCTACCGCACGATGTTCGGCGGGCTCTGGATGCCGGACCTGGACGCGACCACCCTGACCGCGGCCGACCTGTCCTCGCTCGGCGACGCGAGCATGGGGCTGCTCGTCGACGCGCTGGAGCGGTGCGTCGACGCGGGCATCGCCACCAGCGACGACCTGGTGGCCGACGGGGTCGCGCTGTGGGTCGGCCTGCACGGGCTCGCCCACCAGCGGGCCGTGACCGTGGCCTACCCGTGGCCGCCGGACATCGCCGAGCGCCTCATCACCGCGCTCGCCCACCTGAAGGCCGAGTAGGCCGCCGCGGGGTCGGCACGCCGCCGGTCAGGACGTCGTGCACGGTGACCTTCTCCAGCTCGGTCGCGACCGCGTCGGCCACCACCCGGTCGAGCGCGGTCAGGGACTCGTGGACGCGGCGGCCCACCGCGCACGCGGGGTCGGGGCCGTGCAGGCCGAGCATCGGGTCGTCGCCCTGGAGGAGCCGCCAGATCCGCGCGAGCGTGACCGCACCGGCCTCGACCGCGAGCTCCCAGCCCCCGTGCACACCCGGCCGCGACCGCACCAGCCCGGCCTCGCGCAGCGGGCCCAGCACGCGGCGCACGTGGACCGGGTTGACGTTGGTGCTCTCGGACAGCTCGTCCGAACTCACGGGGCGGCCCCCGGTCGAGCCCGCCAGGTAGGTCAGCACGTGCACGGCGACGGCGAACCGGGTGTTCGTCGACCTCGCCATGCGGCCGATCTTGTCATATCGCAACCACCGTGGCTACGGTTAGGCAATCCGTAACCATGATGATGACGAATTAGGGGTTCGCCATGACCGGCACCCTGCACCTGCGACGACTCGCCTGGGCGGGCGTCGAGGTCCGCCTCGGCGGCACCCGCCTGCTGATCGACCCGCTCCAACACGCCGAGCCGCTGGTCGCCGCCCTCGGGGCGCCGCGCGGGCCGCTGCCGCCGATCGACCCGCCCGCCGGGACGCACGTCCTGCTCACGCACCTGCACCCGGACCACTACGACCACGAGCTGGTCGCGCGGCTCGCGGACACCGGGACCGTCGGCTGCCACGCGCCGATCGCGCCGGTGCCGCGGGAGGCGGGCCTGCACCCGGTCCCGCAGGACCTCGGCAGCCCCCGGCGCGTCGGGTCGCCCACCGTGACACCCGTGACGTCGCTGGACTGGCGGGGCGGCGAGTCCGACCAGGTCGCCCGGGTCGTGGAGGGAGCCGGGCGGCGGATCATCCACTGCGGCGACACGATGTGGCACGGCGACTGGTGGCGGATCGCTCGCGAGCACGGCCCGTTCGACGTCGCGTTCCTGCCCGTCAACGGGGTCGTCGCGAAGTTCGAGGGCTACGAGGCCGATGTTCCGGTCACCCCGACGCCCGAGCACGCCGTCGAGGCCGCCGCCGCGCTCGGGGCGAGCACGGCCTGCGCGATCCACCACGGGCTCTTCCACAACCCGCCCACCTACGTGGAGCAGCCCGACATCGAGGGCCGCTTCCTCCGCGCCGCCGCCGCGCGGGGGGTCACGGCCGCGCTCGTGGCCGAGGGCGAACCGGTTCCCCTGCCCGTCGGGTCACCCGAACCCGACGTGTGAGGAGGTGCCTGCCGGGGTAGTCCTCCCGCTGAGAAGACCCCAGTGGCAGTCGAGGAGCCAGGTGCCCCCACCTTCGATCCGTCCGCAGGACGAGTTCCGGCTCGACGACCACGAGGTGCCGCCGCTGGCGCAGGTGCGGACGTGGATCAGGGAGGTGCTGGCCGACCTGGACCCCGACTTCGTGGCCGACACCGAACTCGTCGCGACCGAACTCGCCGCCAACGCGTTCGAGCACGCCAAGGCACCGAGGGCGATCCGCCTCGGCCGTCGGGACGGGGTCGTGCGGGTGGAGGTCGACGACGCCGCGCCGGACCTGCTGCCGCGGCCGGGGAGGTCGACGCTCGGGCAGTTCCGCGGCCGGGGGCTGGTGCTGATCGGGTCGATGGGCGCGGACTGGGGCGTCGACCGGTCCGACGACCGCAAGACCGTGTGGGCCGAGATCCCCGACCCGAACCGCCGCACGCCGTAGTCGGTCGGGCAGCGCCTCGATCACCTCGACGCAGGGACCCGCGCAGCGGTCGCGGATCCTGACACCAGGACCCGCCACGAGCCGTTCGGGTCCGCGGCGGACCGGCCGCGGAACGAGCACGTGAGCGCGCTCGTCGCGGGCACGGGGTCGAGGTGGGAGCCCGCGTCACCGGGGGAGCGGGTCCCGTGGACCGGTTCGCCGCACGGGGCGACGCAGCCGTCGCGGACGTGCACACCGGGACCGGCGACCAGCCCGGAGCGGGTGGCGGCGTCCCGCGCCGCGCAGCAGCCCCTCGTCAAGCGCCACGGGAGAACCCCCCTCGCCGCACGACGGCGTCGTCCACGTCCATCCCGGTCACCTCCGGGTCGACCCCGTCCAGCCTCGCTGGACGGAAGCGGTCGCCGAGCGCCACGTCCTGCGGTACGCGGCGGGGGACTGGCCCGTGATCCGCTTGAACGCCACGCTGAGCGCGCTCTCCGAGCCGTAGCCGGTGTCGCGGGCGATGACGGCGATCGGCGCGGTGTCGCGGCGCAGGCGGTCCGCGGCCAGTTCGACGCGCCAGCCGGTGAGGTAGTCGACCGGTCCGCGGCCGACCACCTCGCGGAAGCGGGCCGCCATCGTCGAGCGGGACACCGCCGCCGTCCGCGCCAGTTCGGCGACCGTCCAGGCGTGGTCGGGGCGGGCGTGCACCGCGCGCAGCGCCGGGGCCACCACCGGGTCCGCGAGGCCCGCGAGCCAGCCCCCGGTGGAGCGCGGGTCGGTGGCCAGGTGGCGTCGCAGGACCTGGATCAGCATGACGACCGCGAGGTGTTCGGCGACCAGGCTCGCCGCGAGCCGGTCCTGCCGCAGCTCGGCGTCGACCTGGCCGATCGCCCACAGCGCGGAGGCGGCCTCGGGGGTGCCCGCGGGCACGTGCAGGACCGGCGGCAGGGCGTCCAGCAGCAGGGCCCGCGCGCGCTCGCCGAACGAGAAGCCGCCGCCGATCAGGTCGACGTCGGCACCCGTGCCCGCCCGCGCCGGACCGGTGCCCGCCGCGGCGAAGAGCGGGCCCGCGGGCACCGGGTCGGTCGGGGCGCCGCCCGCGAGCCGGAAGCCGCGCGACCGGGTGAGCAGGAAGCAGTCGCCCTCCGCGAGGTCGACGGCCTCGGGTTCGCCCTCGACGGTCAGCCTGCACCGACCCCGCCGCACGGTGTTGAACTTGACGCCCTCCGGCGGGTCGAACGCCACCGCCCAGTCGCCGCCCGCGACCAGGCCGGACGACAGGTAGGCGCGGGTGTCGAGCAGCGACAGGACGTTCTGGAGCGGATCCACCGGACCTCATCCTGGACGATGGCTAAAGAATGCTGGACCCTGAACCATGGAGAGTCCATCCCGGTGATCGTACCGTTCTCCTCATGACAGCAACGCTCCCCTTCACCGCGCGGACCACCGCGACCGAGGTCCTCGACGGCGTGGACCTCACCGGACGCCGGATCGTCGTGACCGGCGGCGCCTCCGGCCTCGGCGCGGAGACCGTCCGCGTCCTCGCGCGCGCCGGTGCCGAGGTCACGGTCGCCGTGCGCGACCCGGCCGGGGCGGCCGGTCTGGTCGCCGAACTGCCCGAGCGTGCCGTGCGGGCGGTCGCGCTCGACCTGGCCGACCTCGACTCCGTCGCCGCGTTCGCGCGAGGCTGGTCGGGTCCGCTCGACGTGCTCGTGGCCAACGCGGGCGTGATGGCGGTCCCGGAGCGCGTGCTCACCGCCGCGGGCTGGGAACTCCAGCTCGCCACCAACTTCCTCGGCCACTTCGCGCTGGCCACCGCGCTGCACGGCCACCTGCGCGCGGCGGGCCGGTCCCGGATCGTGGTCGTCGCCTCCGGCGCGCACCGCGACGTCCCGTTCGACTTCGCCGACCCGCAGTTCGAGCGGCGGCCCTACGACCGCTGGACCGCCTACGGGCAGTCGAAGACCGCCGACGTCCTGCTCGCCGTGGGCGCGTCCCGCCGGTGGGCGGCGGACGGCGTGACGGCCAACGCCGTCAACCCCGGCTGGGTGATGACCGGTCTGCAACGCCACGTCGACGACGCCGCGATGAAGGCCATGGGCGCGATGGACGAGGACGGCGCCATCATCGAGCAGCCGTACTCCAAGACCCTGGCCGAGGGCGCCGCCGCCTCCGTGCTGCTGGCGGGCTCACCGCTGGTGGAGGGGCTGACCGGCCGCTACGTCGAGGACAACCGGGTGGCGCCGACCGTGCGGCCGGGCGACGAACGGCCGGGCGGGGTGGCCGAGCACGCCGTCGACCCCGAGGCGGCCGACCGGCTGTGGGAGTACGCCTCGCGCGCGCTCTGAGCCGCGGTCACGGCGTGCGGACCCGAGGCGACGCGGCGTGCAGCACCAGCGCCTCCCGCCGCTGGTGGACGGTCAGGTAGCGCAGGCCGTCGTCACCCGCCCGGAACGCGCGGCGCGACCGCCGGGGCAGCCACACCAGCCCGCCGGGCCGCAGGTCGACGGTGTCCAGCTCGGTGGTCAGGCTGCCGCCGCCCTGGAGCACGACGACCAGCGAGTCCAGTTCGGGCCCGGCGTGCGCCTCGATGCCCGCGCCCGGTGGCAGCCAGATGACGTTGGAGTCCAGGTCGCGCTCCCGCGACCGCAGCTTCCACAGCACCTCGGTCGCCTCCGGCCGCGACGGGTCGCTCCAGTCGCCGACGACGTGGGGCAGCGGCGTCGTGGCCGCCTTGCCGATCCGGACGCGCCAGGTCTCGGGACCGCGTTCGACGTAGTCCCAGTGGTGGCTGCCGGGGTGCTCGACGTCGAACTCGTCCCGCAGGCGCAGCGGGTCGTGGTCGTCCACCAGCACGAACGACTCGCCGACTCCCAGGGCGTCGTAGGCCCGGAACGTCGTCGGGTTCCTGTCCGGTCCGCGCAGCGGGCGTACGTCGATTTCCTGGACCGCCATGGTGTGCCCCCTCAGTACCGATCGCCCATTTATACAAGTCGGCTTTGTGTAAACTCAAGTCGTGATCAACACCCCCGAGCACCGGTGAGCACCCCCGAAGCGCCCGCCGGGCGTCGGCGCGAGGTGCTCGACCTGCTGCGCGGGTCGGCCGGGTCGCTGAGCGTGGCGGAGGTCGCCGACCGGTTGGACGCGCACCCCAACACCGTCCGGTTCCACCTGGACGCGCTCGTCCGCGCGGGTCGGGTGGAGAGGGTGCGCCTGCCGCCCTCCGGGCCCGGCCGTCCTCCGCTGGTGTTCCGTGCGCGCCCCGGAATGGACCCGGCGGGGCCGCGCAACTACCGGGCGCTGGCCGCCGTGCTGGCCGAAGGCCTCGCCGCGGGGCCGGATCCCGCCGCGAACGCGGTGGCGGCGGGCCGGGCCTGGGGCGCGCGGCTGCTGGAGCCGCGGGACGCGGTCGTCCCGACCGAGGCGGGCGTCCGGACCCTGGTGGGGCTGCTCGACGACCTCGGGTTCGAGCCGGAGTGGCCGTCGTCCGGTTCTGCCGAACGGGTCGGCCTGCGGCACTGCCCGTTCCTGGAGGTCGCCCGCGCCAGGGCCGAGGTCGTCTGCTCGCTGCACCTGGGGCTCATGCGCGGCGCGGTGGCCTCGCTCGGCGCGCCCGTCACCGTGGACCGGCTGGAACCGTTCGCGGAACCCGACCTCTGCCTGGTGCACCTGTCCACACCGGACTCGACGACGCGGGGAGGCGGACGGTGATGGAGACGGGACGGGCGGTGGCCGTCGCGGTGGCCTTCCTCTGGCTCGGCATGGTCCTGGCGATCTCCTTCCTGGAGGCGCCCCTCAAGTTCCGCGCGCCGGACGTCACCGTCCGAACAGGACTCGGCATCGGCCGGATCGTGTTCCGCGCGCTCAACGCCGTCGAATCCGTCCTGGCCGCGGTCCTCGTGGTCGTGGCCGTCCTCGGTGGACCACCGCCGGACGCCGTGGTCGCGGGCGCGGTGGCCGTCGGAGTGCTGCTGGTGCAGCTGGTCGCCGTCCGGCCCCGGCTCACCCGCCGCTCCGACCTCGTCCTCGCCGGGGCGGACGTGCCGCGCTCGCGCGGCCACCACGTGTACGTGGCCCTGGAGGTCGTGAAGGTCGTCGCCCTCGTGACCGCCGGGGTCCTGCTGCTCGGCTGAGAGCGCTCCGGTCCGCCTCAGAACCGCCCGAACAGCCAGCGGCCCGCCCCGCTCGCCGCGGGGTCGAGGCAGAAGTCCCGCACCACCTCCACGATCTCCGCCACCGAGACCGACCCGTCCCGGTCGCGGTCGACGGCCGCGAGCACGGCGGAGGCCTCGTCGTCGGACAGCCCGCACGCGCGCAGCAGCCGGGAGAACTCGGCACCGTCCACGACACCGTCGGTGTCGGTGTCGACCAGCAGCAGCACCGCCTCGGCCAGCGGCCGGACGTCCGCGTCGAACCCGTCGTCGCCGGTGGCCCCGTCCAGCAGGCGGCGGTACTCGGCCTGGCTGACGGAACCGTCGGCGTCGGTGTCGCAGCGGCGCTCCACCGCCCGCCACAGCGCGCGGTACCGCTCGCGGACCGCCAGCGCGGTCGGCGACCCCGGCGGCTCGCCGAAGGCCTGGACCAGGCGCAGCGCGAACACCTCGAAGTCGTCGGGGGTGAGACGGCCGTCCCCGTTCGCGTCGAGGGCGCTGAACCGCGCGGAACCGCCGGGCGCGGCCGGAGCCCCGTCCCGCAGCCGGGCGCCGCTCCAGGCGATCACGCTCTCGTGCCCGGCCGCGAGCACGTCGGCGTGCGTCGCCCCGCCGTGCCGGTCGAAGCGCACGGCCGTGCCGGTGCCGCGCAGGTCCGCGACGAACCGCTCCACGACCTGCACGGGCACGACCTCGTCGGAGTCCCCGGCCGTGATGTACACCGGCCGGTCCATCCTGGTGACGGGGACGCGGCAGGCGTGCAGCACCCGGTCGATGCCGGGCCGCGCGCGGATGCCGGTGATCCCGGTGGCGTCGTTGGTCTGCCGGTTGATCGCGCGGAACACGTCGACCAGCGTCGCCCTGGACGCCACCTCGACGAGCCTGCCGCCCGCGTCGGTGAGGAACGGGCGCGCGTCGAAGTCCGGGTGCGACGCGCGCAGCCCCGCGAGCAGGAACGGCAGCAGCACGGACACCGTGCTCGCCCCGTCGTGGGTCAGCAGGTCGACGAGCTGGGGCAGGTGCACCGGTGGAGCCAGCGCGACGGTGCCGCGGAAGTCGAGGTCGGGCGCGTAGTGCCCGGCCATCAGCCCGACGAACAGCGCCGCGTGGGCGCCCTGGGAGAACCCCGCCACGAGCCAGGACCTCCCGACGTGGCCGTGCAGCCCCCGCGCGGCGCGGACGATGTCGATGACGTCGTCCGCGACCGCCTCGCCGTTGAAGTACGGGTGCGGGCCGGACGTGGCCAGCCCCTCGTAGTCGGTCGCCGCCACCACGTAGCCCGCCGCCAGCCACCGCGCCACGTGCTCGCGTTCGAGCCTGCTCAGGCCCGCCCGCGAGGGGGCGCAGCGGTCCGCGAGGCCGGTGGTGCCGTGGGCGAAGCTCACCACCGGCCAGCCGCCCGTCGGAGGGGCCGCGGCGGGCAGGAACACCGATCCGCTGACCTCCCGCCGCACCCCGTCGTGGCCCACGCCCTGGTACACGACCCTGATCGCGTCGGCCGCGTGCTCCGGCCAGAACGCGGTGGGCAGGCAGGCGCGGTTCAGGACCGTGCCCGCCTCGTGCGCGGTCGTCCGGGGTCGGGCCACCGGAACCTCCCTCTGCCGGTGCCGGGGTGGCACCGGACGTCGAACGGCGGTCTGCGGCTCGGAAGATAGCCGGACCCCCGCCCCGGCAGGCCCCCGTTCACCCGCCGGGGCCGCCGCGTAGCCCGTCTGCCGCAGCGGGGAGGTGGTCGTCAGCCGTTCGAGCGGTGCTCGGGGTCGTCCGCCGGGGCGAGCGGGCACGACGGCGCGGGATCCGGCACCGGCGCGGCGATCTGGTGCGGTGGTCGGACTCCGCGGCCGGGACGAGGGGTCCCGCACCTCCTGTCGCGCCGACCTTCCGACCTCTCGTCCCTTGTCCGGCGACCGCGTGCCGCGTCATGATCACCGACGATCGGCACCGCCCGGTGCGGACCCGTGGTCAGGCAGGAAG
Organism: Umezawaea sp.; assembly: GCF_036375055.1. Lineage (GTDB taxonomy): Bacteria > Actinomycetota > Actinomycetes > Mycobacteriales > Pseudonocardiaceae > Umezawaea. The sequence goes on from NZ_DASUSQ010000055.1 coordinate 37,496, forward strand.
AGGACGCCCGTGACGCAACCCCGGTACCGCCGCCGACCGGGGGAGCACGGCGTTCGCGCCGTCTCCCTCATCCTGGCCGTCGCACTGGTGGGAGTCGGCCTCGCGGGCTCCGCGAGCGCGCGGACCGAGCCCGGCGGGGACCCGATCCGGGTCATGGTCGTGGGCGACTCGATGTCGCACGGCGCCGAGGGCGACTGGACCTGGCGGTACCGGCTGTGGCAGTGGTTCCGGGACCAGGGCGTCGCCGTCGACTTCGTCGGCCCCTACCGCGGCACCCAGGACGCCGCCGTCGCCGCGCCCCCGGCCGTGCCGCCCCTCCAGGGCGACGAGCCCGCCCCGCCCGGCGGCCCCCGGACCTCGGGCGCGTACGCCGCGGGCGCGGAGGCGTTCGACAGCGACCACTTCGCGGTCTGGGGCCGCCAGGCCGCCCAGGACAAGGGCCTGATCCGCGAGCAGGTCGCCCTGCACCAGCCCGACTACGTGCTGGTGGGGCTCGGGTTCAACGACCTCGGCTGGTTCGTCAGCGGACCGGAGGGCACCCTCGACAGCATGAGGACGCTGGTCGAGCAGGCCCGAGCGGCCAAGCCGGACGTCCGGTTCGCGCTGGCCAACGTCCCCCAGCGCACGAGGATGGACGGCCGCGAGGACCTGCCCCGCAACACCGACGCCTACAACGCGATGCTGGCCGCCGCGATCCCGTCGTGGAGCACCCCGACCTCCCCGGTGGCACTGGTCGACTGGCGCGGCAACTACGCGTGCGAACTCGACGGCTGCCCGGACGGCTACGACGGCCTGCACCCCAACGCCACGGGCGAGTACAAGATCGCCCAGGCCTTCGAGCGCACCCTGCACGACGGCTACGGACTCGGCTCCGCCGTGCCCGCCGTCCCGACCGACGTGCCCGCCCGCCCTACCCCGGTGCCGACCGGCGTCGTCGCGAGCGCGAGCCCCGGCGGGATCACGGTCACCTGGGACGCCGTCTTCGGCGCCTACGGCTACACCGTGCGGAGCAGGCTCAAGGGCGCCGCCGACTGGGCCGGGTCGAGGGCGGCGGCGAACCGCCACGACACCGCGTGGACCGTGGACGGGCAGGAGTGGGAGTACCAGGTCCGCACCGACAACGGCGACCAGGTGCGGTCCGACTGGTCCCCGGTCGTCAGCGCCGTGGCCCACCCGCTGACGGCACGGGGGCCGAGCGACATCGTCACCCGCGCCACCGCCACGGGCGTGGACGTCTCGTGGAACGAGCCGACCGGCGAGCACACCTCGACCATCGACCGCTACCAGATCCTCACGCTGGACAAGGACGTCCCCGGCGCCTGGCTCGGCGGCACGGCGGTGAAGGGCAGGTCGGTCCACGTCGACGGCCTCGTGCCCGGCCACCGCTACACCGTCGCGGTCGCGACCTGGAACGCCGCGGGCGGCGGCATCCCCGCGGGCGCCCGTCCCGTGGTGGTCGGAGCAGGCACCCCCGCGCCGCCGACGGACCTGCGGGTCACGTCGACCGACCCCACCACCGTGCGGCTGCGGTGGACCGGGTCGAGCGGGGCGGCCGGGTACCGCGTGTGGGTGCGCGACGTCAACGGCGGCGAACCCGCCAGGGTGGACGGGAACGTGGTCGAGGCCACCGAGCACGGCATCGCCTACCTGTTCCCCGGTGTGTGGAACTACGAGTTCTGCGTGACCGCGATCAACGGCGAGGCCGAGTCGGGCAGGTCCGACTGCGTCGTGGCACCCCGACCCTGGGGCAGGTGACGCGTTCCGGTCGCCGCCGATGAGTTCCGGGCGCCCGCCGGGTCTACCCCTTGTGGACACCCAGAACCTCGCTGACCTCTACCGGCTGCCCGCCCTCGACTGGTCGTCGGTCACCGCCCGGCTCGACGCGGGCTGCGACCAGGCGCCCGGCGCGGGCGGGCCCGACCGGCACACGACGTGGCTCACGACCCTCGACCCCGACGGCGGCCCGCACGTCACCGGGATCGGCTCGCTCTGGGTCGACGGCCGCTTCTGGTTCGAGACCGGCCAGGGCACCCGCAAGGGCCGCAACCTGGCCCGCGACCCGCGGTGCGCGCTCTCGCTCGCCACCCGCGAGTTCGACCTCGTGGTCGAGGGCACCGCCGAGGTCGTGACCGACCGCGACACCCTCATCCGTCTGGCCGCGACCTGGGCGGAGGGCGGCTGGCCGTGCGAGGTCGACGAGTCGGGCACCGCCCTCACCGCGCCGTTCAGCGCACCGTCGGCGGGCACGCCGCCGTGGTCGGTCTACCGCGTCACCGCCAGGTCGGCGCACGCCGTGGCCACGGTCGAGCCGGGCGGCGCCACCCGCTGGACCTTCTGACGCGCTGTCGGGGACCGCCGGAGCGGGGTTGCGCTGAGCAACTGACGTAACCCCTTCGGGTGGCGCGCCGATGATCAAGGTATGCGTGCAACCGACGACTCCGGTACCGAGCTCGACGCGGAGTTCCAGATCGAGCGGGACGGCGACCACCTCGACCTGGTGCTGATGAGCAGGAGCGGGAGATCGAGGGCGCGGGAGAGCCGCAACCCCCACTACAACGTCGCCCTCGAACTCCTGCTCGGCAGGCTCCGCGATCTCGACGCGGTGCTGGAGAGCGGCGCCGTCGACTCGGGCCCGGCCCGGAAGCGGCCCGAGTCGGAGCGCGTGATCCTCGACTCGCCGGTGGTGCTGGCCGACGTGCGCGACATCGAGGAGTTCCGCAAGCAGCTGAGCACCCGCCAGGGACGGATCGGCAGGACCCCGGACGGCAACACCACCAAGCGGATCCGGCTCCGGCTGCGCGTACCCGGCTACACCGCCACCGACGCCGACCGGCTGGCGGACGACCTGGCACGGCCGCCGAGCGGGCCCGACGAGTTGCCGGTGGCGACGCAGGAGTTCGCCGACCGGCTGCACTTCGACCTGCCCTGGCTGGAGAAGGTCGTCACGCTGCTCCAGCACCGCAAGCAGGTGGTGCTGCACGGGCCGCCCGGAACGGGGAAGACCCACCTGGCGCGGGAACTGGCGCGCCACATCACCGACCCGACGGCGATCCGCCTCGTCCAGTTCCACCCGTCGTACTCCTACGAGGACTTCTTCGAGGGGTTCCGGCCGCGCGCCAGCGGCGGGAGCGCGACCTTC
>NZ_DASUSQ010000056.1:0-47800 GCF_036375055.1 Umezawaea sp.
GCGGGCTCGGCCTCTGGTGGAGAAGGCCTATTCGGCTTTGCGGGAGTTGCACGCGGAGTTGGTTCGGTGAGGTGGGGGTAGGGGTTCCGCCGGTCCCAGCGGTGGTGGCCGATGCGACTCGGGGACCCCTCGATGTGACCCTGTGATCGGGCCAAGGGCAGGTGGTGCCAACCTGCCCGATCTACCAGGGTAAGGGTCGAATCCCCCGAGTGAAATCGGCCCTGGTTCGGGGAAAGCCGTGCGTCGCCTGTGTCGTGGGTTTTGTTTTTGTTTTGCTCAGCCCGCGAAGGCGGATGAGGGTAGGCCTGTTCCTATTCCTGGTAGTACCAGTACTGAGCCCGATAGTGGTTGGGCTGTCAGCGTCGGTTCGTCCAGGCCGGTCCTGGCTGTGGTGATGTAGAGGTCCGTCAGGTCGTCGCCGCCGAAGCAGCAGGCGGTCGGTTGGGTCACCGGTAGGGCGATCTCTTGGTCTAGTTCGCCTGCTGGGGTGTAGCGGCGTACTGCCGAGCCGCCCCAGAGCGCTACCCAGACGCAGCCGTCGGCGTCCACGGTGAGGCCGTCCGGGCTGCCGTTCGTGTTCTCCACCTGGCACAGCGGGCGTCTGTTGGTGGCTTCGCCGGTGTCGACGTCGTAGTCGAGCACGTCGATCCTGTTCTCCGGCGTGTCGATGTAGTACATGCGCTTGTGGTCGGGGCTCCAGCCGATGCCGTTGCTGATGGTGACCTTGTCCAGCACGACCTTGGCCGCGCCCGTCGGTTCCACCCTGGCCAGCCAGCCGCCGCCCTGCTCCGCGTCGTAGCGCATGGTGCCCGCCCACAGCCTGCCCGCCGGGTCCACCGCCGCGTCGTTGCCGCGCACGCCGTCCCTCGCCCAGTAGACGAGCCACGTCTTGCCGCCGTCGCGGTCGACCAGGGCGATGCCGTCGCGCAGGTTCAGCACGAGGCCGCCCATCGAGCGGGGTTTCGCCGCGCCCACGTGCTGGGGCACCGACAGCACCGCGTCGTCGTTCCTGGCGGGTGCGTACCGGTGCACCTCGCTGGCCAGTACGTCCACCCACACGAGGGTGGAGCTGGACCGGTCCCAGGTTGGTCCTTCGCCCAGTTCGGCCTGGATGCGCACCGCTACTTCGATCGACACGGGACCACCTTAGGCGGCGGGTCGGGCGACCGCCCCGTTTTCGCGTTCCCGCACGTAACCTGGACCTGTGGACCCGACCCAGGTGCAGGCGCCGAAGCAGCTCTCCAAGCGGATCGTCCCGCCGAAGCCGCTGCTGTCCGCGGCCGTCGTCGTGGGGTTCGTCGCCCTCCTCTTCGTGATCGAGGGCGTCGACACCGCGCTCGGCCACTCGCTCGACGACGACGGGGTGATCCCGCGCGAGTTCGGCGAGTGGGACAACCTGATCTGGTACCCGCTGCTGCACGCCGGGTGGAGCCACCTGACCGGCAACGCCGTGCCGCTGCTGGTGCTCGGTTTCCTCGCCACCTCGGGTGGTCTCAAGCAGTTCGCGCAGGTCACGGCCGTCATCTGGTTGGCCAGCGGGCTGGGGATCTGGCTCGTCGGGTCGCCGGCCAGCCACATCGGCGCCTCCGGGTTGATCTTCGGCTACCTCTCGTTCCTGCTCGTGCGCGGCATCTTCGCGCGCGCCCCGTGGCAGATCGTGGTGGCCGTGCTGGTGTTCGTCGCGTACGGCTGGGCGCTCTGGGGAGTGCTGCCCGGCCAGCCCGGCGTGTCCTGGGAGGGCCACCTGTTCGGCGCCGTCGGCGGGGTGCTGGCGGCGTGGGGAGTGGCCAGGGACGCCCGCCGGGTGGCGACGCCAGGCCCGGCTAGTCTGCCGATGTGACTTCCGCGGACGCCCCGATCGGCATCTTCGACTCCGGCGGCGGTGGTCTCACCGTCGCTCGGGCGATCATGGACCAGCTGCCCGCCGAGCGGATCCGGTACGTCGGCGACACCGCGAACAGCCCGTACGGGCCGCTGCCGATCGCCGACGTCCGCAAGCACGCGCTGGCACTGGCCGACCGGCTCGTGGCCGACGGCGCCAAGATGATCGTGATGGCCTGCAACACCGCGTCCGCCGCCTGCCTGCGGGACGCCCGCGAGCGCTACGACGTGCCCGTGGTCGAGGTGATCGTCCCGGCCGTGCGGCGCGCGGTCGCCACCACCCGCACCGGCCGCATCGGCGTGATCGGCACCGCCAGCACGATCACCTCCGGCGCGTACCAGGACTCGTTCGCCGCCGCCCGCGGTGTCGAGGTCACGGCGGTGGCGTGCCCGAGGTTCGTCGACTTCGTGGAACGGGGCATCACGTCGGGCCGGCAGGTGCTCGGGCTCGCGCAGGCGTACCTGGAGCCGTTGCAGCAGGCCGACGTGGACACCGTCGTCCTCGGCTGCACGCACTACCCGCTGCTGACCGGCGTCCTCCAGATCGTCATGGGCGACGAGGTGACGCTGGTGTCCAGCGCGGAGGAGACGGTCAAGGACGTCATGCGCGTCCTGAACGAGCGCGACCAGTTCCGGGAGGGCGAACCCGATCAGCGGTTCAGCTGCACCGGCGACCTGGCGACGTTCACCAGGTTGGCCCGCCGGTTCCTACCCCAACTGGGTGTTTCCGCGTTTCACGCCCTGGGGTGACGTGCGACGCTCGCACGCGTGCTCTTGACGATCCTCGGCTGCTCAGGCCGCTCCCCGGGCCCGGACGCCGCAGCGTCCGGCTACCTCGTGGAGGCCGACGGCTTCCGCCTCGTGATGGACTTCGGCAGCGGTGTGCTCGCCGCGTTGCAGACCCGGTGCGACCCGTTCGCCATCGACGCGCTCGTCCTCACCCGGTTGCTGCCCGACCACTGCAGCGACCTCACCGCGCTGACCGTGCTGCGCCGCTACCACTCCGACCCGCCGTACGACACGACCGCGCGGAAGCTGGAGGTGCACGCGCCGAGCGGGGCGCCGGACCGGTTCGCCAGGGCGTACGCGGAGAACGACGAGGAACTCGCGACCACCGACCTGTCCGACGTGTACGACTTCCAGCTGCTCGTGGAGGGCACGATCCGCCGGGGGCCGTTCGAGATCAGCGTCGTGCGGACCGGGTCGGTCTTCGGCATCCGGATCGCCACCGACGAGGCGTCGCTGGTCTACGGCTCGTCGGCGGAACTCGCGTCGGGCGCCGACGTGCTGCTGGCCGAAGCGGGCTGCGGTGTGGGGGCCGTGGCGACCACCGCGGGCGTCGGGATGCTGATCCTCACGCACATCGCGCCGTGGGAGGACCCCGTGCCGCTGCTCGCCGAGGCGCGGGCCGCGTTCACCGGGCCCGTCGAACTCGCCAGGCAGGGCACCAGCTACCGGATTGGCTAGCCGTGCGGGTGGGTATCCGCTGCTACCCACCACTTGGAGGACGAAGATGCCCACCGACGTCGTCGAGCTGATCCTGGCCGACCACCGCCGGTTCGAGGAGCTGTTCCGCGACCTGCGCGACCGCACCTCGGACCGCACCGCGCTCCTCGGGGAGCTCGCGGAACTGCTCGTAGCCCACGCCGAAGCCGAGGAGTCGAAGGTCTACCCGGCGCTCAAGCGGTACAAGGAGGTCGACAGCGACGAGGTCGACCACGGCGCCGAGGAGCACGCGGAGGGCCACCAGGCGCTGCTCGCGCTGATGGAGATCTCCGACACGGAGTCGGAGGAGTGGGAGGACAAGCTCGAAGAGCTGGTCGAAGCGCTCAACCACCACGTCGACGAGGAGGAGCGGACCATCCTCAACGACGCCCGCACCGAGGTCGCCGACGAGCGCCGCGAGGAACTGGGGAAGGACTTCCTGGAGGAGCGGCAGGAGCGGATCTCCGACGGGTGCGGCGACATCGAGTACGTGCGGCGGCTGGCGAAGGCCACCGCCGACCGGATCGACTAGCCGATCCGGTCGATCCCCCGCCGCGCCGGTACGGGTGCGGCGGGGGATCGGCTAGTTTCACGGGGTGTCGAACGTCGAGGTCCGCCGAGAAGGCCAGCACGTCTTCGTCGCGTCCAACGGCCGGGGCGCCGAGGTCCGGATCGGCCGCAAGGACCAGGACGGCTCGTTCAGCCCGGTCGAGCTGCTGCTCGCCGCGGCGGCCGGGTGCGTGGCCGTGACGGCCGAAACCGCGCTCACGCGGCGGGTCGGGGAGTTCACCGCGCACGCCGAGCACGTGAGCGTCGAGGGCGCCCACGAGCTGACGACGGTGCCGGTGTCGCTCGACTACGACCTGTCCGGGTTGGACGAGGCCCAGCGCGCGGCGCTGGAGGTGGTCGTGCGCCGGGCCGTGGAGCAGCTGTGCACCGTCACCCGAACCCTGAAGGCGTCGGCGACGACCCCGCTCACCCTGCCCGGCTGACGTCCGCCGGGTCGAGCCGTTTCCCTTGCTCGGGTCGCGACCGGTCGCTGTCGTGGACACCTCGGCACGCGGCTCGCACAGCGGCGAGGTGCTCGCCGTGGAGCTGGTCCAGGTACTCCTCGGACGAGTACCACTCGGTCATCGTCCTCAGGTCGAGCGCGGCGCGGGTGTCGTCGTGATGGCGGTCCTGCCGAGCGAAGAGCCTCAAGAGCACGAGTGCCGGTGTCGACGGCACCTTGACGGGGACGTCGCCGGGCAGGAGCACGGTCCGCACCGAGTCGACCGCTTCGCGGAAGCCGAGGACGTTCACGACGTGGTCGTCCGGCCAGCGGGTCGGCGAAATCTCGCAGTTCACCGCGCTGGTGACCGCGAGCCGCCCTAGTTGACGCCCACCCCGTCCCACACGGCCGTCGCTCCGCTGTGGCCGATCCGCACGGTCTGCACGGTGCTGGCCACACCCGTGCACACGACGAGGACGGCCATGACGACCGCGATCCGCCGCCACGTCCTCGGGATCTCCGGGCTCTCGACCGCCGCCGCGCGCTCCCGGTCGGCCAGGCGGCCCGCGACCACCAGCAGCACGACCGCGAGGCCGAAGCCCAGTGCGAACGGCAGCAGGTCGTTGCCCAGGTCGGCGTGCCGCTGGATCAGCGGGTTCTCCAGGCCCGCCAGGCGGGCTTCGAGCTGTTCACCGGCCTTCTGGGCCAGGGGCACGGATCCGACGCCCACCAGGGTCAGGCCCAGCACCGGCCACGCGTACTTCGGCCGCCAGGCGGGCCGGACCGCCAGCGCGGTCGCGCACACCGCCGCGAGCGGCAGCAGCACCACCACCGCGTGGACCAGCAGCGGGTGCGCCGGGATACCTACGATCGTCCACAGGTCGTCTGCGAGTGCCATGCCTCTCCCTACGCCGGTGGGCCGTCCCCCGGTTCACCTGGCGAGCACCTTAGGGTAGGGACGTGCTGAGGACCGATGGCAGGAACGACGACGTGCTGCGCGACATCCGGATCACCCGCGGCTACCAGCAGTGGCCCGCGGGGTCGGTGCTGGTGGAGTTCGGCAACACCAGGGTGCTGTGCGCCGCGAGCGTGACCGAGGGCGTCCCGAGGTGGCGGGCGGGGTCCGGGCTCGGCTGGGTGACGGCCGAGTACGCGATGCTCCCCTCCGCGACCCACACCCGCAGCGACCGGGAGGCCGTGAAGGGCAGGATCGGCGGCCGGACCCACGAGATCAGCAGGCTGATCGGCCGCTCGCTGAGGGCGTGCATCGACCTGGCCGCGCTGGGCGAGAACACCATCGTCATCGACTGCGACGTCATCCAGGCCGACGGCGGCACCCGCACCGCGGCCGTGACCGGCGGCTACGTCGCGCTGGCCGACGCGATCACGTGGCTGGGCGCGGCGGGCAGGCTGGCCGACCCGAAGCCGTTGGCGTGCGCCGTGTCCGCCGTCTCGGTGGGTGTCGTCGACGGCCGCGTCCGCCTCGACCTCCCGTACGAGGAGGACTCGCGCGCGGAGGTCGACATGAACGTCGTCGCCACCGACGCCGGGACGCTGATCGAGGTCCAGGGCACCGGTGAGGGCGCCACCTTCGCCCGGTCCACCCTGGACAAGATGCTCGACTTCGCCCTGGAGGGCTGCGCCGAGCTGAACCGCCTCCAGGCCGAGGCGCTGGCCCTCCCGTACCCCGGCGTGCTGCCGGAGCCGAAGCCGAAGAAGTCCCGCTCATGACCAAGCTGCTGCTGGCGTCCCGCAACGCGAAGAAGCTCGGCGAACTCCGCCGCATCCTGGCAGCCGAGGGCCTGGAGGGCATCGAGGTCATCGGCCTGGACGACGTGCCGTCCTTCCCGGAGGCCCCGGAGACCGACCCGACGTTCGAGGGCAACGCGCTGGCGAAGGCCCGCGACGCCGCCGCCGCGACGGGCCTGCCGTCGGTGGCCGACGACTCGGGCATCGCGATCGACGCCCTGAACGGCATGCCGGGCGTGCTGTCGGCCCGCTGGTCCGGCAGGCACGGCGACGACCAGGCCAACGTGGACCTCGTCCTGGCGCAGCTGGGCGACGTCCCGGACGACCGCCGCGGCGGCGGGTTCGTGTGCGCGGCGGCCCTGGTGGTGCCCGACGGCGAGTCGACGGTGGTCCGCGGCGAGTGGCGCGGCACCATCACGCGCTCGATGAGGGGCGCCAACGGCTTCGGCTACGACCCGATCTTCGTGCCCGAGGGGCACGAGGTCACCTCCGCCGAGCTGAGCGCGGAGGAGAAGGACGCGCTGTCCCACCGCGGTCGCGCGCTCCGCCTGCTGCTGCCGAACCTGAGGGCACTGGCCTAGTCGTGCTCGACGCGGACACCGGGCCCAGCTCGTCGGGGCCCGGTGTCCGCGTGGCCGACCGGCGTCTCGACCTGGCCGTCCTGGACGGCCAGGCCCGCCGCGGGCACCGGCTCCCGCTGGTCGCCGACCTGGTGCCCGGAATCCCGCGGACGGGTGATCAGGCGGGCAGCTCGCGCAGCAGCTTGGCCACGTGGCCGGTGGCGCGGACGTTGTACATCGCCTTCGCGATCTTGCCCTCGGCGTCCACGAGGAACGTCGAGCGGATCACGCCGACCACGGTCCTGCCGTAGTTCTGCTTCTCGCCGTACGCGCCCCACTCCGCCAGGACCGACCGGTCCACATCGGACAGCAGCGGGAAGTTCAGTCCCTCGGCCGCGGCGAACTCGGCCAGCTTCTCCGGCTTGTCGGGGGAGACGCCGACGACGTCGTAGCCGGACTCGCCGAGCACGCCGAGGCTGTCGCGGAAGTCGCACGCCTGCTTGGTGCAGCCGGGCGTGCTCGCCGCCGGGTAGAAGTAGACGACGACGGACCGGCCCAGGTAGTCCGACAGGGAGACCGGCTTGCCCCCGCTGTCGGGGAGGGTGAACGCCGGCGCCTGGTCGCCGGGGGAGAGGCGCTTCTGCTCGCTCATGTCACGAGACGGTACTCAGGCCTGGCCCTCGAAGGTGGCGCTGGGTTCCTGGCCCGCCCCGTTCGGTTCCACGACCAGCCGCATGAGCACGGGCTCCTCGGGCGCCACGAACGCCAGGGTGAACGTGGTGTCGCGGCCCGGCGGGAGTTCGCGCACCGCGGTGGCGATGCCGTTGAGCCCCTGCACCGAGTCGATCACCTCCTGGGCGGACCGGCCGTTGCTGAGCGCGCGGATCGACAGCTGGGTGGGGCGGTACTCGGTCTTGCTGCCGTTGGTGATCGTCACGCTGAACACGGCCATGCGGGGCGCCTGCGGGAACGCCGTGGAGCTGGGCTGGAGCGACTTCGGCTGGGCGATCGTGATCGACAGGCCGGTCGTCCACACGTGCTGGGCGCCGAAGGCGGTGTGCGGGGAGGCTTCGGCCACGCCGCCCTTGCGGACGGACGGGGCTTCACCGGCTTGGGCCACGGGTGCGCTGACGAGATCGGGGGCGTCCGCACATCCCGCCACGGCCAGGGTCAGGCAGATGCCGACGGCCAGTTTGGCGAACTTCACGAACTCCCCTTTCCGCCCTGGCGGTGGGCGCGACTGCGACTGCCACCACCATGACGGTGTTTTGGGAGGAGCGGGGGCGATTTGGGTGCTTGATTCGCACCTGGTGCCGGGATGTGGCCAAGCCGTGATGACCAGCGGCCGACGGCGTGGGCGGCACCACAGGGGCACCACCCACGCCGATCGCGGCGGCGGCCGATCTTTCGTGCTGCACTCCGGGCCCGAAGGCCCGGCGGTAGTTGAGCGCGTCGGGGGGCGTGCGCGCTCAACTACGACATCGCGCGGTGCTCGGCAGGTGCTACAGCCCCTCCTCCGATTCACCCGTTCGGGTTAGTTGATCACACGCTGACCGAGCGGCCCGCCAGCTCGGCGACCAGCTCGTACGACCTCATCCGGTCGGCGTTGGAGTGCACCATCGTCGAGACCATCAGCTCGTCGGCCCGCGTGTCGTCGAGCAGCTCGGCCAGCTCGGCGTCGACGGTCGCGGGGTCACCGATGATCATCGACGACGCCCTGTCCTCGATGAACATCCGCTCGACGTCGCTGTACGGGTGCTCGGCCGCCTCCTCCGGGGAGGGGAACAGACCGGGGTTGCCGCCGCGCAGGCGCAGGAACGCCAGGCCGGAGGGGCCGGCGATCCACCGGGCGTGCTCGGTGGTGTCGGCCGCGATCACGGCGGCGCACACCATCGCGTACGGCTCGCTCAGCACCGCGGACGGCCGGAAGTTCTGCCGGTACAGCGCGAGCGCGGGCAGCGTGTTCTCCGCGCTGAAGTGGTGGGCGAACGCGAAGGGCAGGCCGAGCAGGCCCGCGACCTGGGCGCTGTAGCCGCTGGAGCCCAGCAGCCACACCGGCGGCCTGGTTCCGGGGCTGGGCACCGCGGTGACGGCCTCGGTCCCGTCGAAGTAGCCCATCAGCTCGGTGAGCTGCTGCGGGAAGTCCTCGGCCGACAGCGTTCCCGTGGACCGGCGCAGCGCGCGGGCGGTCTTCTGGTCCGTGCCGGGCGCGCGCCCGATGCCGAGGTCGATGCGGTCGGGGTGCAGCGCGGCCAGCGTGCCGAACTGCTCGGCGACGACGAGCGGCGCGTGGTTCGGCAGCATCACGCCGCCGGAGCCGACGCGGAGCCTGGCCGTGGCGGCGGCGACGTGGCCGATCAGGACGGCGGGCGCGGAGCTGGCGATGCCCGGCATCCCGTGGTGCTCGGCGAGCCAGAACCGGTGGTAGCCCAGGCCCTCGACGTGCCGGGCGAGTTCCGTGGTGTCCCGCAGCGCCGCTGTCGCGTTCGACCCGCTGCCGATCGTGGCCAGGTCGAGGACGGACAGCGGCACGTCGCGGAGTCGGCTCATGCAACGGCCAACGGCGGGCACGGGCGGGAACATTCCCGCCCGTGCCGCCGGTCACAGCGCTCAGCCGCCGATGATCCGGTCAGCCAGGTAGACGGCCCTGGTCAGGGCCGTGATGCGGTGTGCGGACTCGTCCCACGTGGTGCCCTCGGGCTCCAGCGTCAGCACGGCCATGATCTTGCGGCCGTACGTGCCGGTGGTGTGCATCGCGGGCCGGATGAGGTCCGGGACGTCGGCGCGCTCCGGGCCGTCCTTCGACGCGCCGAGGTCCCGGCGCGGCTTCGGCTCCACGCACGGGCGCGGCGGCACGTCGCCGAACCGCGACCAGCCCTGTTTGAACGCCACCCGGCCGGGCACGGCGGACGGGATGCCGAACGACTGGTCGAACCCGTCGGTCGCGCACGTGGTGGCCTGGTGGAGGTTGCCCATCACGAAGTCGCGGACCGGTGCGGGGGCGTCCTCCAGCACGTGCCGGTAGATCGTGATGACGTCGGCGGCGCTGAGGGCGGTGTAGCCCCAGAATCCGACGTTCACCGGAGGAGCGGTGTCGCGCAGCCCGAGCCGCACGACGGCGCGTTCCACGATCTTCTCCCAGCCGAGCCGCACCCACAGCTCGCTGGCCGCGTCGTCGTCGCTGGACCGCAGCATCGGCACCAGCAGGGCGAGGTCGGCTTCCGGGATCGGTGTGCCCGCGCCGTTGGTCTCGAAGTAGTCCAGCGCGATCAGGATCTTCACGATCGAGGCCGACCGGATCCGCTGGTGCTCGTTGAACCGCAGGGTGGAGCGCCCGGAGTCGCGGTCGTACACGGCGAACGCGACCGTCACGTCCGGTGGTGCCGCGGCGCGGGCGTCGGTGGCCGGATCGGCGCGGGCGGGTACTGCCGCGGCCGTCACGAGCGCGAGCGCGAGGACCGTCGAAAGGATCTTGTGCACCTCGCCGAACCTAGCGCTGTGACGGAGGCGACGGAAGCGGGTCCGGGTCCCGTGCGTTCTACCGGGTGTGATCAGCGTGGACGTCGTGGTGGTCGGGGCGGGGCAGGCCGGGCTGTCCGCCGGGTACTTCCTGGGGCGGGCCGGGATCGACCACGTGGTCCTGGACGCCGACCGGGGTCCCGGCGGTGCGTGGCAGCACCGCTGGCCGACGCTGCGGATGGCGACCGTCCACGGCATCCACGACCTGCCCGCGATGCCGTTCGAGGTCGTGGACGAGAACGCGCCCGCCAACGAGGTGCTGCCCGCGTACTTCGCGGACTTCGAGCGCCGCAACGGGATCCACGTCCGGCGGCCGGTGTCCGTGACGGCCGTCCGCGACGGCGGGGACGGCCGACTGCTGGTCGAGAGCGCCGGTGAGACCTGGTCCGCCCGCGCGCTGGTCAACGCCACGGGCACGTGGACCCACCCGTTCTGGCCGCGCTACCCCGGCCAGGAGCTGTTCCGGGGCCGCCAGCTGCACACCGCGAACTACGCGGGGCCCGAGGAGTTCGCCGGGCAGCACGTGGTCGTCGTCGGTGGCGGCTCGTCGGCCGTGCAGCTCCAGCTGGAGATCCAGCAGGTCGCCACGACCACGTGGGTGACCCGCCGCGAGCCGCTGTTCACCGACGAGCCGTTCACCCACGACACCGGTCGCGCCGTCGTGGCGCGGGTCGACGAGGCCGTGCGCGCGGGCCGTCCGCCCGCCAGCGTCGTCAGCGTGACCGGCCTGTTCCGCACCCCGCGGATCCGCGCCGCGCAGGAGGCCGGGCTCATGGACCGGCTGCCGGTGTTCGACCGCCTCACGCCCACGGGTGCGGCCTGGGACGACGGCCGCGAGGTGCGGGCCGACGCGGTCCTGTGGGCCACCGGGTTCCGGGCCGCGATCGACCACCTCGCCCCGCTGAAGCTGCGCGGACCCGGCGGGGGCATCAAGGTCGACGGCACCCGCGTGGTCGCCGACCCGCGCGTCCACCTGGTGGGGTACGGGCCGTCGGCCAGCACCGTCGGCGCGTCGCGCGCGGGCCGCGCGGCCGTGCGGGAGATCAAGGAGCTGCTGGCCCCCGTGCCGGTCGGCTGAGCGCGGCCTCCGCGTCGGCGACGCCCCCACCCGTGGCACGCTTGTCCGCGGCTGCGCGGGGACACGGTGACGAGCGGGGGAACGGCCGGTGGGGACAGCGGTTCGGGTGCTCGCGGGGCTGCTGCTCGGTTTCTGCTGCGCCGTGGTCGAACTGCCGCTGCTCGCGGTCGCCTGGGCGTCCGGTGGTGTGGTCGCGCGGCTCGCGGAGCTGGAACGCCGACGGCTGCTGGTGTTCCTCGGCGTCGACAGCGCGGAACCCCTCGACCGGCAGGCGCTGCGGTTCGTCGTCGTGCGCGCGCTGGTCGGTCTGCTCGGCGGGGTCGTGCTGGCCTGGCTGTGCTACGGGCTCTACTGGGCCGCCGTCATCGCCTGGCGGCTGGCCACCGGTGAACTGGGGCCGTCGAGCCTGGTCGAGGTCGGCTGGACGGCGCTGATCGGCGTCGTCCTGCTGTTCGTGGAGGTGCGGGGGATCCTCGGCGTCGTCGCGCTGGAACGCGCGGTCGCCCACCGGTTCCTCGGTCCCGGCGAGCGGGAACTGCTCCAGCGGCGCGTCGAGCAGCTGGCGCTGAGCCGCGCGGGCGTCGTGGAGGCGGTGGACGCCGAACGGCGGCGCATCGAACGCGACCTGCACGACGGCGTGCAGCAGCGGCTGGTGGCGCTGGGGATGCTGCTCGGGCGCGCCCGGCGGAACCCGGCGAAGGCGGACGAGCTGCTGCGCCAGGCGCACGAGGAGTCCGCGCTGGTGCTGGAGGACCTGCGCGAGGTGGCCTGGCGGGTCTACCCGACGGCGCTCGACTCGCTCGGGCTCGGCGAGGCCCTGGCGGCCGTGGCCGACCGGTCGGCCGTCCCGGTGCGGTTCACCGTCGACCTGGACGGGGAGGTGGCCGCCGCGGTGGGGACGGCGGCGTACTTCGTGGTGTGCGAGGCGGTGACCAACGCGGCGAAGCACTCCGGCGCGAGCGGGATCACCGTGGAGGTTCGTCGGGACGAGGGGGTCGTGAGCGTGCTGGTTCGGGACGACGGACGCGGGGGAGCGGACCCGGACGGCGGCGGCCTCGCCGGACTGGCGCGGCGGGTGGCCGCGCTGGACGGCCGGTTCGGCGTGAGCAGCCCGGTCGGTGGACCGACCTCGATCACCGCGGAACTGCCGTGCGGGTGATCCTGGCCGAGGACTCGACGCTGCTGCGCGAAGGACTGGTGCGGCTGCTGGTCGAGGAGGGGCACGACGTCGTCGCGGCGGTGGGCGACGCCGCCGCGCTGGTGCCCGCCGTCGCCGCCCACCTGCCGGACGTGGTCGTGGCGGACGTGCGGATGCCCCCGACGAACACCGACGAGGGCCTGCGCGCGGCGCTGGAGATCCGCCGCCGCTGGCCCTCGGTCGGGGTGCTCGTCCTGTCGCAGTACGTGGAGAAGCGGTACGCCGTCGACCTGCTCACCGAGCACTCCGAGGGGGTCGGCTACCTGCTCAAGGACCGGGTCGTGCGGGTCGACGAGTTCCTGGACGCCCTGCGGAGGGTCGGGTCGGGCGGGGTCGCGTTCGACCCCGAGGTGGTGCGGCAGCTCCTGTCCCGCACCGGTCGCGAGATCGGCGCGCTGACGCCGCGGGAGCGGGAGGTGCTGGCGGCGATGGCCGAGGGCTGCACCAACGCGACGATCGCCGACCGGTTGCACGTGTCGCGGAGCGCGGTGGAGAAGCACGTGGCGGGCGTGTTCGACAAGCTCGGCCTGTCCTCGGTGGAGGGGCGCAGCCGGAGGGTGCTGGCCGTGCTGCGCTACCTCGGGTCGTGACTCCCCTGCTTGCGCTTGGACAGCCTCGACGTGATGAACCACGCCAGGCCGGTTCCCGCCGCCACGAGGACCGCGGTGGAGACGTAGCCCGCGTACTGCTCGACGAGGTGCCACTTCTCGCCGAGCAGGTAACCGGCCATGATCAGCGTGGTGTTCCAGATCAGGCTGCCCGCCGCTGTCAGGCCGATGAACTTCGGGAGCGGCATCCTCTCGATGCCCGCGGGGATGGAGATGAGGCTGCGGAAGAGGGGGAGCATCCGGCCGAAGAACACGGCCTTGGAACCGTGCTCGGCGAACCAGTCCTCGGTCTTGTCCACGTCGGAGACGTCTACCAGGGGGAGTTTCTTGGCGATGGCCCGGATTCTTTCCCGGCCCAGCAGCGCGCCCAGGTAGTAGAGGGCCAGAGCACCCACGACGGAGCCCGCCGTGGTCCACGTGATCGCCGCCGCCAGGTTCATCCCGCCCCTGCTGGCGGTGAAGCCCGCCAGGGGGAGGAAGAGTTCGCTGGGCAGAGGGGGGAACAGGTTCTCCAGGGCGATGGCTATGCCGGCGCCAGGGGCGCCCAACGTCGTCATCAGGCCCGTTACCCACTCGACGACCGTTGATATGGGGTTGCTCATGTCCTCCAAGCTAGGCAAGGGCTGCTGAGGGGCGCCATGGTGGCGGCCCCCCTGATGGGCTGTGGTTCGTTTCAAGTACCCCTGTCGTGGGCGGGTAAAACGCTTGCGGAATGCCGCGTGCTCTAGCGGGCGAGGCGGTCCAGCAGTTCGCCGAGCAGCGCGTGTTCGCCAGGGGTGAGGTCGCCGGGGTCGTTGTCGACCAGCGCGCGCAACGTCAGTGCGGCGCTCGGACGGGTCGCGGGGGCGTCGGCGGAGGGCGTGTGCAGGACTCCGGCCAGCGCGGCCTCGCGGACGCGTCCGGACAGTTCGAAGTCGGGCTCCGGCTGGCTGATCAGGGTGAGCGTGATGCCGACGTTGGCGGCGAGCACCTGTTCGGCGGCGTCGTCCGCGGGCACCTTGAGCAGGCCTCGGGCGGCGGCGGCGGTGAACCGCTCGCGCAACGCGGCGTGCGCGGGAGCGGTGATGGCGCAGGGCTTGCCCGGCTCGGCACGGCCGTACAGCAGCCCGTAGAACGACGGGTGCTCCAGCCCGAACCGCACGTGCCTGTCCCAGCCCTCGCGCAGGTCGCTCAGCGGGTCACCGGAGCTCTCGACCGCCGTGTACTGGGTGAAGCCGTGGTTCACCACGGCGTCGATCAGGCCCTGCTTGCTGCCGAAGTGGTGGTACAGCGTCGGGGCCTGCACCCCGGCGCGTTCGCACACCGCCCTCGTGGACACCGTGCCGCCACCCTCCAGCAACTCCGCCGCGGCGAGCAGGAGTCGATCCCGTGCGTTCTGCATGGTTGCTATAGTAGCTCATGTAGCGCTACATTGCCGTCTATAGCGAAAGGGGAAGTCCATGAAGACATGGTTCATCACCGGTGGGACGCCCGGAGGGTTCGGCCAGGTCTACGCCGAGGCCGCCCTTGAACAGGGCGATCAGGTGGTGTTGACCGCACGTCGGCCCTCTGAACTGCAAGAATGGGCTGAACCGCACGGCGACCGCGTGCTGGTCCTCCAGCTCGACGTCACCGATGCCGAGCAGGTGCGTGCAGCGGTCAAGGCGGCGGAGGAGCGGTTCGGCGGGATCGACGTGCTCGTCAACAACGCGGGCCGTGGCTGGTACGGCTCGGTCGAGGGGACCCCTGACGAGACGATCCGCCGCACGTTCGACCTCAACCTGTTCGCCGTGGTCGAGGTGATCCGCGCGGTCCTGCCGGGTATGCGGGCACGCGGCGACGGCTGGATCGTGACCATGTCGTCGGTGGCAGGCCTCGTCGGCGCACACGGCTTCGGCTACTACGCGGCGGCGAAGTTCGCGGTCGAAGGACTGTCGGAGGCACTGCGCCACGAGGTTGAGCCGTTCGGCGTGCGCGTGCTCGTCGTGGAGCCGGGAGCGTTCCGCACCAAGGCCTTCGCCTACTTCCAGAACGAGCCCGTCAACGAGACCGTCGACGCCTACGTGCCGATGGTCGAGGGCGTCAAGGCGGCGTTCGTGGACCACAACGGCAAGCAAGCGGGTGACCCCGAACGCGGAGTGCGGGCCGTGATCAGCGCGATGAACGCACCCGTTCCGCCGCACCGGATCGTGCTCGGCAACTCCGGCTACGACGCCGTTGTCGCGATGCACGAGAACGCGCTCGCGGAGCTGCGCGCGAACGAGGAGCTCTCCCGCGGAGCGGACTTCTGAGCCTGGTGCCGACTCGACCCCTGGTCGGGACTCCGAGCTGATCACCGCGCCGCACGGCCCGTGCCGGGTTGCCACCCGCATCGCCACCGTGCCATCGAGGTGCCGCAAGAACGTGCCCGCACGCGCCCGCGTGCGGGCCACCGAGAAACCGGAGAGCGGACATGAACCAGATCACCCTTCCCGAGGCCGTCGAGAACTTCGTCGCGGCCACCAACGCGCACGACGTGAACGCGCTGGCCGCGGTCTTCGGCGACGGGGCCACCGTGCGCGACGACGGGACGACCTACACCGGCGGGGCCGAGATCCGCGAGTGGATCCAGGGACACCTGATCAACCCCAAGATCGTGCTCACGCCCACCGCGTTCGCGGACGACCGGCTGGTGGCCGCCGGGGACGGTGAATTCCCCGGCGGGCCTCTGTCCTTCGCGTTCGTGTTCGGCATCGAGGACGACCAGGTCACCGACCTCGCGATCGACCCCGTCTGACTCGTCACCGGCCGGGCGGCCTGAGGGCTGCCCCGGCCGTGAACGGGGGAGCGGCCGCGGGCGCCATCACCGGTTCAGGGCAGGTGCCGGCCTGCTGCGGGTCTCATGCCGTCAGCGCGGTGAACTGCGCGTCCGTCAAGGTGATGTTCTCGGCCTTGAGGTTGTCCTCCAGGTGGGGGATCGAGGCTGTGCCAGGGATCGGCAGTGTCACCGGGGAGCGCTTGAGCAGCCAGGCCAGTGCTATTTGGGAGCGGGTGGCGCCGTGCTCCTGCGCTGTTCTTGCCACCCTGGCGTTGTCCGTCAGCAGTGTGCCCTTGGCCAGGGGGCTGTAGGGGATGAAGGCGATGGTGTTGGCCGTGCAGTGGTCCAGTACCTGTTCTGAGGTGCGGAGGGTGAGGTTGTAGCGGTTCTGCACCGAGCTGATGGGGGCGAACTCGCAGGCTGCCTCGATCTCGTCGACGGTCACCTCGCTGAGGCCGATGTGGCGGAGCTTCCCCTCCTGGCGGAGCAGGGCCAGTTCGCCGATCTGGTCCGACAGGGGGATCTTGTGGTCGATCCTGTGCAGCTGCATCAGGTCGATCTGCTCCAGACCCAGGTGGCGGAGGCTCAGTTCGGTTTGTTGGCGCAGGTATTCGGGGCGGCCCACCGCTGTCCACTGGCCTGGGCCCTGACGGGTGAAGCCGACCTTCGTGGCGATGACCAGGTTCGCCGCGTAGGGGTGCAGCGCCTCCTTGATGAGCTGGTCGGCGATGAACGGGCCGTAGGCGTCCGCCGTGTCGATCAGCGTGACGCCCAGTTCCACGGCGCGTCGCAGTACGGCCAGTGCGCCTTCCGGGTCCCGGGATTCGCCCCACACGCCAGGGCCGGGGAGTTGCATGGCGCCGTAGCCGAGGCGGTTCACCTCCAGGTCGCCGCCGATGGTGAACGTGCTGGTCATGTGTTCTCCCGTGGTCGGTGGACGTTCGGTCCAACCTACGTCGGCAGCGGTGTCGGGGCCGTGCCTCCTACAGCCAGGCCTCGTCGTCGGTGGCGGTGGCCAGGACCCGTTGCAGCAGCGTGCGCAGTGCTTCCCGGTCCCGGGTCGAGACGCCTCGCAGGAACTGCGCCTCGGCGCGGGCCAGCGGGCCCCCGGCGTCGGCCAGCAGGCCTGCTGTTCCCAGGGTCAGCGCGAGCCTGCGGGTGCGGCCGGACGCGCCCGGTTCGCGGACCAGGTGGCCGTCGCGTTCCAGCTCGTCGACCATCCCGTGCAGCGACTGCCTGGTGATGCCCAGTTGGCGGGCCAGGTCGGCGATGGTCAGTTCCGGTTCGGCGCGGAGCTGGGCCAGCAGGCCGAACTGCCGGACGGTCAGGCCGTGCGGGCGGAGTTCCGCGTCGGCCAGGCGTGACGCGATGGTGTTGGCGTAGGCGAGGAGGTACGGAATGGGTGCGCGCATTCGTTGATTGTCAGGGCTCCTGACGGAAACGTGAAATGTTGCCCTATTCTTCTCGGGCTTCCGCATCCCACCCATCGGTCGGCGCCTACTCCGGCGCGGCTGGCGCATGCCCGGAACCAGGAGGGTTCGTTGATTCACACACGGGGGTTGACCAGGCATTTCAAGGTCAAAAGACGGATCGTGGAGGCGGTGAGAGGGCTTGATCTCGATGTGGGGAAAGGGGAGCTGGTCGCGTTCCTCGGGCCCAACGGTGCGGGCAAGTCGACGTCGCTCCGGATGTTGACGACATTGCTCCGGCCGACTTCGGGCGAGGCCCGGATCGCGGGGCACGACGTTCGGGCCGACCCCGCCGCCGTGCGCAGGCGCATCGGCTACGTGGGCCAGGGCAACGGCGCCGGGCACTACTTCCGGGTTCGCGACGAGCTGGTGACCCAGGGCCGCTGCTACGGGTTCGGCGCGGCGGAATCGCGGCGGCGCGCGGACGAACTGCTCGGCACGATGGAGCTGGAGGACCTGGCCGACCGGGACGCGGGGTCGCTGTCCGGTGGGCAGCGGCGGCGGCTCGACATCGCGCTCGGCCTGGTCCACCAGCCGGACCTGCTGTTCCTGGACGAGCCGTCGTCCGGGCTGGACCCGCAGAACCGGGCGAACCTGTGGGAGCACGTCCTGCGGCTGCGCGACCGGTTCGGCACGACCGTCTTCCTCACCACCCACTACCTGGAGGAGGCCGACACCAAGGCGGAACGGGTCGTGGTGATCGACCACGGACGGGTCATCGCCGACGGCACGGCCGAGCGGCTGAAGGCCGACCTGGCGGGTGACCACCTGGTCGTCCGGACCGACAACCCGGCCAGGGCAGCGCGGATCGCCGACCGGATCCCGCTGGTGCGGGACGTGGTGACCGACGGCGACGCGCTCCGGCTGAGGGTGCCCGACGGCGCCGCCGCGCTGCCCGTGCTGCTGCGCGCGCTCGACGCCGCCACGGTGGACGTGTGGACCGCCGAGGTCCTGCGGCCCACGCTCGACGACGTGTTCCTCGCCCTCACCGGGCGCAGCCTGCGCGAGGCGGAAGGGGTTCCCGCATGAGGTTCGCGACCGAGACCGGGATCGTGTTCGCCAGGGAGGTGCGGCCCAACCTGCGCAACCCCGCCGGGATCGTGTTCGGCATGGCCCAGCCGGTGGTGTTCCTGGTCCTGTTCGGCTCGTTGCTGTCCGGGATCTCGTGGGGCGGCGACGGCGCGGCCTGGCAGTGGTTCGTGCCGGGGATGCTGATCATGCTGGGCCTGGGCGGCACGGTGTCCGCCGGATACATGCTGATGACCGAGATGACCGGCGGCTCGCTCGACCGGATGCTCGTCACGCCGGTCAGCCGGTCGGCGATGCTGGTGGGGCGAACGGCCAAGGAGGTCGTGCTGCTGGTCGCGCAGTCCGTGCTGATCGTCCTCGTGGTGCTGCCGTTGGGCTTCGAGCTGCACCTCGTCGGCGCGCTGGTCGCGTTGCTGCTGCTGGCCGTCATCGGCGTCGGGCTCGGCGCGTTCTCCTGCGCGCTCGCGGTCCTCGCCCGCAAGCAGGAGTCGCTGTTCTACCTCGTCCAGCAGACCCTGGTGTTCCCGCTGCTCATGCTCTCCGGCGTGCTCCTGCCGCTCGACGGGGCGCCCGCGTGGATGCGCGCGCTGTCGCGGGTCAACCCGCTGACCTACGTCGTCGAGGCCGAACGGGCGCTGTTCGCCGGACAGCTCTCCGGGACGGCCGTGCTCCACGGCGTCCTCAGCGCGGTCGCCTTCGCGGTGGCCGGGGTGCTCGTCGGCGCTCGCGCGATGCGGTTCACCGGCGACTAGAGCAGGGCCAGTTCCGCGAAGACCAGCCGGTGGTCGGAGCCGGGCAGGGTCCGCTCGTCCGTCCTGACGGCCGCCAGCCCCCGGCCGTGCAGCACGTGGTCCAGCTGCACCACCGGCGGCAGCACGCTGTCGGCGGGCCAGGTCGGAGCCCAGCCGTTCCCGAGTTCGGCGTGGGCGTCGACCAGGCCCGCCGACAGCAGGTCCCGCATCAGCGCGTGGTCGAGGGTGGCGTTGAAGTCGCCGAGCAGCACGGAGTCCTCACCGGCCGAGGCCCGCAACGCCGTCAGGTCCGCGGCCCACAGGCCGGGATCGCCCGTCGGGTAGTACGTGTGCACGGCGACGAACCGGACGGCCCGCCCGTTCACGTCGACGGTGGCGGTCGTCTGCGGCCACGTCGTCGGCGCGGCCAGCGGACCGCTCGCCGTGAACGGCAGTCGCGAGTAGAGCGACGAGTCGTCCCTCGGCCGCAGTTCCCGGTGGGGCATCAGCTCCCGCAGGCCCGCGTCGTCCAGCGCGGGGATCGCCTCGGGCGGCAGTTCCTCCACCGCCAGCACGTCCACGCGCTCCGCGCGCACGAAGTCGACCAGCGCGCGCGGGTCCACGCCGCCGAGGTGCGCGTTGATCGTGGCCACCCGCAGCCGCGGCGCGTCGGCGGGCACCTCGACCCCGTCGGAGGTGAAGCGGGGCGCCAGCCACACGACCTGGACGACCAGCAGCACGAGCGCGATCCCGCCCGGCCACCGCGCCCCCGCCACCGCGAGGACCACCGCCACCACGGCCGTCACCACGGCGGCGTACGGCACGCCGACCACCACGGCCGAGAACACCGTGCCCGCGTCCAGCCCGGTGGCGCGCACGAGCAGCAGCGCGGCGACACCCGCCAGCACCACCGCGCACGCGCCGAGCACGACCGAGCGCGCGCGCCGTCGGGGAGGGTCGGTGACGGCCACGGGTTCTCCGGTTCCACAGGCCGACTCTCGACGGCGACGTCCTGGCCGTGCCGGCGCGGGTGGACACCGCCTTCACCGCTGGGCAGTCGCGGAGGGGCCTGGCGCGGCACTCCGAGGAGGGTATCCGCACGGTGCCGCGGTGCTCGGTCGAGCTGGAGGCCCTCTCCGGTCGGCGAGCACCCCAGGGGGACGAAGGGCCGAAGTGCTGTCGCGGGGGTTACCGCGGAAGAGTCGGCCCCGTCACACCTTCGGGGGACCCGAGTCCAGGTCCAGGGCGAGCTGGCCCGGTCGGTCGCCGTCCTCCGCGGTGCCGCGCATCCCGGACTTCGCGCACCGGCCGCAGTCCACGGGCGAGCGGGTCGGCTTGAAGCGGGTGAAGTCCCAGCCGCCGGTGCCGACGTGGCAGCCGGGGCCGGGGACGGAAACGCCCAGCCAGTCCTGGAGGCGGACCGCGTGCACGACGGTCGAGCCCTGGAGGTAGCCGTTGTCGTCCCTGGCGAAGCGGGCTCGGGCGTCGGCCGCGGGCCCGGCGAGCGTGTCGTGCAGCGAGGGGCTCACGTGGTGTCCTCCGACTCGGCCTGGGTGCTCCGAGCGCGTCGCGCGCCGAGCGGCTGCCCCGCCCGCCGGGGAACCGGGGGCGGGGTGCCGGGGATGGGGCCGGAGAGACTCGAACTCTCACTGGCACGGACCTAAACCGTGTGCCTCTGCCAATTGGGCTACGGCCCCCTTCGGCAAGCCTATCGACACGCCCCGGCCGCTGACCAACTACGGTGGGGCAAGCCCCAGGGCACCGCTGACAGGAGGACATGTGGCTCGCGACCCCGACACCATCCAGCGTGAGATCGAGCAGGCACGCGACGCGCTGGCCACGACGCTGGACGAGCTGGGCACGAGGGCCAACCCCCAGCGCTTCGTCGATGAGGGCAAGGCCAGCGTGCGCGCCAGGTTCGACGACCCGAAGGTCCGCTACGCGCTCATCGCGGTGGGCGTCGTCGTCGGGCTGCTGGTCGTGCGCAAGCTGTTCCGCTGACCTGCTGGTCCAGCGGGCCGCCCGGCCCGCTGGACCGCTCTACGGCGTGAGCAGGAACCAGGTGAACAGGCTGAGCGCGCCGATCGCCCAGGCGACCAGCGCGAGCGTGAGCCAGCGGTACTTCCTGCGCACGATCACGGCCAGGTTGTGCGCGGCCAGCCAGGCCTCGTCGGCCGTCCGATTGCTCCTGGCCAGCTCGCGCACGGGCGTGGTGGCGACGAACGGCCACGAGTAGCGCGAGCCGGTGTTGCCCAGGACCCGCGGCCGGAGCGTCGCCGTCAGCGCGACCACGGCGACCGGCACGGCCACCAGCGCCCCGGTGATCAGCACCGCCCGCACCCACTCCTGCCAGGTCGACGGCGAGAACGAGGCGCGGACCGCCGAGCGCTGACCGACGAGCGTCGTGCCGAGGAAGATGGTCGCGGTCGCCAGCAGCCCCGCCTTCGTGTCGGCGTTCGCGACCCACCCGCTGAACTGGGCGATGACGAACCGCGCCTCCCCCACGTCGTCGCGCCTGCTCCGCACCGACTTCACGACGGGTGCGCGGCGGGCGCCCAGGTCGGGTCTGGCCCGTCGCACGACCTTCACGAGGACCGCCGGGGCACGTGGATCCAGGCGTGGTCGTCGATCTCCTTCACCACGAACGGCACCCTCCGGAACTCGAAGTGGTCCACCAGGACGGGGTCCGGGCGGACGACGGTGCGGAACCACACGTCGGACACGACGACGACCAGGTTCGCGTCGGGCTCCGCGGCCAGCGCCTCCCGCGCGGACGGGAGGTCGGCGAGCCTGCACGCGGTGTTGAGGTCCCGGCCGATCCAGCCCCGCCCGTCCCGCGCGACCTCGCCCGCGTGCAGGGCCAGCCGCAGCCGCATCCTCGCGGGCTCGCTGCTGCGGCGGGCGTGTCTGGTCAGCTCCCGGTCGAGGTGCTGGACCAGGGCGTCGCCGATGTTGCGCTTCGGCGCGGTGCCCGGCACCAGCAGGATGACGCTGTCGCCGCGGTCCTGGGTGAGGCTCGGCGTGAACGGGACGTCCGCCTTCGCCAGCGACGTCTGCAAAACCCAGTAGAGCTCGTTGCGCAGCCATCTCTGGTCCTCGTCGGAACGCCGTCCGTACCCTTCGATGTCGGCGATGACGAACGAGTGGTGAGTCGGGTTTTCGTCCATGGAGAGACGCGATCTCCTTCGACACGAGGCCCGGTGCGCCGGAGCGCGCCGGGCTGCTTGAGCTGACGCGACCACTGTCGCCGACCCGGACAAACCTTTACCCGCACTTTGGCGGGACGGGATCAGTGGGAATCTGCTATGAGCCGCAGGGCTTCGGTGTCGAGCAGGGTGATCCGCTGCTGCTCGGCGGCCACCAGTCCGTCGACGATCAGCTGCCGCATCTGCTTGTCGGCCGTGCTGGGCGGCATGGAGGCCAGCGACCCCAGTTCCGCCCGCTTCAGGGGGATCTTCAGCTCCCACCGCGGTTCCGCTTCCCAACCGCCCATCGTGGCGATCTCGATCAGCACCCTGGCCAGCTTCGCACGGGCGTTGCGGCCGAAGAAGTCGACCCTGAGCTGGTCGGAGGACCGCCAGCGCTCGCTCACCATGCGCTGCACCTGGACGTCGACCTCCGGCACGCGCTTCAGCTCGTTGAGGGCGATGGTGCGGACCAGCACCTCGCCGCAGGCGATGACGCTCGCGGACCTCGGGTTCTTGTCGATGCCCGCCTGCTCGCCGACGAGGTCGCCGCGGACCCGGATCGCCAGCAGCGTCGGACCGTACTCGCTGTAGGCGACCACCTTGACCGTTCCCCGCAGCACGACGACCACGTGGTCGTTGGAGGCCCCCTGCTCCAAGATCCGTTTGTCGTTCTCGTAGGTGCGCGCGGTGCCCAATTTCAGCAACTGCGCCCGGCTTTCGTTGCTCAACCTGCCCAGCAATGTCGTCTTCGGCCAATCGGGGGTACGGCCGTGTGGCTGCTGGACTATGGCCGTCCCCCCTTTCGCTGCGCAATTGGGCGAGCGATTTCGAGACTACTGTGGAATGCGGCAGGACGTGTCCGCAATAGTGCTCAGCGCGAATCGGCCACGCGTTGCAACTCGGCCATGTTCAGCAGCGACGTCTTGCGGTACGCGGTCCGCACGAGACCGGCCTCCAGCAGCTTGCGCATCTGCTGCTCGACCGTGCGCCTGGCGATGCTCGCGAGCGACCCCAGCTCCTCCTGGGTGAGCGGGATGGTGATCTCCCACGTCTCCTCGTGCTCCCAGCCGCACGTCTTGGCGACCTCCACCAGCACGCGGGCGACCCTGGCGTGCGCCTTGAGCGCGAGGAAGTCCACCCGCCGCTGGTCGGCCCACCGCAGGCGTTCGCTCATCATGCTGCGCAGCTGCTGGTCGGCGTCCGGCGTGCGCTTGAGGAACGCCTCGAACTCGCCGCGGCCGATGGACTGGGCCAGCACGTCCCCGCAGGCGATCACGCTCGCGGAGCGCGTCTTCCGGTCGATCACGGACTGCTCGCCGACGAGGTCGCCGCGGATCCGGATCGCCAGCAGCGCCGTCGGCCCGTGCTCGCTGTGGACCACGACCTTGACCGCGCTGGTGAGCAGCAGCACCACGTTGTCGCCGGGTTCGCCGTGGGTGAGGATCACGTCGCCGTCGCGGTAGGCCACGGTCGTGCCCAGCGCCAGCAGCCTGTCGCGGGTGGGCGGGCGCAACTGGCCCAACAGCGTCGCCTTCGGCCAAGCGGGCGTACGTCGCTGCTGTGGCTGGACTATGGCAGCCTCCCAATTGCGCGACACTATTGGCTGATGTTCCCGACAATACTGTCGAATACGCCCCGCCGTGTCCGCAATAGTGCTGCCCTGATCAGTTTTGCTTGCCGACCAGTGGGAGCAGGACCTGGTCCACGACCTTGTCCACGAACGGCTGGTCCAACGGGTCGCCGGTGAGCATGAGCCGGTAGATCAGCGCGGCGCCCGCGAGTTCGACGGTCAGGCCGAGCGGGGCGTGGGGTCGAATTTCTCCGCGTTCGAGGGCGTGTTCCAGAATTCCTCGCAGCACGTCGCGCTGGGAAATGAGGAACGTTTCCCGAAATGCCGTCGCGAGTTCCGGTTCGTGCGGGAGTTCGCCGACGAGGGCCTGCGCCGCCTTGCCGATGGGGCCCGACAGGAATGCGGCGAACGAGCTGAGGAACTCGCGCAGGTCCTCGGCCAGCGACCCGGTGTCGGGCGCGGCGAGGTTCTGGCTCGCGAGCTGGGTGCAGGTGTCGATCACCAGGTCCAGTTTGGACTCCCAGCGCCGGTAGATCGTCGCCTTGCCCGCGCGGGCCCTGGCGGCGACGGCGTCCATCGTCAGCGCGCGGTAGCCGACCTCCGCCATGACCTCCAGCGCGGCTTGGCGCAGGGCGTCGTCCCGGCTCGCGTCACGCGGCCTTCCGCGCTGGGGTGAGCGGGATTCTTCGCTGAACGCCGGTGTGGCCAAAACCACGCCACCTTTCTCCTGCACGGGCACGGTTGAAACATCCTAGGCGTGTTCTTCCCGTTCCAGGTGCACCTCCCGCACTCCGAACAAAACCCGAACACGAATGTGATTCGTAAAAGCGGGTCACCTGGGCGTGAACCCTTCGGAGGGGTCAGGATGGACTCGAACGGAGACGGCGACACGAGGGGGAGCGGTGCGAGCGACCACCATCCACGGACCCGGTGACATCCGGGTGGAAGACGTGCCCGACGCCGCGCTGGCCGAGCCGACCGACGCCGTGGTCCGGGTCGAGCTGGCCTGCGTCTGCGGCAGCGACCTCTGGGCGTACCGCGGCGTGTCCGAGCGGCAGCCCGGCCAGCGGATCGGGCACGAGTTCGTCGGCGAGGTGGTCGACGTCGGCTCCGAGGTCGCGTCCGTGCGCGTCGGGGACCGGGTCATCGCCCCGTTCACCTGGAGCGACGGCACCTGCGCGTACTGCGCGGCCGGCGTGCAGACCTCGTGCCCCAACGGGGGCATCTGGGGGCAGCGGGGGCACGACGGCGGCCAGGGCGAGGCGGTCCGCGTCCCGCAGGCCGACGGCACCCTGGTGCGGGTGCCGGGGGACGCCGACGCGGCGCTGCTGCCCGCGTTCCTCTCGCTGTCGGACGTGATGGGCACCGGCCACCACGCCGCGCTCGCCGCCGGGGTCGTGCCGGGCTCGGTCGTCGCCGTGGTCGGCGACGGCGCGGTGGGCCTGTGCGGCGTCCTGGCCGCCTCCCGGCTGGGTGCGGAGCGCGTCATCGCCCTGGGGCGCCACGAGGACCGCGCCGCCGTCGCCAGGCTGTTCGGCGCCACCGACCAGGTGTCCGAGCGCGGCGGGGCGGCGGTGGAACGGGTCCGCGAGCTGACCGGCGGCCTCGGCGCGTCGGCCGTGCTGGAGTGCGTGGGCACCGCGCAGTCGTGGGAGACCGCGCTCGGCGTCGTGCGCGACGGGGGGCGCGTCGGGTACGTGGGCGTGCCGCACGGCCCGGAAGGCCTGTCGCTGAAGGACCTGTTCGGCCGCAACGTCGGCGTGAGCGGCGGGGTCGCCCCGGTCCGCCAGTACCTGCCGGAGCTGCTGGCGGACGTGCTGGCCGGTCGGCTGGACCCGTCCCCGGTGTTCGACCGCGCGGTGCCGCTGGAGGAGGTCGCCGACGCCTACCGGGCGATGGAGGACCGCAAGGCGCTGAAGGTGGTCCTCAAGCCGTGAGGCGCGACGCCACGCCCCGCCACACCACGGTCATCACGTAGTCGGTGGCGAGCGCGGGCCCCACCTCGGGCCTGCGCTCGCACCACAGCGCGAGCCGCTCGCACGACCCGACGACGATCTCCGCGAACGCCTCGGCCTCCAGCGGTTCGAGGTCGGGCGAGAACCCGGCGATCACCGCGCTGATCAGCGCGGTCTGCTGGGTCCGGATGCCCTCGATCTCCTCCTCGGCCGACGGCACGGTGATCGCGGCCTCCTGCCGCAGCAGCGCCCAGGACTGGCGGTGGTCGACGATGAACTCGAAGAACGCCAGCAGGCCCTTGCGCAGCAGGTCCTCCGGGTCCGCGGCGCCGACGATGGCGTTCTCGGTCTTCGTCCGCAGCTCGGCCCGCGCCCGCTGGATGCAGCCGATCAGCAGGCCTTCCTTGGAGCCGAAGTACTCGTAGAGCATGGGCTTCGAGACGCCCACGCGCTCCGCGATCTCGTCCATGGAGGTGGCCAGGTAGCCCTGCTCGGCGAACACCACCTCGGCCACGTCGAGCATCTGGGCCTTGCGCTCCGCCTTGGGCATGCGACGCCTGCGCACGGGCTGGGTGCTGGTCACCCCCGAAGGGTACTACCGCTAGTAACTTACTTCGAGTAACCTACCGGCGAGTACATAGTCGGACCGCGGAGGTTGCGCACTGATGGGCACGCACCGGGAGACCGAAACCCTGATCGTCGGCACGGGCTTTTCGGGGCTGGGCATGGCGATCGAACTCAAGCGCACGGGCAGGCACGACTTCGTCGTCCTGGAGAAGGCGTCCGACCTCGGCGGCACCTGGCGCGACAACCGGTACCCCGGCTGCGCGTGCGACGTGCAGTCCCACATGTACTCGTACTCCTTCGAGCTGAACCCGAACTGGTCGCGGGCGTTCGCCGAGCAGCCGGAGATCTGGGCCTACCTCCAGGGCGTCGCGGACAAGTACGGCCTGCGCCCCCACATCCGGTTCAACACCGAGTTCACCGGCGCGCGCTGGGACGAGGACGCGAAGACCTGGCACGTCTCCACGGGCACCGGCGACACGTACACGGCCAAGGCGCTGGTGATGGGCGTGGGCGCGCTGCACGTCCCCAACGTGCCGACGCTGCCCGGCGTGGAGCGCTTCCGCGGCGCGGTGTTCCACTCGGCGCGCTGGGACCAGTCCTACGACCTGGCAGGCAAGAGGGTCGCCGTGGTCGGGACCGGCGCCAGCGCGATCCAGTTCGTGCCCAAGATCGCCGATCAGGTGGAGTCGCTGGAGATCTTCCAGCGGACGCCGCCGTGGATCATGCCGAAGGCCGACCGGCCCATCGGCGAGCGCGAGCACCGGGTGTTCAAGCGGGTCCCGTTCGCGCAGCGGCTGTACCGCGACCTCGTCTACTGGACGCGGGAGTCGACCGCGCTGGGCTTCGCGGTGAACCCGAAGATCATGAAGCTGGCGCAGGGGATCGCCAAGCGGCACATGGCCCACCAGGTCCCCGACCGCGCCCTGCGGGAGAAGCTCACCCCGGACTACACGATGGGGTGCAAGCGGGTGCTGATCTCCAACGACTACTACCCGACCCTGTCCAGGCCCAACGTCGACCTGGTCACCGACGGGATCGCCGAGGTGCGGGAGAACTCCGTCGTCGACACCGCCGGGGTCGAGCACGAGGTGGACGCGATCATCTACGGGACCGGGTTCCACGTGATCGACGCGTTCGGCTACCTGTCGATCACCGGCAAGGACGGCCGGGACCTGGCGAAGGAGTGGCAGGAGCAGGGCATCCAGAGCCACTTCGGGATCACCGTCGCCGGGTTCCCGAACTTCTTCTTCCTGCTCGGGCCGAACACGGGGCTGGGGCACAACTCCGTCGTGTTCATGGCCGAGTCGCAGATCAAGTACGTCTCGCAGTGCCTGGGGATGCTGGACCGGGCCGACGAGCTGGAGGTCCGGCCCGAGGTCCAGCGGCGGTTCAACGAGGAGATCCAGCGGAAGCTGAGCCGCGGCGTGTGGACCGAGGGCGGCTGCCGGAGCTGGTACCTGGACGCGCAGGGCGTGAACCGGACCATCTGGCCCGGTTTCACCTGGCGCTACTGGATGCGCACCAGGAAGGTGCGGGCCGACGACTTCGTGCTGTCGACCAGGGCCCGCGTACGCGTGTGAGACGGCGGGAGGGGGCGTGTCCGGTGTGGACACGCCCCCTCCCGCGCGAGAGCTCAGGCTTCGACGCGCTGCCCGGCGGCCTTGGACCGCTCCGCCCGCAGCCGGGTGACGGCGGGCAGGTCCAGCGGGGCGGGCTTGACCCCGGTGGCCCACTCGATCAGCAGGTCGGCGATCTGCGGGTTGCGCGGCAGCACGGGCCCGTGGAGGTACGTGCACAGGATCTTGCCCTGCACCGCCCCCTCCACCTTCCCGTCGTTGCCGGTGCCCACGGTCACGTGCGCCAGCGGCTGGGCGGCCGGACCGAGTTCCGTGCGGCCCTGGTGGTTCTCGAAGCCCGTGAGGAACCCCTCGAACAACCCGTTGGCCGGCTTGGCGAGCACCTCGCCGATGGCGCGGGAGCCGCCCGCGTACGACACGGAGTCGATCAGCCCGAGCCCTGGGTGGGTCACGTCGTCGGCGCGGGTGAACTTCTCGCCGAAGATCTGGATCCCGGCGCACACGCCCAGCACCACGGCCCCGCGCGCGGCGGCGCGCTGGAGGCCGGGGTTGTCGCGCAGGTGGCGCACGGCCAGCGTCTGCGCCGTGTCCTCGCCACCGCCGACGACGTAGATGTCGCAGGAGTCCGGCACGGCCTCGCCGAAGTTGACCGACACGATCTCCGAGGAGATGCCGCGCCACGCCAGGCGCTTGTCGAGGACCACGGCGTTGCCGAAGTCCCCGTACGTGCCCAGCAGGTCGGGCAGGACCAGGGCGATCCGAACAGCGGAGTCACTCACTGGCGGACCTCGCGTTCAGGTCGCGGAAGGCCGTGTAGTTCGCGATCACCTCGACCGCCCCCTTGGGGAGCGCGTCGATGGCCAGCAGGGGGTCGGGCACGATCTGGTGTTCCACCTCGGCGTAGGTCAGGCGCACCGCGAGGTCGGTGGCCCGCTCGCCGGAGGCGATGACGGTCCGGCCGCGCAGCCGCTCGAACGGGACGTCCCACAGCCACGACAGGTCGCGGCCGTCGGCCTCGTTGGCGTTGATCACGAGCACGGCGGGGTGGTCGGACTCCTTGACCACCGTCAGCGTCTCGCTCCAGCCCGCCGGGTTCTTCGACAGCAGCAGCCTGGCGGTGTGCCCGCTGCGCTGGATCGTCCGGTACCGGCCCGCGACGTTGGAGACGCCCCGCAGGCGGCGGACGGCCTCCTCGATCTGCACACCCATCGTCGCGGCGGCGGCCGTGGCCATCACCGCGTTCGCCTGGTTGAACTTGCCGGGCAGGCGGAGCTGGAGCGCGACCTTGCTGGCGTTCGGCGCGATCAGGAAGCCGTCCGTGGTCACCCAGTCCGGCTTGGGCCGGGCCAGGTCGCAGGTGCTGCACGTCCAGTGCTCGCCCTGCCAGCGGATCGGCTCGCCGCACCGGGGGCACGACGCCGAGTCGTGGTGCCAGCCGGTGCCGGTGGCGACCCAGACGACGCGGTGGGCGTCCTTGGCCGCCGACGTCACCATGATGTCGTCGCAGTTCGCGATCACCGTGCAGCGCAGCTTGGAGATCACGTCGCGCAGGGAGCGCTCGATCGTGCGCACCTCGCCGACGCGGTCCAACTGGTCGCGGCTCAGGTTCAGCAGCACCACGACGTCCGGCTGGGCCGCCGCGGCGACGGCGGGGAAGTACCCCTCGTCGACCTCCAGCACCGCGTACGGCGCGTCGGGCTGCTTGCTCAGCGCGGTCACGTGCCCGTCGGGCATGTTGGCACCGCTGTGGTTGGTGGCCACCTCGCCGAGCGCGGTCACGGCTCGGCTGAGCATCATGGTGCTGGTGGTCTTGCCGTTGGTGCCGGTCACCAGGGCGACCCGCCTGCCGGACGTCAGGCGCCGGAGCGCCTGCGGGTCCAGCTTCAACGCCACCCGGCCACCGATCATGCCGCCTGCGCCGAGCCCCATCTTCTGGGACAGCTTCGAACTCATGTTGCCCAAGCGCACGGCAGCCGCGGTCCGCAACGGCAGACGGGCTGGGGAGGCTGGATCTTCGTTAGCGTTGTTAGGCAAGCGACTTCCTGCATTTGGAACGGGCGCGCCCCTGGTCACGGCGGCGAGTCTAGCGGGACGCCCGCCTACCTCCGCGCGGTCCCGCCCAGATCGCGCAGCGCCCGGATCAGCTCGACCGTGCTGAGCTGGCACAACTGCGCCATGTACTCCAGCGCGGGCAGGTCGAGGTGCACCTGCGGGGGCTGCCCCAGCGGCAGCGCGTGCAGCCGCCCCTGCGCCCAGCGCCGCAGCGGCAGCAGCTCCGGGCGTTCGTCGGCGACCACGGCGACGAGGTTCAGCGACAGGTGTCCCGTGGGCGCGTCCCCGAACACGCGTTCGTGCACGCGCGCCAGCACCTCGTGCGCGGGCACGGCCAGCGCCGCGCAGATCTCGACCAGCCGCACGACGGACACCTGGCGGGTGCCCAGCTCGTAGGTCGCCAGCGTCTGGAGCGAGATCTCGCTCTGGAGCCGGCTGTTCAACTCCTTGCGAGTCCATCCGCGCTGCTTGCGAAGGCTGCGGAGTTCATCGCCGAGCACGCGCTGGTACGCCGCTGTGTCGATCTGCACCGTCACTTCCTCCACCCGTTCACGTGGGGTGTTCGGCCCCAACGCAGAGGAAAGGTCGAATAAGTGCGTTGATTACGTGACTTGCCCGGTTTATCGCCCGATCGGGCTAACCGAGTAGTACCGTCAGTAGTCCTTTGGTGTTTCGTGCGGTCGTGGCGACGATGCCCGTTCGACGTCCGGAACTGCTGCGAGCAGTCCCGCTGGGCCGGTCGGCGGTGTGCCCCGGCCCACGTTCGGCGGCCGTTCCCCGGCTGCCCGGCCGGTCGTCCCCCGTGACCGCTGCTGCCCGTTTGGGGTCGAATAACCGACCGGCGCCGACCGCGGGGGCTCCCCGTCGGACCGGCGCCGGCTGTCGGGGGTCGTCATCCCGCCCCCGGCCGGGTCAGTTCACGCAGCGGACGCCGTCGGCCGTGATCGGCGCCTCGCCGGACGGCTGCTGCCGCCGAGCCCCGTCGAGCCCGATCCCCGCTCCACCGGCGAAGTTCTGGGCGCCCGGCCCCGAGTAGTCGGACCCGACGAACACCCGCACGTAGCCCGCCTGGATGTTGTTGTCCTGCTCGGTCTCCACGTCGCCGCCCAGCGCGGTGGCGACCGCCGCCGCGCCCTCGTCGCCGCCCTTGCCGAACCGCACGACGGAGGACTTCGCGTTGGACTCCGCGTTGGCCGCGCCGCCCGGCACGAACCCCTTCGCCGTCAGCGCCTCCAGCACCTGACCGGCCAGTCCCGGCACGCCGGAGGCGTTGCGGACCTCCACGGTCAGGGTGCCGTTGTCGAACGGCGTGGCAGGCGTCGAGGGCGTGCCGGAGGGCTTGGGCTCCTCGGTCAGGCCCTTGACGAAGCGTTTGACCTCGGCCTCGTCGATCTCGATGGCCTGGCCGTCCTCCGGCGTCTCCAGCTCGGGGTTGCCGGTCGGGATGGTCTGGAACTCCATCGCGCCGCCGGACAGGCTCTTCATCTGGTTGGCGAAGTTCAGGATGTCCCAGTCCTGGTCGAGCACGATGGACTTGGTGACCGCGTCGATCAGGTTCTTCGTCTTGGTCTGGTCCGACAGCACGCCCGCCGACAGCATCTTCTTCGCCAGGCCCGCCATGAAGACCTGCTGGCGCACGACCCGGTCGAGGTCGCCGCGCAGCAGGCCGTGCCGCTGCCGGACGAACGCCAGCGCGGCCTTGCCCTCGATGGTCTGCGGGCCCGCCGCGAAGTCCGCGCCGGAGAAGTCGTCCTGGGTGGCCTCGGTGAGGCACACGTCGACGCCGCCGATGGCCTTGGTGATCTCGTAGAACCCGACGAGGTTGATCTCGGCGTAGTGGTCGATGGTGACGCCGGTGAGGTCCTGGACGGTCGCGATGAGGTTCTTCGCGCCCTCCTTCTTGGACTGGACCGTGATCTGGGCGGCGTCGAGGCCGCCCTTCTCCGTCAGCTCGGCCGCGGCGTCGTTCATGCCGTAGGAGAACGCCGAGTTGATCTTGTGCTTGCCGTAGCCGTTCGCGATCTTCACGTAGGAGTCGCGGGGGAACGACATCGCGACGGCCTTCTTCCCGTCGTTCGGGATGTGCATGAGGATCAGCGTGTCCGTGTTCAACCCGCCGTCGTCGGTGCCGCCCGCCTGCAACTCGTCCAGGATCTGCTGCGGCAGCGGGTTGCCCCTGGCGTCGGTGCGGCTGTCCATGCCGACCATCAGGATGTCGATCGCGCCGTCGGCGGGCTTCTCGCCGCCCGCGCCTTCGCCGATGACGTCCGTGGTCGTCAGGTTGTCGGTGAACGACTTCAGGTTCTGCCACGCGTAGCCGGTGCCGAGCAGGACGACCACCGACAGCATCGACAGGATCGCCTTGCCGGTGACCGACGCTCCGCTCGCCGCCCTGCTCGGGGGCGCGGTGCGGCGGACCGGGGGGCGCGGCGTGCGTGCGGGGGCGGACCGGGCCGGGCGCGCGGGCTCCACGCGTTCGGTCGGCGCCGTGGCCGAGACGGGCTTGCGGCGCGGCGGCTCGACCCGGCTCGCGGGCTCGCCGCGCGCGGGCGGTGGGTCGGCGGGTTCGCGCCGGGCGGGCGGCGGCTGGCGGCGAGCCGGGCCGGGCCGACCGGCCCTGCCCTGGGGGCGGCCGGGCTGACCTGCGGCGGGTCGACGAGGAGGCACGGATCGGTCGCGGGGGTCGCCCCCGTCACCTGGCCGCGGCGGCCGCTTGTCCACACCCGTCTCCTACTCGTGAGCGCTGCTCCAACGGTCGCACGGCTACGCCACATAGGACGCCCGTACGGTCCGCGAGGTTGCGCAAAGGGTGACACAGGCGGGTGACGACCGTGGTGATACGGGTCGGTCGGCTACCTGACCAGCGCAGTCGCCCGTGCCCCGTCTTTCGTAGACTGCGACCGGCCCCACACCCCCCATCCAAGGTTGTCACCGTGCTGACCATGCAGGACGCGCTCCTGGCGCTGACCAAGTACTGGACCGATCGCGGCTGCATCGTCGTGCAGCCCTTCAACACCGAGGTCGGTGCGGGCACGCTCAACCCGGCGACGGTGCTGCGGGTGCTCGGTCCCGAGCCGTGGCGGGTGGCCTACGTCGAGCCCAGCGTGCGCCCCGACGACGCGCGCTACGGCGAGAACCCGAACCGCCTCCAGACGCACACCCAGTTCCAGGTGATCCTCAAGCCCGACCCCGGCAACCCCCAGGAGCTGTACCTGGGCAGCCTGGAGGCCCTGGGCATCGACATCCGGGCGCACGACGTCCGCTTCGTCGAGGACAACTGGGCCTCGCCCGCGCTCGGCGCCTGGGGCCTGGGCTGGGAGGTGTGGCTGGACGGGTTGGAGATCACCCAGTTCACCTACTTCCAGCAGGCGGGCGGCCAGACGCTGGAGCCGGTGTCCGTCGAGGTCACGTACGGCATCGAGCGGATCATGATGGCGCTCCAGGGCGTCGACCACTTCAAGAAGATCGCCTACGCGCCCGGCATCTCCTACGGCGAGGCCTTCGGCCAGGCCGAGTACGAGATGAGCCGGTACTACCTGGACGACGCCGACGTCGAGGCCAACAAGCGCCTCTTCGAGGAGTACGCCACCGAGGCCAAGCGCCTGCTCGACCTGCGCCTGCCGGTGCCCGCGCACACCTACGTGCTGAAGTGCTCGCACACCTTCAACGTGCTCGACTCGCGCGGCGCGATCAGCACCACCGAGCGGGCCCGCGCGTTCGCCCGGATGCGCGGCCTGGCCCGCGAGGTCTCCGGCCTGTGGGCCGAGCGCCGCGCCGAGCTGGGGCACCCGCTGGGCGTCGCCGAGACGCCCGCCCCCGCCACCGCGCCGACGGCGTTCGCCACCGTCACCGAGCCCGCGACGCTGCTGTTCGAGATCGGCACGGAGGAGCTGCCGCCCGCCGAGGTGACCCGCACGGTCGCCGCCGTCCGCGCGGCCGTGGAGGACAAGCTGGCCGCCACCCGCCTGACCCACGGCGCCGTCGAGGTGCACGGCACCCCGCGCCGCGTGGTCGTGCTGGTCGCCGACGTGACCCCGCGCGAGCCGGACGCCGAGCGCACCGTGCGCGGGCCGAAGGTGGCCGCGGCGTTCGACGCGAACGGCGAGCCCACCAAGGCCGTGCAGGGCTTCGCCCGCGGCCAGAAGGTCGAGCTGTCCGAGCTGGGCCGGGTGACCGAGAACGGCGTCGAGCACGTCGCGCTGGTCAAGACCGAGACCGGCCGCGGTGCCGTCGAGGTGCTCAGCGGGCTGCTGGCCGAGGTCGTGGCCGAGCTGCGGTCCGAGAAGAACATGAAGTGGAACGACCCGAAGCTGTCGTTCACCCGCCCGATCCGCTGGCTGCTCGCGCTGCTCGGCGAGACCCCGGTGCCGGTCGCCGTGTCCACGCTCCAGGCGGGCACGACCACCCGCGTGCACCGCACGGCCGCCGAGCCCGAGGTGGCCGTGACCGGTGCCGACGGCTACCTGGAGTTCCTCGCGGGCCACGGCATCGACGCCGACGCGTCCGTCCGCCGGGCCGCGATCGTCGCCGCGGCGACCGAGCTGGCGGCGTCCGTCGGCGGCACGGTCGACCTCACCGCCGAGGCCGGCGTGCTGGCCGAGGTGACGAACCTGGTCGAGCGGCCGACGCCCATCCTCGGCGGCTTCGAGGAGCGCTACCTCGAACTGCCGGGCGAGATCCTGACCACGGTCATGCGCAAGCACCAGCGCTACCTGCCGGTGCGCGGAGCCGACGGCGAGCTGCTGCCGCACTTCGTCGCCGTCGCCAACGGCACGATCGACGTCGACCGCGTGCGGTCCGGCAACGAGGCGGTGCTGCGCGCCCGGTACGAGGACGCCGCGTTCTTCTGGCGCGCCGACCTCAAGACGCCCCTGGAGGACATGAAGGCGGGCCTGGCGAAGCTGACGTTCGCCGACAAGCTCGGCTCCGTGGCCGACCGCGCCGAGCGGATCGCCTCGCTGGCGGCCACGCTCGCCGGTCACGTCGACCTCGGTGGCGGCGAGGCGACCCTCAAGCGCGCGGGCGACCTGGCGAAGTTCGACCTCGGCTCGCAGATGGTCATCGAGCTGTCCAGCCTCGCGGGGACGATGGCCCGCGAGTACGCCCGGCGCGCGGGGGAGACCGACGAGGTCGCCCAGGCGCTGTTCGAGATGGAGCAGCCCCGGTCCGCCGGTGACCCGCTGCCCGCTTCGACGCCCGGCGCGCTGCTCGCGCTGGCCGACCGGTTCGACCTGCTCGCGGGCCTGTTCGGTATCGGGGCCAACCCGACCGGCAGCTCCGACCCGTTCGGGCTCCGCCGGGCCGCGCTCGGCGCCGTGAGCATCCTGCGGGCGTTCCAGGGGCTGCGGGCGATCACGCTGCCCGTCGCGCTGTCCGCGGCCCGCGCCCAGCTCGGCCTGGACGTGCCGGAGGAGACCGTCGCGGCGGCCCGCGAGTTCGCCGTCCGCCGCTACGAGCAGGCCGTGCTCGACGCCGGTCACGACCACCGGTTCGTCAACGCGGTCCTGCCGCTCGCCGACGCCCCCGCGGTCGCCGACGAGACGCTGGCGCAGCTCACCGAGCTGGCCACCGACCCGTCGTTCGGGGAGCTCGTCGCGGCGCTCCAGCGCGTGCGCCGGATCGTGCCCGCCGGCACCGCCGCGGGCTACGACGCCTCGGCGTTGACCGAGCCCGCCGAGGTGGCCCTGCACCGGGCGTTCTCCGGTCTCGGCGAGCGCCCGGACGGCCTGGCGGCGTTCGCCGCCGCCACGGCCGTGCTCACCGCCCCGATCAACACCTTCTTCGACGAGGTGCTGGTCATGGCGGAGGACCCGGCCGTGAAGGCGGCCAGGCTCGGGTTGCTGGCGTCGATCCGCGACCACGCCGCGCCGGTGCTCGACTGGCAGGCGCTGGGCACCGCGCTGGCCTGACCACGCAGGCCCTGGTGCGCGTCGCGCCGTGACGCGCACCAGGGACCTAGGGCAGCCAGGACAGGGCCGCCGCGAGCAGCAGCAGGGCGACGGCGAAGACGGCGAACGCGCAGCCCCAGACGGCCGTCGTGGGCTCCTCGCGCCGGTTGAACGGCTTCCACAGCGCGTACACGCCCACCGGCACCAGGACGGCTCCCGCGAGCGTGCCGAGGAAGCCCACCTGGAGGCCGGTGTGGTAGCCGTGGTCCAGCGGCGGCGAGTTGACGTCGATCGGCATCGTGGCCAGCGCCGACACGCCCCACACCCCGAGCACCCACGCCAGCCGGACCCGCGTCCTCGGCAGCAGCTCGTCGCGGATGACCAGGAAGAACCCGACCGCGGCCACGAACCCGCCCACGGGCAGCCAGCCCGCGATGACCGCCAGCACCGGCACCGGGTCGACGAGGTCGCTGATCGCGGGCGCGATCCAGTACCAGAACGCGGGCACCAGCCCGATGAACGCGAAGACGCCCAGGGTCGTCCAGAGCGTCACCTTGCCCGCGGACCACGTCTGCCGAGGCTGCCGTCGCGGCGTGCAAGGCCGGGCGTTCCGCGCCTGCACCTGCCGCCGCTGCTTGCGCCGCCTCTTCTGAGCTGCTGATTTCGCCACGGCCGGAGTTTACGAAAGGGCCCCCGGCGCACCGGGGGCCCTTCGCGGTGGAGCGGACTAGAGGAAGTTGCCGCCGCGGGTGACCGCGCCGTAGGCGTCCACGATGCCGTAGCCGTAGAAGCCGTTGAACCTGGTGTCACCCTCGCAGGTGGCGTCGAACTCGGCCGAGCGGCCGACCGGCACGTACGACACGGTCCTGGGGGCCGGGCACGCGCGGGCGGTGGCGGTCCTGGTGAGGACCTTCTCCACCTTGGCGGGCGCCAGGGTCAGGGTGCCGGGGTGCTTGGCGTCCCGCTTGCCGTACTGGCTGACGATGAGCGCCGCGACGCCGGCCGCGTGCGGGGCGGCCATCGAGGTGCCCTGGAGGAACTGGTAGTAGCCGCAGGTGGTGTCCTCGCAGGCCTTCTTGACGCCCGCGGTGACACCGGCGGCCGTGATCTCGCCCGCGGCGTCGATCGCGCCGTCGGCCAGCGCCACGTTGCGCGGGTACGTCGACAGGACCAGGTTCTCGTTGGTCCGGTACCAGTCGGTGCCGAGGCCGTCGCGGAAGTACCCGCCGGGGGCGGCCACGGAGGCCTGCTCCAGGCCGTAGTTGGAGTAGTCGGCCTTGGCGGTCGACGGGCCGAGCGCGGACACGGAGATGACGTGGTCGCCCTCGGTCGGCAGGTTGAGGCAGGTGGCGTTGTCGATCACGCGGTCGCGGGCGTGGCCGGGCGGGTAGTTCGGGCTCGCCACGTCGGTGCGGGGCTTGCCGAGGTCCTCGTGGTTGTTGCCGCCCGCGCCGATCAGCGTGACGCCCTTGCGGTGCGCGTAACCGAGCGCGCGCTGCACGGCGGCGATGATCGCCTTCTGCTCGATCTGCTCCTCGGCGCTGTCGGCCGGGTTCGCCGCGCAGTTCATGTACCAGGGGTCGACGTAGAACGACATGTTGATCACGTCGAGGCCGATGTCGGCGCCGTAGGTGAGCGCGTCGACGACGGGCTGGAGGAAGAACGAGCCCGCGTCCTGGCCGCCGCGGATGTTGACCAGCGACACGTTGGGGGCCACACCGGAGACGCCGAAGCCGTTCGCCGCCGCGCCGATCGTGCCCGCGACGTGCGTGCCGTGGCCGCCGTCGTCGTGGTTGGCGGGGTCGACGCAGCCGCGGAACTCGCACGGGCCGTCGAACTCGCCGCCGTCGGAGTCGTTCGGGATGTCGATCGTGAAGTTGCGCGACAGCGCGTCGTTGAAGTTCGGCGCGATGTCCGGGTGGGTGCCGTCGACACCGGTGTCCAGGATGCCGACGTAGACGCGCTTGTCACCGGCCTGCTTGGCGCGCGCGATGTCCGAGCGGACCATCTTGAGGCCCCACAGGTCGCCGTCGAGCGGGTCGAGGCCTGCCGTGTTCGCGCCGTTCTTCTTCGGGGAGGCGTTCGGCGTCGTGGTCCTGTTCTCGGACTCGACCTCGGCGCGCTTCACCTGCTCCCGCGTGACCTTCGGCTGCGCCGGGGAGTGGCCGACCGGCTTCACGTGGGCCGCGCCGAGCACGGAGTCGGAGGCCGACACCCGCTCGATGAACCCGGACGCCGGGGCCTTCACCGTCAGCACGCCCACGGCGTCGTTCACGCGGGTGACCTCGCCGCCCGCGGCGCGGATGTCCCCGATCGCCATGTCGCGGTTGCGCCCGTCCTCCAGGATCACCGTGTAGTCGGTGGTGCCCTGCTGGACGGCCGCGGCGGGGGCCCCGCCCGCCGTGTGCGTCCCCGCGGCCAGCAGGACCACCGTGGTGGCCACCACCAGCGCCGAAGGAACGATCTTCCTTGTTCTCACCTGTGTTGTCTCCTCACACCCGAACCGCGACGAGGTCCCCGACCCCTCGTCAAGGGCGACACCCTGACACACATGTGCGGCCCGCGTCAGCGCCGTTGGTAGGGGTCTTCTCGAAACACCGAAGAAACGAAAAGTAGTCGTTCACGTGCGCTCCGTGATGGCGCTTCCGGGGAAAGCGCTGCGCGGCCGTCGCGAAAAAGGTTCAGACCGCCCGTCAAGATGTGCTTCTTTCCCACCTGTGCGCACGTGAGACTTGACGAAAGCACCTCCGGCGGTATGAACTTTCGCATTCTCATATTTGGGGTCACAGACGACTTCAGTTGCAAGGGACTGGCGAATG
The DNA here is from genome assembly GCF_036375055.1 of Umezawaea sp. Taxonomy (GTDB): domain Bacteria; phylum Actinomycetota; class Actinomycetes; order Mycobacteriales; family Pseudonocardiaceae; genus Umezawaea. Next base: position 38,691 of record NZ_DASUSQ010000056.1, read on the forward strand.
CGAAGACTTGCACGTGCGGCCTCATGCGGTCTTTTGGTGCTGCTCGTCGCGTCCTGTGGAACGGCGCCCGACGACCGGACCGGCACGACCGGTCTGTCCAAGGCGAAGCCCACGGTCGGCGTGATCCTCCCCGACCGGACGTCCTCCGCGCGGTGGGAGGACCAGGACCGGCCCCTCCTCGCCCAGGCCCTGGGCTTCGCGGGCATCGAGCCGATCATCGAGAACGCCGAGGGCGACGAGGACAAGTTCGCGAGCATCGCGGACGACATGATCAAGCGCGGGGTCAAGGTCCTGATGACCACGCCGCTGAGCCCCGAGGGCGGCGCCGCCGTCGAGCGCAAGGCGCAGGCCGCCAAGATCCCGGTGATCAACTACGACCGCGTCACGCTCGGCGGCACCGCCGAGTTCTACGTGTCGTTCGACAACATCGCCGTGGGAGAACTGCAGGCCGAGGGCCTGCTGTCCTGCCTCGGCGACAAGCCCGGCGGCCAGATCATCGAGATCCAGGGCGCTCCCACCGACAACAACGCCACGCTGTTCGCCGACGGCCAGCGGCGCAAGATGGGGGCCAAGTACGACTCCGGCGCGCTGAAGCTGGTCAAGAGCCAGGCCATCGAGCAGTGGGACCCGGTCATCGGGAAGCAGCAGTTCGAGCAGATCCTCGACGCCAACGCCGACAAGGTCGACGGCGTCATCGCCGCGAACGACGGCCTGGCGGGCGCGGTGATCGAGGTGCTCAAGGCGAAGAACATCCGCGTGCCCGTGACCGGCCAGGACGCCACCCTGGCGGGCCTCCAGGCCATCCTGCGCGGCGAGCAGTGCATGACCGTCTACAAGCCCATCAGGGACGAGGCGGAGGCGGCGGCCCGGCTCGCCATCGCCGTGGCCAAGGGCGACCTCGAAGGCGCGGACGACCTCGCCACCGGCAACCTCCGGGACCTGGTCGCCAAGCGCGACGTGAAGTCGGTGCTCCTGGGTGCCGACCTGATCACCAAACCGACCGTGCGCCGTCTGGTGGCGGAGGGTGTGGTCAAATCGTCGGAGCTGTGCGTGAACGATCTTGTAGCGATCTGCGCAGCGAACAACATCGTTATCAATTAACCCAGCCGCGATTGCTCCGGTGAAAGCCGGGGCAATCGCCGCTTAATCCGGTAGATCATGACGACCGGAGATGAACTCCTGGATCCTGATCTTCATCCGAATGAGTGGTTGTCGGACGCGGGCTTCCCTCCGGTAGGCCCGCCGGAGTTTGCGGGAATCGTCCGCGTACCTCCACCTGGCCCACGGCGAGCCGGGCCTCGCGAGCCGGATCGCCCCGATCTCCGGCAGCACCGGCACCAGCAGGCCGAGCAGACCGGTCCAGATCTTCCCCTTCAGCAGCGCGACGATCGCGAAGCCGATGTTGACCAGGATCGCGAGCAGCCGGAGCAGCACGGCGTCGCCGCCCGTCTGGCCGGGCGTCAGGAAGTCGTCGTAGCCGAGCGGGCGCGCGCCGAGCAGCAGCAGGCCCGTCATGCCGATGGCGAGGAACACCGCGTCGACCGAGAGCCTGCCGTTCTTGGTCCAGTAGACGTCCCTCAGGTGCAGGATGAGCGCGAACTCGTCCAGCACCAGCGCGGCCCCCACGCCCAGCAGCGCGGCGGCGCTCAGGCGCAGCCAGTGCACGTCGTCCGGCGCGGCCAGGCCCGCCACGCCGCCCACGAGCATGAAGACCGTGCCGAACACGACGTGGTGGATGTGCGTGCCGCCGGGCGTGATGTTGCCCGGCCACCAGCGCACCTTGGCGCGGATCAGCCGGACGCTGATCCGGATGAGCACGAACGTGACGACGAGCCCCACGAAGAAGAACAGCAGGCGCTCGCTGCCGGAGCTGACCAGGTCTGGGCCCGCCGACCGCGACAGGGGAACCGACACCGCTGGTGATCCCTTCCGGTGCGCACTGGGGAAATGGACATTACGCCCACGCGTGCGGAGCCCGGTCGGTTCGGTCCGGTCGCGGGCCTAGAAGTGCACGTTGCCCTGGATGTCGCCCGCCTGGAGCAGCTTGCCGTGCACGTCGCCGGTGAGCTGGTTCGTCACCCGGCCGCGCTGCTCGACGGTGGCGGAGTGGCCCCAGTGCCCGCGCAGCCGCTCGCCGAACTCGGGGTCCTGCCGCTCGGCCCGCTCCAGCGCCTCACCCAGTTCGGCGACCTCGGGGGAGTCGGTCGCGTCACCCTCGGCCGCGGCCCGCTCGGCGGCGTCCAGCAGCTCGGAGGCGTCGGGGTCGTCCGCGAACTTCGCCCGCACCAGCTCGTAGAGCCCCTTCACGGCCCTCGTGGCGACCGCGGCGGCGATGGACAGCAGGACCGGTTCGGGCATGGCGGCGCTCCTCGGGCTCGGTCGGCGGTGGCGGTGGACCCGTGGGTGTCCACGTGCGTCGCAGAGTGACCGCGGATAGCCCAGCGTAGCAGCCGGAGCGGTCGAAAAATCTCGGCTCGACGCGCGGAGGTCCCCCGTGGTTGACTGTCCGAGGTCGTAAAAGTTTCTGTGTTCGTGTTTGACCACGCTCGCGGAACGACGTTGCGGGCGCGAAGCTTTCCTCCGGGTCAGGCGGAAGTTGCCGCAACTGCGACTTCGGTCCCAGCGCACCTGTTAGAGGAGAAGTAGCAAGATGGCTGTAGAAGGCACCGTGAAGTGGTTCAACTCGGAGAAGGGCTTCGGCTTCATCTCCCCGGACAACGGTGGCGCCGACGTGTTCGTGCACTACTCGGAGATCCAGACCAGCGGCTACCGCAGCCTGGAGGAGAACCAGCGCGTGGAGTTCGAGATCGGACAGGGCCAGAAGGGCCCGCAGGCCCAGTCTGTTCGTCCGCTCGGCTGATCCGAGTCTCCTGACTCATCGAGTCCCCAGGACTCGCGAGAGCCGCCAGCCCCACCAGGGGTTGGCGGCTCTCGCTTTCCCGTTCCCGACGCGGCGTCCGCGCAAGGTACCGTCGAGATCGTCATCGGACCTGCGGAGGGAGGTGCGCGGTGCGCGCTGCTCGTGCTGCGGTGGTCCTGTTCCTCCTCCTCGCCCTGACGCCCCCGGCACACGCCGCCACGGGCACCTACATCCGGTTGGCCCACCTGGCGGCAGGCACCGGCAGCCAGGACATCACGCTCATCCCCACGGCGGGCACCGCCGTGCGCACGACGGGGGTCGACTACGGCGACCTCCTGGACTACCGGCGGGTCGAGCCGGGGAACTACACCGTCGAGTGGCGGCCACTCGGGTCGGACCCCGGCGTGAAGGCGACCGCCAGCACGGTGGTGAACGCTGGTCAGGGCAGGGCGTACACGGTCGCAGGCCTCGGCAACGCCGACCGGCTCGCCCTGAAGGTCCTGGACGACGACATCACCCTCCCCGGCAGCGGCCAGGCCAGGATCAGGATGATCAACGCGGCCCCGCGCGCCATGTCCGCCGACCTGGTCGACGGGGGCACGGCGATCGTGAAGCAGGCCGTGTACGCCGAGCCGACGCTCTACGCGTCGATCGCCCCGGAGACGACGGCGCTCCAGGTCGTCCCCCGCGGGGCCGAGCCGGTCACCCTGACGGCGGCCATCGAGCCCGGCGGCGTGTACACCGTGGTCGTGCTGGAGCTGGACGGCGAGGTCACCGCGACGATCCGGGCCGACGCGAAGGCGTCCGAGGTCGTGCCCGGCGGCGGCCAGGAGACCGGCTGGGGCGGCATGGCCGACGGCGAGGGCTCGACCGACTGGCCCGTGGTCCCGTTCGCCGCCGTCCTGGTGTGCGCGGCGGTCCTGTGGTCGCGGCGCGACCGGGTCGTGCCGTGAGCAGGGGCAAGATCGCCCTCGGGATCGGCGTGCTCGTGCTGGCGGCGTACGCCGTGAAGCCCGGCGGCGACGAGGCCGTCTCCGCGCCCCGCCCGGTGTCGGTGCGCATCCCGTCCATCGCCGTCGACAACGTGGTCACCCAGACGACCGTGGACGCGGCGACGGGCGTGCTGGTGCCGCCGGAGCGGGCCGACGTGCTCGGCTGGTTCGCCGACGGGGTCGCGCCCGGCGACGCCGGTCCCGCGGTGATCGCGGGCCACGTGGACTCGAAGACCGGGCCGGGCGTGTTCTTCCGGCTGGGCGACCTCAAGCCCGGCGACGAGGTGTTCGTCGAGCGCGCGGACGGCAGCGCGGTGAAGTTCCTGGTGGACCGGACGTACTCGGTCGAGAAGGCGGCGTTCCCCACCGACCTGGTCTACGGCCCGACCCCGGCGTCGGAGCTGCGGCTGGTGACCTGCGGCGGCACGTTCGACCAGACGGCGAGCAGCTACCGCGACAACGTGATCGTCGAGGCCGTGCTCGCGCGCGCCTGAAACCGTTGACCTGCCTCGAACCGGACCGTTAGCCTCGGTTTTCGTGCGTTGGACAACGTTGTCGGTGGTCCTGCTCGCGGTGGCGGGCTGTTCCGGCGGTGGGTCGGCGGTGCCCGGTGGCGGCCCGACGTCGGCGGTCGACCGGCTGCTGGCCAAGGCCCCGGTCGCGGCCGACCTCCCCGCGGGCTCCGCGATGGCCAGGATCAGGGAACGCGGTGAGCTGCTCGTCGGCGGCTCGCTCGACGCGCCCCCGCTCTCGCAGCGGGACCCCGCCACCGGCGAGCCGACCGGTTTCGACGCCGACCTCTGGTGAGCCAGACCGTGGGGCTGCTGAAGGACACCGCCCTCGGGTACGTGGTCAGCTACCTGGAACTGCTCCAGAGCGGTCGAGGGCTGGCGAACCTCAACCACCTGCTGATCCAGACGTTCCTCGTGGTGGCCCTGGTCTACCTCGTGGTCACCGCCTCGCTGTCCGCGCTCGCCCGGCACCTGGAGGCCCGAAGTGCACGTTCCGCTCGCTGAGGTCACGAGGTCGGGTTTCGTGGAGAGCAGGCACTTCGGCAGCGTCGTCGGGCTCGACCCGTCCGGCGCGGTCGTGCTGCGCCGGGGACCGGTCGACGACCCCGTGCTGCCGCGGTCGAGCGCGAAACCGTTCCAGGCCCTGGCGTGCCTGGCCGCCGGGGCGCCGCTGAGCGGACCGGCGCTGGCCATCGCGGCGGGCAGCCACACCGGTCTCGACCGGCACGTGGAGGTGGTCTCGCGGGTGCTCGCCGACGCGGGGCTGACGGCCGACGCGCTGCGGTGCGTCGAGTCGTGGCCGGAGGACGAGCCGACCCGCGACGCGCTGATCCGGGCGGGGGAGGAGCCGTCGAGGATCAGGATGAACTGCTCCGGCAAGCACGCCGGGATGCTCGCGGGCTGCGTCGCGTCCGGCTGGTCGGTCGACGACTACCTGGAGCCCGCCCACCCGTTCCAGGAGCTGGTGCGCGCCGGGGTGGAGGACCTCGCGGGGGAGAGGTCCACGCACACCGCGGTCGACGGCTGCGGCGCGCCGCTGTTCGCGATGACGTTGACCGGGCTGGCGCGGGCGATCCGCGGGCTGGCGGGGACGCCGGTCGCGGACGCGATGCGGGCGCACCCGGAGTACGTGGCCGGGCCGGGGCACGTGAACACCGAGGTCATGCGGCTGCTGCCCGGCGTGCTGGCCAAGGGGGGCGCGGAGGGCGTGCTGGTGCTGGCGACGGCCGAAGGGCACGCGGTGGCGGTGAAGGTGCTCGACGGCAGCCCGCGCGCCACGACGGCCGTCGCGCTGGTGGCGTTGCGGGACCTGGGTTTCGACGTCTCGGCCGCCGCCGAGCACCTGAGCGTGCCGGTGCTCGGCGGCGGCCGTGAGGTCGGTCGGGTCGTGCCGGTCTAGGGGCGGGTCTCGTAGGCGCCGGACAGCGCCTTGACCTGCTCCCACACCCGGCCGAAGCGGGTCTCGTCGACGACCGGCTTGCGGACCTGGCCCAACGCCCAGGCCTGCTGCGCGTCGGTCGAGGACGCCTTGCCGTGCAGGGCGACCGCGTACCCGGAGAAGTCGCGGACCAGGACGTCGAAGACCTGGTCGAGGACGTCGCGGTCGACGCCGGACAGCTCCGCCTGCTCCAGGACGAGCTGGCCGTAGACCACCAGCGTGAACAGGTGGCCCACGTTCAGCAGGAAGTCCAGGTCCTTCTGCTGGTCGGCGTCGGGCGCGGCCGTGGTGAGCAGCGTCTTGAGCGCCGCGGCCTGCTCGTGGAACCGCGCGACGTTCGGGACGTCCGAGAACGCGCGGTAGGGGACTTCCCAGTCGCTGAACCGGATCTGGCCGAGACCGCGGGCGGGCCCCTGGCGGAAGAAGAACTCGTCGTCCGCCGCGTCGTGCCGGGTCGGCACGGGCGCGTACTCGGTGGGGTTGAACAGGTAGTTCGGCATGAACTTGAGCACCAGGGCCAGGTTCACGTGCACCGTGCCCTCCAGCTTGGGCAGGGCCCGGATGTCGCGGGCGGCGCGCGCGAAGTAGGTGTCCTTCTCGAAGCCCTTGGCCGCGATCACGTCCCACAGCAGGTCGATCACCTGCTCGCCCTCGCTGGTCACCTTCATCTTGGTGATGGGGTTGAACAGCAGGTAGCGGCGGTCCTCGGGGGAGGCCGAGCGGAAGTAGTCCACCGAGCGGTCGGAGAACAGCTTCATCGCGACCAGCCGCGCGTAGGCGTCGACGAAGCTCTGCCGCACGTGCGGGAAGTCCGTGACCGGGTTGCCGTAGAGGATCCGGTTGTGCGCGTGCGTGATCGCCTCGTAGAACGCGTGCTCGCTGATGCCGATCGACGCCGTGCACAGGTTGAACTTGCCGACGTTGACGGTGTTCAGGGCGGCGCTGAACGCGTCGGCGCCGCTGTGCAGCAGGTCGTCCTGCCCGATCGGGTAGTCCTCCAGGCGGAACTCGCTGACGAACATCTGCGAGTCGACCACGTTCCGCACGAGGTGGAAGTGCTCGTCCTGGCTGTCCACGGCGAAGAACACGTACCCGTCGGGGCCGTCGACGTCGGCGCGGCGGCCGAAGACCGACACCATGCCCGCGACGTTGCCGTTGCCGATGTAGTACTTGCCGCCGTTGGCCTTGAACGTGCCGTCGCCGTTGGGCGTCAGGACCATGTCGGTGGAGTAGACGTCCGCGCCGTGCTCCTTCTCCGACAGGCCGAACGCGAAGACCGCGCCGTCGTCGAGGAGGTCGGCCGCGCGGCGGCGGGCGGTGGCGTTGTCGCTCATCCAGATCGGCCCGAGGCCCAGGATCGTGACCTGCCAGGCGTACCAGTACTGGAGGCCGTAGAAGCCGAGGACCTCGCTCAGCGCGGCGTTGCGGGCGGCGTCCCAGCGCTTGTCCGGGTGGCCGTTCGCGTCGGCGGCCGGCGTCTGGAACGTCGCGAACAGCTTCTCGCGCTTCACGAAGTCGAGGAACTCGGTGTACCAGACCCGCTCCTGGTCGTCCTTGGTGAGCTGCCGCTTCCCGCGGTCCTCGAACCAGTCGATCGTCGCCCGCAGCAGCCGCCTGCTCTCCTCGTCGAGGTGCTTGGGGTCGTAGCTGTTGGGGTCGAACAGCGAGTCCGCCACCGTGGCTCCCTTCGGGTCGTGTCCGCTCCGCCGCACGCTACCAGTCAGTAACTTAAGCGGGTGGGTGCCGGAGTCCAGGAAATTGTCAGACCCCCGGCGTAGCGTGCCGGACGTCACACTCGGGAGGTGGGATTGATGGGCGACAACAAGGACGAGACGGTTCTGCTCGCCATCGGCACGCGCAAGGGGCTGTGGCTCGCGACCAGCGAGGACGGTCGTCGGAGCTGGTCGATGAGCGGCCCGCACCACGCCATGACGGAGGTGTACGCCGTGGCGATCGACACGAGGGGCGCCGTGCCTCGCATCCTCGCGGGCGTCACCAGCGAGCACTTCGGTCCCAGCGTCTCGACCAGCGACGACCTGGGCCTGACGTGGCAGGAGCCCGACCACGCCCCGATCTCGTTCCCCGAGGGCACGGACACCTCGCTGGCCCGCGTCTGGCAGATCGCGCCCGGCCCCGAGGCCCACCCCGAGGTCGTCTACGCGGGCACCGAGCCGTCGGCCCTGTTCCGCTCCACCGACGGCGGCCTCACCTACTCGCTGGTCGAAGGCCTCTGGAACCACCCCCACCGGCCGGACTGGTTGCCAGGAGGCGGCGGTCAGGCCGTCCACACCGTCCTGCCGCACCCCACCGACGCCGAGCGCGTGCTGGTCGCCATGTCCACCGGCGGCGTCTACCGGACCGCCGACGGCGGTACCACGTGGGCCCCCGCCAACACCGGCGTCAAGGTCAGCTTCATGCCCGACGAGTACCCGGAGTTCGGGCAGTGCGTCCACAAGGTCGCCACCAACCCGGAAGCCCCGGACCGCCTGTACCTCCAGAACCACCACGGCGTCTACCGCAGCGACAACGGCGGCGACACGTGGGAGTCCATCGCCGACGGCCTGCCCACCGACTTCGGTTTCGCCATGGCCGTCCACCCCCACCGGCCGGACGTCGTCTTCAGCTTCCCGATCGAGGCGGACGCCCGCCGGTTCCCGCCCGGCGCGAGGTGCCGCGTCTACCGCACCGACGACGCGGGCAAGTCCTGGACTGCCCTCTCCGAGGGCCTGCCCGACGAGGGCTTCTACAGCTCGGTCCTCCGCGACGCCCTCTGCGTCGACACGGCCACCCCGGCGGGCGTCTACTTCGGCTCCCGCACCGGCGAGGTCTTCGCCAGCGCCGACGAGGGCGACCACTGGCACCGCGTGGCCGAGCACCTGCCCGACGTCCTCACCGTCCGAGCGGCGGTGATCCGGTCATGAGAGTCGTCGTCCTGGTCCCCGGCGTCCTCAGGTCGGTGGTGAACGGCAACGCCAAGCTGGAGCTGGACGTGGCCGAGGCAGCCACCCTGGGCGCCACCCTGGACGTCCTGGCCGCCCAGTACCCGCTGCTCGACCGCCGGTTGAGGGACGAGCGGTCAGCCTTGCGCCGCTACGTCAACTTCTACGTGGACGGCGAGGAGTGCCGCCGCCTGGCGGGCACCGAAACAGTCCTCCACGACAACTGCGAACTACAGGTCCTCCCATCGGTAGCAGGCGGCTGACCACACCCCCTGCCACAACCCCCTGCCCCAGCCTCCCGCCGGCCGGACCGCGGAGTCCTCCGGCCAGCGGGAGCGGGTGGCGGATGCCGTGTGCACTCCCGCCGTC
>NZ_DASUSQ010000057.1:0-24461 GCF_036375055.1 Umezawaea sp.
ACGTCGTGGTGTGGCCGGTTTGACTTGGGGCCCCTGGATTTGACCCTTTGATCGGGCTGAAGGGCAGGTGGTGCCACCCTGCCCGATCTACCAGGGTAAGGGTCGAATCCCCCAAGTAAAACCGGCCACGCTTCGCATCCGGCCAGGTCAGGTGAGCTGGTGGCGGCTTTCGGGCAGACTGGTTCCGCTGGTTCCGTGTGGGCCGGTTCCAGCCTGGCGAGTTCGTGGCCTTTGCCCGCCGAAGATGTCGTACCCCGTTGCTACCGTGGAATTCGGGGGCCCACTCGGTCAGGTGACCCCGGCCTGTGCCTACCTGGAGTGGCTGGTCTCCCACTGGCCTTCGAAGTGGGAGGCGGCTACCGGGCCGAAGACGCTCGCTCCCCGGTCGGCCGGGCCTACCGCGCGGCGGAGGGCGGCGAACAGTTCTCGGCCCGTGCCGGTCCACGCCTGTGCGTCCGCCGGGAAGTCGACCAGTGGCCTGGCGGCCAGTTCGTCGGCGTCCACGAAGACCTCCAGGGTGCCCGTTTCCGCGTCCAGGCGGATCACGTCGCCGTCGCGCACGCGGCCCAGCGGGCCGCCCACGGCGGCTTCCGGGGTGAGCTGGATGGCTGCCGGGATCTTGCCCGAGGCGCCGGACATGCGGCCGTCGGTGACGATCGCGACCTTGTGGCCGCGGTCCATCAGGACGCCCAGCGGGGGCGTGAGCTTGTGGAGTTCCGGCATGCCGTTGGCCTGCGGGCCCTGGTTGCGGACCACCACGACGACGTCGCGTTCGAGTTCGCCCGCCCGGAACGCCTCGGCGAACGCCTCCTGCGTCGTGAACACGCGCGCCGGGGCCTCGACGATCCGGTTCTCCTCCGCCACCGCGGAGACCTTGATGACCGCGCGGCCCAGGTTGCCGGTCATCATGCGCAGACCGCCGTCGGCCGCGAACGGGTTGTCGGCGCCGCGCAGCACCGACTCGTCGAGGCTCGCGGTCGGGCCCGCGCGCCACAGCAGCTCGCCGTCGATCAGGACCGGCTCCTCGCGGTAGCGGTCGAGGCCGAAGCCCGCGACGGTGTGCACGTCGCCGTGCAGCAGGCCCGCGTCGAGCAGCGTGCCGACCAGGAACTGGACGCCACCGGCGGCCTGGAAGTGGTTGATGTCGGCCGTGCCGTTCGGGTAGACCCTGGTCAGCAGGGGCACGACCGACGAGAGGTCGGAGAAGTCGTCCCAGCTCAGCTCGATGCCCGCGGCGGACGCGACGGCCACGAGGTGCATCGTCAGGTTGGTCGAGCCGCCGGTCGCCAGCAGCGCGACGACGCCGTTCACGATGGAGCGCTCGTCGACGACCCTGGACATCGGCGTGTACTCCTCGCCGCGGCTGATCACCACCGCGCGGCGGGCGGCCTCCTCGGTCAGCGCGCGCCGCAGGGGGGTGCCCGGCGGCACGAAGGTCGCGCCCGGCAGGTGCAGGCCCATGACCTCGTTGACGAGCTGGTTCGAGTTCGCCGTCCCGTAGAACGTGCAGGTGCCGGGGCTGTGGTAGGACGCGGCCTCGGCTTCCAGGAGGTCCTCGCGGGTGGCCTTGCCCTCGGCGAACAGCTGCCGGACGCGGCTCTTCTCGGAGTTCGTCAGACCGGAGCTCATCGGGCCCGCGGGCACCAGGATCGTCGGCAGGTGGCCGAACGAGAGCGCGCCGATCAGCATGCCGGGGACGATCTTGTCGCACACGCCGAGCAGCAGCGTCGCGTCGAACATCTCGTGCGACAGGGCGACACCGGTGGACATGGCGATGACGTCGCGGCTGAACAGCGACAGCTCCATGCCGTCGCGGCCCTGGGTGATGCCGTCGCACATGGCGGGCACGCCGCCCGCGAACTGCGCGATGCCCCCCGACCGGCGGGCCGCGTCCTTGATCCACGCGGGGTACTCGTCCATCGGCTGGTGGGCCGACAGCATGTCGTTGTAGGCGGACACGATCGCCACGTTCGGCTTGCGCAGCGCGCGCAGGGCGGCCTTGTCACCGCCGGTGATGCCCGCGAAGCCGTGGGCGAGGTTGCTGCACGCCATACCCGTTCGGGTGGTGGACTCGCTAGCCGCCGCAGCCATGCGGTCGAGGTACGTCGCGCGGCTGGCGGCGCTGCGTGCCGTGATGCGCTCGGTCACCTCGGCGACGATGGGGTGCGTTTGGCTCATCTTCTGCTGACTCCGTTGATCACGGGCCGTGGTGGCCCAGTGGACGGCAGCGCTGGCGTCGCACGTTCGGGTCGTGACGTCTACAGGGTAGGTCACCAGTGCGCATTCACACAGAACCGATTCAGAAACCAGGGGCGTCTAAGGGGAAAACTGGGGGTGTCCCGAACTGGAAAATTTGGCGTGTGTTGCTTGTCACAAGGCGCTGGACAAGGCAGAGTCGGCGTCGAGATCACTGACGGGGACCTCGGTAACGGAGGTGCGACATGACGTCCACGGAGATCGTCGAGTTGAGGCGCGCGCTGGGTCAGCTCAGGCAGTGCGTCGGCTCCCTGCGCGGGCGCTATGGCGACGTTGCCGCAGTGCAGCGGCTTGCGAACGACATCGAGCGCATGGACATCGATGCCACGGAGTTGATCGACATCGACTCGCCGCCACCGCCCCGGCGGGCGCCCCAGGTGGAGCGGGAGGTGGTCGTCGTGCCGGACACGCCGTACGACTCCTCGCTCTGGCAGGACGCTGACGACGAGGGGTTGGGTGGCTACCGTCAGCGATAGGTGATCTGCAACACTCCACCTCGGCCCTCGCTGGTATGCGAGGGCCGAGGCCTTTGCAGCCACAACGACGTGGAACCGAGGTGGACCAGTTGGTGAGGGCTCAGATCTCCGAGCGCACGCTGCGCACGGACCGGTGGTGGTTGTCGCCGTTGCTGACGGTAGTCGGCCTGGGGCTCATCTCGATCTACGCGGCGATCCGCACGTTCATGAACGACTTCTACTGGGTGTCGGAGTACCACTACCTGACGCCCATGTACTCGCCCTGCCTGAGCGCCGAGTGCGTCCCGGCGGCCAGCCACTTCGGCCAGCCGCTGCCGGAGCTGCCCGGCTTCCTCACCCCGCCGGTGTTCATCATCCCGTTCCTGCTGGGGTTCCGGATCACCTGCTACTACTACCGCAAGGCCTACTACCGGGCGGCCTGGATGTCGCCGCCCGCGTGCGCCGTCGCGGAGCCGCACAAGACCTACACCGGTGAGACCAGGGCGCCGCTGATCGCGCAGAACCTGCACCGCTACTTCTTCTACGCGGCCTCGATCCTGCTGCTGATCAACATCTACGACGCGATAGCCGCCTTCTCCGGTGAGAAGGGCTTCGGCATCGGCCTCGGCAACGTCGTCCTGCTGGTCAACGTCGGCCTGCTCGCCGCGTACACGCTGTCCTGCCACTCGTGCAGGCACATCACCGGCGGCAAGCTGAAGCACTTCTCCAAGCACCCCGTCCGCTACTGGACGTGGCAGAAGATCTCCAAGCTCAACGCCAAGCACATGCAGCTCGCCTGGGCCTCGCTGATCTTCGTCTGCCTGACCGACCTCTACATCGCGCTCGTCGCCTCAGGGGTCATCGGCGACCTGCGTTTCGTCAACTAGGGAGCACAACCTTGGCCGAGCTGGAACGGCACTCGTTCGACGTACTCGTCATCGGTGCCGGGGGCGCCGGACTGCGTGCCGCGATCGAGGCCCGCGAGCACGGGATGCGCACGGCGGTGCTCTGCAAGTCGTTGTTCGGCAAGGCCCACACGGTGATGGCCGAGGGCGGCATCGCCGCGGCCATGGGCAACGTGAACTCCAACGACAGCTGGCAGGTCCACTTCCGCGACACCATGCGCGGCGGCAAGTTCCTGAACAACTGGCGGATGGCCGAGCTGCACGCCAAGGAGGCCCCCGACCGCGTCTGGGAGCTGGAGACCTACGGCGCGCTGTTCGACCGCACCAAGGACGGCCGGGTCAGCCAGCGCAACTTCGGCGGCCACGAGTACCCGCGCCTCGCGCACGTCGGCGACCGCACCGGCCTGGAGCTGATCCGCAGCCTCCAGCAGAAGATCGTGTCGCTCCAGCAGGAGGACCACGCCGAGACCGGCGACTACGAGGCCAAGCTGAAGGTGTTCCAGGAGTTCACCGTCAGCGACCTGCTGGTCGAGGACGGCCGCATCGCGGGCGCGTTCGGCTACTGGCGCGAGTCGGGCAAGTTCGTGCTGTTCACGGCCCCCTCGGTGATCCTGGCGACCGGCGGCATCGGCAAGTCGTTCAAGGTCACCTCGAACTCCTGGGAGTACACCGGCGACGGGCACGCGCTGGCGCTGCGCGCCGGGGCCTCGCTGATCAACATGGAGTTCATCCAGTTCCACCCGACCGGCATGGTCTGGCCGCCCAGCGTGAAGGGCATCCTGGTCACCGAGTCGGTGCGCGGCGACGGCGGGGTGCTGCGCAACTCCGAGGGCAAGCGGTTCATGTTCGACTACATCCCCGAGGTCTTCAAGGAGAAGTACGCCGACAGCGAGGCCGAGGGCGACCGCTGGTACACCGACGCCGACAACAACCGGCGCCCACCGGAGCTGCTGCCCCGCGACGAGGTCGCCCGCGCGATCAACTCCGAGGTCAAGGCCGGTCGCGGCACCGAGCACGGCGGCGTGTTCCTGGACGTGTCGACCCGGCTGCCCGCCGAGGAGATCACCCGGCGCCTGCCGTCGATGTACCACCAGTTCAAGGAGCTGGCCGACGTCGACATCACCGCCCAGCCGATGGAGGTCGGACCGACCTGCCACTACGTCATGGGCGGCGTCGAGGTCGACCCGGACACCGGGGCGTCGTCGGTGCCCGGCCTGTTCGCGGCGGGCGAGGTCTCCGGCGGCATGCACGGCTCGAACCGGCTCGGCGGCAACTCGCTGTCCGACCTGCTGGTGTTCGGCCGCCGCGCGGGCGCGGGAGCGGCGGACTACGCGGCGTCGCTGACCGTCCGTCCGGTGCCGTCCGAGGCGGCCGTCGCCGAGGCCGAACGGGTCGCCCTGGCGCCGTTCGCGGGCGAGGGCGGGGAGAACCCGTACACGCTCCACGTGGAACTCCAGCAGACGATGAACGACCTCGTCGGCATCATCCGCAAGGCTGAGGAGATCCAGCAGGCGCTGGAACGCCTCGACGGCCTGAAGGCCCGCGCCAGGACGCTCACCGTCGAGGGCCACCGGCAGTTCAACCCCGGCTGGCACCTCGCGCTCGACCTGCGCAACATGCTGGTCGTCAGCGAGTGCGTCGCCAAGGCCGCGCTGCTGCGCACCGAGAGCCGAGGCGGCCACACCCGCGACGACTTCCCGGCGATGGACTCGGACTGGCGGCGGAAGCTGTTGGTGTGCACGGCGACCGGACCGTCCGAAGTGGACGTGGTCGTCAAACCGCAGATCCCCATCCGCGAGGACCTGCTGGAGCTGTTCGACCGCGGCGAGCTGGAGAAGTACCTCACCGGTGACGAGTTGGGGAGCTGACAATGGGTTACCAGGGGAACTTCCGGGTCTGGCGCGGTGACGCCGACGGCGGCGGGCTGGAGGACTTCACCGTCGAGGTGAACGAGGGCGAGGTCGTCCTCGACGTCATCCACCGCCTCCAGGCCACCCAGGCGGGCGACCTCGCCGTGCGGTGGAACTGCAAGGCGGGCAAGTGCGGCTCCTGCTCGGCGGAGATCAACGGCAGGCCGCGGCTGCTGTGCATGACCCGCATGTCGACGTTCACCGAGGGCGAGACCATCACGATCACGCCCATGCGCACGTTCCCGATCATCCGGGACCTCGTGACGGACGTGTCGTTCAACTACACCAAGGCCCGCGAGATCCCCTCGTTCACGCCGCCGAAGGACCTCGCGCCCGGCGAGTACCGGATGCAGCAGGTCGACGTGGAGCGCTCGCAGGAGTTCCGCAAGTGCATCGAGTGCTTCCTCTGCCAGGACACCTGCCACGTGATCCGCGACCACGAGGAGAACAAGGAGGCCTTCGCCGGGCCGCGGTTCCTGATGCGCGTCGCCGAGCTGGAGATGCACCCGCTGGACGAGGGCAACCGGACCGTGGCCGCGCAGGAGACCCACGGGCTCGGGCTGTGCAACATCACCAAGTGCTGCTCCGAGGTGTGCCCCGAGCACATCAAGATCACCGACAACGCCCTGATCCCGATGAAGGAACGGGTGGCGGACCGCAAGTACGACCCGATCGTCTGGCTGGGCAGCAAGATCTTCCGCCGCCGTCCGTGAGCCGGAGTTTCCACCTGATCGTGTGCCTTTCGGCGGTTCGCCGCCCGCCCGGATGTGGATACCGTGGTCGGTGGGCGAGGCACGAGGGGGTGGTGGTCGTGATGGGTTCGGATGGCGAAGGGTCAAGCGGGTGTGATGGCGGCACGTCGTCGTGACGTGCCGAGGTGCTGTTGCCGTCGTGGCTGAATGACGAAGGGCGCTCCCGGAGCTGGTCCGGGAGCGCCCTTCGTCACGAGCTGGTGGCGTCTAGAGGGACTGGGCCGCGGCCGGGATGGCCACGTCGTCCAGCTTCTTCGTGCCGTTGGTCTTGATCTTCTTGTTGCGCCGGTTGCGCTTCTCCAGCGTCACGGCCAGCCAGGTCAGCAGCAGGCACATGATCACGTAGATGATGCCGACCACGATGGTCACGGGGACCAGCGGCCTGCCGAACTGGCCCTGACCGCCGAGGAACTTCGCGTAGTACAGCAGTTCCTCGTAGTTGATGATGAAGCCGAGCGCCGTGTCCTTGAGCAGCACGACCAGCTGGCTGATGATCGTCGGCAGCATCACCCGCAGGGCCTGCGGGAGCAGCACGAGCGTCATCACCTGCGTCTTGCGCATCCCGAGGGCGTACGCGGCCTCGGCCTGGCCGCGGGGCAGGGACATGACGCCCGCGCGGAAGACCTCGGCCAGCACCGAGCCGTTGTACAGGGTCAAGCCGAGCACGACCGCCGTGAACTGCGACATCTTGATGTCGATCGCCGGGAGGCCGAAGTAGAAGAAGAAGATCATGATCAGCAGCGGGACGGCCCGGAAGATCTCGACGACGAACGTCGCCGGTCCCCGCAGGAACGCGTGCTCCGAGAGCTTGCCCGCGGCCAGCACGGCCCCGAACACCATCGCGCACACGGCACCGACGGCGAACGCCTTGAGCGTCGCCCCCACGCTCTTGAGCAGCTGCTCCTGGATCGTCGTGTACTGGAGCCACTCCCACATCTTCGGCTCGAACTGGCCGCTGTCGTAGAAGCGGAAGCCGATGAACCCGATGATGCCGGCCACGCCGAGCACGCCGACGACGGCCAGGACCTGGTGCCGGAACCTGGCCTTGGGGCCGGGTACGTCGAACAGCACGTTGCTCATCGGGCGACGCTCCAGCGCTTCTCGAGGCTGCGTTGCAGGAAGGTCAGTGGCATGACCAGGAGGATGAAGAAGAACGCCACCCAGGAGAGGCCGACGAGCATGTTGGCACCGTCCTCGGACAGCGAGGCCTGGATCGCGCCCGCGTCGCCGACGGAGAAGCCCGCCGAGACGGTCGTGTTCTTCAGCAACGCGATCAGGGTGCTGACCAGCGGCGGGACCACCGAACGCATGGCCTGCGGCAGCACGACGCTCCCGAGCATCTGCGTGAAGGTGAGCCCGAGCGCCCGCGACGCCTCGGCTTGGCCGACCGGGACGGTGTTGATGCCCGAGCGCACCACCTCGCAGATGAACGCGGAGGTGTACATGGTGAGCGCGACGACCGCGCCCGTCTCGTAGTCGATCTTCACGATCTGGAGCAGCGGGTAGGCGAAGGTGAAGAAGAAGAACACCAGGGTCAGCGGCGTGTTGCGCACCAGCGTGACGTAGGTGGCCCCGGCTGCCCGGAACACCGGCACGGGACTGACCCTCAGCATCGCGAGGAACGTACCCAGCAGCAGCGACCCGACGGCGGACAGCGCGAACAGCTTCAGCGTCGTCGCGAAGGCGCTCAGGAAGAGGCCGGAATACGTGGAAAGGAGACTCATCAGGGGTTCCTTGCCGATGGGCTGGCGGTAGAGAGGTGGCCGGTGACCCGCCCTGGGGGCGAGGTCACCGGCCACCGTCCTGGGTCAGTAGCGCTCGATGATCGGCTTGGTGGCGGCCGATCCCGACTTGCCCAGCGTGTTGTCGTAGATCGTCTGCCAGGTGCCGTCCTTCAGCGCCGCCTCGAGGATGTCGAAGAACTTGCCGCGCAGCACGGTGTCGTCCTTGGCGAGGCCGATGCCGTAGGGCTCCAGGGAGAACGGCTTGCCGATGACCTTGAACTTGCCCTGCTCCTGGGCCGCGAAGCCCTTGAGGATCGCGTCGTCGGTGGTGACGGCGTCGACCGACTTGTCGGCCAGCTTGGCGACGCACTGGGAGTACGTCTGGAGCTCGGTGATGTTCTCCGGCTCGGTCAGGCCCTCTTCGCGGATCTTCTTGATCGGCGTCGAACCGGTGACCGAGCAGACCTTCTTGCCCTTGAGGGTGTCCTTGCCGGTGATGGCCGTCTCGTCGGCGCGCACCAGCAGGTCCTGACCCGCGGTGTAGTACGGACCCGCGAAGGAGATCTTCTCCTTGCGGCCCGCGTTGATCGTGTAGGTGCCGACGTAGTAGTCGACGTCGCCGTTGATCAGGGCCTGCTCGCGGCCCGCGGAGGCGATGGCCTTGTAGTCGATCTTGTCCTCGCCGTAGCCGATCTTCGCGGCCATCAGCTTGGCGATCTCGATGTCGAAGCCGCTGTACTTGTTCGTCGTCGGGTCCTTGAAGCCCAGACCGGGCTGGTCCTCCTTGACGCCGATCACGACGCGGCCCCGCGCCTTGATCTTGTCGAACGTCGGCGAGCCGTCGATCTTCACGTCCGTGGCGGCGGCCTGGGAGGGGGCGGTACCGCCGGTGTCACCGGGGGTGCCCTCCTTGCCGCAAGCGGTCAACGCCAGGCCACCGGCAAGCAGCACCGCCGCAAGGGTACGAGCCCTCATCGTCCTTCTCCTGCTCTTGTAGATCAGGCGACGCCTGTCGGGGCGTCGCGACATGCCGAGACTTCAGTGGGTCAGGATCTTGCCAAGGAAGTCCTTCGCGCGGTTGGACTTCGGCGCCGAGAAGAACTCGTTCGGGGTCGAATCCTCGACGATCTCGCCGTCGGCCATGAAGATGACGCGATCGGCGGCCTTCCGGGCGAAGCCCATCTCGTGGGTCACCACGAGCATGGTCATGCCTTCCTTGGCCAGCGTCGTCATGACGTCCAGCACCTCCTGGACCATTTCCGGGTCCAGCGCGGAGGTGGGCTCGTCGAACAGCATGACCTTCGGGCGCATGGCCAGCGCCCGCGCGATGGCGGCGCGCTGCTGCTGGCCACCCGACAGCTGGGCGGGGTACTTCTCGGCCTGGTTGGCGATGCCGACCCGCTCCAGCAGCTCCGTCGCGTGCTCGAGGGCCTCCTTCGAGGGAACCTTGCGCACCTTGACCGGCGCCAGCAGCACGTTGTCGACGATGCTCTTGTGCGCGAACAGGTTGAAGGACTGGAACACCATGCCCACGTCGGCGCGCAGACGGGCGAGATCCTTGCCCTCCGCGGGGAGCGGCTGCCCGTCGACCTCGATCGTTCCGGAGTTGATGGGCTCCAGGCGGTTGATGGTGCGGCACAGCGTCGACTTGCCGGAGCCGGAGGGGCCCAGGACGACGACCACCTGGCCCTTGGGCACCTCCAGGTTGACGTTCTTCAGAACGTGCAGAGGGCCGAAGAACTTGTCCACGCCCGCCATCTTGATCATCGGCGGTGCGGGATTGGGGGCAGTCATCCGATCCTCCAACTGGCAATTGTCAGCGCTGGGCAAAACCTAGGTGTGCGCCACCACACCAGTCCACGACATTGAGCAAGACTTAGGGTCTCAACTCTGTCACAGGTCGGCGACCCCTACCCGAAAGGGACCACAGTGCGTGTGCTGCTCGTCGAGGACGACGACCGTGTCGCAGAAGCGCTGGTCCCGGCGCTGACCCGACGCGGTTTCACCGTGGATCGTCAAGCTACAGGTAGGGGTACGTTGGATCGATTGTTAGGGGTGGATGTGGTCCTCCTGGACCTCGGACTGCCCGATGTGGACGGTGTGACGCTGTGCCGCAGCATCCGCGCGGCGAGCGACGTGGCCATCATCGTGGTGTCCGCGCGCGGCGAGATCGACGACCGGATCCTCGGCCTGCACGCGGGGGCGGACGACTACCTCGTGAAGCCCTACGACGTCGGTGAGCTGGTGGCGCGCGTGCACGCCGTGCGCAGGCGGCGCGGCGACCCGGTCGGCGTCGGCGGTACCGGGACCGAGGTGTTCACCATCGGTGACGTGCGCGTCGACCTCGCGCGGCACGAGGTGACCGTCGCGGGGTCGGTCGTGGCGCTCTCGCGCAAGGAGTTCCAGGTGTTGGCGCTGGTCGTGGCCGCGGGCGGCGCTGTGTGCACCCGCGAGCGCATCCTGGCGGAGATCTGGGGCCGCACCTGGTCGGGCGCGAACCGGACGCTCGACGTCCACGTCGCCACCCTGCGCACCAAGCTCGGCCGCTCCGACCTGCTGGAGACCGTGCGCGGCGTCGGCTACCGCCTCGGCACCCCGACCGCGGACCGCTGACGTGCGGTCGCGGCTCCTCGGCATCGTGCTGGCGCTGGTCGTGCTGGTGCTCCTCGGCCTTGGCCTCCCGCTGGGGCGGGGGGTCGCCGCCGCCGAGCAGCAGGAGCTGTTCCTCGACCGGCTCACCGACACCAGCCGGTTCGCCTCCGTCGCGCAGCAGACGATCATCGACGACCAGCCGACGCTCCTCGAACCGACGATGCGGCGGTACGAGGAGGTCTACGGCATCGCCGTGGTCCTGCTCGACCGCGACCGCAGGGTGCTGGCCACCTCGCGCGCCGACATCGACCTGACCAGCGGCGACGTGCCGGGCATGATCACCGGGGCCCTGGTGGGCAAGCTGCCGTCGGCGCCACCGGTGCTGATGCCGTGGGACGACGAGCAGCTCGTGCTCGCCGAACCCGTGCTCATCGGCGGCGAGGTGCGGGCCGCCGTGGTGACCTTCTCGCCGACCGACAAGACCCGCGGCCGGGTGCTGATCTGGTGGAGCGTGCTGCTCACCGGCAGCGCGCTCGTGCTGTCGCTGGCCGTCCTCGCCGCGCTGCCCCTGGTCCGGTGGACGCTGCGGCCGGTCCAGCGGCTCGACGACGCGACCGGCAAGCTGCTGGCCGCCGTCGTGTCCGGCCGCCCGGTGACCCCGGTCGGCAGCTCCAGCGGCCCGCCGGAGCTGCGGCAGCTCAGCCGGTCCTTCGACCAGATGGCCGCGAACGTCGGCGACGCGCTCGCCGCGCAGCGCGCGTTCGTCGCGGACGCCTCGCACCAGCTGCGCAACCCGTTGACCGCGCTGAAGCTCCGACTGTCCAACCTGGAGGGACACGTCGACGCGGAGGCCGAGGTGCACCAGGTGGCCGCGCTCGCCGAAGCCGACCGGCTCAACCGCATCCTGGACGAGCTGCTGTCCATGGCGCGCGCCGAGTCCAGTTCCGTCGACCCGGTCGTGGTCGACGTGGACCGCGCCGTGGCGGGCAGGCTGTCGGCGTGGCAGCCCGCCGCCGTGGCGAAGAGCGTGCACCTCGTGCTCGACGGCGAACCCGGTGGCGCGGCGCTCGCCCCGCCGCGCGGGGTCGAGGCGGTCCTCGACGCGCTGCTCGACAACGCGTTCAAGTTCACCCGCGAGGACACCCTCGTGCACGTCGACGTCCGCCGGCGTGACGGTTGGGTGACGATCTCGGTCCGCGACCAGGGGCCCGGCCTGGAGCCGGACGAGCTGGAGCGCGCGACCGACCGGTTCTGGCGCAGCCAGGCCCACCAGAACGTGTCCGGCTCGGGCCTCGGCCTGTCGATCGTGCGGCGCGTCGTCGAGCGCGTCGACGGCGAGGTCGTGCTGAGCACGCCCGAGGACGGCGGCCTCGCCGTGACCGTGAGGATCCCGGCGGTCGACTAGACCTTGGTGTCCCGGTAGTAGCGCAGGGCGCCGGGGTGCAGCGGGATCGGCGTGGTCTCGATGGCGGCGCGGACCTCGATGGAGCGGGCCGCGAAGCTCGCCGCCTCCAGCCGGGGCTGCGCCTTGAAGAGGCCGTCCACGAGCGCTTCGGCGGCCTCGTCGCTCATCAGGTCGTTCACCAGCAGGAAGTTGCGGACGACGAGCGTGGTCACGGCCTTGCCCGGCAGGCTGTAGGCGGAGGCGGGCAGCGTCGCCGAGCCGTACACGGGGTACTGCTTGCGCAGCTCGGGGAGCACGTCGCTCAGGTCGAGCATCTTCACCTTCACCGTCTGGGCGAGCTGCGTGACCCGCTGCGTCGGCAGCCCTCCCGACCAGATGAACGCGTCCAGCGTCCCCGCCATCATCGCGTCGCTGGCCTCGTTGAGGTCGAGGTGCTGGACCCTCAGGTCGGTGTCGGGCGAGATGCCCGCCGACTTCAGCAGCCGGTCGGCGATCAGCCGCACGCCGGAGGACTCCGACCCGATCGACACCCGCAGGCCCTTCAGGTCCACGAGCCGGTTGACCACGAGGTCGTCGCGGACCACCACCTGGAGGTAGTCGTCGTGCATCCGGGCCAGCGCGTACAGCTTGTGCTTGCCGGGCTCGTCGGACTCGGCGGCCCTCTCGGCCGCGTCGGCCTGCGAGAAACCGACGTTCGCCTGCCCGGCGCGCAGCCGCTCCAGGTTGTCGATCGACCCCTTGGTCACCGTGACCTGGGGGTGCTCGATGCCCACGTGCTCGGTCCACGCGTCGGCCAGCGCCGCGCTCAACCGGTTGTAGACGCCCTTCTCGACGCCGGACGCCATGGTCAGCTTGAGCGCCGCCAGGTCGTTCCCGCAGGCGCTCAGCGCCATGGCCGCCAGGGCCAGCACGGCCCCGGCGGCGTGTACTCGCCGCCCTGTTCCCGACACCTGGGCATCGTGTCACGTTCGCGGCCCGCCCTGAACCCGACGGAAGGAGGGCGTGGTGACCCGCAGTGACACCCGTCCGCCGTCCAGCCACGGCGGGAACGGCCGGGCGTCCCGAAAAAGTCGCTCTGCGTGACGGAGTGACCACGGTCGGGCGGAGGCCTCGGCGACCGGTTCCCCCGCCCGGTCCGGACGCCCTCGCGCTCCGCGGTCTCCCGGCCCGCTCGCGGGGGCCGTGACCTGCTCTAACCGGTGGTTGGCGCAGCGCTCGGTCCGCGCGGCTGAGGAAGCGGACTGACCAGGGGATATGGTGGTCACGTGAGCACGGCAACCATTCCGAAGACGTACCAGATTCGCACGTTCGGGTGCCAGATGAACGTGCACGACTCCGAACGCCTCGCGGGCCTGCTGGAGGACGCGGGCTACGCGCCCGCCACCGGGGACGTCTCGCCGGACGTGGTCGTGTTCAACACCTGCGCGGTCCGGGAGAACGCCGACAACAAGCTGTACGGGACGCTCGGGCACCTCGCGCCCGCCAAGACCGCGAACCCGGACATGCAGATCGCCGTCGGCGGCTGCCTGGCCCAGAAGGACCAGAAGGAGATCGTCCGCCGCGCGCCGTGGGTGGACGTCGTGTTCGGCACCCACAACCTCGGGTCGCTGCCGGTGCTGCTCGAACGCGCCCGGCACAACCAGGAGGCCCAGGTCGAGCTGCTCGACTCGCTGGAGACCTTCCCGTCGACCCTGCCCGCCAAGCGCGACTCGGCCTACTCGGGCTGGGTGTCGGTGT
Organism: Umezawaea sp.; assembly: GCF_036375055.1. GTDB lineage: Bacteria > Actinomycetota > Actinomycetes > Mycobacteriales > Pseudonocardiaceae > Umezawaea. The sequence continues at coordinate 13,737 of NZ_DASUSQ010000057.1, forward strand.
CCGTGGGCTGCAACAACACCTGCACGTTCTGCATCGTCCCGTCGCTGCGCGGCAAGGAGAAGGACCGCCGCCCCGGCGACGTGCTGGCCGAGGTCCAGGCCCTGGTCGACCAGGGCGTGCTGGAGGTGACGCTGCTCGGGCAGAACGTCAACTCCTACGGCGTCGAGTTCGGCGACCGGCTCGCGTTCGGCAAGCTGCTGCGCGCGACCGGCGCGATCGAGGGCCTGGAGCGCGTGCGGTTCACCTCGCCGCACCCGAAGGACTTCACCGACGACGTGATCGCGGCGATGGCCGAGACGCCGAACGTGTGCCACTCGCTGCACATGCCGCTCCAGTCCGGCTCGGACCGGCTGCTCAAGGAGATGCGCCGCTCCTACCGCTCCGCGAAGTACCTGTCGATCCTGGACAAGGTGCGCGAGGCGATGCCGGACGCGGCGATCACCACCGACATCATCGTGGGCTTCCCCGGCGAGACCGAGGAGGACTTCCAGGCGACCCTCGACGTCGTCCGCCAGTCCCGGTTCACCAACGCCTTCACGTTCCAGTACTCCAAGCGCCCAGGCACGCCCGCCGCGTCGCTGCCCGACCAGTTGCCGAAGAAGGTCGTGCAGGAGCGCTTCGACCGGCTCGTCGAACTCCAGGAGGCCATGGCCCTGGAGCTGAACCAGGAGCAGGTCGGCCGCGAGGTCGAGGTGCTGGTGGCGACCGGCGAGGGCAAGCGCGACGCCGAGACGCTGCGGCTCAGCGGCCGGGCCCGTGACGGGCGGCTGGTGCACTTCACGCCCGGCGACGCGCGGGTGCGGCCCGGTGACGTCGTCGAGACCGTCGTGACCTACGGCGCGCCGCACTACGTCGTCGCCGACGGCCCGCTGATCAGCCACCGGCGCACGAGGGCGGGCGACCAGTCCGAGGCGGGCGTCAAGCCGAAGACCCCCGGCACCGCGCTGGGGCTGCCGTCGTTCGGCGCTCCCGCGCCCCTTCCCACCGCGGAGGTCGGGTGCGGCGTCCGGTGACGGGTGAGTCGGACGACCTGTCCCGGCTGCGGGACGAGATCGACCAGGTGGGCAGGACGGCCGCCAAGCGCGTCGACCCCGGAGCGGGCGCGCTGCTGATCGCGGTGGCCGTGTTCGCGCTGCTCATCGCCCAGCTGCTGCCGTGGGCGGGGGAGGCTCGCGGCTGGCAGATCCTGCTCGGCCGCATCCCCGAGGGGGAGGTCGTCGGTGCGCTGCCGAAGGTGTTCGCGTACGCGTCGGTGGTCGCTGGCGTGCTGATGTCCGCGCTGAGCCTGATCCTGCGCCGCTGGGGCCTCGTGTGGTTCTGCGCCCTCGGGTGCTTCGTGGCCTCGGTGAGCGGGGTGCTGTCGATCTGGACGCAGCAGACCACCACCAGCCACGCCCCCGGACCGGGTCCGGGCGCGGGGCTGATCATCGCGGTGGTCGCCGTGGTCGTGCTGCTGGTGAAGTGGCTGAAGCTGGCGGCGTCCCGACCGGGCCTGTGACCCGGCCGCCGGCGGCGGCCGTGGACAGCACGACGGGGCCCCCAGCGCGCTGGGAGCCCCGTCGGTGGTGCCTGCCGGACTAGCGGGTGGCCACGGCCGCCTCAGCGGCGGACAGCCACTCGCGCCACTGCTTGGCCTGCGCCTCGGCCTGCTCGGCCCGACGCTTGTCCCCGGCCGACCGAGCCTTCTCGGCCTGGGCCTCGAACTGCTCGACCCGCTCGCGGAACTGCGCGACCCGAGCCTCGGCCTCGGGGTCGGACCGGCGCCACTGGGCGTCGACCGCGCCGCGGACCTTCTCCTCGATGGCGCGCAGCTTGCCCTCCAGGTCGCGGACCCGCTCCCTCGGCACCTTGCCGATCGCGTCCCAGCGCTCCTGGATCTTGTAGAGCTGCGACCGGGCCGCCTCCAGGTCCGCGCTGGGGTCGATGGCCTCGGCCTCGGCCAGCAGGGCTTCCTTCAGCTGCGCGTTGGTGCCGAACTCCGCGTCCCGCTCGTTGAACGCCTCGGACCGGCGGGCGAAGAACGCGTCCTGGGCGGCGCGGAAGCGCTGCCAGAGCACGTCGTCGGCCTCCTTCGGAGCCCGCCCCGCGGCCTTCCACTCGACCATCAGGTCCTTGTAGCGACCGGCCGTGGGACCCCAGTCGTCGGACTGGACGAGCTTCTCGGCCTCCTCGACCAGCTCCTGCTTGCGGTTCTTCGCCACGCCGCGCTGGCGGTCGAGGTCCGCGAAGTGCGAGCCGCGACGCCGGTTGAACGCGTCGCGCGCCTTGGAGAACCGCCGCCACAGCTGCTCGTCGGTCTTGCGGTCGACGCCGCGGATGGTCTTCCACTCGTCGAGGATCTGCCGCAGCCGGTCACCCGTGGTCTTCCACTGGGTCGACTCGTTGGCCAGCGTCTCCGCCTCTTCGACCAGCTCCTGCTTGCGCGCGACGGACTGGGTCCGCGCGGCCTCCTTGGCCTCCTTGGCCTTCTCCAGGCCCTCCTCGGCCTTGGCCAGCACGTGGTCGACGCGCTTGGCCAGCGCCTCCAGGTCGCCCACGACCGCGGCGTCCTTCAGCGTGTCCCGCACGTGCTTCGCGCTCGTGAGGGCGTGCTTCGGGTCGCCCGCCCCGGAGGACAGCCGCGCCACGAGCAGCTCCACCTCGGTCCGCAGGTCGTCGAACCGACGCGCGAAGTGCGCGAGGCCCTCCTCGGGCTCGCCCGCCTGCCAGGACCCCACGACGCGCTCGCCGTCGGCCGTCTTGACGTAGACGGTGCCGTCCGCGTCCACTCGTCCCCAGCGGTCAGGGTGGTCCGACGCCACGGGGACCGGCGGAGCTGCCACCGCGGCGCTCTCCTGCTTCGTTCCCTCGACCACCGTCGTGGTACCGCCACTGTCACCAGTGGTCTCCGGTGTCGTCTCGTGCTCCGTCATCGCCGGCTTCCTCCTCGCCTGCCCACTTCGTGGTGCCCGTGCCAACCACGGGCGCCCCGCCACCGGCGGGGCCCAGCACCGAGTACCTGGACCGTCTCATCGTCTCCAGTACCCCGCGCGCATTCAAACAGGTCAGGGCTCAGCTCGGTACCGCGAGGTCGAAGATGGGTAGCGTCACGAGGTGTGATCCGACGTCTGGCGGTGCTGCCGCACCCGCCTCTCCTGGTGCCCGAGCTGGTCGGCGGAGCCGTGGACGAGACCGAACCGGTGCGCGCGGCGTGCGTCGCGGCGGCTCGTGACCTGGCGGACAGCTCGCCCCGCTGGGTGGTGATCGCGGGTGATCCGTCCGGTCGGAGGACGCTCGGCCCGGACATCTCCGGGACGTTCCGCGGATACGGCGTCGATGTGCCGGTGGCGCTGTCGGCCGTCGAGTCCACTTCGGACCCCGATCTGCCCCTGCCCGCGCTCGTCGCGGGCTGGCTGCGGGCCGTCGGGGGCGCGATGACCGTCCGGGTGGAATTGGTCGACCCCGATCTGCCGCCCGGCGACTGCTTCGCGATCGGCGAGGACCTCGCGGAGGAACCGGCGGTCGGGTTCCTCGTCCTCGGCACCGGCTCGCACCGGCACGGCGAGGCGTCCGTCGGCCGTCCCGACGACCGCGCCGGACCGTTCGACGACGGCGTGCGCGCGGCCCTGTCCACCGCCGACCCCGCCGCGCTGCGCGCGCTGGACCCCGTGCTCGCCGCGGAGCTGGGCGCGGACGGCCGCGCGGCCTGGCAGGTGCTCGCCGGTCTCGCCGAGGCCACCGGGCCGTGGCGGTGCGCGCGGTCGGAGCTGCTGGTGCCCTACGGCGTCGGGTACCACGTCGCCGTCTGGGAAACTGGGGCGTGACCGTCCCCGTCGCCGTCGTCGGCCCCACCGCCACCGGCAAGTCCGACCTCGCCGTCCGCCTCGCGCTCGAACTCGGCGGCGAGGTGGTCAACGCCGACGCGATGCAGCTCTACCGGGGCATGGACATCGGCACGGCCAAGGTCACCGAGGCCGAGCGGCACGGCGTCCCGCACCACCTGCTCGACGTGCTGGACGTGACCGAGACCGCCTCCGTCGCCGCCTACCAGCGCCACACCCGCGCGCTCGTCGAGGAGCTGCTGGCCGCGGGCACGACGCCGGTGCTCGTCGGCGGCTCCGGCCTGTACGTGCAGGCCGTGCTGGACGACCTGAGGTTCCCCGGCACCGACGACGCCGTCCGGGCCAGGCTGGAGGAGGAGCTGGCCGTCGTGGGCGGCCCCGCCCTGCACGCCCGGCTGGCCGTGCTCGACCCGGCCGCCGCGCTCGCGATCCTGCCCGGCAACGTCCGCCGCGTCGTGCGCGCCCTGGAGGTCATCGAGCTGACCGGGCAGCCGTTCTCGGCGAACCTGCCCGAGCCCGGTCCCGCCCGCTACGGCACGGTGCTCGTCGGCGTCGACCGCGAGGTGGCCGAGCTGGACGAGCGGGTCGACCTGCGGGTGCGGCGGATGTTCGAGGCCGGTCTGGTCGACGAGGTGCGGGCGCTGGAGGCCGCGGGCCTGCGGGACGGCCGCACCGCGGCGCGGGCGCTGGGCTACCAGCAGGTGCTCGCCGCGTTCGACGGCGAGCACGACCTCGCGACCGCCGCCGAGGAGACCGCGCGGGCCACCCGCCGGTTCGTCCGGCGGCAGCGCTCCTGGTTCCGCCGCGACCGGCGGATCACCTGGTTCGACGCGGCCCGCCCCGACCTGGTCGGGGAAGTGCTGGCCCTGCTCGCCCCGTAACCTGGTGCGGTGGGCGGAGTGGAATTCCTCAAGGGGCACGGCACCGAGAACGACTTCGTGCTGCTGCCCGACCCGGACGGCGTGCTGGACCTGACCGAGGCGCGCGTGCGGGCCCTGTGCGACCGGCAGCGGGGCCTCGGCGCCGACGGCGTGCTGCGCGTGCTCCGCCTCGACGTGGGCCCGTGGTTCATGGACTACCGCAACGCCGACGGCTCGATCGCGGAGATGTGCGGCAACGGCCTGCGGGTGTTCGCGCACTACCTGGTCGACGCGGGACTGGTGCCCGCGGGCGAGTTCGTCGTCGGCACCCGCGCGGGGGACCGGACCGTCACCGTGCACGAGGGCGGCGGCGTCACGATAGAGATGGGGCGGGCCAGGATCACCGGCGCGTCCACCACGAAGACCAGCGGCGCGGACTTCGCGGGCGTGGCCGTCGACGTGGGCAACCCGCACCTGGCGTGCGTGACCGACGTGCCCGTCGCGACCCTCGACCTCACCGAGCAGCCCCACTTCGACCCGGCGGTGTTCCCGAACGGCGTCAACCTGGAGTTCGTCAACGTCCTGGGCGAGGGCGCGCTCCGGATGCGCGTGCACGAGCGCGGCGTGGGGGAGACCCGGTCCTGCGGCACCGGCACGGTCGCCGCCGTCGCGTCCTGGCTGCACGGCACGGGCCGCACCACCGGGCGGGCCACCGTGGACGTCCCCGGCGGCCGGGTCACCGTCGTGATCGGCGAGCGGGGGAGCACCCTCACCGGCCCGGCCGTGCTCGTCGCGCGCGGCGAGCTCGACCGGACCTGGTGGGACTCGCTCTAGCGGTCGCCGACCTTCACCCGCGCGGTCTCCAGCCTGCCGACGTGCTGCTGGCCCACCACGTCGGGGTCCGACGTCGGGGCGGTGCAGACGACGAGCGTGGTGCCGACCAGGCCGACGGCGTAGCTGATCTGGGTCGTCTCGACGCGGTCGGTGACGGTGCCGCCCTCGACGACCCGCACGACCACCGGTTGCAGCGCGGTCGCCACCCAGACGCCGCCCTCGGCGTCCACGCAGATCCCGTCCGGCGCGATGACGTGCTCGCGCAGGTCCGCCCACACCCGCCGGTTGCTCAGCGAGCCGTCCTCGGCCACGTCGAACGCCGTCAGCCGGTAGGCGAGCGTCTCGGCGACGACCAGCGTGCCGTCGGGCAGCAGCACCGTGCCGTTCGGGAACTTCAGGTCCTCGGCGGCCACGCGGGTCGTGCCGTCCGGCTCCACGAGCGCGAGCGGGGTGCCCGGCGGGTCGTAGTTCGGGGCGAGGAGCGACTCGATGCCGTCCTCCTTGATCTTCTCGTGCAGGTCGAACCCGAAGTTGCCCACGTAGGCGCGCCCCAGGGCGTCCACCAGCATGTCGTTGGTGTGGAACGTGGCGATGTCGAACAGGTCCGCGTGCAGTTCGAGGACCCCGTTCGGCTCCAGCCTGCGGACCGTGCGGTCCTTCATGGACACCACGAGCAGCCTGCCGTCGGGCAGCCAGCCGAGGCCCGACGGCTGGCCGGGCAGCGAGCAGACGACCTGCTTCTCCCCGGTGTCCAGGTCGACGGTGAAGACCGCCTTCTCGTAGAAGTCGGAGAAGTAGAACTTGCCGTCCGGGCCGTGCCGGGGAGCTTCGCCGAAGTGGAGTCCGTCGAGGAGAACGGTCGTGTCAGCCATGGTCGGAAACGGTAGCCGCTTCGTCGCGGCTCGTCCGCAGCGGAGAGAGCAGAACCCAGGTGACGGCGAGAACCTGCCCGGTCATGGCGATCCAGAGCGTGGTGTGCACGCCCAGCCAGCCGCCCAGCACACCGCCGACGAGGCCGCCCAGCGGGATCGTGCCCCACACGAGGAACCGGACGCTCGCGTTCATCCGGCCGAGCAGGCGGTCCGGGCACACCGTCTGCCGGTAGGTGACCTGGCTGACGTTGTAGATGATCACGCCGTAGCCCGCGACCGCCATGCCCAGCATCGCGAGACCGACCCGCCAGTCGTTCGCCGTCAGCGGCAGCACCAGGCCGAACGGCTGCGTGACCAGCAGCGACAGCCAGATCAGCCGGACCTGGCCGAGCCGCCGGTTCCACCAGTTCGCCGTCACGGCGCCGAGCACGCCGCCGATCCCGCCCGCGCTGAGCAGGAGCCCGACCAGGCCCTCGGACAGGCCGACGTCGCGGACCAGGAACAGGATCAGCACCGCCATCTCCAGGCCGGAGAAGAAGTTCGACGTGCCGGTGCAGCCCACGATGGCCCGCAGCGACCTGTTGTCGAACACGAACCGCAGGCCCTCGACGATGTCGGTGCGCAGCGTGCGGCCCCCGTGCGGCTCGGGCGGGGGTTCGACGCCCCCGATCCGCCACAGGAACAGCGCCGAGCCCAGGTAGCCGAGGCCGGTGGCGAGGACGCCGTTCGCGGCGCCGATCACCTGGGCGACGCCACCCGCCAGCGCGGGTCCGGACACGTCGGCCACCGACTGGCTGGCCTGGAGCTTCGAGTTGCCCTCGACCAGGTGCTCCCGGCCGATCAGCGACGGCAGGTACGACTGGTAGGCGATGTCGAAGAAGACCGTGCACACGCCGACCAGCAGCGCGACCAGGACGAGCTGCGCCAGCGTCAGCACGCCGAGCCACCAGGCGAACGGGACGGACAGCAGCAGGGCCGCCCGCGCCACGTCGGTGGTGATCATCAGCGGCCGTCGGCGCACCCGGTCGACCCACACGCCCGCGGGGAGCCCGATGAGCAGGAACGCGGCCGTTCCCGCGGCGCTGAGCACGCCCATCTCCCACGGCGTCGCGGCCAGCGTGGTCGCGGCGAGCAGCGGGAGGACGGTGCGGCCGATCGAGGAGCCGAACTGGCTGACGGTGTCGCCAGCCCAGAGGAGCCGGAAGTCCCGGTGCGTCCAGAGAGCCATGGGCGGAGTCTCGTCGAAGTGATTGGAAGCAGTCAATCACTTATGCTGTGGAGGTGCGCATGCGTCGAGCGACCCCCGAGGAGGCGGCTGCCCTCGCCTCCGCCGTGCGGCTGCGGATCATCCGGATCACCCACCTGGAGCCGCTCACGAACAAGGAGATCGCCGAGAAGCTCGCCAAGGACCCCGCCACGACGCTGCACCACGTGCGCAAGCTCGTGGCCACCGGCTTCCTGGAGGCCCTCCCGGCCCGCTCGGGCAACCGGGGCGCGAAGGAGATCCCGTACCGCTCCACCGGCCTGTCCTGGCGGCTGGACGACGTCGGGATCGACGAGAGGCTCGCCGAGGCCATGCTCCAGGCGTTCCTCGGCGAGGTCGCCGACGTCGGACCGGACGCGCTGGAGCAGACCCGACTGGTCGTCAGGATCGATCCGGCGGAACTAAAGCGGCGCCTCTGCTCGTTGATGGAGGAGCTAGCCGCCCGACCGGTCGACACCGACACACCGAGCACCGCCATCTACCTGGCGCTTTACCCCGGTGGTTAACCACTCGGCCGTGTGGGCGCTCCGTGGGACAATGAAGGGCAAATGACGGAAAACACGCTGAACAACGACACCACCGACTGGGCCGACGAGGACGAGAACCTGTCCACGGGCGACCTCGCACTGGCCGACCGCGCGGCACTGCGCCGCGTCGCCGGGCTCTCCACCGAACTCGAGGACATCACCGAGGTCGAGTACCGGCAGCTCCGCCTGGAGCGGGTGGTGCTCGTCGGCGTGTGGACCGAGGGCACGGTGCAGGACTCCGACGCGTCGATGGCCGAGCTGAAGCTGCTCGCCGAGACCGCGGGCTCCGAGGTCCTGGACGCGCTCGTGCAGCGCCGCGACAAGCCGGACACGGCCACCTACATCGGCTCGGGCAAGGTCGCCGAGCTGCGCGACGTCGTGATCTCCTCCGGTGCGGACACGGTCATCTGCGACGGTGAGCTCTCACCGGGCCAGCTCCGGCAGCTGGAGGAGAAGCTGAAGGTCAAGGTGGTCGACCGGACCGCCCTGATCCTCGACATCTTCGCCCAGCACGCCAGCTCCCGCGAGGGCAAGGCGCAGGTCGAGCTGGCCCAGCTCCAGTACATGATGCCGCGACTGCGCGGGTGGGGTGAGTCGCTGTCCCGGCAGGGTGGTGGCGCGGGCGGCAGCGGTGGCGGCGGCGTGGGCACGCGCGGTCCCGGTGAGACGAAGCTCGAAACCGACCGCAGGCGCATCCGGGCCCGCATCGCGAAGCTCCGCCGCGAGATCGCCGCGATGAGCACCATCCGCGAGACCAAGCGCGGCCGTCGCCACTCCGGCGAGGTGCCGAGCGTGGCCATCGCCGGGTACACCAACGCGGGCAAGTCCAGCCTGCTCAACGCGCTGACCGGCGCCGGTGTGCTGGTCGAGGACGCGCTGTTCGCGACCCTCGACCCGACCACCCGGCGCAGCGAGACGCCGGAGGGCATGCCCTACACCCTGACCGACACGGTCGGGTTCGTCCGGCACCTGCCGCACCAGCTCGTCGAGGCGTTCCGCTCCACGCTGGAGGAGGTCGCCGAGGCCGACCTGCTCGTGCACGTGGTCGACGGTTCGGACGGCATGCCGGAGCAGCAGGTCAAGGCCGTGCGCGAGGTCATCGCCGAGATCAACGGCAAGCGCGACGACCCCATGCCCGCCGAACTGCTGGTGGTCAACAAGACCGACGCGGTGGGCGACCTGACGATCGCCCGCCTGCGCCACCTGTTCCCCGGCGCGGCGTTCGTGTCGGCGCACACCGGCGAGGGCATCCAGGAGCTGCGCGAACGCATCTCGCAGCTCATCCCCCGCCCGGAGGTCACGGTCGAGGCGCTCGTGCCGTACGCGCGCGGCGAGATCGTGGCGCGCATCCACCGCGAGGGCGAGGTGCTGTCCGAGAAGCACACGGAGGAGGGCACCGAGCTGAGCGCCCGCGTCCACCCGACGCTCGCCGCGCTGCTGGAGCAGTACGCCGTGGGAAGCCCCGCCTGAGCGTGCGCCTGTTCGGCCTGGTCGCAGCACTGACACTGGTCACGGCCGGGTCCGCCACCGCGGACCCGGCCGTTCCGGTTCCACTCTGCACCGTCACCGACCAACGCCTGGAGGAGCTGTCCGGCCTGGCCTCGGACGGCGACCGCCTGTTCGCCGTCAACGACAGCGACAGCGGCAACATCGCCGTCCAGGTGATCGGTCGCGACTGCGAGGTCCTGGACACCATCACCGCCCCGGTCAACCCGTTCGACGTGGAAGACCTGGCACTCGGCCGGGACGGCAGGCTGTGGCTGGCCGACACCGGCGACAACGGCCGGTCGAGGGAAACGGTCGCACTGCACGTCGTCTCCCAGAACGGCGACGCGGAACTGTTCAGACTGACCTACCCGGACGGCAAGCACGACGCCGAGGCGATTCTGCTGACCCCGGACGGCGTGCCCTACATCGTCACCAAGGAAACGATCGGCTCAGCCCTCGTCTACCGCCCGACCGCCCCACTGGCAGCGGGCGCGACCGGCACCATGGAACAGGTGGCCAGGGTCTCCATCGCGGGCACCGACACCCCCGGCGGCCCACTGGAAAGCTCGGTGGTGACCCGAGTGGTCACCGGCGGAGCGGTATCCCACGACGGCAAGGTGATAGCGCTGCGCACCTACACCGACGCCTACCTGTTCCCGGTTCCCAACGGCGATTTCGTCACCGCACTGGACTCGGACCCGGTAAGTATCCCCCTGCCGAACGAGGAGCAGGGCGAAGCGATCACCTTCGACCCGGACGGCACCCTGCTGTCAGCCTCGGAATTCGGCAAGGCCACCACCTCGACCATCACCGCGGTGGCAGCAGCAACAGCCCTGGCCACACCACCAGCACCACCACCAACGACACCGGAGCCCGCACCAACGGGCGACGCTTCAGCAGCACCACTACCCCCAACGAACAAGACCGAACCGTGGCCAGTGATAGGAATCGGCGCGGCAGCCCTCGTGCTGATAGCAGCCCTGGTACGACGCACACGCCGAAAAGCCTGAAATCCCGCACCACGCCCAACAGCAACGGCACGGCCAGTGCAGGAAATCC
>NZ_DASUSQ010000058.1:0-7444 GCF_036375055.1 Umezawaea sp.
GCCACGTTCGAGGACGAGGCGGCCATGACCGCGGTGGACCGCGCGGTCGCCGACGGCGCGGACATCGTCGACATCGGCGGGGTGAAGGCGGGCTCCAAGGGCGAGGTCGTGGACGCCGCCGAGGAGGCGCGCCGGGTCGTGCCGTTCGTCGCGGCCGTCCGCGAGCGGCACCCGGACCTCGTGATCAGCGTCGACACGTGGCGGCACGAGGTGGGCCGGGCCGTGTGCGAGGTGGGCGCGGACCTGATCAACGACACGTGGGCGGGCGCGGACCCGGCGCTCGCCGAAGTGGCGGCCGAGTTCGGCGTGGGCATCGTCTGCTCGCACACCGGCGGCCTGGAGCCGCGCACCGACCCGCACCGCGTCCACTACGCCGACGTGGTGGCGTCCGTGGCGGCGGAACTGGTCGAGCGGGCCGAGCGGATGGTGGCCCTGGGCGTGCCGGCGGCGGGCGTGCTGATCGACCCGACCCACGACTTCGGCAAGAACACCTGGCACGGGCTGGAGCTGCTGCGCCGCTTGGACGAACTGGTCGGCACGGGGTGGCCGGTGCTGATGGCGCTGTCCAACAAGGACTTCATCGGCGAGACGCTCGGCGCGGACGTCGGGGACCGGGTCGACGGAACCCTGGCCGCGACCGCCGTGGCGGCGTGGACCGGGGCGCGGGTGTTCCGCGCGCACGAGGTCCGGCAGACGCGGCGGACCGTGGAGATGGTCGCGTCGATCGCCGGAACGCGAACGCCCACGCGGGTGCTGCGGGCGCTCGCGTAGCGCCGGGCGGGGACCGGTGCTCGCGCGGAGCCGCCGAGCGGAATCGCGGTCGAGGCAGGTCTTCCTGCGCCGCCGGTGTTCGGCGAGCGGGGGAGGAAGTGGAACGGGGTGGTGGCGAACCGCGCCCGCGCCAGGTCGAGGGGGTCCACGGGTGAGGACGCTGTGCGTAGCCACTCTGCTCGACGTCGGGGATCACCCCGATGTGATCCCTCGGTCGGATCCGTAGACTCGCTACTCATGAAGTCCGACGCGCTGCGCGGCCACCTGGACGCACTGCTGCTGGCCACGCTGGACGGCGGCAGCCTGCACGGCTACGCGATCATCGAGGCGCTCCAGCGGCGCAGCGGGGGTGCCCTCGACCTGCCGACCGGCACCGTCTACCCGGCGCTGCGCAGGCTGGAGCGCGCCGGGCACGTCACCAGCGAGTGGAGCACGGTCGCGGGCCGCAAGCGCCGCACCTACCGGCTCACCGGAGCGGGTGAACGGGCGCTGTCGGACGAGCGCGCCGCGTGGCGCGAGTTCACCACGGCCATCGACGGCGTCCTCGGAGGTGGGCCGTGGCCGGAGCGGGCGTGATCGAGGAGTACGTCGGCGACCTGGACCTGCGGCTGCGCGGGCCCGCCCACGTCAAGGCCGACCTGCTCGCCGAGGCCCGCGACAGCCTCGACGACGCGGCCGACTCCTACCGCGACCGGGGCCTGTCCGCCGAGGCTGCCGAGCGCCGCGCGGTCGAGGAGTTCGGCCCGCTCACCGTCGTCGCCCCCGGCTACCAGGCGGAACTGGCCGTCGCGCACGCCGCCACGACGCTGCGGACGGTGGCCCTGCTGATCCCGCTGACCTCCGTGCTGTGGGAGCTGAACCAGAGGTTCTGGATCGGGCCGTGGGCGGGCTTCGACGGTCCGCCCCCGCCCGACTGGTACCTGTTCGCCGCCCGCGCCAACGGCCACCTCCCGTGGGTCATCAGCTCCTGCGCCGTGCTCTCGCTGCTGGTCGGACGGCTGCTGTCCCGGTACGGCGTCAGCGGGACGACCCTCGGCAGGCTCGCGGGAGGGGTCGCCGCGACCTGCGCGGTGCTCGCGGTGTCGTGCAACCTCGCGATCGTCACGGGCACCGCCGCCCTGGACGCGGAACGGCTGCTGATGCCCGCGCCGGTGCTGGGAGCGGCGGCCGTGTTCTACGTCGTCCTCATCAGGGTCGGGGTGCTGGCGAAGCGCTGTCTGGCGTTGTCCGCAGTCTGATCCGCCGCGATGTGCCACGATCGTCGTCGTGACCACCGCGCTCATCTACCTCGTCGTCATGGTTCTCGTGGCTGCCGTGGTGTTCCTGTTGTCGTCGCTCGTGTTCGGCCGCGGTGAGGAGCTCGCCCCCCTGCCGCCCGGCGCGTCGCCGACCAGGCTCCCGGCCGAGGGTGTGACCTCGAACGACGTCCGCGACCTGCGCTTCCAACAGGTGTTGCGCGGCTACAAGATGACCGAGGTCGACTGGGTGCTCGAACGGCTCGCGACCGAGGTCGACGACCTGCGCGCCCGGATCGCCGAGCTGGAGGACGGCCACCCGAGGCCCGAGCCCGAGCCCGAACCCGAACCGGAGCCCGAACCCGTCGCGCGGCACGCGGGCGAGAACGGCGGCTCCACGTGACGGAGCTCGTGCTCAAGGTCCCCGTGGCCGCGCCCGCCGGGACGACGTGGGCCGCGCTGACGGACTGGACCCGGCAGGGCGAGTGGATGCTCGGCACCTCGGTGCGCGTGACCTCGGGCGACGGCAGGGGCGTCGGCTCCACCCTGGCCGCGTTCACCGGTGCCGGACCGCTGGGCTTCACGGACACCATGCGGATCACCGACTGGGAACCGCCGACGCGCTGCGCCGTGCTGCACACCGGGAAGGTCGTCCGCGGCACCGGCGAGTTCCTCGTCGAGCCCGTCACCGAGTGGACGTCGGAGTTCGTCTGGGTCGAACGCCTCGACCTGCCGCTCGGCGTCGTCGGACGGCTCGGCTGGCCGCTGGTCCGCCCGGCGTTCACCTGGGGCGTGCGGAGGTCGCTGGAGAAGTTCGCCCGGTTCGCCGAGGCGTACGCCCGGTGATCGTCCGCTGCCCGTGGGGCGACAGCACCCCCGACTACGCCGAGTACCACGACACCGAGTGGGGCGTCGAGCTGCACGGCGAGACCGAGCTGTTCGAGCGGCTGTGCCTGGAGTCCTTCCAGTCCGGCCTGTCGTGGATCACGATCCTGCGCAAGCGCGAGTCGTTCCGCCGCGCGTTCGAGGGGTTCGACCCCGCCACCGTCGCGGCCTACGGCGACGACGACGTGGAGCGGCTGATGGCCGACGCGTCCATCGTGCGCAACCGGGCCAAGATCAACGCCTGCATCCGCAACGCGGGCGTGGTCGCCGACCTCGACGAGCCGTTCGACGACCTGCTCTGGTCGTTCGCGCCGTCGAAGGAGGGCCGCGTGCGACCCGCCACGACGGCCGACGTGCCCGCCGTGACGCCCGAGTCCAAGGCCCTCGCCAAGGAGCTCAAGCGCCGCGGCTTCGTCTTCTTCGGCCCGACCACGGCCTACGCGCTGATGCAGGCCACCGGCATGGTCGACGACCACGTGGCGACCTGCTTCCGCGCGGTGGCCGCCGACGGGGCCGCTACTTCCCGGTGAACTCCGGCTTGCGCTTCGCCACGAACGCGGCCACGGCCTCGCGGTGGTCGTCGGTCGCGCCCGCCAGCGCCTGGGTGCTGGCCTCGATCTCCAGCGCGTCGTTCAGCGTCCCGCCGGACCCGACGGCCAACGCCTTCTTGATCATCGCGTAGGCCGTCGTCGGGCCCGCCGCGAGCCTGCGCGCCAACGCTTGCGCGGTGCTCAGCGCCTCGCCGTCCGGCACGACCTGGCCGACCATCCCGATCCGCAGCGCGTCCTGCGCGTCGACCGGCTGGGCGAGCAGCATCATCTCCATCGCCCTGCCGTGCCCGATCAGCCTCGGCAGCGTCCACGCCGCGCCCGAGTCCGACGTGAGGCCGACGTTCGCGAACGCCATCAGGAACTTCGCCGACGCCGCCGCGACCCGCAGGTCGCACGCGTACGCGATCGACGCGCCCGCGCCCGCCGCCGTGCCGTTGACCGCGGCGATCACCGGCTTCGGCATGCCGATGATGGCCTTGATCAGCGGGTTGTAGTGCTGCTCCACGGTGTTCAGCGGCGCCGGGTCACCGGACTCCAGCAGCGCGACGTGCTCCTTGAGGTCCTGGCCCGCGCAGAACGCCCTGCCTGCCCCGGTGATGACCACGGCGCGCACCGACTCGTCCTTCGCGGTGTCCAGGACGGCGTCGAGGAACGCCTCCTTCAGCGACACCGTGAACGAGTTGAACGCCTCCGGGCGGTTCAGCGTGAACGTGCGCACACCGTCGGCGTCGTCGATGAGGAGTTCGGACACGGCGGAGACCTCCAGTTTCGGTGACTACCTAAGCAGTGGACTCGTTCCGCGCCGACTTGTCCAGGCACTCGTCCACGAACCGCTCCACGGCCGGGGCCAGGCGGGCGGTGTGATGGTCGAAGAACTCGGCGGCCCCGGTCCCCGGCCAGTCCGCGGGCAGCAGTTCCACCGGCAGGCCGGGATCCCGGAACAGGAACTTCCGCCACGCGTGCAGCAGCCGCTGCGACGCGGCGAACGACTCCGGCGCCGCCGAACCGTCCACACGCGACATGACCGGTGCCCACTCCGCGACGAACGCCGCGTAGTCCCGGCCGAGCGCGGCGAGGTCCCACGCCCGCGCGGCCAGACCCCCGTCGTCGCCCTCGTGTCCGCCGTGGAACGTGCTCGCCGCCACACCCTCGGCCGCCAGCACGTCCGCCAGTTCGGGGGAGGGGCGCGGTGCGATCCACGTCACGGGGCCCAACGCGCCGTAGCCGAGCAGTTGCAGCGAGGAGGCCAACCGCTCGCGCGACTCGCGGCCCGGCAGTTCCTCCAGGACGAGCACGTGCCACCGACCGTCCCACGTGGACGGCCGGGTGCGGTAGATCCTCGCGGCCGCTTCGTCAAGCCGCCGTTCGGCCCTGGGGGTCAGCGCGTAGCCGGGGCCATCTGCCAGGCGCACCGGGTGCAGCCATCCCTGCCGAACGGTCCGGGACACGGCGGTCCGCACGGCGGGCGCGGCGAAGTCCAGCGGCTCCAGCAGCCGCACCAGGGCGGCGATGGTCGCGGCACCACCGCGTTCACGCAGGTGGCCGCCGTACACGTCGAACAACGCGGATCTGGCTCGCACGACGGTCGAGTCTGGCAGGCCCGGCCCCGCGCGACCAGGGCGGGCCGTCGGGCCGGGACGCGCCGGATCGGGCGACCCGCGCACGAAGGGCGGATCACGAACCGGTGACGGTGATCGTCCGCGCGGAATCCCTTTGCAGTACGGCGATCCAGCCTCTGAACAGGCACAAGTGAAGATCGACAAATGGTTGTCGGAACCACCGAAAGATCGGTTCGGTTTCGCGGCTGAGTCCGGATAGGGGAGAATGGACGCGGATCCGGCCGGGTTTCGCGAACCAGGTCGGACGGGGAAGGGTTTTGACGGAGGGAGCACGCTATGGCGGCCATGAAGCCCCGGACCGGCGACGGTCCCCTCGAGGTCACCAAGGAGGGGCGCGGCATCGTGATGCGCGTTCCGCTCGAGGGTGGTGGGCGCCTCGTCGTCGAGATGTCGGCGGAGGAGGCCAGCGCCCTGGGCGATGCCTTGAAGGCGGCCGTTGGCTGATCCCAGCCTCGAGAAGCCTCGAAGCCCCGGTTTCCACTGTGGAACCGGGGCCTCACTTCGTTGTGATACCGCATACACAGTTGACTGAGGAGGACCGCCTTGCGCACCCCCGTGCCCACCGCACTCGTCGAGGTCGAGGTCGCCGACGCGGCCCGACGTGGCGTGCCGAGCGTGGTGCTGACCACGGCGGACCTCGGCGAGACCGAGCGGGACGGTGACGGGTGGCGGCTCGGCGTCGGCGACGGCGGGCCCGCGACGTGGCGCACGGCGGGCGCGACCCTCGTCCGCGCGCTGGACCAGGCCGACGAGGCCCGCTCCTACGACGTGCTGCTGCCCGCGGACGCCGAGGCGGAGCGCGTCCGCGCGTTCGTCCTGGGCGCGACGCTCGGCGGCTACCGCTTCAAGGTGACCGGCGAGGCCCCGCCGCCCCGGATCAGGTCGCTCAGGCTGGTCGTCCAGGACCCCGGCTACACCGACGTGCTGGCGGCCGAGGCGGGCCACGCGTACGACCTCGCCCTGGCCACGGCCCTGAGCCGCGACCTGGCGAACACGCCGTCGAACGTCAAGGACCCGCAGTGGCTGGCGAGCACCGCCGCCAAGCAGGCGGGCGGGGTGCCCGGCCTCAAGGCCGTCGTCCGCGACGAGAAGTGGCTGGCCGCCGAGGGCTTCGGCGGCGTCCTCGCGGTGGGCGGCGGCTCCTCCCGCCCGCCCAGGCTCCTCGAACTGTCCTGGCGGCCCAGCTCGGTCACCGGCCACGCCCCGCACGTGGTGCTGGTCGGCAAGGGCATCACGTTCGACACCGGCGGCATCTCCGTGAAGCCCGCCGACGGCATGCACCTGATGCGCACGGACATGTCCGGCGGCGGCGCCGTGATCGCCGCGATGCTCGCCATCGCCCGCCGCGGCCTCCCGGTCCGCGTCACCGGCCTGGTGCCGTGCGCCGAGAACCACGTCTCCGGCTCGGCCTACCGCCCCGGTGACGTCGTCCGCCACTACTGCGGCACCACGACCGAGATCACCAACACCGACGCCGAGGGCAGGATCGTCCTGGCCGACGCCCTCGCCTACGCCGTGAAGACCCTCAACCCGGACCTGCTGGTGGACGTGGCCACCCTCACCGGTGCGATGAAGGTCAGCCTGGGCCTGCGCACGGGCGGCCTCTTCGCCACCGACGACGACCTCGCCGCCCGCATCACGACGGCGGGCGGTCGCGTGCACGAGGCCTGGTGGCGCATGCCGCTGCTGGACGAGCACGCCGACGCCGTGAAGAGCGACGTGGCCGACGTCCGCCAGTGCCCACCCGGCCCCGGCGGCATCACGGCGGCGCTGTTCCTGCGCGAGTTCACCGCCGGGCTGCCGTGGGCACACCTGGACATCGCGGGCCCGGCGAGGTCGGAGAGCGAGTACGACGAGGTGGTACCGGGAGCCACCGGCTTCGCCGCCCGCACACTGGTCGAACTGGTGGAGAGCTACACCCGCTAGAAGCGGGACCGCAGGGGCGAAGCCCTCCGGCAGGGCTGCGCACAACTCGGGGCGAAGCCCGTAGGCCTGCGGGCCGGGCTGGGCCGGGCTGGGCCGGAAACCCGACCACAACGGCAGCCGGCCTCGACCGAGCCCACACCCCACCCTGCCCCCGATCCGAAGCGCCCTCATGGCCGGCCGTGCCGTGTCAAGACATCTTTCCAGTCTTGACACGGTGCGTACGGCCATGAAGACAATCACGCGAGCGGGGGGAGGATCGCCCACAGCCACAGCCACAGCCACAGCCACAGCCGCAGCCGCAGCCACAGCCGCAGCCACAGCCACAGCCGCAGCCGCAGCCGCAGCCGCAGCCGCAGCCGCAGCCGCAGCCGCAGCCGCAGCCGCAGCCGCAGCCGCAGCCGCAGCCGCAGCCGCAGCCGCAGCCGCAGCCGCAGCCGCAGCCGCAGCCGCAGCCGCA
>NZ_DASUSQ010000059.1:0-7540 GCF_036375055.1 Umezawaea sp.
CGCTCCGGGTGCCGCCGAGCTGGTGGAGGAGCTGGACGTTCCCGTCGTGGTCGCCGCGTGCGACGTGGCCGACCGGGACGCGTTGAGGGCGCTGTTGGAGGAGTACCCGCCGAACGCCGTCGTGCACGCCGCGGGCGTCGACTCGCTGGTGGCGCTGGACGCGCAGGACGTCGCCGAGTTCCGCCGGGTCGTCGCGGCCAAGGTGGCGGGCGCGGCGAACCTGGACGAGCTGGTCGGCGAGGTCGACGCGTTCGTGCTGTTCTCCTCCATCGCCAGCACGTGGGGCAGTGGCGGGCAGGCCGCGTACGGCGCCGCGAACGCCTACCTGGACGGGCTGGCCGAGTCGCGCCGCGCCCGAGGCCTGACCGCGCTGTCGGTGGCCTGGGGCGCGTGGGCGGGCGCGGGCATGGCGACCGTCGAGGACGTCGAGGAGCACCTGCGGCTGCGCGGCGTCAAGGCGATGGCGCCCGAGTTGGCGCTGGCCGCGCTGCGCCGGGCCATCGCGCTGGACGACGGTCTGGTGACCGTCGCCGACGTCGACTGGTCGCGGTTCAGCCCCGTCTTCACCTCCGAGCGGCTCAGCCCGCTGCTGTCCGACCTCCCGCAGGCGCGCGACGCCCTCGCGGGCACCGCGTCGAGCGAGGCGGGCACCGGCCTCACGGCGCGGCTGACCGGCCTGGCCGAACCCGAGCAGCGGCACCTGGTGCTGGACCTCGTCCGCACGCACGCCGCCACCGTCCTCGGCCACTCCTCCGGTGACGCGATCGAGCCGAGCAAGGCGTTCAAGGAACTGGGTTTCGACTCGCTGACCGCCGTGGAGTTCCGCGGTGTGATCGCGACCGAGACCGGGCTCGCGCTGCCCGCGACGCTGGTGTTCGACTACCCGACGCCCGTCGCGCTCGCCGAGCACCTGCGCTCCGAACTGGTCGGCTCGCGCCCGGCGGCCCTCGCCGCCACCGCGACCGCGATCCCGGTGGACGAGCCGATCGCCATCGTGGCGATGGCGTGCCGCTTCCCCGGCGGGGTCGAGACGCCGGAACAGCTGTGGGACCTCGTGGTCGACGGCGTCGACACGGTCGGCGACTTCCCGACCGACCGCGGCTGGGACCTGGCGGGCCTCTACGACCCGGACCCCGACGCACCGGGCAAGTCCTACGCCCGCGAGGGCGCGTTCCTCTACGGCGCGGCGGAGTTCGACCCGAAGTTCTTCGGCATCTCGCCTCGGGAAGCACTGGCGATGGACCCGCAGCAGCGGTTGCTGCTGGAGACCTCGTGGGAGGTCTTCGAACGCGCGGGCATCGACCCGGACACCCTGCGGGGCGGGCAGGTCGGCGTCTTCGCGGGCAGCAACGGGCAGGACTACGGCACGCGGCTGCACTCGCTGCCCGCCGAGATCGAGGGCTACTTCGGCACCGGCAACGCGGCCAGCGTCGCGTCCGGCCGCATCTCCTACACGTTCGGCTTCGAGGGGCCGGCGGTCACGGTCGACACGGCGTGCTCGTCGTCGTTGGTGGCCCTGCACCTGGCGGTGCAGGCGCTGCGGTCCGGTGAGTGCTCGCTGGCGCTGGCGGGTGGCGTGACGATCATGTCGACGCCCGCCGCGTTCGTGGACTTCTCCCGCCAGCGCGGTCTGGCCGCCGACGGGCGCTGCAAGGCGTTCGCGGCCGGTGCCGACGGCACGGCGTGGGGCGAGGGCGTCGGCATGCTCCTGGTGGAGCGGCTGTCCGACGCCCAGCGCAACGGCCACCAGGTCCTCGCGGTGGTCCGGGGTTCCGCGATCAACCAGGACGGCGCGTCCAACGGTCTGACCGCCCCGAACGGCCCGTCGCAGCAGCGGGTGATCCGCACGGCGCTGGCCAACGCCGGTCTGTCCGCGTCGGACGTCGACGTGGTGGAGGCGCACGGCACCGGCACCGCGCTGGGCGACCCGATCGAGGCCCAGGCCCTGCTCGCGACCTACGGCCAGGACCGGGAAACCCCGCTGCTGCTCGGCTCGGTCAAGACGAACATCGGCCACACCCAGGCCGCCGCCGGTGTCGCCGCCGTGATCAAGGTGGTCATGGCGATGCGGCACGGCGTCGTGCCCAAGACCCTGCACGTCGACGCCCCCTCACCGCAGGTGGACTGGGCGGCCGGAGCGATCGACCTGGTCACCGACCGGGTCGACTGGCCCGAGGTCGACCGGCCGCGCCGAGCGGGCGTGTCGTCGTTCGGGTTCAGCGGCACCAACGCCCACGCGATCCTGGAGCAGGCGCCGGTCGTCGTGGAGCCGGTGACGGCCCGCACGACGCCCGCCGCGGTGCCGGTCGTGCTGTCGGCGAGGTCGCCGGAGGCGTTGCGGGCCCAGGCGTCCGCGCTTCTGGGGACCGACGCCGACCTGACCGACCTCGGCTTCTCCCTCGCCACCTCCCGGTCGCGCCTCACGCACCGGGCCGTCCTCGCGGTCTCCGACCTCGACGACCTGCGCCGCGAGCTGACCGCCGTCGAGGCCACCGAGGTCGTCGGCGGGCGGGTCGCGTTCCTGTTCACCGGCCAGGGTTCGCAGCGGGCCGGGATGGGCCGCGGCCTCTACGACGCGTTCCCCGTGTTCGCCGACGCGTTCGACGAGATCGCCGCGCTGGTCGACCTCCGCATCGACGACCAGGACACCCTGGACCGCACCGAGTTCGCCCAGCCCGCTCTGTTCGCGCTGGAGGTGGCGCTCTACCGGCTGGTCGAGTCGTGGGGCGTCCGCCCCGACTTCCTCGCCGGGCACTCCATCGGCGAGGTCGCCGCCGCCCACGTGGCCGGTGTGCTGTCCCTCGACGACGCCGCCACGCTGATCAGCGCCCGCGGCCGCCTGATGCAGGCGCTCCCGGCCGGTGGCGCGATGGTCGCGCTCCAGGCCACCGAGGCCGAGGTCACGCCCCATCTCACGGACCTGGTGTCCCTCGCGGCGGTCAACGGCCCCCGTTCCGTCGTGATCGCGGGCGACGAGGCCGAGGTCGAGCGGGTGCTCGCGCACTTCACCGACCGCAAGTCCAAGCGGCTGGCCGTCTCGCACGCGTTCCACTCGCCTCTCATGGACCCGATGCTCGACGAGTTCCGGGCCGTCGTCTCCACGCTCACCTTCCACGAGCCCAAGATCCCGCTGCTCGGTGATGTCACCGACCCGGAGTACTGGGTGCGGCACGTCCGCGGCACGGTCCGGTTCGCCGACGCGGTCACCACCCTGGAAGCGCAGGGCGTCAGGACGTTCCTGGAGCTGGGCCCCGACGGCGTGCTCACGGCGATGGGCGCGGAGAGCGCCACCGACGCGGTGCTGATCGCCGGCCTGCGCAGGGACCGCGACGAGGCCAAGACCCTGGTCGCGGCCGTCGGTGCCGCCCACGCCCGCGGTGTCGACGTGGACTGGGCCGCCTACTTCGCCGGGACAGGCGCGCGGCGGGTCGACCTGCCGACGTACCCGTTCCAGCGCGAGCGCTTCTGGCTCGACGGGGACGGGTCGGTCGGCGACGTCACGTCGGCCGGGCTCGGCTCGACCGGGCACCCGCTGCTGGGAGCGGTGCTGCGCACACCCGACGGCGGTGTCCTCGGCACGGCGCGGCTGTCCGTCGCCACGCACGCCTGGCTCGGCGACCACGTCGTGGCCGGTGCGGTCGTCGTGCCCGGCACGGCGCTGCTCGAACTGGCCATCCGCACGGGCGACGAGGTCGGCTGCGGGCACGTCGACGAACTGCTGCTCCAGGCACCGCTGGTGCTGCCCGAGGGCGGCGCGGTCAACGTCCACCTCCAACTCGACCCCGCCGACGCCTCCGGCCGACGCGGCATCACGGTGTCCGCGCAGCCGGACGGCGGCGAGTGGACCACCCACGCCGCGGGTGTGCTCACCGAGGCCGTCCGGACGCCCGACGTCGACCTCACCACCTGGCCGCCCGCCGCCGAGGCGGTGGACCTCGGCTGCACCTACGAGGACCTGGCCCGCGCCGGACTCGCCTACGGGCCGGTGTTCCAGGGCCTCAAGGCCGCGTGGCGCGACGGCGAGACCGTCTACGTCGAGGCCGAACTGCCCGAGTCGGAGCACCGGGTCGCCGCCGAGTTCGGCGCGCACCCGGCGCTGCTCGACTCGGTGCTGCACGGCATCGGCGCGGGCGGCGCGCAGTCCGCGTCCCTGCCGTTCTCCTGGGCGGACGTGACCCTGTTCGCGGCCGGGGCCTCGCGGCTGCGGGCCCGGATCACCGGCCGCGGCGACGCGGTGTCGGTCGACGTCGCCGACGGCGGGGGCAGCCCGGTCGCGCACGTCGGTTCGCTGGCGCTGCGGCCCATCTCCGGCGAGACGTTCGCCGCGAACACCGATTCGCTGTTCCGCCTCGACTGGGTGCCCGCTCCGGTCGCACCCGAGTCCACCGCGGACGACGCCACGGTGCTGGTCGTTCCGGACGGGACGCTCCGCGACGTCACCGGCCACGTCCTGGTGGAGATCCAGTCGTTCCTCGCCAGCGGTGACGGCACGCTCGTGCTGGTGACCGGCGACACGACCGGCCAGGCCGGGGTTCCCGGTCTGGTGCGGTCCGCGCAGCAGGAGCACCCCGACCGGATCGTGCTGGTGCACGCCGGTTCCCGCGCCGAGATCCACGCCGCCCTCCCGTCGGTCCTGGCGACCGGCGAACCCGAGGTGGCCCTCCGCGACGGCCGGGCGCTCGTGCCGAGGCTGGCGCGGGCGTCCGCCGACGCCGACCCGGTCGCGCTCGGCGGCACCGTGCTCATCACCGGCGGCACCGGCGGGCTCGGCGCCGCCCTGGCCCGGCACCTGGTCGCCGAGCACGGCGTCGGGCACCTGGTGCTCACGTCCCGCCGCGGCCCCGACGCGCCGGGCGCGGCCGACCTGGTCGCCGCCCTGGACGCGCGGGTCGACGTCGTGGCCTGCGACGTGTCCGACCGCGCCGCGCTGGAAGCGCTCCTGTCGACCATCCCCGACCTGACCGGTGTCGTGCACACCGCCGGGGTGCTGGACGACGGCATCCTGGAATCCCTGACCCCGCAACGCCTCGACGCGGTGTTCGCGCCGAAGGTCGACGCCGCCCACCACCTGCACGAGCTGACGCTGGACCGCGACCTGGCCGTGTTCGCCCTGTTCTCGTCGATCTCCGGCGTCCTCGGGTCGCCGGGCCAGGCCAACTACGCCGCCGCCAACACCGCGCTGGACGCGCTGGCCACCCACCGGCACTCCCTCGGCCTCCCGGCGGTGTCGCTGGCCTGGGGCCTGTGGGACCAGCACTCCGGCATGGGCGCGACGCTCTCCGAGGCCGACCTGGCCCGCATCGCCCGCTCCGGGATGCCCGCGCTGGGCATCGCCGAGGGCATGGAGCTGTTCGACCGCGCCCTCCGCGCGAGCACGCCGGTCCTGGTGCCCGCGAGGCTCGACCTCCCGGCCCTGAAGGCGACCGGCGAGGTGCAGCACGCGCTGCGCGGCCTGGTCCGCGTCCCGCGTCGGCGCACCGCAGCCGGAGCGTCCGGCTCGGCCGCCGCGCCGTGGGTCGCGCGACTGGCCGGACTCTCCTCCACCGACCAGGAGCGGCTGCTGGTCGACCTGGTCCGCGAGCGGGTCGCGGCCGTGCTCGGCTTCGGCTCGGCCGACGACATCAGTCCCGGCCGCGGTCTCGTCGAACTCGGCCTCGACTCGCTGTCCGCCGTGGAACTGCGCAACGCGCTCAGCGGCGCGACCGGCCTGCGGCTGCCCGCGACGCTGGTCTTCGACTACCCGACGGCCACCGCGCTCGGTGCTCACCTGCGCACCGAGCTGGTCGGTGACGACGAGGTGGCGGAGGAGTTCACCGCGGCCTCGGTCGGCACGGACGAGCCGATCGCGATCGTCGGCATGGCCTGCCGCTTCCCCGGTGGCGTCCGGTCGCCGGAGGACCTGTGGCGGCTGGTCGACAGCGGCACCGACGCCATCTCGTGGTTCCCGACGAACCGCGGCTGGGACGTCGAGGGCCTCTACGACCCGGACCCGGACGCGGTCGGCAAGACCTACACCCGCGAGGGCGGGTTCCTGCACGAGGCGGGCCAGTTCGACCCCGCGCTGTTCGGCATCTCGCCGCGCGAGGCGCTGGCGATGGACCCGCAGCAGCGGCTGATGCTGGAAACCTCCTGGGAGGCCGTCGAACGGGCGGGCATCGACGTGGCGTCGCTGCGCGGCAGCCGGACGGGTGTGTTCGCGGGCCTGATGTACCACGACTACGCCACCGGTCTCACCGAGATCCCGGAGGAGGTCAGCGGGTACGTCGGCACCGGCACGTCCGGCAGCGTCCTGTCCGGCCGCGTGTCCTACACGTTCGGCCTGGAAGGTCCGGCGGTCACGGTCGACACGGCGTGCTCGTCGTCGCTGGTGGCCCTGCACCTGGCGGTGCAGGCGCTGCGGTCCGGTGAGTGCTCTCTGGCGCTGGCCGGCGGCGCCACGGTGATGGCGACGCCCGAGACGTTCGTCGACTTCTCCCGCCAGCGCGGCCTGTCCGCCGACGGCCGCTCCAAGGCGTTCTCCGCATCCGCCGACGGCGTCGGCTGGGCCGAGGGTGTCGGCGTGCTGCTCGTCGAGCGGCTGTCCGACGCGCGGCGCAACGGCCACGAGGTACTGGCGGTCGTGCGGGGCTCGGCGGTCAACCAGGACGGCGCGTCCAGCACGCTCACCGCGCCCAACGGTCCGTCGCAGCAGCGGGTCATCAAGCAGGCCCTGGCGAACGCCGGTCTGTCCACGTCGGACATCGACGTCATCGAGGCGCACGGCACCGGCACCAAGCTCGGCGACCCCATCGAGGCCCAGGCGGTGCTGGCCACCTACGGCCAGGACCGCGACAGGCCCGTGCTGATGGGCGCGCTGAAGTCGAACGTCGGCCACACCCAGGCCGCCGCCGGTGTCGGCGGGGTCATCAAGATGGTCGAGGCCATCCGCCGCGGCATCGCCCCCAGGACCCTGCACGCCGACGAGCCCTCGCCGCACGTCGACTGGACCGCCGGGTCGGTGGAACTGCTGACCGAGGCGACGCCGTGGCCCGAGACCGGGCGTCCGCGCCGGGCCGCCGTGTCCGCGTTCGGCATCGGCGGCACCAACGCCCACACGATCATCGAGCAGGCTCCCGAAGCCGCGAACAGCGGCTTCGGGGGTCGCCGGGACGCCGGGACGCCGGAACGTCGGCCGCTCGCCGCGGTGCCGGTGGTGCTGTCCGGTAAGACGGCCGCCGCCGTGCGGGCACAGGCCGATCGGCTCCTCGCCGCGCTGGACCCGTCGGTCGAGCCGGCGGACCTCGGGTTCTCCTCGGTGACGACCCGGACCCTGCTGGACCACCGTGCCGTGGTGGTCGCCACCGACCACGACGACCTGCGCAAGGGCCTCGAAGGTCTGACGACCGGGTCCGTCGTCGGTGGCCGGTTGGCGTTCCTGTTCACCGGTCAGGGTTCGCAGCGGGTCGGGATGGGTCGTGAGCTGTACGAGGCGTTCCCGGTGTTCGCGGAGGCGTTCGACGCGGTGGCGGCGCTGGTGGAGGTGCGGGACGACTGCCTGGAC
>NZ_DASUSQ010000060.1:0-20218 GCF_036375055.1 Umezawaea sp.
CTGGCCACGTCCATTGCGCGCCGCTCGATCGCCGACCTCTCCTCGGCACTCAACCGTCTTCCCTGTCCTCGGCTGCCGCGTCGAAGTGCGGCACGTTCACTTGCATCGATCACCTCGGCGATCTCTGGGGCGGGTTCTCCAGGTATGTCGAGCGCTTGGTCCAGTGCGCCGTACAAGTCCGACAAGGCCGACAGCAGGAACCGCAGGTCTTCCGAGAGCACGTCATCTGATGGGAGTGCGTCTACCGGATACGCGAATGCGGCAACCGTCCCAGCCTCGTACCCCGGTGCGAGCTTCTTACCGCGAGCGTTCAACTTGATGGTGCGGGTCAGATCCGGGCGAACTTTCAAGCGATCGTCCAACACCTTGCGCGCCCACTCCACTCGTTGGCGAAGTTCAGGCAGCGGGCGCGTCTTGTACTGGTTGTTTTGCCAGCGGCTTGTGCCCTGCATCAGACAGAGGTAGACGTTGTCACCAGGGGCGTCGAACAGGTAGACCACGTACCAACCGATCGTCGCCGAAGGTGATCGACCAAGCGAGTGAATACGCGCCCAAGGGATCTCGCTGTAAAGCCCAGTCGCGTCACGTGCTTCAACCCGTAGATCGCCAATGTCCACATCAGGATCACTGGACAACGCGTCCAGTTGCCCCCTCAATTGTCCCGCGAGATCCTTCCGGATGAGCTGTCCGCGGCGAACCATGGCATCGGAGTCCTTGGGCGCGTAACTCCGCTGATGCAGAAGAACTTCCCGCAGTGAATCGCGCATCACCCGAGCCTATAGATGATCACGACGCGCGGGGACTGAACGCACCATCGATGAGTGTGGGCTGCGCAGTCGTCGACCCCTCCGTAGACCGTTGCAGGTGCTGTGAGAGCAGCGCTCCCGCGTCGGTGACCGATTTGCGGTTGGGGTGCAGGTACCGCTGCGTAGTGGTGAGCGAGCCGTGGCCGGCGACCTTCTGGAGATGGTGCACCGGAACACCGGCATCGGCCATCCAGGTCAGGCCGGTGTGCCGCAGGTCGTGACGCCGCAGGTGCTCGTAGCCGAACTGGTTCACCACCTCGTCCCAGTGGGTCGCGTCGCGAAAAACGGCGGTGGAGATTCGGCCACCTCGCGGCCCGGTGAACAGCCGGGCGTCGCCAGTTCCGTCCGTCCCGGCGATCCGGCGTGCCACCAACTCGCGGATCTCCTCAATGATCGGCACCTTTCGCGCCCGTTTCCCTTGGTGCCCTTATCGATCAGGCCTCCCGGACCGTTCATGGTCTGGCGCCGGACGTTCCATGTCCACTCGGTGGTGTCGATGTCCTTCACCCAGCATCCGGACACCTCGCCGATCCGGGCCGCGGTACAGGCGGCGAACAACACCACGTCGCCCCAGCCCGCGTACTCGCCGGAAGACTTGGCGGCCAGCGCATCGGAGAGGCGGGTCAACGTGGTCCAGTCCGGCAGCGCGAAGGAGCGCGGGTCGTCCAACTCATCCTCGGCGCGGGCGTACTCCCGCTGCCAGCCGGTGATCCGTGCCGGGTTGCGGTCAAGCAGCCCGTCTCGCAATGCCTTCTCCATGACGCGCACGAGGACCGCGATGCTGTTCTTCACCACCGAGCGTCCGTACTCGTCGGCGATCCATCCATGTACGGCGCGGTCGACCACGCCATAGGTGTGAGGTGCCCCGGCTTTGATGGAGACTGATGCCCTGGATTTCGTGGAGTCGACTCGGTGGACTTCATGCCACGTTTGGGGCTACGTGGAGCATTTCATACTCGATCGGGGTGAGCACGTCCAGGGAGCTGTGGCGACGCTGCCGATTGTGGAAGATCTCCAGGTACTCGAAGATCACGTTGGCCAACTCGAGGCGGGTGCGCCAGCGTTTGCGGTCCAGTAGTTCGGTCTGCATCCGGCCCCAGAACGATTCCATCATCGCGTTGTCGTAGCAGTCGCCGATCGAACCCATCGACGGCAGCAGCCCGGACTCCTTGGCACGTAAGGTAAACGCCCATGATGTGTACTGGACACCGTGGTCGGAGTGGATCACGGTGTCCGTTGCGGCCTCGCGGTTGTGCAGGGCCATACCGAGCGCGTTGGTCACCAACGCGGCGTCCTGGCGGCTGTCGATCGACCAGCCAACCACCTTGCGGGAGAAGGCATCCAGCACTACGGCGCAGTAGACCTTGCCCTCACGGGTGCGGTGTTCGGTGATGTCGGTGATCCAAAGCTGGTTCGGTGCGGTGCGGACGAAATCGCGGTCGACCAGGTCGGTCGCGGTGGCCGTGTCCGGCCTGGGCCGCCGATGTTTGCGGCCCGGAAGTCCGGTGATACCCGCACGTTTCATCAGCATCTCGACCGCGCCGTGGCTCACCGTGATGCCACGGCCCAGCATCAACTCGGCGCGCACCCGCCGGGAGCCGTACACCCCGTTGGAGGCGGCGTGGACCTGCCTGATGAGGTCGGTCAGCCAGGCGTGCCGCACCGAGCGAGCCGACGGAGCTCGACTACGCCAGGCGTGCAGCCCTGACTCAGACACTCCCAGGATTCGGCAGGCAGTCTGGATCGACAGTCCGTCCTGGGCCATCGCCGCGATCGCGGCGAAGCGGGCTTTTGGGCGCACCGCCTCCTTGAGTAGTTCGGTGGCACGCTGGTGGATCGCCAGTTCGGTCTCCAGTTCGGCGATCCGACGTCGGGCCGAGGCAAGTTCGGCCTTCTCTACCGAGGTCAGGCCTGGTTCTTGTCCGGCATCGACGAGCGCCTGGCGGCGCCAGGTGTAGATGGTCTGGTCGCTGATCTGCAGGTCGTGCGCGACCTGGGCGACGGTGCGGCCGGCTTTGAGAAGATCGAGGACCTTGCTGCGGAACTCTGACGGGCAACTTCTGGGCATGCTGACTTCTCCTGGGGATCATCAGCATGAAGTCCAGTAATCCGACTCCGCAAAACCCAGGGCACATCAAGGTCTCCACCGAACTCGGGGCAGCTCAGGTGCGTGCCGACCACTGGCAGCGCGTCAATGCCGTGGAAATCGTCTTCAGTCCGCGCTGGCGTAGGAGTGCAGGCCGGATACCACGAGGTTGACGAAGAAGAGGTTGAACAGCACGGCGAGCATTCCAACGACGTTGACCCAGGCCGCTGGCTTGCCGCGCCACCCGGCCGTCGCGCGGGCGTGCAGGTAGGCCGCGTAACAGACCCAGGAAACGAACGCGACCGTCTCCTTCGGATCCCAGCCCCAGTAACGGCCCCATGCCGCCTCGGCCCAGACCGCGCCGGTGATGATCGCGAAGGTGAGCGTCACGAAGCCGATCGTGCCGGTGCGGTAGGCGACTTGGTCGAGGTGGTCGATCAGCGGAAGTCGTCTCACCGGGCGGTACGAGGCCCACAGGTGCAGGCCGCTGATGACGCCGGACAGCAAGAAGACGCCGCTCGCCATCAGGGCCGCCGCTACGTGGATCGCGATCCAGTACGACCGCAGGGCGGGCTGCACCGGAGCGACCTCGACGTAGAGTTGATTACCCGCGAGGAACAACAACAGGGCCAGCGGCAGGAGCACGAACAGCGATAGCCGCCTCAGCTCGTGACGCCACACCACGTAGAGCCAAGCGACCACCACGACCAGTCCGAACGAGGACAGGTACTCGTACATGTTGGCCCACGGAACACGATGCGCGGCAACGCCTCGCAGCACCAGTGACACGAGGTGCAGCACCGCACCCAGCACGGTCAGCGCGACGCCGAGCCGCCCGCATCGGACAGCGGCGGGTGGCGGTGAATCCGAGTACCGCGTGAGAGACCACTCTGCGGCGCAGAACAGGGCAGCGGCCATGTAGATCCCGAACGCGCTGGTGAAGAACCAGTCGCTGAGCACGCCGGTCACGCGGTCCTCCTCAACCACCACAGGCCGAGAACCGGCAGCGCCAACGGGACGAAGCCGTAGCCGATTCCGAAGAACGACCACACCGTCGCGTCGGGGAAAGCGTCGGGTGCCACGTGGCTGGCCGCGCCGACCGCGAGCACGCCGACGAGTTCGACGGTGCACGCGGCAAGTGCGATCCGCCGTGAGTCGACCGCAAGGGTGACGGTGGCCAGCACGTAGACCCCGGCGGCGAGCGCGGACAGCACGTACGCGATGGGGGCTTGGTCGAAGCGGGTAGCGAGCTGCACTGCCGACCGCGAGGTGGCGGCGACGGCGAAGATCCCGTAAACGGCGACCAGCGTGCGGCCCGGTCCCTGGCGGGTCGATGTGTCACGCATGTCCGGCCCAGAGCTGGCCGAGGCGTAGAACCATGACGGGCACGCTGAAGCAGGCGGCCGCCAGCACACCCGCGCTCCATCGGGTGCGTTCCGCCGCCGACCACACGACCGCGACCGGGAGGATCAGCGGCGGCCCGGCGAGGTAGCCGAGGAAGGACAACCGGTCGGTCTCCCCGTCCAGGCCGGGCATCTGCACGACGCCGACGACAGCTTGGACCAGCAGTCCGATCTCGAGCGCGGCGAGGAGGCCGACGAGTCCTCGCTTGGCTCCCACCAGCGGCAGCAGCGGCTTGTTCGCCGCGATCAGCACCAACGACCAGGTGACGCAGAGCAGGGACAGGACGGCCAACACCGCCTGCAGCACGGGGAACATGAGGCTCGTTTCGAGAGGCTCCGAGAAGCAGAACGGAGGGCAAGCTGTCGATCGCGAACCGTGTGGAGTCCTTTTACTCCCAGGCAGAACCGTAATGCCGTCGGTCGGCCGGAGCGACCCAGGCTGCGGGTGTTCCTCGGTAGTGCAGGCTGTACCTTCGCTCCGCGGCGGCGATGCCGGCCCGGTTCGACGAGCACGGCCGCCGTCAACGCAGCGGCGGACACCGTGCGTTGGTGCGCCGCACGAACTCGGACGTCATTTCCGCAGGCTGTTCGTCGTCAGCGGCGGTAGGTGGGAGCCGGGCGCCGCCGGACCTGGGGCTCCGGTCCGGATGCGAGCCCCGGCAACCGGGGGACCGTCCCGCTCTGCGCGGCAACCGTCTGGTCCGGACGGCCGCCGTCGCACGCCACCGGAAACTACCCGAGGCCGGGCCGCGCTCGCTGTCATCATCGATGGTCAGGGCACCTCGGCGGGGCAGCCCGTGGATCTTCCCACCGGTCAGGACCAGCGCTACAGGAGTGTGCGTCTCCAACCTCTCCAGAGCGCGCAGCCAGATCCCCGTCGTGGTGACGACCCGTGATGAACGGGCATCAACCGCTTCAGGTCCGCGGATCCTGACGGTTCTTGCGGTGGTTGGAGAACAGCGTGATGCCGCTGGCGACGGCGATCAGCCCGAAAGCGGCGCTGATGTAGAGGCTCAGACCGAAGGCTTGAGCGGCGACGTTGGCCGCGACGCTGACTACCAGGACCGTCGCGAGCAGGGCTTGGCCGCGGGTGGGCGAGAAGTTCATGACCGAGAAGTTAGTGGTGTTCGCCTGCGTCGCCGATACCGCAGGCTCCCAGGTGTCAGGTAGAGCAGGCTGCACCTCGATTCCGCGCGCTGGTGCGACGAGTTCGAAGCGCAGCAGGACCTTGCTCGGTTCTGCGGAACTCGTGTGCCGTTGTCAGCCCCGCGGTGACCAGGGTCTACCTGTTCGCCCATCACCGGCTCGGGCAGCGGACTCCGTCGCTCTGGTGCGTTGTGCGCAGAGGGGGACCGGCTCTGGGCCGACCTGCTCCACGTCCGCCGGCGACCGCTTTGCCGACCCCACCGTTGTCGGTCAGCACCGGCTGGATGACGGTGGGGATCGTGCGGACGCAACCACGTACCCGTGCCCGCCGCGGCGTGGCTCCGCTCCGCGCTCGCCGCGGTGGCCGACGAACCGGCGCTACCTCGGTCCGCTGCCCTCCAGGTAGCGCAGGACCGCGGTGACGCGCCGGTCGGCCCGGTCGTCGGGTGCGAGGTCGAGTTTCGCGAAGATGCTGCGGATGTGCTTGTGCACTCCGCCTTCGGTGATGACGAGCTTCTCGGCGATGGCGGTGTTGCCGAGTCCTTGGGCCATGAGTGCGAGCACGTCGCGTTCCCTGGGGCTCAGCCGGCCCAACGCGCTGGTGTGCGGGTTGCGGGCCAGCAGTTGGCCCACCACCTCGGGGTCCACGGCGGTGCCGCCGCCTGCCACCCGGTGCAGCGCGCTCATGAACTCGTCGACCCGCCCCACCCGTTCCTTCAGCAGGTAGCCGAGCCTGCTGGCGCCGCCGGTCAGCAGTTCGGTGGCGAACGTCTGCTCCACGTACGCCGAGAGCACGAGCACCGCGAGGCCGGGCTGGCGCCGCCGCGCCTCGACGACCGCCACGATCCCCTCATCGGTGTGCGTGGGTGGCATCCGCACGTCGACGATGGCGACGTCCGGCTCGTGCTCGGACACCGCCGCCAGGAACGATCCCGGTGTGTCGGTGGTGCACACCACGTCGAGCGACTCGGCGCGCAGCAACAGCGCCAAACCCTCCCGCAGCAACGGCTCGTCCTCCGCGATCACGATCCGCACGGCAACTCCACTTGCATCGTCGTGGGCCCGCCAGGCGGGCTGTCCAGGGTGAAGCGCCCGTCGAACGCCTCGATCCGCCTGCGGATGCCGGAAAGGCCCGACCCGCCGCTCTCATCCGCGCCACCCCGACCGTCGTCGTCGATCCGGAGCAGCAGCCGATCACCCTCTCTGGCCACCGCCACCACGGCACTCGCGGCGCCGCTGTGCTTGGTCACGTTGGACAGGGCCTCGGCCACCACGAAGTATGCGGTGGCCTCGACCGAGGCGGCGCACCGGCCCGGTACGTCCACCACCATCTCGCACGGCACCCCGCAGCTACCCGCGAGGCCTGCCAGGGCACCGGCCAGTCCGCGGTCGGCCAGTACCGGGGGCAGGATGCTGCGCGCCACCGCACGCAGCTCGGAGAGCGCCTGTTCGGAGGCGTCCTGGGCGAGGTCCAGCGCGGCACGGGCCGCGGCGGGGTCCCGGTCCACGGCCCGCCGCACGGCGCCGAGCAGCACGTTCACCGCGACCAGCCGGTTCTGCGTGCCGTCGTGCAGCGACCGCTCGATGCGGCGCAGCTCGGCGGCGTGCGCGTCGAGGGCGGCGGCACGGGTGGCGGTCAACTCGACGACCCGCAACGAGAGGTCGGTGCCGGCGGGAGGTGCCAGCAGGTGCAGGCCCGGCCACTCCTGCACCCGGACGAGTGCCGGCCCGAGCGCGACGATGAAGGCGCCGCAGAGCACGCCGGTCAGCGCGACGACCAACGCGCCGGTCAGGTCTGTGACATCGCAGAAGATGTCCCAGAAGATGAAGCTGGGGGTGTTGTCCACGGGCGGCAGCAAGCGGTACCAGAACGGGTACGTCGTGTTCTGCACCATCGTGAGCGGCATCGCGATTCCGGTGAACCCGACAGCAAAGCCGGCTGTGGCGTGCAGCAGCAGCCAGGCCAGCTCACGCCGCACGACCACGTCGCGCACCGCGGCGCGCGCCTCGCGCGGCACGGGGCCGGGGTCGAGAACATCGAGCCGGGCCCGTTCCCGGTTCGCGACCGCCCGCAGCACGCGCAGGGCGGAGGGCACCAGGAGAATGCCGACACCGACGCAGCTGAGCAGCACGACCACGCCGATCCAGACGAGGACGACCGTTGCGAGCAATGCCGTGCCCAGGCCACCCACCAGGCGCGCAGCGGCATCGAGCGACGCCCACAGGCGCTGCCACACCCGCGTCATCCCACCTCCCGAGCCGGGACCATATCCGATCAGCGCACTGCCACATCAAACCGAGTCGACCTGGGCCGTCCTCTCCCACCCACCAGGACAAGAGCGGCCCTGGCGCGGGGGTGCCACCACTACCTCGGTCGTCCAGCAAGCTGGATTGTCCACCGGGGAGGGGATGAGCAGCCTGGGGACACTCGGTCATCGCAAGACCGACGTTCGTGGAACCCAGGAGTTGTCTGCCTTGTTCACATCCTCTTCTCAGCGATGTCGACCTCGTTCCCCGCGGTGTCGCCGTCTGGCCACCATGACGGTGGCGGCGGTCGCGGCGGGCGGCCTCGCGTTCGCCAGCTCGATCGCAGCCTCCCAGGCCGAGCCCCGCCGCGATGCGGTGCAGCAGAGCATCGACAAGCTCGTCGGTGTCGACCGGCACCCAGGAGCGCTGGCTGCCGTCCGGGACCACCGCGGCCGGACCCGCCACTACACGGCCGGGCTCGGTGATCTGCGGACCGGCGAGCAGGTGCCGGTGAACGGCAGGGTGCGGATCGGCAGCGCGAGCAAGATGTTCGCCTCCGTGGTCGTGCTCCAGCTCGCCGGAGAGGGCGAGGTGGAACTCGACGCGCCGATCGAGAAGTACCTGCCGGGCTTGGTGCGGGCCAAGGGCGTGGACGCCTCCAACATCTCGGTTCGCCAGCTGCTGCAGCACAACAGCGGCCTACCCGACTACACCAGCTCGATGTTCGAGCCCTTGGGCGACTTCTTCCCGTACCGGCACGTCTACCTCGAACCGCGCGAACTGCTCGACCTGGCGAACGCCAGGGAGGACGGCGGGCCCGCCGGCGGAGGCTGGTCCTACAGCAACACGAACTACGTCCTGGCCGGGCTGATCGCCCAACGGGTCACCGGTCGCCCGTTCAACGAACTGGTGACCACCAGGGTCATCGAGCGGATCGGTCTGCGCGACACGTACGCGCCCGAGGTCGGCGAGCAGGACATCCGCGGCCGCCACCCCAGGGGCTACCAGCGCAACCCGACGACCAAGGAGCTGTTCGACTTCACCAGCATGGACCCGAGCTGGGGCTGGGCAGCCGGCCAGCTGGTCTCCACACCCGACGACCTCAACACGTTCCTGCGCGCGCTGCTGGGCGGCGAGTTGCTCGAACCGGCCCAGCTGGCCCAGATGCGCACCACCATCCCGGTGGACCCGGATACGAGGTCGGGCCCTGGCTACGGACTCGGCATCTTCAGCCTGCCGTTGAGCTGCGGCGGGGTCGCGTGGGGCCATGGCGGCAACATCCCGGGCTACGCGACCCACGACGCGGCCACCGATGACGGTCGCGCGGTGACCCTCACGGTCACCTCGCTCAACGGATCGGTAACCGACGAGTCCGTCGCCGCGGACCGGGACGCGCTCATCGACGCCGCGCTGTGCGCGGACTGACGCCCGGCTGAAGGGGCGCCCTCCGGGGTGTCGGGGGTAGTGCTGGCTGTACCGGAGGTGTGCAGCGCACGAGATGGTGAGGAGCCGGGGCGGCGGCAACACTTGTGCAGGTCAGCCCCAATCGTCCAAAGAGGAGTGTCTGTTGTCGAATGATCTCAGTCGCCCGGCCGGAACCCGCCCGAGTCCCGCGCGCCGGCGTCGTGGTGTGGTCGCCGCGGCGATGGCGGCGGTGACGATCGCCGGACTCGCGGTGTCGGGCGTGGCGTCGGCGACCGCGCCGGACGGCAAATCGAGGCCGGTTCACGACAAGGAGTTGCAGGCAGGTCTGGAGGAGCTGGTCAGCGACGGGTCGCTGCCGGGGATGCTGATGTCGGTGCGGAGCCGGGACGGGCGGGTGACGGACTACACCGCTGGAGTGGGTGACATCCGGACGAAGTCGAAGGTGCCGAAGGACGGCTACGTCCGGATCGCCAGCATCACGAAGATGTTCACCGCGGTGGCGATCCTGCAGTTGGTCGACGAGGGCGAGCTCGCGCTGGACGACACGGTGGAGAAGGTCCTGCCGGGCGTGGTGCGGGGTACCGGGGACGGTGCGGCGATCGATGGCCGGACGATCACGATCCGACAACTGCTGAACCACACCAGCGGGATGCCCACCGGGGTCCCCCTGATGTCCCAGGGGATCCTGCCGATCAAGGACCGGTACTTCGACGCACGGGAGTTGTTGGACTCGTCCTTGACGCAAGCACCGACGTTCGCTCCGGGGCAGGACAGGGTGTGGGACTACAGCAACGCCGGGTACGTGTTGCTGGGCCTGGTGGCGCAAAAGGTGGCAGGACGCCCGTTCGCCGAGGTGGTCACGGACCGGATCATCAACCGGATCGGGCTGACGGAGACCTACTACCCCGGCCAGGGCGACCGCGAGATCCGTGCCCCGCACCCGCGGGGCTACATGATGCCCAAGGACGCCAACGGCAAGCCGATCGACGGAGAGTTGATCGACATCACCCGGTTCGACCCGTCGATCGCCGGCGCCGCGGGACAGATGATCGCCACCCCGAGTGACGTGAACAAGTTCCTGGTCGCCCTGCAGGACGGTCGGCTGCTCAAGCCCAACCGGCTGGCGGAGATGCGTCAGACGGTGGCCACGTCCGGATGGCCCGATGGCTGGCGCTACGGTCTTGGCACCATCGAGATGAAGCTCAGCTGCGGGATCACCGCGTACGGCCACGGCGGCGACGCCGACGGGTTCCAGACCCGCACCGCGATCACCCCCGACGGCCGAGCGGTCACCGTCGCGGGGACGAACGACGAGGTCCGGCAGTACGAAGTCCTCGCCTTCTTCGACAAGGCCCTGTGCGCCGCGAAGTAGGGGCGGTCGTGCTCGACCCGCTGACCGTCCGGTGTGGTGGACGCACCACCACACCGGACGGTCGGACTTCGCCGAGCACCGGAAAGGCACCTGCCCACCACTCACCGCTGGTGATGGAGGTGGTCCGCTCGCCGCTCGACGAGATCAGCAGGTGACGTCGACGGT
Organism: Umezawaea sp.; assembly: GCF_036375055.1. Taxonomy (GTDB): domain Bacteria; phylum Actinomycetota; class Actinomycetes; order Mycobacteriales; family Pseudonocardiaceae; genus Umezawaea. Next base: position 10,651 of record NZ_DASUSQ010000060.1, read on the forward strand.
CGCGGTCGCCTGGAACGACACGTGCACGTGGTCCATGTGGTTGGCCGTGGGACTGCCCCGGTCCTCCATCGGCGACCAGCCGCTGCCGTCGTTGTAGCGCTGGCGCCAGATCACGTAGGTGACGCCGAACGCCTGGCGGTTGGCCAGCACGTGCTCGGCCAGGGCGTTGCCGGTGGCGGTGTCGACCATGAAGTCCAGCGCCAGGCCGAGGGGGTGTTCTCCGGAGCCGCCGCGGCCGGTGGCGCCGCCGATGTCGTCGACGCCGAACTTGCCCGCGAGGTGGTGACCTACCTGCGCCGCATGCGGTTTGACGCCGTCCAGGGTGGTCGGACAGGACGGCGCGGGGGGCGGCGTGGTGGTCTCGGGTGCTGTCGTGGTCACCGGCGGCGGGGTCGTGGTCACCGGAGGCGCCGTGGTGGTCACCGGAGGTTGAGAGGATGGCGGCGCGGAGGTCGTCGTGGTGACGGGTCGCAGGTCTTGGCTGCTGGGGGTCGACGGGGCGGCCAGGTGGGCGACCGCTCCGGCTGGATCGACCGGCTGGTCGGGAACGCGGACGGCCCAGAAGGTCACCACCAGGCCCACGGAGAGGGTGGCGGCGACTGCGATGGGCAGCTTCCGGTTCCGGCTGGCTGTCTGCGTCGTTCTATGTCGGCCCGACATTCGGGAACACCTTGCGTTGGGGACGGGGCATGCTCACACAGCGCGCCATATTACGAAATGAACACGGGAACATCACGGGCTAGTGTTGATGCTCACATTTCTGCTGGTGAGAACGTCGCTACGGAAAGTGATAGTCCTGTGGGGTGTGGGCGGTCACGTCGCCCTGTCCGTCGAGGTCACCAGTCCTGGTACCGCCACAGTCGGCCGGGAGCGGACCTTCACACCAGGATTCGGCGCCGAGGTTGCCGTCGACCAGCTGTTTGGTCCAGTTGGTCGTGGTGCGGTGGTCGTGCTGGTCGCCTGTGTCCAGGGCGCGTATCCGTTGATGGCGGTCGACACCTGGACGTTCGGCTGCCCCGGTGACCTGACCAACGACCGCTGCGCGGCGGTGTCGCAGGCTGTCTGGGGTGCGCTCGACGTCGCTGGGCTCGGCGAGGCCAGCGGGCCGGCCGGTCAGTGCCGGTGGTGGCTCCGACCGGCCGGTTCGGGTCCAGGGCTGGCTGGTTGGGGTGATCGTCGTTTCCACCGTGCGTTCGTTGTCGGTCGGGTTGTTGTCCGTGCTGCTGGTGAGGCGCACTCGTGCCTTGAGCGTCGCCCTGCCCAGGGCGGCGTCGGCGTCGGTGTACGTGTAGGTGAAGGGCACGACCGCCGTGCTGTCCTTCGTGATGTGCTGCGGCACGGTGCCCACGATGTCGAAGTAGCCGTCCCACCTGCGGCGCAGGAGTTCCACCACGACGTCTTCGGTGTAGCGGGTGTTGGTGATCGACACCTGGACCTGGCCGGTGTCGCCCGCGGTCGCGGTGGCGGGTGCGGTCACGTTCGACACGGTCACGTCGTGCGTTTCCACCCGCAGCGTTTGGGTTGTGGAGCCGGAGCGGCCGTCCGCGGTGTGGCCGGTGATCGTGAGTTCGTACGCGCCGTCGTCGGCGTACCGGTGGAAGACCTCGGCCGCGCCCTCGACCGCGGGGATCTCGGCGGACGTGCCGTCGCCGAACTGGACCTCGCCGCCCGCGAGCCAGCGGCCCGCCGGGTCACCGGGGTTGATGATGAACCGGACGTCGTCGAAGACGCCGGGGTCGTTCGGGATGATCCACTCGGTGGTCGGTGCGATCCGCGGGGCGTCCTCCAGGCGCAGCGTGAGCGCTCCCGCGCTGTGGACGCCGTCCGCGACCCGCAGGTAGTACGTCTCGCCCGGTGCGGTGGCGAAGACCGCGGGGGTGTGGCTGGTGTGAACGCAGTCCACCTCGGTCAGCGCGTCGAGCGCGGTGCCGCGGAAGACCGTCACGCTCGGCGTGCTGAGCTCGTTGGTGACCTTGGCCGAGACGATCCGGGCGCGGTCGGGGGTGTAGCGGTACCACAGCGAGCGCGTGTTCCAGTGCTCGCAGTGCGGCACCGGTTCACCCGCCTGCGACGAGGTGGGACCGCTGTCGGCCGCGATGTCGGTGTCCAGCGGGACGTCGACGGCGCCTGCGAAGTCGTCGTTGGGCGCCGCGGGCACGAGTTCCACGCCGAACGTGGCAGGCCCTGGGTTCTGGATGTCCTGCACCAGGAAGTGGTAGGTGGTGCCCGCCGCCACGGCGAACGTGTTGGAGCCGCGGCCGTGCGAGGTCCGGCAGGCGCCCGGCGTCCACGTCAGCGCGCCGCGCTCACCCGTGTAGGCGGAGATGGCGGGCTTGTCGCCGGTCGGCCGGTCGGCCGTCATCCGGACGAATCCGTCGGCTGGTGCGGTGTAGCGGAGCCAGACGCTGCCCGCGCTCCACGTGCAGTCCGTCGGGTCGTCGTCCGCCACCGTGGACCCTCCAGTGTCCACAGTGGAACTGAACGGCAGTGCGGTGATCGTGGTGGCCTGGTCGAAGTCGTCGTTGGACGGTGCTGCCGCGTGGGCGGTACCCGTCAGCAGTGCGGCGGTCGTCAAGACCGCGGCACCGATGGTCAGTGCGCGCAAATGAGGTCCCCAGTTCCGGTTGGCCGCCTTCTTCGGCGGCTCACCGGTTACCACGCTTCGGGAGGGCTTCCCGGAGGCATCCCATCGTGAAGTTGCGTCATCCGTCGTAGTGGACTGGGACGAGCGGGTGTACCGCGGTGATCACCGCGGTCGCAGTCCGCTCAGCACGAGGGTGATCACGCCGTCGGCCTCGGTCCGCCAACCGGGGCGGTCGTGGGACGCGCTGATTCCGTGCAGTGCCACCATGACGGCGCCGGCGTCCACGTCGTCGCGGATGCCGCCGCTCTCCACGGCGGCGGCCACGATGTCGGTGACGGCCCGCTCCAGCGCTCGGCTGCCCTCGGCCAGGGTGTCCGAGCCGGTGGTCATGAGGGTGGCCACCGTTCGGGCCAGGCCGCGGTGGGTGTCCAGGTAGTCGACCACGTGGTGCAGGAAGGTCGCCAGCGCCTCCACCGCGGGCAGCGTGGTCAGCAGTTCGCGGGCGCGGGCGCAGAGTGCGGTGACCTCCTCGCGGTAGACCGCTTCGGCAAGCGCTTCCCTGGTGGGGAAGTGGCGGTACAGCGTGCCGGTGCCCACGCCCGCCAGTGCGGCGAAGTCGTCGAAGCGCAGGTCGAAGAAGTCGCCCGTGTCGAAGACCTCCCGTGCTTTGGCCATCAGGGCGTCGCGGTTGCGCTGGGCGTCGGCGCGCAGCGGTCTGGCAGCGGTCATGGACCACCTCCCGTTGACAAATGGAGATTGTCTCCATATTTTCTTAAGTGGAGATTGCCTCCGATTGAGCGTATCCCATCGAGGTGCAGCGTGAAGATCCTGATGATCGGGCGAGGCGTGATCGCCACCGTGTACGGCTGGGCGCTGGAACGGGCCGGGCACGACGTCGAGTTCTACGTCCGGCCTGGTCGTGCGGTGGCTTACGGGGACGCGGTGAGCCTCGACCTGTTCGACGCGCGGCGTCGGGTGTGGGGGCAGCGCGTCGTCGAGGAGTGGCCGGTGCGCTACCGCGAGGAACTGGGGCCGGACCACGACTTCGACCTGGTCGTGCTGAGCGTGTCGCACCACCAGCTCGCGGAGGCCGCGGCCTGGCTGACGCCCCTGCTCGGCGACGCCGCGGTGCTGGTCTTCGGCAACGTCTGGACCGAGCCGCTCGCGGCGATCGGTGACCTCCCCGCCGATCAGGTCGCCTGGGGCTTTCCCCTGGCGGGGGGCGGCTTCGGTGCGGACGGTGTGCTCCGCGGGATGATGTTGCCGTCGGTCGTCTTCGGCACGTTCGGCAGGCCTCCGACCGACCGCGAACTGGCCGTGCGGCAGGCGTTCCGCGAGGCCGGGCTCCGGATCAGGGAGCAGCCCGACTTCCGCGGCTGGCTGTGGGCCCACTTCGTGTCGGACGCGGGTCTGCACTCGCAGGGGCTCCGGCTGGGGTCGCTGTCCGAGCTGGCGGGGGCGAAGGCCGACCTGCGCGAGGCGCTGCTGGCCGGTCGCGAACTGCTGCCGCTCCTGGAGGCGCGCGGTGTCGACCTGCGACGTCACCGGAGCGGGTTGCTGCTGTTCCGCGCGCCCACCCGGCTCACGGCCTCCGTGCTCACCTGGCTGCTCGCCCACGTCGCGCCCCTGCGCGTGAGCTTCGCGACGCACTCCGACCCCGATGCCGTGGAGCCGAGGGAGATCTGTCGCGACACCCTGGCGGAGGCACGGCGGTTGGGGGTCGCGGTACCGCGGCTGGAGGCGGCGGAACCGCACTTCGCCCGTGAGGGGCGAGCGGGCCACTAGCGGCGCTCGGGTCGTTACCCTTCGCCTGACCCGCGAGCGGAAGGTGGCGACGTCGTCGTGTCGGAGTTCAGGCGCAGCTCACCCGAGTACGACGTGGTCAACACCGCGCCCGGTGAGGTGTCGGGCTTCCTGCTCCAGGCGGGGCGGATCGACGGCGGGGTGCACCACCACCACCACCACCACGCGGCCGCTCGACCGGTGGTGAGCCTGCCGCACCGCTCCGGGAACGTGCCTCCTCGGGCGGCGTCGTTCCAGCGGCGCGGAACGGCGGAAGCGGTTGCTGCCGGGGAGGATCGCCTGGTCACCGTGTTGTCGGGCTTGGGGGGCGTCGGCAAGACCCAGCTCGCGGTGGACCACGTCGAGCGGGTGTGGGCCGCAGGGGAGGTTGATCTGCTGGCCTGGATCTCCGCCGGATCACGGGATGCGATCACCTCCGGCTACGCGCGGGTCGCCGCGGATCTGACCGGCGTCGAGGACGGGGATCCCGGTGGAGGCGCACGCCGGTTGCTCGAGTGGCTGGCGAACACCTCGGTGCGGTGGCTCGTCGTGCTCGACGGCGTCCAGTCGCCTGGTGACCTCGCTGGACTCTGGCCGCCGCTGGTGGCCGTCGGACGTGTGCTGGTGACGACCCGGCGTCGGGACACCGCGCTGCGCGGCCACGGCCGCGGGTTCGTCGACGTGGGGACCTTCGCCGAGTCGGAGGCCCTGGCCTACCTGGCCAGCGGTCTGGGCGAGCGCGAGCCCCTGCTCGACAGCGCCGCCGAACTGGTGAACGCCCTCGGGTGCCTGCCGTTGGCGCTGGCCCAAGCGGTCGCGTACATGGTCGACCGGGATCTGTCCTGTGCCGCCTACCTGGAGCGGTTGACCGACCGCCGCCGGTCCCTGGCCGCGGTCGTGCCCGAAGACGAGGCCCTGCCGGACGACCACCGAACGACCGTGGCCGCGACGTGGTCGATCTCGGTCGAGCACGCCGACCGGTTGCTGCCGGCGGGGATGGCGGGCCCGCTGCTGGACGTCGCCGCCTTCCTGAACGCTGACGGGATCCCCGTTGACCTGTTCAGCACCCCGGCCGTCATCCGCTACCTGACCGAGCGGGTCGGGCGGACGGTCGACGCCGAGACGGCCGGGGACGGGCTGACCTGCCTGCACCGCCTGAGCCTGATCACCGTGGACGGGGAACTGGTTCGGGTGCACGCGCTGGTGCAGAGGGCCACGTGGGACGGTGTGGCTCCGCACCGGCTGCCGGTCGTGGCGCGCGCCGCGGCCGACGCGCTGGTCCACCTGTGGCCCGAAGTCGAGCGGGACGCCCTGTCCGCGCAGGTGCTGCGGGCGAACGCCGACGCGTTGGCCGAGGCGGGTGGAGAGCACCTGTGGCACGGGGGTGGTCACGAGGTCCTGTTCCGCGCCGCGAGGAGCCTCGGTCAGAGCGGCCTCGTCGCCGATGCCCGCACGCGCTTCCGGCAGTTGCACGCCTTGGCCGTCCGGCACCTCGGGGCAGATCACCCGGAGACCCTGTCGGCCCGCACCGAAGCCGCTCGCTGGCAGGGGGAGACCGGGGACGGCGACGGCGCGGTGCGCGCGCTGCGGGAGCTGCTGGTCGACCAGGTGCGGGTCCTCGGGCCGGACCACCCCGACGTGCTGGAGACCCGCGGCGAAGTGGCCTTGTGGCAAGCGCGCGCCGGTGATCCGGTCGGCGCGGCGACGGCGTTCGAAGAGCTGCTCCCCGACCAGTCGAGGGTGCTCGGCGCCGACGACCGCGCCACGCTGGTCACCCGTGCCAACCTCATCACCTGGTCGAGCCGTGCGGACGACCCGCTCGGTCCTCTCGGCGCGTTCGAGGAACTGGTGGCTGACCAGGTGCGCGTCCTGGGCGCTGATCACCCCGTCACCCTCGTCACCCGAACCAACCTCGCGTCGCGCCGGGTGGAAGCGGGCGACGCGCTCGCGACGCTGTCCTCGTTCGAGGAGCTGTTGACCGATCTGGTGGCGGTCTTCGGACCCGAGCACCCCACGACCCTCGCCGCTCGTCAGGCTCTCGCCACGTCACGAGGACAGGCGGGTGACCCGGCGGGCGCCGTGGAGGCTTACGAGAACCTGCTGGCGGACCAGCTCGCGGTGCTCGGCCCGGACCACCCGAACACCCTGATCACCCGGCACAACGCGGCTCACTGGACTGCGGAGGCGGGTGATCCGACGAGCGCCGTGCGCGCGCTGCGGGAACTGCTGCCCGACCTGCTGAGGCTGCTGGGAGCGGAACACCCCCACACGCTGGCCTGCCGTCACGCGTTGGCCTCCGCGCGCGGGATCGCGGGCGATCCGGCCGGTGCCCTCGCGGAGTTCCGGGAGTTGCTCCGGGACCAGGAACGGATCTTCGGCACCGACCACCCGACCTCGCTCGACATCCGCGGGACCATCGCCCTGCGCCGAAAGGACACCGGAGACCTGGCCGGGGCCGTCGCGGATCTGGAGGACCTCCAACCGGACCAGCGGCGCGTGCTGGGGGAAGACCACCCGTCGACCCTCTTCGCACGCGAGGCCATCGCCGCCTGGCGTGCTGAGACGGGTGAGTTCGCCACGGCTGTCGCCATGACGGAAGCGCTCCTGCACGACCAGGTGGAGTTCTTCGGCGCCGACGACCCCTCCACGTTGAGCACACGACGAAGACTCGCCCTCTGGCGCCGACTGGCGGGGGACGAGGCCGGGGCGTTGACCGCGCTGGAGGAGCTGTTGCCCCACCAGGTGCGCGCACTCGGAGTCGACCACCCGGACACGGTGACCACTCGCCTCGCCGTCGCTCACGGGCGGGGACAGGGCGGTGACCGGGAGGGAGCGCTCGCCGTGCTGCTGGACCTGCTGCCCGACGTGGAGCGGGTCCTCGGCGCCGACCACCCCGACAGCGTCAGCACGCGGTACCTCATCGAGCTGTACCGCGGCTGATCAGGCTGCTGGCCGCGGGTCGCCCCCGGTCGTGCCGCGGAAACCGCGCAGCCTGAGGCTGTTGCTCACCACGAAGACCGAGGAGAACGCCATGGCCGCTCCGGCGATCATCGGGTTGAGCAGGCCCAGGGCGGCCAGGGGGAGGGCGGCGACGTTGTAGGCGAACGCCCAGAAGAGGTTGCCCTTGATGGTGGTCAGGGTGCGGCGGGCCAGCCTGATGGCGTCCACGGAGGACTGGAGGTCGCCGCGGACCAGGGTGATGTCGCCCGCCTCGATGGCCACGTCGGTGCCCGTTCCCATGGCCAGCCCCAGATCGGCCTGGGCCAGGGCGGCCGCGTCGTTGACGCCGTCGCCGACCACGGCCACGACCCGGCCCTCGGACTGGAGCCGCTTGACGACGTCCGCCTTGTCCTCCGGCAGGACCTCGGCGATGACCTCCTCGATGCCCACCTCGGCGGCCACGGCGTCGGCCGCGGCCTTGTTGTCGCCGGTGAGCAGGATCGGCCTGAGACCGAGGGCGCGCAGGTCGGTGACAGCCCGCGCCGACGTCGGCTTCACGGTGTCCGCCACGACGAGCACGGCCCGTGCCTCGCCGTCCCACGCGACCACGACGGCGGTGCGACCCTGGGCCTCCGCCCGCCGCTTCGCGCCCAGCAGGTCGTCGTCCAGGTGGATGCCCCGGTCCTCCAGCAGCGCCGCCCGGCCCACGAGCACCGCGTGTCCCTCGACCACGCCCCGCACGCCCAGGCCGTTCAGGCTGCGGAAGTCCTCCACCCGCGGCAGGTCGGTGGTCGCCGCTTGGCTGATCGCCTTGGCGATCGGGTGTTCCGAGGCGTGCTCCAGGGCTCCGGCCAGGCGCAGGGCCTCGTCCTCGTCGACGCCCCCGGCGGGGTGGACGGCGACCAGGCTCATCCGGCCGGTGGTGACGGTGCCGGTCTTGTCCAGCACGACGGTGTCGACGCGGCGGGTGGACTCCAGCACCTCCGGTCCCTTGATCAGGATGCCCAGCTGGGCGCCGCGGCCCGTGCCGACGAGCAGGGCGGTCGGCGTGGCCAGACCCAGGGCGCACGGGCACGCGATGATCAGGACCGCGACCGCGGCGGTGAACGCGGCCGTGGTGCCCGAGCCCGCGCCGAGCCAGAAGCCGAGCGTGCCGGCGGCGAGCAGGATCACGACGGGCACGAACACGGCGGAGATCCGGTCGGCCAGCCGCTGGACCTCGGCCTTGCCGTTCTGCGCGTCCTCGACGAGCCGCGCCATCCGCGCGAGCTGGGTGTCCCCGCCGACGCGGGTGGCCCGCACGACCAGCCGTCCGCCCGCGTTGACCGTGGCACCGGTGACCGCGTCGCCCACGGCCACCTCGACCGGGACGGACTCGCCGGTGAGCATCCCCGCGTCGATCGCCGAGCTGCCCTCCTCGACCACGCCGTCGGTGGCGACCTTCTCGCCTGGACGCACCACGAACAGGTCGTCCACGCGCAGGTCGCCGGCGGCGATCCGGACCTCGCGGCCGTCGCGCAGCACGGCGACGTCCTTCGCGCCCAGTTCGAGCAGGGCGCGCAGCGCGGCACCGGCCCGCCGCTTGGACCTCACCTCGAAGTACCGCCCGGCGAGGATGAACGTCGTGACGCCCGCGGCGACCTCCAGGTAGAGGTTGCCGTCGCCCGCCATCGGCCGGACCGTCAGCTCGAAGCCGTGCGTCATGCCCGGCACACCCGCCGTGCCGAAGAACAGGGCGTACAGCGACCACAGGAACGCCGCCGAGACACCGAGCGAGATCAGCGTGTCCATCGTCGCGGCGCCGTGGCGGAGGTTCTGCCAGGCGGCCTTGTGGAAGGGCCAGCCGCCCCACAGCACCACCGGCGTCGCCAGCAGCAGCGAGAGCCACTGCCAGTTGCGGAACTGCAGGGCCGGCACCATCGCCATGGCGACGACGGGTATCGAGAGCGCCAGGGAGACCAGCAGCCGCTGCCGGAGCGACGCCGTGGCTGAAAGGACCCCGTCCTCCTCACCCCTCGCACGCTCGGGGCGAGCCTCCGGACGGGGCCGGGGGAGCGTCGCTGTGTAGCCGGTCTTCTCGACCGTGGCGATGAGGTCGTCGGTCGTGACGCCGGCGGCGTAGGTGACCTTCGCCTTCTCGGTGGCGTAGTTGACGGTCGCGGTGACGCCCTCGAGCTTGTTGAGCTTGCGCTCGATGCGGTGGGCGCAGGAGGCGCAGGTCATGCCGGTGATCGCGAGCTCGGTGGTGCCCAGGTCGTTGCT
>NZ_DASUSQ010000061.1:0-32706 GCF_036375055.1 Umezawaea sp.
GGTTCCGTCCTGAGACGGAACCGACCCTCTCCCTTTCACCCAGCAGGGTGAACACGGCACACTCTGTCGCGTGATGGCCGCCCCCTGGCTCGACGTGCTCGACGAGACGATCGGGGCTTGCACGACGCACAACCGCCCCGACCTGGCAGAACGGTTGCGCGAGAAGCGGGCCCGACAACTGGATCCCAAGCTCAGAGTGCTGGTGATCGGCGAGGCGAAGCAGGGCAAGAGCCAACTGGTCAACGCCCTCGTGAACGCCCCCGTGTGCGCGGTCGGTGACGACATCACCACGACCGTGCCCACTTTCGTGCAGCACTCCGAGACCCCGTCCGCCGCCCTGGTCCGCAACCCGGCGGCCAGACGCGCGATCACGGACAACCCGACCGAGCGCGTGCCGGTGGCCCTCGACCAGCTCGCCAAGGAGGTCAGCGCCGGGCACTCGGGCGAGGTCGTCCGGGCCGAGGTCGGCATCCCCCGCGCGCTGCTCACCTCCGGGCTCGTGCTGATCGACACCCCCGGTGTCGGCGACCTGCGGTCCGCGCACACCGCCAGCACGTTCGCCGCCCTGATGCAGGCCGACGCGGTGCTGCTGGTGTCGGACGCGACGAGCGAGCTGACCGCCACCGAGCTGGCGCTGCTCAAGCAGGTCGTGACGAACTGCCCCAACGTGACCGTGGTCCTCACCAAGACCGACATCTGCCCGCAGTGGCGGCGGGTGCTGGAGACCAACCAGGCCCAGCTCGCCCGCGCGGGCGTGAGCGCCAAGGTGTTCGCCGTGTCGTCGGCGCTGCGGCTGAGGGCCGCGCAGACCGGCGACAAGGTCCTCAACGCCGAGTCCGGCTTCCCCGACCTGCTGGCGTGCGTGCAGCGCGACATCGTGGCGGCGGCCGACCAGCTGGCGCGCCGGGTGGTGGCCGTGGCCGCCGCGTCGGCGATCCAGCAGCTCGTGGCACCGCTGAAGCAGGAGCTGACGGTGCAGAACACCAAGCGCACCGAGGACACCATCGGCGCGCTGCACGAGGCCCAGCGCCGCGTGGACGAGCTGCGGCGGCGGTCGGCGCGGTGGCAGACCGTGCTGGCCGACGAGATGGCCGACCTGGTGTCCGACATCGAGTTCGACCTGCGCGACCGGACCCGCAAGATCCTCCGCGAGGTGGACAAGACGTTCGACGAGGCCGACCCCGCCAAGGGCTGGGACTCCTTCGAGCAGTGGCTGGAGGACAACCTCACCGAGGCGGGCGCCAAGAACTTCGCCTGGCTGCTCGACCGGTCGGAGTGGGTCGCGGAGAAGGTCGCGAAGAGCTTCCCCGTCTACCGCGAGGACCTGCTGCCCGGCTCGATCTTCCCCGAGGACGTGCTGGAGCGGATCTCCGCGATCGAACGGCCGAACATCGAGAAGTTCACCGTCAGCCAGAAGCTGTTCACCGGCCTGCGCGGCTCCTACGGCGGCGTGCTGATGTTCGGCCTCGTCACCAGCCTCGCCGGGATGCCGCTGATCAACGTCGTGTCGATCGGCGCGGGCGCGCTGTTCGGCGGCAAGAGCATCAAGGACGAGGGCGACGCCCGGCTCAAGCGCCGCCAGGCCGCCGCGAAGAACGCCGCCCAGCGGCACGTCGACGACTTCTTCATCAAGTTCAGCAAGGACTGCCGCGACGCGGCCCGGCACGTGCAGCGCAGCCTGCGCAACCACTTCAGCACGCTGGCGGAGGAGTTGCAGGAGACCCTCCTGGAGTCCGCGCGCAGCGCGCGGCGGGCCGTGCAGGACGACGCGAGCAAGCGCGAGCGCCGCACCCTGGAGGTGCGGCAGGAACTGGACAAGCTGGTGGAGCTGTACAAGCGGGTGCAGGTGCTCGGGGGGTCCCAGGTGGCGCTGGGGATCTCGGCGTGAGGTCCCGTCGCGGCGGCGCGGCCGTCGGGTGCCGTGCCGCGGTGGAGCCGAGGTGAGCCTGGAGAACAAGGTCCTCGGCCTGCTCAACGAGGCCCTGATCGTCTACCGCGACAGCCCGCGCGCGACGAGCTGGCTGCGCAACCAGCTCGTGCGGTTCGGCGAGCCGGTGCGGATCGCCGTCGCGGGCTCCCCGCGGATCGGCAAGTCCACGGTGGTCAACGCGCTGCTCGGCGAGGAGTTCACGCCGGGGACCGGGTTCACCTGGTACCGCGACGGCGAGCGCGCGCGGGCCACCGCGTTCACGCCGAGCGGGCCGCAGGAGGTGCCGGTGGTGCGCCGCGACGGCAAGGCGCACGTCGACATGGGCGTGTGGGACCGCGTCGACCGGCTGATCGTCGACTGGCCGACGCGGGCGCTGCGCGACGCGACGATCATCGACACGCCCGCCAGCGCGACGAGCGACCAGGTGTACCGCGAGTCCGACGCGGTCCTGTACCTGATGCGGCACCTCCAGGACGTGGACCTGCGGTACCTCCAGGCCGCGCACGAGAACCCGATCGCGCGGTCGTCGCCGATCAACACCGTGGTGGTGCTGGCGAAGGCCGACGAGATCGGCGCGGGCCGGATCGACGCGCTGTCGTCGACCAAGCAGATCGCCCGCCGCTACCGGCGCGAGGTGCGCGTGCGGCCGCTGTGCCAGAACGTGGTCGCGGTCGCCGGTCTGATCGCCGTGGCGGCCAGGACGATGCGGCCGGAGGAGTTCACCGCGCTGGCGGCGCTGGCCGCGCTCCCGCGGGCCGAGCTGGAGGACCACCTGCTGTCGGCGGACCGGTTCGTCGGCGGCGACTTCCCGATCGCGATGGACCCTTCGGTGCGGCAGGCGCTGCTGGAGCGGTACGGCATCTTCGGCGTGCGGCTGACCGCCACGCTGGTCCGCCAGGGCTTCGACACGCAGGTCAAGCTGGTGACGCAGCTGGTGCAGCGCAGCGGTCTCGGTGAGCTGCGCGACTCGATCGGCCAGTACTTCACCGAGCGCCGCGAGGTGCTCAAGGCCCGCTCCGCCCTGCTGGCGCTGGACGTCGTGCTGCGCGCGGAGCCCAAGCCCGCGGCGCGCAAGATCGTGATGGACCTGGAGCGGATCGTCGCGAGCGCGCACGACGTGCACGAGCTGCGGCTGCTCGCCGCGCTCCAGGGCGGTCGCACGCGGCTGCCCGGCGCGCTGGAGGTCGAGGCGGCGAGGATCGTCGGCGGCCACGGCACGGCCGTGCAGGCACGGCTCGGGCTGGAGTACGAGGCCGAGGAGACCGAGCAGCGGTACCTGATCGCCGACCTGCTGGCGAAGTGGCGGGAGCAGGCCGCGAACCCGGTGCTGGACCAGGACCAGCGGCGGGCCGCGACCGTGGTCGTCCGGTCGTGCGAGGGGATGCTGTCGGGTCTGGGCTGATCCCGTCGGGGATCATGGGAGGTATGACGACCCTCACGACGCCGCGGCTGTCCATGGTCCGCTGGCGCGAGGAGCACCTCGTGGAGCTGCTCGTGCTGGCGGGTGACCAGCGGATCGTGCGCTACATCGTCGACGGCGAGCCGTGGAACCGGGAGTACGCGACGGAACGGCACCGGTCGGTGCTCGCGCACTGGCGGCGCTACGGGTACGGGTGGCGCGCCGTGCTCGACCGGGAGACGGGCGAGTTCCTCGGGGTGGCGTCGATGACGCGCCGCAACGCCGAGGCGATCGAGCTGGGCTGGTGGGTGGCGCCCGCCGCGTGGGGGCGCGGGCTCGCGACCGAGATGGCGGCCGCGGTGCGCGACGCGGCGTTCGAGCAGCCCGGCGTGCGCCGGGTCGTGGCGCAGCACCAGGACGGCAACGACGCCTCGGGGCGGGTGATGACGAAGATCGGGCTGGTGCACGACCACAGCGAGGTGGACGAGGACCAGGCGGGTCGGCTCGTGCACGTCTACGTGGGGTACCCGGCGGACGCCTGATCCCCCCTGGCTACGCGGTCACGGCCTTCAGCGCCTGCCGCACGACGCGCACCGCCGCGCTCGCCGTCCGGCGCGGGTCGGTGACCAGGTACAGGGTCGACTCGGGCAGTTCGGCCACGCTGCGCAGCGTGCCCGCGGCGAGCTGGTCGGCCACGGAGACCCTGGGCAGCACGGACAGGCCGAGACCGGCCACGACGCACGAGCGCGCGGCCTCGATGCTGCCGAACCTGGTGGGGTGCGCGCCGGACAGCTCGCGGGCGAACCGGTCGGTGTAGGAGCAGCCCTCCTCCAGCAGGAAGTACCGGCCGGTGTCCGGGTGGTCCGGCGCGGCGACGAGGTCGATGCGCTCGGTGCCCACCGGCGCGGCGTCCAGGGTGGTGCTCGGCGGCTCGTCCTCCAGCACCAGCGCCAGGTCGAGGGCGCCGTCGTGGACCGCGTCCAGCGCTCGGCGGGTGCCCACCGGCGTCAGGTGCACGGTGACGCCCGGCCAGCGCCGGGAGAGGTCCGCGATGATGGCGGGCAGGCGGTAGGCGCACACGGACTCCGGCGCGCCGAGGCGGACGTCGCCCGCCACCGCCGGGGTGCCCTGGACGGTGTCGAGCAGCCTCTGCTCGGCGGCCAGGACCTCCTGCGCGGCGGCCAGCACGCGCTCGCCCGCCTCCGTGGGCCGCGCGCCCGTCGGGAGCCGGTCGAAGAGCCGCGCGCCGAGGTGGCGTTCGAGGAGCTTGATGTGGGTCGTGACGGTCGACTGCACGACGTGGAGCTCGGCGGCGGTGGCGGTGAAGCTGCCCGTCCTGGCGAGGACCTGAAGCGTCCGGAGGAGCCGGGTGTCCATGGATCGATGTTATCGATTGTCGCTATCGCTTGTCATCGTTGGACGCGATCAACCGTGGTGGGGATGCTGGGGGCATGACGGAAATCCTGCGGTACACGGCGTTCAGCACCGACCCCGAGGGCGGGAACCGGGCCGGGGTGGTGCTGGACGCCCGAGGTCTGACCGACGCCGAGATGCTCGCCGTCGCCGCTTCGGTGGGGTACTCGGAGACGGCGTTCGCGGTGCCCGGCGGGGATCGGGCCTTCGACGTGCGGTACTTCAGCCCGGTCGTGGAGGTGCCGTTCTGCGGGCACGCGACGATCGCGACCGCCGTGGCGCTCGGGGAGCGGATCGGGGACGGCGAACTGGTGTTCTCGACGAGGGCCGGGGAGGTCCGGTTGAGCACGGCCGGGGGTCGGGCGAGCCTGACGAGCGTGCCGACCCGCTCCGTCGCGGCTCCGGACTCCGTGGTGGAGGGGGCGCTGGCGGCCCTCCGGTGGGACGCGGCGGACCTGGCCTGGCCGGTGCACGTGGCGCACGGCGGGGCCGGGCACCTGATGGTGGGGGTGGGGTCGCGGGAGCGGTTGGCGGCGCTGGACTACGACTTCTCGGCGTTGGGGGACGTGCTGCGCTCGGCCGGCTTGATCACGGCACACCTGTTCTTCCAGCGGGCTGGTGGTGTGTTCGACGTTCGGGAGCCGTTTCCCGTTGGCGGGGTGGTGGAGGACGCCGCGACCGGGGCCGCCGCCGCCGCTTTTGGTGGGTACTTGCGGGAATTGGGAATGGTGGGGGACGGGCGGAGCCTGGTGCTCCACCAGGGGGTGGACATGGGACGTCCCAGTGAGTTGTTCGTGGAGGTGAGGGGGGATGACGACCGGGTCGTGGTGAGCGGGGCGGCCGTTGCGTTGTGATTCCTGCGCCTCGGGGTTCGGTCGAGCCGGCCCGGCGTTCGGCCGAGGTGACCTGGGGACCCCTCGTGCGAGCCTTCGATCGGGACGGGGGGCGGCCCCGAAAGCCTGCCCGATCAAATCCCACGTCGAATCGACCACACCCCCGCACCTGGACCACCGCCCCCGGACCAGGGACCCGGGACTCCACATTGACCCGTTCGACGGGTGGCGGCCCACCCCGATCGGGGCTACATACAGCGTGTGCCCGAGTTGGAGTTGCGCCACCTGCGAGCGGTCTGCGCGATCGCCGAAGAAGGCAGTGTCACGAAGGCCGCCACCCGGCTCGGGTTGACGCAGCCCGCGATGAGCGCGCAGCTGAGGACCGTCGAGCGGATCATCGGCGGGCGGCTCTTCGAGCGCACGCCCGGTGGCAGCGTGCCCACCGACCTGGGCAGGCAGGTCGTCGGCACCGCCCGGCTCGTCTTGGACGAGGTGGGCCAGCTGCTCAGCTCGGCGCGCGAGCGGACGCGGAACCCGGTGTGCGGGCCGCTGGTGGTCGGCGGGGTGCCGCTGCTGTTCTTCGGGCAGTTCGTCGAGGAGCTGCGGCGGGTCATCCCGTGCTCCGAGGTGCGGTCCGAGATCACCTCCGGCTCCTCCGAACTGCTGGAGCTGCTGGTGGCGGGCGGCGTGCAGCTCGCGGTGTTCGACCGGTTCGAGGGGATGGAGCAGCGGGAGCTGCGCGGTGTCGAGGTCCGCACGCTCGTGACGGAGCCGCAGTTCGTGGCGGTCCCCGACTGGGACCCGTTGGGGGAGCAGGAGGAGATCGACCTGGCCCAGCTCGCGGAGCGCGACTGGGTCGCGCCGCCCGCCGAGCAGATCGGGCAGCGGGTGCAGATCTTCCAGGCCTGCGCCGAGGCGGGCTTCACGCCCCGGCTGGCGCACCACGTGACCGAGGCGGGCACGGCGCGCGGGCTGGTCGCCGGTGGGGCGGTGTCGTTCGCCGCGGCCCCGTCGCGCAGCGGGGACGGCATCGTCGTCCGGCCGCTGCGCGGCGCGCCGATCACGACCGACCTGCTGGTGGCGACCCGGCGGGAGGGCCCGGCGGCGGGCCGCGCGCACGAGGTGTTCGCGTGCGCGGCCCGCGCCTACCGGTCCGTCCTGTCCCGCAACCCCCGCTACGAGCGCTGGTGGGACGAGCACCCCGAGGCGCACGCCGACCTGGACGCGGCGCTGGTGGTCAGCTCGCGCTGACCCGGACGGCCTCCCCGACCGGGTCAACGGCCACGTGCCCGCGATCACCGCCGCACAGCGGACCTACGCGGCGCTCATCGGGAACGTGCGCCGCCTCACGCCAGACCTCCTACGTCGGATCGATCAAGTGGCCCGGCCGACCCGGCTGAACCCCGACAAAACCGTCGGAGAGATCGGATGAACAGGCTCGTCTTTCCGCGAACGCCACGTGAATTCCAGATGACCCTTGTCAGAATGGGGACATGACGCAGCCATTCACGGACGACCTGCATCCGGCCCTGCCGTATCCGGGGACCCGGCCGGATGCCTGCTTCGTCCACCTCGACGGCGAGGGGTGGCCGGTCACCCCGGACGCCTCGACCGACTCCGGGTGGCGGGTCGCACCGGACCGGCAGGACCTCGACGACTGGCTCGCCGACCGCGGTGAACCCCCGCTGGCGGCGCGGATGCCGGTGCTCGCGTACGGCTCGAACGCGAACCCCGCGAAGGTGACCTGGCTGCGCGACGAGATGGGCCTGAGCGGACCCGCGGTGGTCCTGCGGGCCCGCTGCGAGGGCATCGCGGCGGTGTGGGCGGCGGGGCTGCGGGCGCGGGACGGCGAGCGGCCCGCGACGCTGGCCGCCGCTCCCGGCGTCGTGGAGGAGCACGCCGTCTGGATGGCCACGGCCGACCAGCTGCGGGTGCTCGACCGGTGCGAGGGCCGCGGGCTGCGCTACCGGCTCGTGCGGCTGCACACCGGCCGCGTCACGCTGTTCGACGGCTCCGAGGTGGACTCCGTGCTCGCCTACACCGGCGCGGGGATGCGGCGGATGCCGCTGCTCGTGCACGGCGTGCAGGTGCGGTGCTCCGAGGTCGGCCAGCGCTGGGCCCGCGGGCTCAACGGGTGGGCGGCCGAGTCCGACGGCCTCGACCTCACACCCGTGCTCGGCGACCCGTCGCCGGACGACTGGCCGGACCGGCTGTTCGTCTACGGCACCCTCCAGCCCGGCGGCTCGCACTGGCCGCTGCTGGAGCAGCGCGTGGAGGGTGCGCCGGTCGCCGTGACGCTGCCCGGCACCCTGCACGACACCGGTCGGGGCTACCCGGCGCTGCGGCCCGGCGACGGCCCCGGCGTTCCGGGTCACCTCGTGCGGCTGAGCGCCCCGGAGGCGGCGTTCCCGGTCCTCGACGAGTACGAGGGCGACGAGTACCGCCGCGGTCGCGTCGTGCTGCCCGACGGCACCGTGAGCTGGACGTACCTGTGGGGCGGGAGCGTCGACGGGATGCCAGTCCTCGCCGACGGCTGGACGGCGCGGACACCTTCCGCCAGCTAGGTACTCGATTTGGTGAATTTCCGACAATCGGAGCCAACCACCGGGCAACCCCTCACGTCCTACTGGTAGGACCTCGATCGAGCCGTCCCCCGGACGGCCTACCAGGGAGGACTGACATGAGCCGACGACTGATCGCCTGCGGTTTCCTCGGGCTGGCGCTGGTGGTGGCCGCGTGCGGCACCGAGCAGGCCGCCGACGGCGGGGCCGTGCCCTCGATCTCCAAGCAGGCGCCGTCGTCGTCCTCGGCGCCCGCGCCGTCGCCCCAGTCGCCGTCGCCCCAGTCGTCGGCGCCACCGGCCGCCGCCCAGGCGCCGCAGTCCACCAGGTGCGTCGGCGACTCGCTCTCGGCCAAGGTCGAGCAGGAGGACGCCGGGGCGGGCCAGCGCTACGCCGAGCTGGTCTTCACCAACACCGGCGCCGCCCCGTGCACGCTGACCGGGTACAGCGGGTTCCAGCTGCTCGCCGATGGCGTCGACGTCCCCACGTCGACCACGCGCTCCCTCGACCCCGGCCCCACGACGGTGACCGTGGCGCCGAACGCGTCCGCGGTGGCCAACCTGCGCTGGACCGTCGTCCCCACCGGCGACGAGAGCGTGACCGGCCCGTGCGAGCCCGAGGCGAACGCGGCGGCGGCCATCGCGCCGGACGACACGAAGCGGATCGAGTTCCCCTGGACCTTCGGTCCGGTGTGCGGTGGCGGAGAGATCCAGATGAGCGCGTTCTACGCTGCCTAGGTGATCGAATCCAACGTCACCGGCCACGCGGGCGAACTCGCGGTCCACACCTGGCCGAACCTGGAGGCCCGATGGCTCGCCGTGCTGGTGCACGGCTACGGCGAGCACCTGGGGCGCTACGAGCACGTGGCCGCGGCGCTCGGTGCGGCAGGCGCGCTGGTCGTGGGCGGCGACCTGGTCGGGCACGGTGGTTCGGAGGGCGAACGGGCGCTCATCACCGACGTCGACGCGCTGGTCGCCGACGTGCACGCGGTGACGCGCTCGATCGCCACCGCCCTGCCCACCGTTCTCATCGGGCACTCGGTCGGCGGCCTGGTCGCCGCGCGCTACGCGCAGGTGCACGGCCACGAGCTGGCCGCGCTGGTGCTGTCCGCGCCGGTGCTCGGCGAGTGGCAGGGGCTGGACCTGCTGTCCGCCGAGGAGATCCCCGACACCCCGATCGACCCGTCCGCGCTGTCGCGCGACCCGGACGTCGGCACCTCCTACGCCGCCGACCCGCTGGTGTGGCACGGCGGGCTGAAGCGGCCGACGCTGGAGGCGCTGGAGCGGGCGCTGGACGCGGTGGGTCGCGGCGAGGGGCTGGGCGACCTGCCGACCCTGTGGCTGCACGGCGACGACGACCGGCTCGTGCCGATCGCGGGCACCAGGGCGGGCACCGACCGCGTCCGCGGCACGCGGTTCACCGAGCGCGTCTACCCCGGCGCGCGGCACGAGGTGTTCAACGAGACCAACCGCGACGAGGTGCTGGCCGACGTGGTCGCTTTCGTCCAGGAGTCGCTGAAGCTCTAAGGTCCCGCGCATGGCGGAATTCGACCTCCCGAGCGCACTGGGCCTGCCGGCCACCCTCCCGCCGCTGCGGACGCCCGCGGTCCCCGACCTCGCGGCCGCGGCGCGCTCCAGCGCGCTGCTGGGGCAGGCGCTCGCGCTGTCCGCGTGGGCCGACGGCCGCAGGGTGTACGAGGACTCCGACTTCGACGACTTCGACGGCGAGCTGTCCGACTCGCTGGACCAGGTCTGGTACCTCGCGCACGCCGTCGGGTTCGTCGAGGTCGACGAGGACTCCAACCTGGCGTCGTTCGGCCCGAGCGCCGAACCGTGGCGCACCGGTGGCGACGACGCCGTGCTGGAGCTGTGGGACGAGGCGTACACGCACCTGGTCATCGAGTCGATGACGATCGACGCCGGTGACGACCTCGACCTCGAAGGCGTCGGCGGCGCCACCATGACCGCCCTGTTCATGGCCCGCGGCGCCGGGCTCGCGCTCCCGGAGTTCAGCGGCATGGCCCGCGCCGCCGCCCTGGAGCAGAACATGCCCGAGCGCTGGGACGCCCACGTCGCCGCCAAGGGCGACCCCGCGCACGCGCTGCTGGCCCGGCTGACGGCGCTCGGTGCCGTGGAGGTCGGGGTGGCGGAGGCGTCCGGCACCGAGTACGCCCGCATGACCGGCCTCGGCGCGGCGACCATGCGCGAGCAGATGTGCGACGGCGGCTTCACCATCCCGCCCCTGCCCGTCGTGGCCGAGATGACCGCCGCCGACCTGGTCGCCGCGACCGGTGCCCTCACCCCCGACGAGCTGCGCGCCGACACCGCGGCGTGGCTCGCCCTGCGCTCCCCCGCCGACGCGGCGGCCGAGCTGCTGACGGCCGCGACCGACGCGACCGGCCGGGTGTTCGCCGCGACCACCATCGCGGGCATCGACGTGGACGCCCCGGCCGCCTGGGAGTCCGCCCTGGACACCCCCGCGCTGCGCCCCTACGCCCAGCAGGCCCTCGCCCGGCCCCACGAGCCCGCCGACCGCGCGTGGCTGCTCGTGGACGCGCTGAGCGTCACCACCGACCCGGACGACCCCGCGGCCATCGCCGAGGAGCTGGCCAAGGCTGCCGACGGCGACGAGGTGGGCCTGTTCGAGCACGTCTGGCGCCTGCCCCACCCGGACGCGGCCGACGCGCTCGCGCTGATCGGCGACCGGCACCCGGAGAAGAAGACGGCCAAGGCGGCCCGCAAGGCCGCGTTCAAGGCGGCGTCGAGGCGCTGAGGTCTTCACCGGGACCGCCGCCGTGCACCGCCGTGACAGGTTCGTGGAGAATTCGCCCTGATGGCTGAGGAAGACCTGGAGCTCGTGATCACCGTGGTGGTCGGGGCCGACGACGAGCAGCAGGCGCGCGCCGCGTGCGCGGGCCTCGTCCAGCGGGTCGGCGGACGGGTCGTGCGGGCGGGCGACTGCTCCGACGAGGAGCCGGGGTGCTGGTCGGTGATGATCAGCGCGTCGAGCGACGAGCGCGTGTCGGAGAACGTGGCGGGGGCGCTGGCGCGGTCGGTGCGGGCGTTCGTGCGCCTGCTGGGCGACGACGTGCCGCTGCCGAGGGTGGCGTGCGAGCCGCCGACGGCGTGGACCGTGCTGGACGACCCGGACGCGCTGGAGGCGCTCGTTCCGGGCGCCGAACGGGTGCTGGTGGAGTCCTGGGCGGGTGGGGACCCCGATGGGCGACCGTCCGAAGAGGTCTCCGACGAGCCCGGTGAGGTGGAAACGCCCAGCGAGACGTGGGTGCGGCTGGCGCTGCGGGTGGACGTCGCGACCGAGCGGCGGGCCGGGGCGGAATGGCAAGCGCGGGCAGTAGCGAGTCGGGTCTCCAACAGGGGCAGCATCACCCGCGTGGTGGAACACGGCCATCTACTCAGCGTTCACCTCGACCTCGGGTCGAGTGTCAATTCGACCACTACCGCGCTACACACGGCCGTGGCACAACTGGGTCAATCGGACTGGTCCGAGATGGAGGAAGACGGCGACTCGGCGACTATGCGCTGGTCAGCGACTCCAAGGCCGGAAACCGGGATCGTCGCGCTGGAGATGACGGCTTCGGTCGCGTCCACAACGGAATGGATCGAACCCGGATAAGATCAACAGCAAGGACCGGGCGAGTGAATCCCCAAGATCACTCTCCTAGCCCATCTTGCTTGTGAAGCTTGAAACTTTCGGTACTAATAGGGTGGTCGGTCTACGGCCACCCGTCGCGTCTTGGAGAGGGTCGGAGCCGACATGGCCAGCATCGAAGAGGTCCGTGCCGCGATTGCCCAGGCGATCGAGAAGGCAGGCCAGAGCGCCGCCGCTCTGCAACAGGCAGCCGACCTGGCCGAAGACGCGCAGGCACTGCTGAGCACAGCCGTGCAGGGCAGCGCCCAGTCCGACGCCGAGCAGGCCAACGCCCAGTTCGCCGAGGTCATCAACGGCGTGAGCGACCTCCAGAAGCACCTGGGCGCTGGGATCTCCCAGGCCGAGGGCATCAACTCCAGGCTGTGACGTGACATCGGTAGCGGAGGTCAAGGTCGCGCTCGAACTGAGCTGCGACCACCTGAGGGATGCCTACCGCAGCGTGCACGAGGCCCAGAAGGCGCTGGACGCCGCCGTCGAACTGCTGGTCGAGGCGGGCGCGAACCACCCGGAACCCTTGCTGCCCGCGGGTTTCGCCGCGGCCAAGGACGGTTTCCCCGACCAGTTGACGCTGATGGTGAACAGCCTCGAACTGGTGCAGCGGCTGGCGACGGAGCTGTGACGTGAGCAGGCGTGACGAGCGCCGCCAGAGGATCGAGGACTCCTTCGAGGAGTTCCGCCTCTCCGTGGCCGCGGCACTGGGCAACGCCTCGCGCGAGCACCGCG
Organism: Umezawaea sp.; assembly: GCF_036375055.1. Lineage (GTDB taxonomy): Bacteria > Actinomycetota > Actinomycetes > Mycobacteriales > Pseudonocardiaceae > Umezawaea. The sequence continues at coordinate 12,529 of NZ_DASUSQ010000061.1, forward strand.
AGCTGGCGGACGAGCGCGCCCGCGACATGTTCGAGGTGATGCTGCGCGGCGAGGGCGTCGACCGCGCGCTCGACGACCCGCTGCTGGCGGGGGCGCTCGCGAACCCCGCGTTCTCCAGCAGGCTCGCACGGGCGCTGATGGACCGAGTGGACGCGTTCCGCACGTGGTCCGAGCGCGGTCCGGACCAGTTGTCCTCCCTGGTGCAGAGCGTGTCCCCCGGTTCCGCGTCGTGGCCGCACGAGTCCTGGCTGGGCGACGCGGGCAGCGCGGACGGCGCCACCGTGCCGGAGCTGTGGCGCATCGGCACGGGTGTCGTGCGCAGCGCTCCCGAGCAGCAGCCGTTCCCCGTCGCGGTGCCCCTGCTGGACCAGGCCCACCTGCACATCGCGTCCACTCCGGACAGCAGGCACCAGGCCGACGGTCTCGTGGAGAACCTCCTGCTGCGGGTGCTCAGCCACTTCCAGCCCGGTCTCGTCCACGTGCACGTGTGGGACGTCAACCAGCTGACCGGTTCGCTGCCGGGGCTCTACCCGCTGACCCGCGCGGGCCTGCTGACCGTGCACGACCCGTCCCGGCTGCACGAGCTGCTGGACGAGCTGTCCGACCACATCCGCCGCGTCCACACCAGCGTGCTCGTCGACGGGCACCTGTCGGTGCGCGCGGTCAGCGGGGCGGGGCGGCGCACGGAGCCGTGGCGGATCGCCGTGCTGTTCGGCAACCGGCAGGCGTTGAAGGAGGAGCAGCAGCAACAGCTGCAACGCGTGGCGCGCAACGGTTTGGCGTGCGGCATCGTGCTGGTGATCGTGGACATCCCGATCACCGTGAACTCGCCGATCGAGACCGTGACGCTGGGCAAGGACCACGCGTCCTGCACGATGACCGGCAAGCACGTGGACGTGGCGCTCGACCCGCCGTTCCCCCGCACGCTGGTGCCGAGGGCGTGCGCGACCATCGCGGAGAAGCGCGAGGAACGCCGGTCGCGCTTCGGCACGTTCGGCGACCTGCTGCCCGAGCACCTCTGGGTGGAGAGCTCCTCGGCCGGTGTCGTCGCCCCCGTCGGCTACCGCGACGGCGAGCCCGTGGTGCTGGGCCTCGGCGACACGTCGCCGCACGCCCTCATCGGCGGGCCGAGCGGTTCCGGCAAGACGAACTTCCTGTACGCCATGCTCGGCAGCCTCGCCGCCCGGTACTCGCCGGACGAGCTGGAGCTGTACGTGCTGGACTTCAAGGAGGGCGTGTCGTTCGCGCAGTTCGCGCCGGGCCGCAAGGACCCGAGCTGGCTGCCGCACGCGCGCCTGGTCGGCGTGAACGTGAACACCGACCGCGAGTTCGGCGTGGCGCTGCTGAGGTTCCTGTCCGACGAGATGCGCAGGCGCGCGGACGCGGCGAAGCAGCACGAGGTCACCAAGCTGGAGCAGCTGCGCGCCGAGGACCCGCGCGGCCGGTGGCCGAGGATCGTCGCGGTGATCGACGAGTTCCAGTACCTGTTCGGCGAGCGCGACCACGTGACGCAGCAGGCGACCCAGCTGCTGGAGGACGTGGCGCGGCGGGGCCGTTCGCAGGGCATCCACCTGGTGCTGTGCAGCCAGGACGTGGCGGGCATCGAGGGCTTCTGGGGAAAGTCCGCCATCTTCGAGCAGTTCACCGTCCGCGTCGCGCTGCCGAAGGCCCGCCGGGTGCTGGCCGAGCCGCAGAACGACGCGGCCCTCGAACTCCCGCGCTGGCACGCCGTCGTGAACCACGAGTCCGGTGTGCGGCACGGCAACGAGGTCGCCCGCGTCCCGGACTCCACCAGCAAGGGCACGTTCGACTTCCTCCAGCGGGAGCTGCACCGCCGCAGGCGCCCCGACCTGGAGGAGCCGATCCTGTTCGACGGCAGCAGGGTCCCCGCCCTGCACGCCGCGGAGGACTTCCAGGCGCTGCGGCCGGGCGACGCCACGCCCACCGTGCTGCTGGGCCAGGTCATCGACGTGGCGGGCAGCGCGGCCAAGGTGCGGCTGGCCCGCACGCCGGGCCGCAACATCGCCGTCATCGGCTCGCTGCTCCAGGACGCGGCGGCCGTGCTCGGCGCGGCGGCCCTCTCGCTCGGCAGGCAGAACCTGCCGCACGAGGCCAGGTTCACGCTGTGCTGCCTGGTGGACGAGGCCGAGACGGCGGCGCAGAAGCTGGCCAAGCAGCTGTCCACCGAGGGGCACGCGGTGGACGTCGTGCGCATCGACGGCGTCCGGGAACTGCTTGACCTCACGGCGCAGAGACTCACCGAGACCATCACCGGCTCGGCGGCCACCGCGCCGGAACCGCACTACCTCGTGCTGTACGGCGTGGACGCGGCGCACAGCAGGCTGGAGCAGAAGGACCCGACGACGCGGGCGTCCGGTGTGGACAGCCTGCGCACGGTCCTGAAGCACGGCCCGGAGAACCGCACCCACGTGCTCGGCTGGTGGCGCGGGGTGCAACGGCTCAAGAGCAGCCTCCCCCCCGGCGTGTACGACGACATCGGCGCGTGGGTCGCCTTCGACGTCCAGGGCAAGGAACTGATCTCGTTCGGCCCGGAGCAGGTCATGGCGTGGTCCCCGCGACCGCGGCGCGGCCTCTACTTCGACCGGTTCGAGCACTCACGTCCGCAGGTGGTCATTCCGTTCGACACCGGGGAGGACCTGTCATGAACACCCAGTCCAACGGAACGTACGACTTCTCGGTCGTGCCCCAGCAGCGCACCGCCGACGTGCACCACGCGCCGCCGGACACGCGGTCGGCCGTCGAGCGGTACAAGGAGGTCATCGGCTCGGCCGGCGAGGCCATCGCGGCGATGCGCAGGCACGACGAGGAGCGCGTCGCCGACCTGGTCGCCCGGCTCGCCGAGTCGCAGGACCGGATGGCGGACGCGATCGAGCGGGAGAAGGTCGTCCGGCTCGGCGCCGCCCTGCACTGGGAGGCCGCCGTCGAGCTGCTCTGGGAGGAGCGGTGGATGAAGATGCGGCCCATGCCGGGGCCGGACGAGCGCGTGCCCGCGCGCGACCAGCGCGAGTACAACACCGCGATGGACGTCGCCTACCAGGCGTTGGAGGAGTCGCTCCAGAAGCGCACCCTGCTGCGGCGCAAGGCGAAGGACTGAGCCTCACCCGTCCGAACGGGACACCGCGGTCACCGTGCGCAGCACCGGCGCGCACGCGGCCGCGGCCACCAGCGCGACGACCACCCCCAGCGCGATCGGCGCGGCGAGCCACGGGGTGAGCACGACGTCCCGTCCCCCGGTGATGGTCGTCAGGCCCGCTCCCACGGCGGCCCCGGCCAGTCCCGCCCCGAGCGTGGCGAGCAGCACCGGCAGCACGACCTCCGCGCGCAGCGCCCGTGCGAGCACCCGGACCGGGGTCCCTGCGGCGACGAGGGCGGCGAACGCGCGGCGGCGGTCGAGCACCGAGCCGGCCGCCGCGACGGTGGCGCTGACCGCGCCGAGCGCCGTGGCGATGGCCAGGCCGATGGCGGTGGCGCGCACCAGGTCCTCGCTCAGCGCGTCGGCCCGCAGGTCGACCTTGCGGTTGCTCACGACGGCCGCTCCGGGGAACGAGCGCAGCATGGCGTTCCGCACCGAGGCGCGGTTGCCCGCGTCGGTCACGACGGCGACGCTGGTCGGCGCCGCGGCCGGGCCGGGGATCAGGGCGGGGTCGACGAAGACGTAGGAGCGCCCCGAGGTGACCCGGTAGACGCGCACCGGCAGGTTCGGGGGCATCTCCAGCGAGGTCGCCGGGTCGCGGGTGCTGAGGGTGATCGTGGCCCCGCCCCGGAGGCGGTCCACCTCCCACTCGGGCGCGTAGACCATCGGGGCCGCCTGGCAGGCGCCGTCGTCGAGGGCGGCGAGCACCTTCGCGGCCTCCCGGCAGGGGGCGATGAGCACGTCGGCGCCCGCCTCCTCGGGGTGGTCGGCGAGGGTCGCGTAGCCGGTGGCCATCGGCACGACGGCCCCGGTGACACCGCGCCGGTCCAGCTCGGCGCGCAGGGTCGCGACCTGGTCGGAGCCGCCGCCGACGAGTTCCGCCACGAGCACGTCGTCGTGCCACGTGCCGTCGCTGCGCTCGATCCGCCCCTCCAGCGCGGGGAACACCACCAGCGCCATCGAGGCGGTGAACACGGCGAGCACGACGCCAGCGGCGCTGCGGAACGCCGCCTTCGGGTCGTCGCTGAGCCGTCGGCCCGCGAGCAGCGTGGAGGGGGAGCGCCAAGCGCCGGTGAAGAGCCTGCCGACCGCCGCGGTCACCAGCGGTCCGACGAGCACCAGCGCGACCGCGACCGCCGCGAGTCCGATGAGGACGGTCGTCGGACCGTGGTCGGCGTGCGCGCCGAGCCCGAGGGAGAACACGGCCCCCGCGGCCACGAGCAGGCCGAGGCGCACCGGGCTCGGCCCCTGGGTGCGGTGCCGCTCCGCCGCTCCGAGCGGGCGGGTCACGACCCGGCGCAGGCCGAGGACGGCCGCCCCGACGACGAGGACCGGGGCGAGCACGGCCACCAGCACCACGACGGGAGGGCTCGCGGTGAAGTCGTCCGGCAGCCACGTGCCGCCGTCCCACGGGATGCGCGCGGTGAGGTGGCGCAGCGGGATCGAGGCCAGCACGCCGAGCGCGCTGCCGACGACGGCGGCGAACGCGGTCTCGGCTGCGGTCGTCGCGACCACCTGGCCCGGTGTCGCCCCGGCCAGCCGCAGCGCGGCGAGCCTGCGTTCGCGGCGGGCCGCGGTGAGGCGGGCGGCGGACGCCACGAGCACCAGGCACGGCACGACGAGCACGACCAGGCCGATGCGGGTGAGCAGGTGGAGCAGGTCGTCGCTGGTGTCCACCACCGCCGGGCGGAGCAGGTCCGGGCGGTAGAAGCCGTACAGGGAGCCGGGTTCGTGGCCGATGACGGCGACCAGCTCGTCCGGGTGCTTCAGCGCCTCCTCGCCGAGGGAGCCGATCACCTTGCCCGCGAAGCGGTCCCCGGTGTCGAGGTCCGCCAGCGCGGGTGACAGCAGCACCTCGCCGGGACCGGGCACGAACGGGATGCCCGGCGCGGCGGGGACCCCTGGGCGCAGCGCCGCCACGTCGAACCGCTCCACCAGCCGGTCGCCGAGCTCGTCGCGGTTGTGCGCGACCACGACTGCCGCGCGGGGGTCGTCCGCGCCGAGCGCGGAGGAGCTGCCCCTCCAGCTCTCCCGCTCCGCCCGCCCCCGCAGGGCGTCCGGCGCGGCCAGCAGCCACAGCACCAGCACGACGCCCAGCGCGACCCCGATCGCGACGAGCAGGGCGGACACCCGGCTGCGGGGGTCGGCCCGCAGGACGGTGACCGCGAGGCGGACGGGGTTCACGCCGCCGCCACCGGGCTGGTGCGGCCGTCGCGCAGCTCCACGATCCGCTGCGCGCGGGAGGCGACGGCCTGGTCGTGGGTCACGACGACGACCGCGGCTCCGGTCTGTCGCGCGGCGTCCAGCAGCGAGGTCACCACCTCCTGGCCGGTGCGGGTGTCCAGCGCGCCGGTCGGCTCGTCGGCGAACACCACCCTCGGCCGGTGGACCAGCGCCCTGGCGATGGCGACCCGCTGGGCCTCCCCGCCGGACAGCTCGCCGGGCCGCCGCCGATGCAGGCCGTCGAGCCCGAGCCTGGTCAGCCACTCGCGGGCCGCGCCGATGGCCTCGGCGCGGGCGACACCGCCCAGCAGCAGCGGCAGCGCGGCGTTCTCCTCGGCGGTCAGCTCCGCGACCAGCAGCCCGGACTGGAACACGAACCCGAACGCGCTGCGGCGCAGCAGGCTGCGCCGGGTCTCGCCCAGGGTCGTGATCGGCTTGCCGCTCAGGAACACCTCGCCGCCGTCGGCGGGCAGCACCCCGGACAGCACGTGCAGCAGGCTGGACTTGCCGGAGCCGGACGGCCCCACGATCGCGACCACGTCACCGGCCCGCACCGTGATGTCGACCCCGTCGAGCGCGTGCACCTCCCCGTACCGCTTGACCAGGCCCCTGCCCGCCAGTACCGGGTGGTCCTCGAACTGGGTCACCGTCTGCCTCCTGCTCGTCGCGACTGCCTGACCAGGGTGGCGGTGGGTCCGCGTCCCGCACTTCGGCCGACAGGGCGGGCGCCATCGGCCGGATGACCGAGACGGGTGGTGGCCGATCGGCCGACGGCGGCGCGCTCGCCCTGGTCGTAGCGTGTCCGGCGTGGACGGACTACTGGCCCGTGGGCGGGCGCGGACGCAGGGCCTGTGGCCAGTGGCCGGACTGTTCGCGGTGGTGCTGGCCTTCGAGGTGGCGCTGTTCCGCTACGAGGGTTACCGCGCGCTGTTCGCCTGGGCGCCGACGGCGCTGACGTGCGTGTTCGCCGTGCTCTCCCTGCGCAAGCCGGTGGCGGCGGCGATCGGGGCCGCCGGGTCCGTGCTGCTGACCACGTGGTGGGCGAACCTGCTCGGCGCGGACACGATGGCGTACTTCAGCCCCCTGTCGCCCACCGAGACGCTGGCCTGCATGATGATCACCGCCGTGGTGGTGCGGCAGCGCCCCGGTGAGCAGTCCGCGGTCTCGGTGGCCGTGATGGTCGCCGCGGCCGTCTACGCGGCGACGACCCGCGACACGACGCCGTCGTACAGCGTCGTCGACCCGGCGACCGTGTTCCCCACGGCGATGCTGCTGGCGCTGGCGGTCGGCACGGGCCTCTACTTCCGGGCGCGTGACGAGGACCGCGAGCGGTCGATCCACGTGGCCGTGTCGGCCGCGCAGCAGGAGGAGCGGATCGCGCTGGCCCGCGAGCTGCACGACGTGGTCGCGCACCACGTGACGGGGATCGTGGTGCAGGCGCAGGCCGCGCTGACCGTGGCGGACGCGGACCCGCTCGCCGCGCACCGGCTGCTGCCGGGCATCGCGCGCAGCGGCAGCGACGCGCTGACGGCCATGCGCAGGCTGGTGGGGACGCTGCGCGACGAGGGGTCGCGGGTCGGCTCGGCGGACGTGGCGACGACGGACCTGGAGGCGGACGTGCGGGCCGTGGTGGAGCAGGCCCGCGAGTTCGGCACGCCCGTGCGGCTGGCGATGGCCCTGCCGCGACCGGTCCCGCCGGAGGTGGCGCGCTCGATCCTGCGGCTGGTGCAGGAGTCGCTGACGAACGTGCAGAAGCACGCCCGCGACGCGACGGCGGTCGGCGTCGAGCTGTCCACATCGGACGGGAACGTGCGGCTCAGGGTGCACGACGACGGCACCGGCCTGCCCGTCGAGCCGGTCGGGGGCTCGGGCGGCTACGGTCTGATCGGCATGCGGGAACGGGTGGAGCTGCTCGGCGGCCTGTTCTCGGCGGGGCCCACGGGGGTCCGCGGCTGGCAGGTGCTGGCCGAGCTGCCGGTCGAGGGGGGCGCACGATGACGATCCGGGTCCTGATCGCCGACGACCAGGAGATGGTGCGGATCGGGTTCCGGATGATCCTGGAGCACCAGGGGGACATCGAGGTGGTCGCGGACGTGCCGGACGGCGTCTCCGCCGTCGCCAAGGCGCGCGAGCTGCGCCCGGACGTGTGCCTGGTGGACATCCGGATGCCCGGCATCGACGGCCTGGAGGTCACCCGCCAGCTCACCGGCCCCGGTGTGGCGGACCCGGTGAAGGTCGTCGTGGTGACGACGTTCGACCTGGACGAGTACGTGCACACGGCGCTGAGCACGGGTGCGAGCGGGTTCCTGCTCAAGGACGCGGGTCCGGCGCTGCTGGTCGAGGCCGTGCGGGCGGCGGTGCGCGGTGACGCGCTGATCTCGCCGCAGATCACCGTGCGGATGCTGTCGCACTTCACCCAGTCGGGCCCGGTCGCGGACCGGCGGACCGAGAACCTGACCGAGCGCGAGCTGGACGTCGTGCGCGAGGTCGCGAAGGGCTCCACGAACGCCGAGATCGGCGCGGCGCTGTTCCTCTCGCTGTCCACGGTCAAGACGCACCTCGCGTCCGTGCAGGGCAAGCTGGGGGCCCGCAACCGCGTGGAGATCGCCTCCTGGGCTTGGCGTTCGGGTCTGCTCTCCTGATCTGATGCGGGCATGCGTGTCCTCCGCTCCCCCGCCGACGTCGCCGCCGCCAGCCCCGACCCGCTCGTCCGCTGGGCGGCCCAGGCCCTGCTGCCCGACCACGTGGCGCCGGGCGGCGGCGCGTGGGAGCACGGCGGCGCGGTCGGCGTGCTCGCCCCCGCCCTGAACCGGAACGACCGCCTGGTGCTCGCCGGTCCGCCCGAGGGCGTCGCCGCGATCCTGCGCGACCGGGGTCACGGCCCGGCGCTGCGGCCGCTCGTGCCCACCGACCTGGCTCCCGCCGTGCTGGCGCTGCTGCCCGACCACGTGGTGTGGGCGGGCTTCGGCTGGATGGAGCGCACCGGCCACCTCGCCCCCGAGCCCGGCGTGCGCTGGCTGCGCGAGGACGAGCTGGACGCGGCGGAGGCGCTGCTGCGCAAGGTGAACCCGCACGCGTACGTGCTGCCGCGCGAACCGGGCGCGCTGCGCTGGGCGGGCTCGTTCGTGGACGGTGAGCTGGTGGCGGTGGGCGCGGAGGCGTGGAGCGCGCCGCACGTCGGCTTCGTCGGCGGTGTGGCGACGCACCCGGACTTCCGCAGGCGCGGCCTGTCGCGGGCGCTGTGCTCGTTCGTCGTGCACGACCTGCTGGAGCGGCACCCGGCGTGCGCCCTGATGGTCGACAGCGGCAACGCGGCGGCCATCGCCGCGTACCAGGGGCTGGGGTTCGCCTACCGGGGTGTGACGGTCCTGCTGGCGTCGGAGGTGGCGGCCGCGCTACGGGGGTGACTAGGGGTGTCCAGCGTCCCGTGCACGGCGTCACACTCGGGTTCTGCGGAACCGGGAACACCGGTGCACGCTGGAGGCGTTGACCCCTGGGTCAACTACGAAACGGCGCAGTTCCGTAAAACAGGAGAAAGGCCGCACCCATGACCGTCCCGAACACCGCACTGGAGATCCACCTCGCGTCCCGCCCCGACGGGTACCCGACCGAGGAGAACTTCACGGTGGCCGAGGTCGAGGTCCGCCATCCCGCCGAGGGCGAGATCCTGGTGCGCAACCTCTGCATGAGCGTCGACCCGTACATGCGCGGCCGGATGAACGACGTCAAGTCCTACGTGCCGCCGTTCCAGATCGGGCAGGTGCTCGACGGCGGCGCCGTCGGCGAGGTCGTGGTCTCGAACTCCCCCGAGTTCCAGGTCGGCGACACCGTCCTGCACGGACAGGGCTGGCGCGAGTACTCGACCCTCGGCGCGGACCACGCCGTGCGGGTCGACCCCGACGTGGCCCCGATCAGCGCCTACCTCGGCGTGCTCGGGATGCCCGGCATCACCGCCTACGCGGGCCTGCTGCGGGTCGGCGAGTTCAAGGAGGGCGACGTCGTCTTCGTCTCCGGCGCGGCCGGTGCGGTGGGCGCGATCGTCGGCCAGGTCGCCAAGCTGCGCGGCGCGTCGAAGGTCATCGGCAGCGCGGGGTCGGCCGAGAAGGTCAAGCACCTGGTGGAGGACCTGGGCTTCGACGCCGCGTTCAACTACAAGGACGAGGGGCCGGTCGTCAAGCACCTGGCCGAACTCGCCCCCGAGGGCATCGACCTCTACTTCGACAACGTGGGCGGCGAGCACCTCGAAGCCGCCATCACGCTGCTCCGCACGTTCGGCCGCGTGGTGCTGTGCGGCGCGATCTCCCAGTACAACGACAAGTCCGTCCCCGGCCCGAGGAACCTGGCCGCCGCGATCGGCAAGCGCCTGACGCTGCGCGGGATGCTCGCCAACGACCACGGCGACCTGCGCGACGAGTTCGTGCGCGAGGTCGGCGGCTGGATCGCCGAGGGCAAGCTGCACTACACCGAGACGGTGGTCGAGGGCGGCGTCGCCAAGGCCCCGTCCGCGTTCGTGGGCATGCTGCGCGGCGAGAACACCGGCAAGATGCTGGTCAAGCTCGCCTAGAGCAGTTCCCCGCCGGCCGCGACCACGCGCCCCTCGTGCACGACGAGGGTGCGCGGGGCGCGGTCCATCACGGCGGCCGCCACGGAGTCGCCGGGCACGACGACCAGGTCCGCCCGCGATCCCTCGGTGATGCCGTGCCCGGTCTCGCCCAGCACGGCCGCACCGCCGCGGGTGGCGACGTCCACGCACATCTCGATCAGCGAGTCGTCGCGGAACCCGTTGCGGTAGGCCAGTTGCCACGTGCGGTCGAGCATGTCGCCGTTGCCGTAGGGCGACCAGTAGTCGCGCATCCCGTCCTGCCCGAGCCCGACGCGCACGCCCTCCCAGCGCAACTGCCGCAGCGGCAGCGGGTCCCGCACGCCGGGAGCCACGGTCGTGACCGCGATGTCGTTCTCCGCCAGCGCCTCCACGAGCTGCCGCCGCCGGTCGTCGTCCACGGTGGACAGCGCGAAGCAGTGGCTGATCGTCACGTCGCCGCGCATGTCCAGCGCGGCGGTCCGCTCGCAGATCAGCTCGACCTGGAACGCGCCGAGCGACCCCGCGTCGTGCAGGTGCACGTCGACCCCGCGCTGGTGCTTGTCCGCCAGCCCGAACACGACGTCCAGGTGCCGCACCGGATCGCGGTCGTAGCCCGCCGGGTCCAGGCCGCCGACGAGGTCGGCGCCCGCGCGCAGCGCGGCCTCCAGCAGGTCGGCCGTGCCCTTGTCGCGCAGGACCCCGCACTGCGGGAACGCCACCACCTGCACGGACGCCCGCGCGGCGTGGGCCTCCCGCGCCGCCAGCACGCCCTCCAGCCGCTCCAGCCCGGAGTCCGCGTCCACCTGCGCGTGGCTGCGCACGAACGTGGCCCCGCCCGCGATGGTCCGGCCGAGGGTGAACGTGGCGCGCGTGGCCACGTCCTGCTCGGCCGACCGCCAGTTCCGCCGGTCGTTGTCGACCAGCTCCGCCAGCCCGGCGCCCGCGCTGTGGGGGCGGAAGGGCAGGCCGAGCCGCGTCGAGTCCAGGTGCGCGTGCGCGTCGGTGAACGACGGCAGCAGCACCCCGCCCCTCCCGTCGACCTCGGGCACCCCGGCGGACGGGGCGAGCCCCGTGCCGACGGACGACACCACGCCCGCCAGGCACAGGACGTCGACCTCGGGCACGTCTGGCCCGCCCGGCCAGGGCCGCACGGAACGGATGAGCAGGTCACCGGTCATCGCCAGAGGCTAACCCCGGAACCGCTCGGACGGGATGAGCTTGCCGGGGTTGAGCACACCGGTGGGGTCGAGCGCGTGCTTGACGGCGGCGAGCACGTCCACGCCGAGCCCGCCGATCTCGGCCTCCAGGTACGGCGCGTGGTCCACGCCCACCGCGTGGTGGTGGCTGATGGTCCCCAGCCCGGCGATGGCCTCGCTGGCCGCGGCCTTGGCGACCGTCCACTGCCCCACCGGGTCGTCGGCGTCCCTCGGCGCGAGCACGGTGAAGTACAGCGACGCCCCGGTCTCGTAGGCGTGGGACACGTGGCACATCACCACGGCGTTCCCGAGCGCGTCGCGCAGCGCGTGCCGGACGGCGTCCCGCAGCTCGGTCAGGCGCGACCAGTGGGCGGCGGTCTCCAGCGTCTCCACGCACACGCCGACGTCGAGCAGCACGTCGCGCTGCCGCGGGCCGTTGAACCGCCCGTGCCGCCACGCCTCGCCCATCGCCGTGCCCAGCCGCACGGCCCCGCTGACGAGCCGCAGCGTCGCGGCCCGCCGCGCCAGCACCTCCCGCGAGGACCCGCCGTGCCAGCCCAGGACCAGCAGGCACGGCCGCCGCACGCCGCGCGCCTTCAGGTACGCGCGCACGGCCGCCGCCTTGACCCCGCCCGCCAGCGCGAGCGACACCTCGGTCTCGTCCTCGTCGGACAGCCGCGTCACGTCGGCGAGCACCCGCGCCTGCGCCAGCGCCCGCACCACGGCCTGCCCGGCCTCCCAGCCGTCGACGACGAACCCCTCGTACCGCTCCACCGCGGGCTTCGGCCGCACCCGCAGCGACACCTCGGTGATCACCCCGAACGCGCCCTCGCTGCCCACCACGAGCTGCCGCAGGTCGGGCCCCGCGGCGGAGGCGGGCGCGGCTCCCAGCACCCACTCCCCGGCGGGCGTGGCGACCCGGACCCCCTCGACCATGTCCTCGAACCGCCCGTACCCGGACGACGCCTGCCCGGCGGACCGGGTGGCGGCGAACCCGCCGATGGTCGCCCGCTCGAACGACTGCGGCACGTGGCCCACCGTCAGCCCGTGCGGCGCCAGCAGCCGTTCGGCCTCGGGCGCGGTGACCCCGGCCTGGAGCACCGCGATCCGCGACACCGGGTCGACCGACACCAGCCGGTCCAGCCGTCCGAGGTCCAGCGCCACCACGGCGGCCTTGTCCCCGCGCAGCGCGGCGACGCCGCCGACGACGGACGTGCCACCGCCGAACGGCACCACGGCCACGTCGTGCTCGACGCACAGCGCGAGCACCGCCACCACCTGCTCCGGCGATCCGGGCAGCACCACCGCGTCCGGCGCGGCCAGCTCCCCACCGGCCCGGTGGCGCAGCAGGTCCACGTAGGACAGCCCGCCCGCGCGACCGAGCCGGGAGGCCCGGTCCAGCCGCACGTGCCCGGCGCCCACGACCGCTCCGAGGGCGTCGCGCGCGGCCTCGGGCAGCGCCGACGCGGGCACCTCCAGCGCCGAGTCGGGCGCGGCGGGCGTGCGCCGGGGCCGCAGCCCGATCCGGCCGCCGAGCCACGTCAGCGCGTGCGGCGGCAGCACGCCCCCGGCCGGGCTCCAGCCGCCACGCAGGTTCTGGTCGATGCGCTCTCCCATGGGTACAGTGTTACACATGACGTCTCAACGTCACACTGATGACGACCTGCTGGACGCCGCCCGCGACTGCGTGGTGGAGGTCGGCGTACGACGCACGACCCTCACCGACGTGGCGAAGCGGGCCGGTGTCAGCCGCATGACCCTCTACCGCCGCTTCCCCGACGTCAGCGCGCTGGTCAGAACCCTCATGACCAGGGAGTTCACCGCGCTGCTGCACGGCGTGGAGCACGATCAGGCACCCGGCAACGCCCGCGAGCGCCTGGTCGGCCACGCCACCGCGGCCATCCGCCTGCTGGCGGGCAACGCGCTCATGCGCCGCGTGCTGGACCTGGACGCGGAACTCATGCTCCCGTACCTCGTGGAACGCCTGGGCAGCACGCAGCGGCTGGTCGAGCGGTTCCTCGTCGACCAGCTCCGCGCGGGCCACCAGGACGGCTCGGTCCGCCGGGGCGACCCGAGGGCGCAGGCCAGGCTGGTCCTGCTGACCACGCAGGCCCTGGTCCTGTCCGTCCGCCCGGCCACCACGGACCTCGACTTCGACGACCTCGTCGACGAGCTGGCCCGCTACCTCGACGCGGCGCTGACGTGAGCACCTCGCTGAACGCCGCCCGCAGGGCGAGGGAGCTGGCCGCGCTCGCGGGCGGCGAGGTGGTGGACCTCCTCGTCGTCGGCGGCGGCGTCACCGGCGCGGGCGTGGCGCTGGACGCGGCGGCGCGCGGCCTGTCCGTGTGCCTGCTGGAGGCGCACGACCTCGCCTTCGGCACGTCCCGCTGGTCGAGCAAGCTCGTGCACGGCGGCCTGCGCTACCTGGCCCACGGCGACCTCGGGCTGGCGCGCGAGAGCGCGGTGGAACGCGGCATCCTGATGACCCGCACCGCCCCCCACCTGGTGCGAGCCCTGCCGCAGCTCGTGCCGCTGCACGGCGGCGACCGGGGTTCGATCGTCATGGCGGGCCTGCGCGCGGGCGACGCCCTGCGCCGGACGGCCCGCACCCCGAGCGCGCTGCTCCCCGCCCCGCGCCGGATCCCTGGGGCCGAGGCGCTGGCGCTGGTCCCCGGACTGCGCCGCGCGGACCTGCGCGGCGGGCTCCTCGGCTACGACGGCCAGCTCACCGACGACGCCCGCCTCGTGGTCGCGCTCGCCCGCACCGCCGCGGGCCTGGGCGCCCGCGTCCTCACCAGGGCGAAGGTCACCACCCTGACCGGCGGCGGCGCGGAGGCCGTGGACACCACGACCGGCACGACCTTCGAGGTCCGCGCCCGCGCGGTCGTCAACGCCACCGGCGTCTGGGCGGGCACGCTCGTGGACCGGATCGACCTGCGCCCTTCCCGCGGCTCGCACCTGGTCCTCGACGCCGCGACGGCGGGCGTCCGCGACACCGCGCTGACCGTGCCGGTCCCCGGCGAGCGCAACCGGTACGCCCTCGTGCTGCCCCAGGAGAACGGCAGGGTCTACGTGGGCCTGACCGACGAACTGGTGGACGGGCCCGTTCCCGACGTCCCGGACGTCCCGCAGTCCGATGTGGACTTCCTGCTGGGCGTCGTTTCCTCGGTGCTGGAACGGGAACTGGGCCCGCGGGACGTGCTGGGCAGCTTCGCGGGCCTGCGCCCGCTGCTGGCGGACGTCGGGGACAGGGGCGCGGACCTGTCGCGCAAGCACGCCGTGCTCATGTCGTCGGACGGCGTGCTCACGGTGGTGGGCGGCAAGCTCACCACCTACCGGAGGATGGCGGAGGACGCCGTGACCGCGGCGGTGCGGCGGCACCACCTCTCGGCGGGCCCGTGCCGCACCGCGAACCTGCCCCTGGTCGGCGCGACGGGCGGTCCCGTGACCGCGCCGCAGCGGCTGAAGTCCAGGTACGGCACCGAATCGGCGGCACTGGTCGCCCTGAACAGGCCGGAGCCGGTCTCGCGCGACGTCACCGCGGCCGAGGTCCTCTGGGCCGCGCGGCACGAGGGCGCGCTGACCGTCGACGACGTCCTGGACCGGCGGACGAGGATCGGGCTGGTGCGGGCAGAACGACGAGCGGCGGAAGCGGCCGTCGCGGACCTGCTGGCGGAACAGGAGTAGAGCCGTGACGGCGGCCCGCGCCGAAGGGCAGGGCCGTTGACCACGGCACTGGCGACCGTGACGGCGGCCCGCGCCGAAGGGCGGGGCTGCCAGCCGCAGCGCTGGCGGCCGGCGCCGAAGGACGGGGGCCGCCAGCCACGGCGCTGGTGTCCGTGCGCCCTCCGCCTGGCGGAGGGCGCACGGACACCGGTGTTCACCTCTGGGGCATTACTCCCCGATGACCGGCTTGGCGGCCTTGGGGGCCTCCATCAGCTCGTCGCCTTCGAGCCGGACCTTGCGCTGGTGGTCCTTGCCACCGCCGCCCTGTCCGGCCCCCATGGGCGCACCGCCCATCATGCCGCCGCCGACGCCGCCACCGTGCGCGCCGCCGCCACCGCCACCACCGGCACCGCCGCCACCGACGGCCGCGGACCCCGACGTCCCGGTCGGGAGGATCCCGGTCGCGCCACCGGGCTGCATGGCCCCACCGGCGCCACCACCACCGGCACCGCTCGCGGTGGCGAGCCCGGCGGCACCACCACCGGAGAAGCCACCGCCACCGCCGGAGAACCCACCGCCCCCTCCACCGGGGAGCGGGCCGAGGCCACCGGGCTTGCTGGCGGTCGTGTGCACGTCACCGGCCGTCCCCGGAGGGGGTGTGAAGGCGGGCGTGAACCCCGGCGTCCCGGGGGAGGGGGTGTGGCCGGGCGCACCGGGGGAGGACGTGGAGCCCGACGGGAACCCCGGCGCACCGGGAACGGGCGGGTAGCCGGGCACACCGGGAGACGGGGTGAACCCCGGCACGCCGGGCACACCGGGAGGAGGCGTGTAGCCCGGTCGGACGGGCTGGCCGCCGGATCCGGAGGGCGTGCCCCCGTAACCGGGGTAGCCGCCCCCCGGCCCGCCCACGACCGGGGGCTGGGCGACCGCGCCGCCGGACGCGGCGGGCGCGTCGGACACCCACCGACCGGGCTCCCAGTGCCCGGCGCCCGGAACCGTCGGGGGTGCCGCGACCTGGCCGCCGGCCGAACCGCTGGTCCCGGTCGTGCCGGTCCCGGCACCGGACGAGCCGGGGTTCGTGTACCGCCCGTCGGCCTGCTGCCGGAGCTGGTCGACCTGGCCCTGGTTCATCCCCAGTCCGCCCGCGGATGGCCGGTTGCTGGTCGGTCCGCCACCCGCACCACCGCCCGCGGCGCCCTTGTGGCTCATGGCCGTGATCGCGTCGACGATCTGCTTCGCCGTCTGCGCGACGGAGGCGACCTGCTTCACCAGGTTCATCAGCTTCGTCAGCGAGGACGCAAGCTTGGACAGGAAGTCCGACAGCTTCTTCGCGTAGTTGCACGCCATCGTCACGATGTCCGCGATGGCCGCACCGATGGCCGCGCCGAAGGTGAAGGTCGACGCCGTGAGCCACTGGATGATCTTCATGACCATCTTGGACACGGCGTCGGAGATCAGGTCCATGATCATCTTGCGGACGGTGCCCACGAGCTGACCGGCCCCGGCCACCGCGCCGGAGATCCCGGCGCAGGCCTTGGACAGCGTCTCCAGCCCGGTCGCGTGGTTGCCCGCGGCCCCGCGGTAGGCGTCGGCCGTGCGCCCCTGCCAGCCGCGCGTCTGCTCGACGGCGCTGCGCTTGTAGTCCCCCGCGATGGAGGACACCTGCGTACCGGCGGACTTCCAGCTCTCCGCCATCTTCGCGATCGCCTGCGGGTCGCCGAGCAGCGCGTCGAACGGCTCCCGCAGGAAGTCCACGTGCTGCATCGCCCAGCTGAACCCGGCCGACATGAAGCCGCTCAGCGGGTTGCTCGCCAGCCCCACGATGTCCATGGCGCTGTTGGCGATGCCGAGCCCCGCGGTGACCCAGTCGCCGCGCTCCACCGCGGAGACCGTGCCCTGCACGTCCTTGAACAGGTTGGACGGGTCGCGGCCCTGCGCGGTGCCCGACTGCGCGGTCTGCGTGTTCATTCCGCGACCTTTCCGGTGAAGCCGAAGGCGTTGTCCCGGTCGATGGCCTCGTAGAGGTCGGCGACCTCCTTGAGCCCGATGGCCATGTCGTTCACCGACGTGGTCGCCTTGCCCAGGATGTCCTGCGACCCGCCCGCGACCTTCAGCAGGAACTCGGCGAGGAAGCCGCCGAACACCCCGAAGGCCTCGGTCGACAGCGACGGGTCCGCGGTCTTGGTGGCCGCGAGCATCCGCTGGCTCAACTGGTCCACGGTGGTGGCGTGCGCCCGAACCTCGGCCGGACTCACGTTGAAGGAGTCGAACATCGTCAGGTACCCCCTGCTCAGCCCATGACTTCCGGCGGGTTGGTGAAGTAGTCGTCGTCCGGCCTGGTGTCCCGACGCTTCTCGGGGACCTCCGGTTCCGCTTCGTCCGTTCCGTCACCCGAATAGCCGTGCGGCATCTGGGCCTTCACGAAGTCCAGGGCCGGGCTCTCGCCGACGAACTCGGTCATGATCTCGACCACGCGGCCCGCCGCGGCCCGCTGCGCCTGGCTGGACGCCGCGAGCACCGCGCTGGCGATCCGCTCGGGGTCCACATCGCGCACACCGGGGCGCAGGATGAGGTTCTCCAGGGCCCCCGACGCGTTGACCGTGACCGTGATCAGCCCGTCCGGCGAGGTGGCGCTGCCACCCACACCGCCGAGCTGGGTCTCGGCCTGCGCCGCGTTCCGCTTGGCCTGGTCGATCTTCTGCCCGTACTGAGCGAGCCACTGGTCAGGCTCCATGATCACCCCTTGGAGACTTGGGGCTACCGCCCACGACACGTTGGACCGCGGTCGACCCGTTTCGGTTCCGCGGACCCGTATCGTGTCATCGGAATCCTCTGGATCAGGGAACATGTGGTGGGATACAGCCGTTCGGCCGCACTCGATGCCACCCGTCCGGCGGATCGCACGAGGCGTGACCAACCAGGAGGAGAGCACCGTGGCTCAGGGGGTGCTGGAGATCGACCGGATCTCCAAGCGCTACGGCGAGGTCGTGGCCCTGCGGGACATGACCTTCGAGGTCCGAGCGGGTGAGCTGTTCGGGTTCGTCGGCAGCAACGGCGCGGGCAAGACGACCGCGATGCGGATCGCGCTGGGCGTGCTGGCCGCGGATTCGGGCGAGGTGAGGTGGAATGGAGCACCCATCACGTTCGAGACCCGCCGTCGGATCGGCTACATGCCGGAGGAGCGCGGGCTCTACCCGAAGATGAAGGTGCTGGAGCAGCTCGTGTACCTGGCCGAGCTGCACGGCCTGACGACCAACGACGCGCACCGGTCGGCGGAGAACTGGATCGCCCGCCTCGGCGTGCGCGACCGCCGCAACGACGAGGTGCAGAAGCTGAGCCTCGGCAACCAGCAGCGCGTGCAGCTCGCCGCGGCGCTGGTGCACGAGCCGGACGTGCTGGTCCTGGACGAGCCGTTCTCCGGCCTCGACCCGGTGGCGGTGGACGTGATGAGCCAGGTGCTGCGGGAGAAGGCTTCCGCGGGCGTGCCCGTGGTGTTCTCCAGCCACCAGCTCGACCTGGTCGAGCGGCTGTGCGACCGCATCGGGATCGTCCGAAGTGGAGCGATGGTGGCCTGCGGCACCGTGGACGAGCTGCGCGCGGGCGGCGAGACCCGCCTGGTCGTCGACGCGCCGGGCGCGGTGAACGGCTGGGCGGCTGGCGTGCCGGGCGTGCGGGTGGTCGAGGAGCGCGGCACGCGGACGACGCTGGACCTCTCCCCCGACGCCGACGACCAGGCCGTCCTGCACGCCGCGCTGGCCACCGGCCCGGTCCGGGAGTTCAGCAGGCAGCGGCCGTCGCTGACCGAGTTGTTCCGCAACGTGGTGACCGAGGAGGAAACGGCATGACGAGGCTCAGCCCGAGCCGGGCGGTGCTCCTGGTCGCCCGCAGGGAGTTCCTCGGCAAGGTCCGCACCCGCTCGTTCCTGATCGGCACCCTGGTGATCGTCGCGGTGCTGGCCGCGTACGTGCTGCTCCAAACAGTCCTGTTCGACCAGTCGAACCGCAGCACCGTGGGCCTGAGCGGCCAGTCGACCGTCCTGGCCGAGCCGCTGCGGCAGACAGCCCAGTCGTTCGGCCGCGAGGTAGCCACGATCGACGTCACCGACCCCGCGGCGGCCGAGGAACAGGTCCGCAAGGGCGACCTGGACGTGCTGATCACCGGCGCACCGGACGCGCTGCGCGTGGTCGTGAAGGAGAGCCTGAACAGCGAGCTGCGGAACGCGCTGGACACGATCGTGAAGCAGCAGGCCCTCAACGCCCAGCTGGCGGAAGCGGGCCTGGACCCGAACACGGTCGCGAAGAACACGGCCGCCGCCAAGGTCACGGTGGTGGCACTGGAACCGGAGGACTCCCAGCAGGGCCAACGCCTGGCGATCGGCCTGGTCATCGCGGCCCTGCTCTACTACTCGCTCCTCGTCTACGGAACGATGGTCGCCCAGGGCGTGGTCGAGGAGAAGTCCAGCCGCGTGGTGGAAATCCTGCTGGCCACCCTCCGCCCGTGGCAACTGCTCCTGGGCAAGGTGATGGGCCTGGGAGCGGTGGGCCTGCTGCAACTGGTCCTGATCGGCGGCACGGGCCTGATCCTCTCGTCGACCACGGGCGTGATCGACCTGACCGGCGTAGCAGGCGGCGCACTCGCGACAGGCGTCCTGTGGTACCTGCTGGGCTTCTTCTTGTACGCCACCATCTTCGCCGCGGCAGCATCACTGGTATCGCGCCAGGAGGAACTGCAATCGGTGGTGACCCCGATCAGCACGGTCATCATCATCGCGTTCGTGGTGGGCATCAACCTCCTGATCCAGGACCCCTCGGGCACCACGGTGACAATCCTGTCGATGCTCCCCCCGTTCGCCCCGATCCTCATGCCGGGAAGAATGGCCATCGGAGCAGCCCCGCTCTGGCAGGTACTACTGGCCATCGCGCTGGCCGTAGCGGCAGCAGCAGCGATCACCTGGCTAGGCGGCAGAATCTACGCGAACGCAGTACTGAGGACAGGCTCAAGAGTAAAACTCCGAGAAGCACTCAGGTAAAACCAGCAAGGGACTCACCCCCGAGCCACCGAGCCACCGAGCCACCGCAAGAGACTCAGCCACCGCACCAACCGGGGCCAACCGGCAAGGGACTGAGCCCCCACCCCACTGGGGCCGACCAGCAGTGGACTCATCCCCGGACCAACCGGGGCTCACAGCCAACCGGAACCGCCTGCCCAACCACCTCACCACCCCCAACCTCTCCCCCACGGCCCCCTCCCCACCCCGCCCCGCCCGCAAAAACCCTCATGGCCGAACACCGTTTGTCAAGGCATCTTTCCCGCCTTGACAAACGGTGTTCGGCCATGGAGACAATGCCAAGAGCGGG
>NZ_DASUSQ010000062.1:0-89276 GCF_036375055.1 Umezawaea sp.
GGCGCGGTCGGCACCGACGTCCGCGAGCAGAGCCTGCGCCAGCTCATCGACCGCGTCGTGCTGACCTACACGAAGGCTGGCAAGGAGCACGGCTACTTCGCGACGGACGCCGACGCCGAGGTGTTCGAGCACGAGCTCACCTGGATGCTGCTGCACCAGGTGTTCAGCTTCAACTCGCCGGTGTGGTTCAACGTCGGCACGAGTTCGCCGCAGCAGGTCAGCGCGTGCTTCATCCTGTCGGTCGACGACTCGATGGACTCGATCCTCAACTGGTACCGCGAGGAAGGCCTGATCTTCAAGGGCGGCTCCGGCGCAGGGCTCAACCTCTCCCGCATCCGCTCCAGCAAGGAGCTGCTGTCCTCCGGCGGCACCGCGTCCGGCCCGGTCTCCTTCATGCGCGGCGCCGACGCGTCCGCGGGCACCATCAAGTCCGGTGGCGCCACCCGCCGCGCGGCCAAGATGGTCGTCCTCGACGTGGACCACCCGGACGTCGAGGAGTTCATCGAGACGAAGGCGCGCGAGGAGGAGAAGATCCGCGTCCTCCGCGACGGCGGCTTCGACATGGACCTGGGCGGCAAGGACATCGTGTCCGTGCAGTACCAGAACGCCAACAACTCCATCCGCGTCTCGGACGAGTTCATGAACGCCGTCGAGTCCGGCGGCCAGTTCGGCCTGCGCGCCCGCCAGACCGGCGAGGTCATCGAGAAGGTCGACGCCAAGGACCTGTTCCGCAAGCTCGCCAAGGCCGCGTGGGAGTGCGCCGACCCCGGCATCCAGTACGACGGCACGATCAACGACTGGCACACCTGCCCCGAGTCGGGCCGGATCACCGCGTCCAACCCGTGCTCGGAGTACATGCACCTCGACAACTCGAGCTGCAACCTGGCGTCGCTGAACCTGATGAAGTTCCTGCGCGAGGACGGCACGTTCGACGCGGGCACGTTCGCCCAGGCCGTCGAGATCGTCATCACCGCGATGGACATCTCCATCTGCTTCGCGGACTTCCCGACCGAGCCCATCGGCGAGACCACCCGGAAGTTCCGCCAGCTCGGCATCGGCTACGCCAACCTCGGCGCGCTGCTGATGGCGACCGGCCACGCGTACGACTCCGAGGGCGGCCGTTCGCTCGCCGCCGCCATCACCTCGCTGATGAACGGCGTCGCCTACCGGCGGTCCGCCGAACTCGCGGGCATGGTCGGCCCGTACGAGGGCTACGCCCGCAACGCCGACGCCCACCAGCGCGTCATCCGCAAGCACGCCGCCGCCAACGACTCCATCCGCACGCTGGGCGGCAACGACGGCTCCGTGCACAAGGTCGCGACGCGGGCGTGGCAGGAGGCCATCGAGATCGGTGGCCGCAACGGCTGGCGCAACGCGCAGGCCAGCGTGCTCGCGCCCACCGGCACCATCGGCCTGATGATGGACTGCGACACCACCGGCATCGAGCCCGACCTCGCGCTGATCAAGTTCAAGAAGCTCGTCGGCGGCGGCTCCATGCAGATCGTCAACCAGACGGTGCCGCGCGCCCTGACCGCCCTGGGCTACCAGCAGGAGCAGGTCGAGGCGATCGTCGAGCACATCGCCGAGCACGGCAACGTCGTGGACGCGCCGAGCCTGCGCCCGGAGCACTACGAGGTCTTCGACTGCGCCATGGGCGAGCGCTCCATCGCGCCCATGGGCCACGTGCGGATGATGGCGGCCGTGCAGCCGTTCATCTCCGGCGCGATCTCCAAGACGGTGAACATGCCGGAGAACGCGACCGTCGAGGACGTCGAGGAGATCTACTTCCAGGGCTGGAAGATGGGCATCAAGGCCCTCGCGATCTACCGCGACAACTGCAAGGTCGGGCAGCCGCTGTCCGCGGGCAAGGGCGCCAACACCGGTGGCGAGGCCACCGCGTCGGCCACCGCCAAGCCCGAGACGATCATCGAGTACCGCCCGGTCCGCAAGCGCCTGCCGAAGAAGCGCCCCAGCCAGACGGTGTCGTTCACCGTCGGCGGTGCCGAGGGCTACCTGCACGCCGGTTCCTACCCCGACGACGGCCTCGGCGAGATCTTCGTCAAGCTCGGCAAGCAGGGCTCCACCCTCGCGGGCGTGATGGACGCGTTCTCCATGTCCATCTCCGTGGGCCTCCAGTACGGCATCCCGCTGGAGTTCTACATCTCGAAGTTCCAGAACCTCCGCTTCGAGCCCGCGGGCATGACGGACGACCCGGACGTCCGCATCGCGACCAGCGTCCTGGACTACCTGTTCCGCAGGCTCGCCCTGGACTACCTGCCCTACGAGAAGCGCTCGCAGCTCGGCATCTTCACCGCCGACGAGCGCACCGCCACCGTCGCGAGCGAGTACGGCGGCGGCAACGACGTGGACATCGTCGGCCTCCAGACCTCCGTGGACGCCAGCCCCGCGAAGGAGGCCAAGCCCACCAAGCAGGACGCGCGCGTCGGCAGCAGCACCGAGCTGCTCGAACTGCACCTCGGCACCACCGCCGACGCCCCGCTCTGCATGACCTGCGGCACCAAGATGCGCCCCGCGGGCTCGTGCTACCTGTGCGAGGGCTGCGGCAGCACCTCCGGCTGCAGCTAGTCGCCTGCAATCCGACGAGGGCGGTCCCGATCCGGGGCCGCCCTCGTCGGCGTTTCCACACTTCCTCCACGCAACCTCCACACGCCTGGGCACAACGCCCGTTTCCGCGCGCACGTCCAGTCAGTGCACGGGAACGAGGGAGGCGGACGTGGACGAGTTCAGCGGTTCGGTCGTCGAGTTCCGGGCCGAGGCCCGGCGGCGCGCGGAGATCGGTGATCCCGAGTGGACGGTGGGTGCGACGATCCCGCCCGCGGTGGTGGCGAGCGTGCAGCGGTTCCAGGTGGGGGAGGCGGGGGACGGGGCGAACCTGATCGCCAAGGCGTCGGGGAGGGGCGACTACTCGGTGGCGGTGCGGTTGTTCGTGGCGGAGGAGCAGAACCACGCGCGGATGTTGGCGTCGCTGCTGGAGGCGGCGGGCGCGCCGACGATCGCGAGCCACTGGAGCGACGCGGTGTTCGTGCGGCTGCGGCGGGCGCTGGGGCTGCGGGTGGAGTTGCTGGTGCTGGTGGTCGCCGAGGTGATCGCGCTGGGCTACTACCGGCTGCTGCGCGACGGCACGGGCGATCCGCTGGTCACCGAGGTGGCGGGCAGGATCCTGGCCGACGAGGAGCGCCACGTGCCGTTCCACTGCCGTCGACTGCGCGGGGAGTTCGCCGGGCTGCCCGCGCCCGCCCGGACCGTCGTGTTCGGGGTGTGGCGCGTGCTGCTGTTCGGCGCGTCCCTCGTCGTCGCGCACGACCACGGGCCCGCGCTGCGCGCCCTCGGCACGACCCGGCGGGGTTTCGTGGTCGAGGTGAACCGGCTGTTCGACGGCGTCCTGGCCGCCGAGTTCGCGTCGAGTCCCCTCACCGCCGGACGGGGGAGGACCGACCATCGTCCGGTCGGGTGACGGGCGTCGCGGATAATTCATCACGTGTTGAGTTCTTCATCGGGGGCTCGTAACCTCGGCGCCATGGACGCACGGCTGGACATCGACGACCGGCTCATTCGCGACTTCACGTCGATCGACGCGGGCATGCTGGCCGCGGTCGGCGGCAAGGCGGCGAACCTGGGCGAACTCACGACCGCGGGCCTGCCGGTGCCACCGGGGTTCTGCGTGACCACCGAGGCGTACCGCCAGGTCGCCGAGGACGCGGACCTGGCGGCGCTGCTGGAGGGCGACCACGGCGACCTGGCGGCCACGGCGCGCGACCTGCTGCTGGCGGCCCCGATGCCCGACGGGGTGCGGGACGCGCTGCTGGCCGGGTACGCCGGGCTCGGCCAGGACGTGCCGGTGGCGGTGCGGTCCTCGGCCACGGCGGAGGACCTGCCGTTCGCGAGCTTCGCGGGGCAGCAGGACACCTACCTGAACGTGGTGGGGCAGGACGCGGTGGTCGACGCGGTGCGCCGGTGCTGGGCGTCGCTGTGGACGGACCGGGCGGTCGCCTACCGGGAGAGCAACGGCATCGACCACCGCGCGGTGCGGCTCGCGGTCGTGGTGCAGGAGATGGTGCAGTCGGCCGTGGCGGGCGTGCTGTTCACGGCGAACCCCGTCACGGGCAGGCGCGGGGAAGCCGTGGTCGACGCCGGCCCCGGCCTCGGTGAGGCGGTCGTGTCGGGCGCGGTGAACCCCGACCACTTCGTCGTCGACACGCTGACCGGCGAGATCCTCGAACGCAGGCTGGGGGACAAGCGCCTGGTGGTCCGGTCGCTGCCCGGCGGCGGCACGGAGCAGGTGGAGCACGTGCAGGACGGCGCGTGCCTCACCGACGAGCAGGTCCGCGACCTGGCCCGCCTCGGCGCACGGGTGGAGGCGCACTACGGCTCGCCGCAGGACACGGAGTGGGCGCTGGACGCCGACGGCGTGCTGTGGCTGACCCAGGCGAGACCCATCACCACGCTGTTCCCGCTGCCCGCCGGGGCGACGGCCGGTGACCCGCGGGCGTTCTTCTGCTTCAGCGTCGCCCAGGGGCTGCAACGGCCGATCACGCCGTCCGGCAGCGCGGGGTTCCGGCTGCTGTCGGCGGGCATCTCGGAGCTGTTCGGCTTCCCCGTCGCCCACCGCGTCGACGGCGCGCGGGTGTACCGCGAGGCGGGGCAGCGGCTGTTCCTCGACGTGACCACGGTCCTGCGCAGCAAGCCGGGGCGGGTGATCGCGCCCCGTGTGCTCGACGTCATGGAGGCGCGCTCGGCGGTGGTGCTGCGCGGGCTGTTCGACGACCCGCGGTTCCCCCTGACCCGCACGTCGTGGCGGCCGTTCGTGCGGCGGTTCCTGACGATCGCGGCGCGCTACCGGCTGCCGGTGCACCTCGTGCGGTCCGTCGTCAACCCGGCGTCGGCCCACCGGCGGATGGACCGGATCGCCGCTGACCAGGCTGCCCTGCTGTCCATCCCGGACTCCGCGACCGCCGCCCAGCGGCTCGACCACTGCGAGGAACTGCTGGGCGAGCGCACGATCCGGGTGATGCCCTGGATCTTCCCGCTCGCGGTGGGCGGGTTCCTCCTGCTCGGGCTGGCGGGCAAGGTGCTCGGCCGCCGGTTGGAGCCGGGCGACCTCCAGGGCGTGCTGCGCGGGCTGCCGCACAACGTGACGACCGAGATGGACCTGGAGCTCTGGGACCTCGCCACCGTGATCCGCGCGGACGAGGAGTCGAGCAGGACCATCAGCACGACACCCGCGCGCGACCTCGCCGACCGGTTCCACGCGGGCTCGCTGCCCCCGGTCGCGCAGACCGGGCTCGCCGAGTTCCTGGCGAAGTGGGGGCACCGGGCGGTCGCCGAGATCGACCTCGGCCTGCCGCGCTGGTCGGACGACCCGGCGCACCTCCTCGGCGTCCTGGCGAACTACCTCCGCCTGGACGACCCGACGCTCGCGCCGGACGCCCAGTTCGCGCGCGGCGCGGCGGAGGCCGAGGCCACGATCGACCGGCTGGCGCGGCGAGCGGGTCCGGTGCGCGGTCGGTTCGTCCGGTTCGCGCTGGGACGGGCGAGGTCGCTGGCCGGGCTGCGCGAGATGCCGAAGTACCGCCTGATCGTCGCGCTCGGCCACGTCCGGGGGCAGATCGGCCTGGTCGGCGCGGAACTCGCGGCCGACGGCGTGCTCGACTCGGCCGACGACGTGTTCTTCCTCGACTTCACGGAGATGCGCGAGGCGTTGGCGGGCAAGGACTTCCGGGCGGTGGTGGCGGAGCGGCACGAGTCGTACGACCAGGAGGTGCGCCGCAGGCGGATCCCGCGCGTGCTGCTGTCGGACGGCACGGAACCGGAGGCCGTGGCGTCGGCCAACGCCCCCGCCGCTCCCGGCGCGCTGGTCGGCACCCCCGCGTCGGCGGGCACCGTCACGGGCGTCGCGCGGGTCGTGCTCGACCCGGTCGGCGCCCACCTGGAGCCCGGCGAGATCCTGGTCGCGCCGTCCACCGACCCCGGCTGGACGCCGCTGTTCCTCACGGCGGGCGCCCTGGTGATGGAGATGGGCGGCGCGAACTCGCACGGCGCGGTCGTGGCCCGCGAGTACGGCATCCCGGCCGTGGTCGGCGTTCCGGACGCGGTCACCCGGATCAGCACCGGTCAGCGGATCGTCGTCGACGGCGCTCTCGGCACCGTCACCCCGGTCGACCAGGACTGACGGACCGAGGTCACTCGTCCGAGTGGTGCCGGTGGTAGTAGCGGCTGGCGCGAGCCCGGTTGCCGCACGACGGCTTGCACCACGCCTGACGGGGGTGGTCGCGCACGAAGTACCTCACGCAGCGCGGCGCCGGGCAGGCCCGCAGGTGCTCCCGGTCCTCGCTCGCGAGGAACTCGATCGCCGACCACGCCAGGTCCGCGACCAGCCGGGTCGCCGCGTCGGCGTCGGTGCGCCGCTCCACCAACCGGGGCGATCCGGTCGTCGGCCACAGCAGGAGGTGCGTGCGGGGCACGGCGCTCGCGGCCTCGTTCACGTGCGCGAGCGCGACCGACGGGTCCAGCAGCCCGTCCGCGTCGGCCTTGCTCGGCGGCTCGGGCGCGACCGCGCGCGCGAACAGGCTCCGCACCGCCTTGCGCAACGCCACCACGCGGGCCCTGACCTCCTCGTCCGCCGCGAGCGCCGCGGGCGCGTCGGTGTGCAGACCGAGCCAGTCGGCGAACCCTGCGGACGACGAGAGGTCGTCCGCGTCGTAGCGGACCGTCCCGACGAAGTCGAGGGCTGGATGGGGAGCCACCGGCGGATTCTAACGGGACACGGGCTTGTTCCCATATGACTGCGGTGGATAGGCTCTCTAATGGCAAACCAGTAGAAGCCCGTTAGGAGCCCTCCGTGTCCGTGAACCCGGTCCCCGTGTGGGCCGCCAACACCCGCCTGCCAGGCCTGCTGCACGGACTGACCGACTCCTCCGTGGCCGCCGACTCGGTGCTGCCCGGCTGGAAGCGCGGCCACGTCCTCGCGCACATCGCCGGCGTCGGCAAGGCGCTGGCGCGCCAGGTCGAGTACGCGCTGGAGGACAGGAAGGTCGACGTCTACGACGGCGGCAGACCGGCCCGCGACGCCGCCATCGCCGCCAACGCCACCAACCCGGCCGAGGACCTGGTCGAGGCCGCGGTGGCCGCGTCCGCGGCGTTCGACCGCGCGCTCGCGAAGATCGGCCCCGACGACTGGGCGCGGTCGGTCGTGTACCGCGACGGAACGCTGGTCGAGGTCGTGCGGGCGTACTGGCGGGAGATCGAGATCCACAGCACCGACCTCAGGCTGGGGTACACGCCGGCGAGCTGGCTACCGGAGTTCTCCGACCACCTGCTGACGTTCACGGCGCCCCGCGCGCCTGAAGGGGTCCAGGTGGTGCTGCGCGCCGATGACGGCCAGACGTGGGTGTGGGGCAGCGGCGAACCGATCGAGGTACGAGGAGCCCGCAACGACCTGGCAGCCTGGGCCGCGGGCAGAACACCGGTGGGGCCCCTGACCGGTGACCTGCCGGAGCTGAGGCCCTACCCGTGAACTCCGCGACCACGAGGACCCAGCCCCCTGACCGGTCCGAAGCCACCTGCTCTTCCCGGTAGCGCGCACTCGACCACCCCGCGGTGCGACCGGCTCCAGACGCCGGACCACCGACACACCGGCATAAATGGGTGGCGCACCCCAGCCCCGCCTGGCTACGGTCGTCCACGTGAAGTGAGAACCCCGTCCGCGCCGCTACCGCCGCAGAGCGAGCCGCGCGTGACCTCGTCACCAGTCACCCCCAGCGGGCTCCAGCGCGACCGCGGTCGCCGCTCTCGTACGCCATCTCGACAGTGAGGAGGCGCTCATGACCGTGCGCTCTTCCAGTACGGCCAGCTCCGAACCACAGCTCCCCGAACCCGTCACCAGCAGGCGAGACCGCCGCGCGAAGGGCAGGAAGACCCCGCTCCCGCCACGCGCCTTCTCCGCCTCGGTAGCCACCCAGCGCCAGTACGCCGTCCGCAGACGCGGGTAGCCGGGCGGTCGACGAGCCACCGACAGGGGGAGCCGGCACCTACCGGCTCCCCCTCCACCCCTCCAACAACCGGTCGACGTCAGCGCGAATCCGCTCCCGAGCCACCGCTCTGTCCACACCGGACATCAGCATCCGGTCGTACTCGGTGTCCTCGTGCCGCAGCGAGGCGATCACGGCCAGCGTGGTCTTCCGCTCGTCCAGCGCCCGCCCACCGGCGGACCGCCCCACCCGTCCACTGCCGCGCGTCCCGGCGTGCAGCGCGATCGCCTCGGCCCGGTCGACCGGGCAGCCGGGGAACAGCCGCAGGATCTCCCCGGCCAGCGCCGCCTGGAAGTCGACGTCCCAGTCGGCGCGCCGCTCCCGGTCGCGCTCCCGCCTGCGCAGCCGCACGTCCTCGTCCGCGAGGCACGATTCCTCGGCCTGTTCCAGCGCGGCCTCCTCGACGAGGATCCCCTTGCGCTGGAAGCGTTTCCGCGACCTGTCGTACCGCTGCACGACCGCCGACAGCCCGCTCGCCTTCTTCGCGCGCCGGGTCAGCGTCGCGTCGCCCGCACCGAGGAGCACGAGGTGGTCCAGATCGGCGCACGTCAGGCACAGAGGTCCAGCCGGATCGTTCACCAGCAGGTCGCCGGTGCCACGGCACTCGGCGCACTCCCAGTCGGCGGTGGCCACGTCCACCAGCAGGTCCGGCGCCTTGTTCTGCCGCTCCACCAGGCTCCTGCGCCGCGTGTCGGACAGCCCCGTCGCCATCCAGTGCGTCCGGTAGGCGGCCTCGGGTTCGCCGAACCGGAGCGGTCGCCGGTCGAGCGTCGCCGCCGGGTACTCGACCTCGGTCGCCGCCAGCCCCTGCGACTCCGCCCAGCGCCGCAGCACGTCGAGGGCTTCCCGCGCCTTGTCCGGTGTCACGGCCAGCACCACGCCGAGGTGCTCGACCTGTCCGCGCCGCCACCGGTCGAGCTGCCGGTCGGGCAGCCACCCGAGCGCCGTGAACACGTCCACGGGCGAGACGAACTTCCGCTTGGCGAGGATCGCGGCCGCCGCCGTCTCCACCCGTGTCCGCAACTTCACCGCGCGCATTTTTCCACGGCGGGAAATCGCTGTCCCGGTCCGGCAGGATGGGACCCGGACGACCACTCAGGTGGACGGCCATCGAACCATCAGGAGGCACCATGACCAAGACCCCGGCACCCGAGAACGACGCCGACACCGCCGCCGAGGCCGTCGAGGAGCCGACGACCGAAGCCGAGCCGGAGTTCGTGCCCAACCGCCGCGACCGGCGGGGCAGCGCGAAGAAGGCGTCCCAGAACAGCAAGATCCCCGGTCAGATGCACAACAACAACGTGGTCGGGAAGCGCTCGTTCAGCAACCGCCGCAGTGGCGGCTGAGTGACCGCGCCGCCGATCCGGGCAACCGGATCGGCGGCCCCAGTGGTCCTATCGGGCGTCTCGACCTCCCCATCCGCCCCGATCCGAACTAGCCTGGGTGAGGTTAGTCACCGGCCACGTGCGGATCGGAGGCGCCACATGAAGATCGCTGACGTGTTGCGGACCAAGGGCTCGGCGGTGGCGACGGTCGAACCGAGAACCCCGGTGGGTGAACTGCTGGCCGGGCTGGCCGAGCACAACGTGGGTGCCATGGTCGTGCTCGGACCGGACGGCATCGCGGGGATCGTCTCGGAGCGGGACGTCGTCCGCAGGTTGCACGAACGGGGTGCGGAGCTGCTGACCGTCCCCGTCTCGGAGATCATGACCAAGCTGGTGTTCTCCTGCGCGCCGCAGGACACCGTGGACAGCCTGACCGTGCAGATGACCGAACGGCGGATCCGGCACGTCCCCGTGCTGGACGACGGTCGGCTCGTCGGCATCGTGAGCATCGGCGACGTGGTGAAGAGCCACATCAGCCAGCTCGAGGACAGCCGCGACCAGCTCCAGGCCTACATCGCCCAGGGCTGATCGGCGGGACCCCCGGCGGTTCGGCCCGGTCTGCGCCGCCGGGGGCCCCGGCACGGTCAGCACCCTCCGGCTCGACGGGCGACCAGGTGGTTGCGGTTAGAGTCGGAGGACCATGAGCGACGTTCTCACCGAAGCCACCCTCTCGCTCGTCGGGTCCCTGGACGAGCGGCAGCGCGCGACGGCCCTGCGGGCCGTCACCGACGACGACCTCCGGCACCGGTGGAGCTACGTCCCCGGCCCGCGCGCGGGCGTGGTGCTCGGCGACCTGGCCAGGCCGCAGCGCAAGGCCGTGCACCACCTGCTCGCGTCGGTCCTCAGCGAGCACGCCTACGCGCAGGTCGCCACGGTCATGGCCCTGGAGGACGTGCTCGACCACCGCGAGGGCGGTGACCGGGACCGCCACCAGGGTGACTACTCGGTGGTCCTCTTCGGCACCCCCGGCGACGACCCGTGGGGCTGGCGGTTCGAGGGTCACCACATCTCCGTCAACGTCGCCGTCGTCGACGGCCGGGTGTCCGCGACCCCGTTCTTCCTGGGCGTCAACCCCGCGCACACGACCTACGGCGGGCTCACGGTCGTGCGCCCGCTGGCGCTGGAGGAGGACCTGCCCCGGCTGCTGCTCGACCGGATGGGTGCTCGGCACCGCCTGACCGCCGTCGTCTCCGACCACGCGCCGGACGACCTGCGGACCCGCAACGCGCCCCGGCTCGGCGGCGTCCTCGAACCGGTCGGCGTCACGATGAGCAGCCTGGACGGCGAGGCGCGCGACCTGCTCGCCGGGCTCGTCCGCTACTACCTCGACCGGCTGCGGCCCGACCTCGCCACCGCCGAGTTCGACCGGCTCGACCTCGACCGCGTGCACTTCGCGTGGGAGGGCTCGTCCCGGCCGGGCGAAGGCCACTACTACCGGATCCAGGCGCCCGACCTGCTGCTGGAGTACGACAACACCCAGGGCGGGGCGAACCACGTGCACTCGGTGTGGCGCAGGCACTCCGGCGACTTCGGCGACGACCTCCTCGCCGCCCACCACAACGAAGTGGATCACTGAGCCCGGTGGAACAGGACTGGCCCCGCACCCCCGAGGACGCGATAGCGCTCCAGGAGAGGCTCCGCCCGCTCGTGCGCACCACGGCGGACCCGGACCTGGAGATCCGGACCGTCGCGGGCCTGGACGTCGGGTACGCCGACGACGAGCGGCTCGCCGCGGCCGTCGTCGTGCTGGACGCCGAGACGCTGGAGACGCTGGACGAGGTCGTGGTGCTCGGCACCACCGACTTCCCGTACGTGCCGGGGCTCTTCGCGTTCCGCGAGCTGCCGTCGCTGCTCACCGCGC
This sequence comes from Umezawaea sp., assembly GCF_036375055.1. GTDB lineage: Bacteria > Actinomycetota > Actinomycetes > Mycobacteriales > Pseudonocardiaceae > Umezawaea. The sequence continues at coordinate 11,295 of NZ_DASUSQ010000062.1, forward strand.
TCGACGCGCTCTCGATCGCGCCGGACCTGCTGGTGTGCGACGGGCAGGGGCTCGCCCACCCGCGTCGATTCGGGCTCGCCTGCCACCTCGGCGTCGTGACCGACCTGCCGAGCGTCGGCGTGGCGAAGACGCCGATGGGCCCGTTCGCGATGCCGGACGACGAGCGCGGCTCGGCCGCGGACCTGCTGCTGGAGGACGAGGTCGTCGGCCGCGCCCTGCGCACGCGCGCGGGCGTGAAACCGGTGTTCGTGTCCGTGGGGCACAGGCTGGACCTGGACCGGGCGTGCGCGGAGGTCCTGCGGCTGTGCACGGACTTCCGGCTGCCGGAGACCACCCGGCGCGCCGACTCCCTCGGGCGGCTTCAGCTCAGGTAGGCCAGTTCCGGGTGGTGCGCGCGGTAGCCGTCCAGGAGCCTGCGCGCGACACCGACGGAGTCGACCAGCGGGTGCAGGGCGAAGGCCTTGATCGCGTCGGCGCGCGCGCCACCGGCCGCCGCGTCGAGGATGGCGCGGTCGACCGCCTTGACGCTGGTGACCAGGGCCGCCGCGTGGTCGTCGAGGGGGCTCACGGCGAGCGGGCGCGCGCCGGTGGCGTCGACCGCGCTCGGCACCTCGACGATCGCCCGCTCGTCCAGGACGGAGAGCGTGGAACCGTTGGGGACGTTGAGGATCAGCGTCGTGCGCCGGTCGTTCGCGATGGCGTGCACCAGGGCCAGCGCGACCTGCTCGTAGCCCCCGCCGTCGAGGTCGCCGGAGTCGCGCTCGTCCTCGCGCGTCTCGGCCATGTAGGTGGCCTCGCGCTCCAGCCGGGTGCGGTCCCAGCTCGCGAAGCTCGGGTCGTCGTAGAACTTCCGCTGCTGCTCCAGGAGGAAGGCGCCGCGCGAGGCGCCGGACGCGACGGCCTCCCTGGTGAAGTAGTAGTAGTGCAGGTACTCGTTCGGGATCGCGCCCAGCGTCCGCAGCCAGTCGGCGCCGAACAGCCTGCCCTCCTCGAACGACTCCAGCCTGCCGGTGTCGGCCAGCAGTCGGGGCAGCAGGTCCTCGCCGTCGACGTGCAGGCCCCGCAGCCAGCCGAGGTGGTTGAGGCCGACGTAGTCGGGCCGCGCCGCGTCGAGGTCCACGTCCAGCGCGCGGGCGGTCCGGCGAGCGAGGCCGACGGGGGAGTCGCAGATGCCGATCACCCGCTCGCCCAGGTGCCGCGACATCGCCTCGGTGACCACGCCCGCGGGGTTGGTGAAGTTGATGACCCACGCCTCCGGCGCGAGCGCGGCGACCCGGCGGGCGATGTCCACGGCCACCGGGACGGTCCGCAGCGCGTAGGCGATGCCGCCCGCGCCCACGGTCTCCTGCCCCAGCACGCCTTCGGCCCGCGCCACGCCCTCGTCCGCCGCCCGGCCCGCGAGACCCCCGACCCGGATGGCGGAGAACACGAAGTCCGCGCCCCGCAGGGCCTCGTCGAGGTCGGTCGTCGCGGTGACGGTCGGCGCGTCCGGCACGCCCTCCGCGCGTTCGGCCAGCACCGTCCCGACCGCGTCGAGCCGCGCGCGGTCCACGTCGTGCAGCACCAGCTCGGTCACGCGCCCCGGCGTGCGGTCCGCCAGCAGCGCGCGGTGGACGAGCGGAACGCGGAACCCGCCGCCACCCAGGATCACCAGCCTCATGCGGCCCTTTGTACTCCGCTTCGGGGGACTTCACCGTCTTCGACGGCTCAGGCGTGCCGCGACACGCCCTCCACGTGGCGGTGCGCCCGCGCACCCCCGTGGTCGGCGGCGGGCTCGCCGGTGGCGTACGAGGTCGCCCGCCTTCTCTGACGCACACCGATCGGCGCTGGTCAACCATCCGATCGTCGGGTCTGCGTCTTGCGTCCACAGTGGACGGACGGGTCTTGACAGGTCTCGCGGACAGCGGGAAAGGTGCGGTGTCCGCCAGTTCCGCTCGGAGTTCGTGATGGGGGTCCTCGTGAGGGCTGCTCGAAGAGTCGCCTTGGTGGCCGCGCTGGTGTCGCTGCCGCTGACGCTCGCACCGGTCGTCGCCGGCGCCGCGCCGGAAGGCCCGGTGTTCGTCGACGGCGAGGCGCAACCGGTCTTCGACCCGAAGGACGTGGTGCGCGAGAGCCTGTACGTCCGCGCGCCGGTCGACAGCGACCGCGACGGCAAGGCCGACGAGGTGTACACCGAGGTCGTCCGGCCGACCGCGACCACGCGAGGCCTCAAGGTGCCCGTCGTGTACATGAACAGCCCGTACTTCTCCGGCGGCAACGACGTGGCCAACCACAACGTCGACGTCGAGCTGTACGTGCCGGACGGCAAGGGGCGCTACGACCGGCGCGACGGCAAGAAGCTGTCGGCGCAGGCCGACGAGCGCGTCGCCGCCGCCGTGGGGCCGAACCCCGGCCCGATCACCTCCGGCCGCTACGAGGCGTACTTCATCGCCCGCGGCTTCGCCGTGGTGTACGCGGAGTCGCTCGGCACCGGCAAGTCCACCGGCTGCCCGACCTCCGGTGGCCGCAACGAGACCATCGGCTCCAAGTCCGTGGTCGACTGGCTCAACGGCAGGGCGTTCGCCCGTGACGCGACGACGAGCGCGCCGGTGAAGGCCGCGTGGACCACCGGCAAGACCGCGATGATGGGCGTGTCCTACAACGGGACCCTGCCCAACGCGGTCGCCGCGACCGGCGTGCGGGGCCTGGAGGCCATCGTCCCGATCGCCGCCATCTCCAGCTGGTACGACTACTACCGCGCCGACGGCGCGGTAGTCGCGCCCGGCACGTTCCAGGGCGAGGACCTCGACGTGCTCGCCGAGTACGTCTACACCCGCGCCGACCGGGAGATCTGCAAGCCGGTCATCGCCGAGATCGCCGCGAGGCAGGACCGGGTCACCGGCGACTACAGCGCGTTCTGGGACGAGCGGAACTACGTCAAGGACGCGGACAGGGTGCGTGCCGCGGTGCTCGCCGTGCACGGCCTGAACGACTGGAACGTCAAGGGCAAGCACGTCGTCCAGTGGTACGAGGCGTTGCGGCGCAACGGTGTCGAGCACAAGATCTGGTGGCACCAGTCCGGCCACACCGACCCCGACACGCTGCGGTCCGTCGAGTGGCGGCGCACGCTGAACCGCTGGTTCAGCCACTACCTCTACGGCGTCGACAACGGCGTGCAGCGCGAGCCGAAGGCGACGATCCAGCGCGAGGACAGGACGACCTGGACCGACGAGGCCGACTGGCCCGCGCCCGGCACGTCGGACGTGTCCCTGCGCCCGACCGCCGGTGGTGCCGCGAAGGGCGGTCTGTCGGCGAGGTCGTCCGGCCGGTCCGTGGTGGAGACCCTGAGCGACAACTCGGCGGTCCTGGCCGAGACCCTGGTCGACGCCCCGGCGTCGGAGAACCGCCTGTCGTACGCGACCCCGGCGCTGGCCACGTCGCTGCGCCTGTCCGGCACGCCGTCGGTCGACCTGGGCATCTCGTTCGACAAGCCCGCGGCCAACGTGACGGCGCTGCTGGTCGACCGGTTCCCGGACGGCACGAGCAAGATCGTCACCCGTGGGTGGACCGACCCGCAGAACCGGTCCAAGCCCAGCCGGACCGAGGCGGTCAAGCCCGGCAAGCGGTACCAGGTCGAGGTGGAGTTCGAGCCGAAGGACTACGTGTTCGCCGCGGGCCACACCGTGGAGTTCGTGGTGCTGTCCAGCGACCACGACTACACGCTGCGCCCGCGGCCGGGCGTGAGCCTGTCGGTCGACCTCGGTCGCACGACGCTGGACCTGCCCGTCGTGGGCGGCAAGTCCGCCCTGCGGCGAGCGATCGGCTGATCCACCGGGGGTGGGGCTCCTCGTCCGGGGCTCCACCCCGTTGCCGGTCTCGGGCGGCGGCAGGGTAGACCACGCCACCGACAAGAACGCTCCGACGGCCGCGAGTCGTCCACAGGTCGCTCGGTTGTCCACAGTGGAGATGTCCCCGCTTCCTCCCGGTCGCTCACGGGGCCATCGTCGAAGCATGAGAACTCCACCGCAGGCTCCCGAAGTCCTGGTGCACGGTCCAGCCGACCTGGTCGCCGCCGTCCCGCACCTGCTCGCCTTCCACCCGGTCGACTCGCTGGTCGTGCTGGTCCTGGGTGACGACCGGACGTCCAGGGTCGTCATGAGCCTCCGAGTGGACCTGCCCCCGCCCCGACATCGTCGCGCACTGGCGAACCAGCTCCTGACACCCATCCGCTGCGAGGCGGGTTCCGTGGTCCTGGTCGTCGTGGGCGGGGGCACACCGGACCCGCCGTCGTCGCTGCCGCACCAGGGCCTGGTCGACTGCCTGGAGTCCGCGCTGGCGACCGCCGACATCCCCCTGGCGGGAGCCGTCTGGGCCTCCGGCACCAGCGAGGGCGACCGGTGGATCGAGTACGGAGCCCCGGACCGCGCCGGCACGGTCCCCGACCCGGCGGGCAGCGAGATCGCCGCGGCCTGCGCCGCCGCGGGCATGATCACGTTCGCCAGCCGCACCGAACTGGCCGCCGTCCTGACCCCCGACGACCCCGAATCGCTGGCCAGGCGCGAAGCGCTCCTGGACGAGGCGACCGTGCGGGCCGAGCGGGAGCAGGACCGCGAGCAGGCCGCGCGTCAGGGCCTGCTCCTGATCACCCGAGCGGTGACCGACGCCTACCGGCGCACCACGCGGATGTCGGACGACGACGTGGTGGCCCTGACCATGGCGCTGTCCGACCTGTGGGTCCGCGACATGGCGCTGGTCTTCGCCACGGGGCCCCACGCGAGGGCCGCCGAACGCCTGTGGACCGAACTCACCAGGGCCACCCCGGCTCCCGAGCGGGCCCAGGCCGCCACCCTGCTCGCGTTCTCCGCCTACCTGCGCGGCGATGGCGCGATGGCCTCCGTGGCGCTCGACCGCGCGGAGGAAGCCTGTCCCGGCCACCGCCTGGCGTCCCTGGTCCGCTCCTCCCTGGACCACGCCCTCCCGCCGGAGCAGTTGGCCCGCATAGCGATGGCGTCCTCGACACCGGACTGGACCCCGGACGGCCCGCGGTGGCCCTGACCCACCTGAAACCCGCGGGCCGCCACCGCCTGGCCCCCGTCCCGCGCCGCGGCCTCCGAGGTTGGCTCACCACCTGGCGCGGAGCCCTCCGACGGCGCCCGGCAGCGCCGCGGGCACGACTCGTCGCCGGCCACGCCAGAGGCGCCTGACCGCCGGTGAACCCAGGCTCCGAGCGTCGGCGGACCCGACCGTCGGGCCCTGTCCACCCGTGCCGGCAGGCGTTCGTGCGTTTCGCCCGCACACGACCGCCCGCGGATCCGCACGTCCCACCCGCGTGGCGCGCTGCCCGTGCCGCTCCGACCCACCAGCCCGCCACCCAGAGCGAGGTGGCCCCCAGACCGGCGGTCGACCTTCCCCTGTCACCGCCGAAACGCCGCTGGGGTCGGCCCCGTCCCCGGTCCGACCCCAGCGGTGTCCAGCGCGACTCAGAGCAGCTCGGGCCGCTCCCACTCCTCGGCGAGCACGTGCTCACCCAGGAACGCGAAGATCGTCTCGTACCAGATCCGGCTGTTGCCGGGAGTGAGGATCCAATGGTTCTCGGTCGGGTAGTACAGGAACTTGGCGTTGACCCCGTGCCGCAGCAGGTCGAAGTACAGCCGCTGGCCCTCGCCGATCGGGACCCGGTAGTCCTTGTCGCCGTGGATCACCAGCATCGGCGTCTCGATGTTCGCGACGTACAGGTGCGGCGAGTTGGCCTTCACGCGGTCGGGCTGCGTGAGCGGGTCGCCCATCTCGCGGATCCAGTAGTACGCGCCGTCCGTGCTGCCGGTGAACGCGTCCAGGTGCCACAGCGACGCGTGCGTGACGATCGCGCGGAACCTCGTGGTCTGCGTGGCGATCCAGTTGGCCATGTAGCCGCCGAACGAGCCGCCCATCACGGCGGTGCGGCTGTCGTCGACGTCGTCGCGGCGCTCGGCGACGTCCGTGATCGCCATCAGGTCGGTGTAGGGCTCCGCGCCCCAGCGGCCCCAGCCCGCCTTGACGAACTCGTGCCCGTAGCCGGTGGACAGGGCCGGATCGGGCAGGAGGACCGCGTAGCCGCGCGCCGCCATCAGCCACGGGTTCCAGCGCCAGCTCCAGTTGTTCCAGCTCATCACCGGGCCGCCGTGCACCCACAGCAGCAGGGGCGCGGGCCGGTCGACCGAGGCGCCCTCGGGGAGCACCAGCCAGGCGCGCACCGTGCGGCCGTCGGCGACCGTGGTCTCGATCTCGGTGAGCGTGCCGGGCACCGAGTCGACCCGGCCGGGCGACAGCAGTCGCACCGGCTCCTGGTCGACGGCGGTGGCGTCGAGGCGCACCGGGGTCGACGGGTGGTCGACGGTGCCGCCCATGGCGTACAGGGTCGTGCCGTCGTGGCTGACGATGACGTCGGTGTAGCCGCCGCGCGCGGTGAGCCGGGTGATCGCGCCCGACGCCAGGTCGAGCCGCCACACGGGCTGGTGGCCGTGGTCGCTGCTGGTGAAGTACACGGCGTCGCCGGTGGGGCTGACGACGGGGGAGGCGGGCTCCTCGGTGAAGTCCGGCGTGAGGTCGGTGATGTCACCGGACTCCACGTCGATCCGCACCAGCGTGCCGTACCAGGGGCTGTCCGCGGTCGAGTCGACGACGCGGACGGCGATCACCGCCGTCGAGTCGGGCGTGAAGGCAGCGCTGCTGAACGAGTGGTCGGGCTCGTCGGCCAGCACGCGGCTGGAGCTGCCGTCGGTCGCGGCCAGCCGCAGGTTGTAGCGGGCGCCGTACGCGGGGCTGACGGGGACCTGCTCGGAGAAGATCGCCCACCGGCCGTCCGGGCTGATCGCGATGATCTCCTCGATCGTGCTCCCGGCGTCGGGGGCCAGATCGGTGACGGTCTCGACGCGCCCGCTGTCGGCGCTGACCGGGCCGGTGGCGAGCGCGCGCCGGTAGGCGGGGCCGACGTCGGCGTCCCAGTACCGGATCGGGTAGCCCTCGTGCAGGATCGCGGTGATCCCGGCGTCGTCGCGGGCCTTGCGCTTGGCGGCGTCCTCCTCGCCGAACGCGGCGGTGGGGTGCGCGGACGCCGACAGCAGCAGGTGGCCGGTGCCGGTGGCGACGGTGAAGCCGTCGACCCCGCCCGCCGGGCGGTAGACCTCCCTGGCCTCACCGGTCGGCGGCAGCAGCCACAGGGCCGCCTTGTCCTTGCCCTGCTTGTCCTTGTCGTCGGACTGGGCGTCGGGGCGGCTGGACAGGAACAGGACAGACCCGTCCGGCGTGAACTCGGGGCTGGACTCGCCCTTCGCGGCGTTGGTCAGCCGTCGCGGCTGCCGGGTGCCCTCGGGGTCGATCTCCCAGAGCGCGCCCTGCCACTTCTTGCCGTCCGGCGCGAGCTCGGACACGACGACCACCAAGCGGGTGCCGTCGGGCGAGAGCGCGGGCGAACCGACTCGGGGCAGGGCGTTGAAGGCGGCGAGATCCGCGAAGTCCGCGGCCGTCGCCGAACGGGCACTGTCTGTCATCCGGGCTCATGCCTCCTGACGGGACCGGGTGAATTCCCAGGCATCGCGCACGATTCCGGTCAGGTCGGCGCGCTCGGGCTTCCACCCGAGTTCGGTCCGGGCCCGCTCGCTGGACGCGACCAGCACGGCGGGGTCGCCCGCGCGGCGCGGCGCGATGGCGGCGGGGATGGCGTGGCCGGTGACCTCGCGGCAGGTGTCGATGACCTGCTTCACCGAGAAACCGGTGCCGTTGCCCAGGTTGTAGATCCGGTGCTCACCGGCGACGGCGTGCTCCAGCGCCAGCAGGTGGGCGTCGGCGAGGTCGGTGACGTGGATGTAGTCGCGCACGCACGTGCCGTCCTCGGTCGGCCAGTCCTCGCCGAAGATCTGGATCTGCTCGCGCTGACCGAGCGCGACCTGGAGCACCAGCGGGATGAGGTGCGTCTCGACCGCGTGCCGCTCGCCGACCGAACCGTGCGCGCCCGCCACGTTGAAGTACCGCAGGCTCACCGCGGCCAGGCCGTGAGCGGCGGCGTAGGAGGTGATGGCGTGGTCGATCGTCAGCTTCGACGCGCCGTAGGTGTTGGTCGGGCGGGTCGGCGCCGTCTCGGAGATCGGGACCTCCTCCGGCTCGCCGTAGGTGGCGGCGGTCGAGGAGAACACCAGTCGCGGGGTGCCGTGCTCGCGCATGGCGTCCAGCAGCCGCAGCGAGGTGACGACGTTGCCCTGCCAGTACTTGGCGGGGTCCACCATGGATTCGCCGACCAGCGACTTGGCCGCGAAGTGCAGCACGCCGTCGAAGCCCTCCGCCAGCACCGTGCCGATGACGTCGTTGATGTCGCCCTGCACGAACCGGGCGCCCTCGGGAACCGCGTCGGCGTGCCCCGTGGACAGGTCGTCGAGCACGACCACCTCGTGGCCCGACTCGATCAGCCGAGCCGCGTTCACGCTGCCGACGTACCCAGCACCGCCCGTCACGAGCAGCTTCACCGTGGTTCTCTCTTTCGTTCGTCCGGAGGGGGAGGAAGATCAGCGGTCCTGGCCCGCGCCCTTGGAGGGCACGGCCGTGAACAGCCTCGGCTTGGGCAGGGAGCGCTCGGCGAAGGCGGCGAAGACGGACTTCTCCACGTCGGAGTGCAGGCCGACCGGCACCAGGGCGATGGCCGAGCCGCCGAAGCCGCCACCGACCATCCGCGCGCCGAGGGCACCCGCGGCCATCGCCGCGTCGACGGCGACGTCGAGTTCCAGGCACGAGACCCGGTAGTCGTCCCGCAGGCTGGCGTGCGACGCGCTCAGCAGCGGGCCGATGTCGCCCAACCTGTTGGCGTGCAACAGGTCCACCGTCTGGAGAACCCGGTCGTTCTCGGTCACCACGTGCCGCACGAGCGGTCGGAGGTCCTCCGGGAGGCGGGCGAGCGTCTCGGTCAGCTCGGTGACCTCCACGTCGCGCAGCGCGGGCACGCCGAGGATCTCGGCCGCCCGCTCGCAGCCCGCGCGGCGCGCGCCGTAGCCGCCGTCGGTGTGCGAGTGGCTCGCACGGGTGTCGACCACCAGCACCTCGAGCCCGGCGGCGGCCGCGTCGAAGTGCACCTGCTCGGACTTGCCGGAGCGGACGTCGAGGAACAGCGCGTGCGCCTCGACGCAGCACAGCGACGCCGTCTGGTCGAGCAGCCCGGTGGGCGCGCCGACGAAGTCGTTCTCGGAGCGCTGCACCCAGCGGGCGATCTCCTGGCGGGTCGGCGAGGACGCCTCGTCGCCGTCGGGCGAGAGGCCCGCCAGCCCGAGGAGCGCCAGCGCGACCGCGCACTCGAGCGCGTGCGACGAGGACAGGCCCGCGCCCGCGGGCACGTCACCCGCGACCATCAGGTCCGCGCCGCCGGTGATGCCCTGCGACCGCAGCACCCACGCCACCCCCGAGGGGTAGGCGGCCCAGCCCGGCACGACGCCGGGTTCCAGGTCGGCGATCGGGAACGGGTCGGCGTGCTGGACGTTGCCGTCCACGCCGAGCGTGCCGACCGCCAGCACGCCGTCCTCGCGCGGAGCCGCGGCCACGGCGATCCGGTAGGGCAGGGCGAACGGCAGGACGAAGCCGTCGTTGTAGTCTGTGTGCTCGCCGATCAGGTTCACCCGGCCGGGTGCGGACCAGATGCCCGTGGGCGCCCGGTCGTACACCTGCTGGAACGCTGCGGCGGCTCGGTCCGCTGTCGTCACCGTGCCTGCACCATGACGGCGTGGGCGACGGACGGGTCCAGCGTGGCGCTGCTGCCGTTGCCGCGGACCTTGATCACCTTGGCGCCCGCGAGCCCCTCGACCTCGACGGTGCCGCCGGGGATGACGCCCGCTTCCTTCAGCTCGGCCATCAGGTCGGGGTCGAGCTGGATGTGCTCGGCGATCCGCCGCACCTCGACCTTGCCGCCACCGCGGCGGGCCACCTCGTCGATGCGGATCAGGTCGGCCTCGACGGCCGGGGCGGGCTCGCCGTCGCCCAGCTTGTCCAGACCGGGGATCGGGTTGCCGTAGGGCGAGGTCGTGGGGTTGCCGAGCAGCTTGATGAGCTTGCGCTCGACCGCCTCGCTCATCACGTGCTCCCAGCGGCAGGCCTCGCTGTGGACGTGCTCCCACTCCAGGCCGATGATGTCGACGAGGAGGCGCTCCGCGAGCCGGTGCTTGCGCATGACCGCGATGGCCAGGTTGCGGCCCTGGTCGGTGAGTTCGAGGTGCCGGTCGCCCGCGACGATGACGAGCCCGTCGCGCTCCATGCGGCCGACGGTCTGGCTCACGGTCGGACCGCTCTGCCCGAGGCGCTCGGCGATGCGCGCCCGCAGGGGCACCACACCCTCTTCTTCGAGCTCGTAGATGGTCCGGAGGTACATCTCCGTGGTGTCGATGAGGTCGTTCACGCCCGCTCCCCTTCGTATGTCGTCAATGCTAGTCGCACCCGAGGTCACCACAGGCCGCGTGTGGTGCCGGAGTCCGATGCGGGGCGGTGCAGGATGGGTCTCGTGCATCCTTTGATCAGCACCGAAGCCCTCGCCGCGGCACTGAACGGTGACCGTCCACCCGTCGTTCTCGATGTTCGCTGGCGACTCGGTGGACCACCCGGACGTCTAGACTACGAGGTCGCGCACATTCCCGGTGCGGCATATGCGGACCTGGACACGGAACTGTCCGCGCCACCCGGCCAGGGGGGCAGGCATCCGCTCCCGGAACCGGCCGCTCTGGAGCGCGTCCTGCGCGCCGCGGGCGTCCGGGAGGGCCACCCGGTGGTCGCCTACGACGGCGGTGACGGCTCGGTCGCCGCCCGCGTCTGGTGGCTGCTGCGCTGGGCAGGCCACGAGGAGGTCGCCGTGCTCGACGGCGGCTTCGCCGCCTGGACCGCCGAGGAGAGGCCCGTCACCGCGGAAGCACCCGCTCCCGAGCCGGGTGACGTGCGGGTTCGCCCCGGTGCCATGCCGGTCACCGACGCCGACGGCGCCGCCGAGCTGGCCCGCGCCGGCGTCCTCCTCGACGCCAGGGCGGGCGCCCGCTACCGGGGCGAAACCGAACCCGTGGACCCCAGGCCGGGCCACGTGCCGGGCGCGCTCAACGCCCCGTCCTCCGAACACGTGGACGCCACCGGCCGCTGGCTGGCCCCCACGGCCCTGGCCGACCGCTTCCGCGCACTGGGTGTGACCACCGACGCGCCGATCGGCGCCTACTGCGGGTCCGGCGTCACCGCGTCCTCGGTCGTCCTGGCCCTGGAGGTGGCAGGCCTGACCAGCAAGGACAAGCCGGCCACCCTGTACGCGGGCTCGTGGTCGAACTGGTCCGCCGACCCGAACCGCCCAGCAGCCACCGGCCCCGAACCGGGCTGAGCCACACCGGGGGAGAGCCGGATCACGTGCTTGTGGCCACCGCCACGGGTGGCCACAAGCACCTGTCCCGCGACCGGACCACCCGGCCACCCCACCCAAACGCATGCGAGCCAACACCCGACCCCGCACCACGGCAGGTGCGGAGTTCCCCTCCACACCGGACCGAGTGCCCCGCACCGACCGCCCACGAACAGCCTGTCCGCGTGGCCGACTCCCGACGACCTGCCTATCCGGCCGGCTCCCGACAATCAGCCTGCCTACCCGGTCGCTGCCGACGAGCTGCCTGTTCGACCGACTCCTGCCGGAGGGCTTGTTCAACCGGTCGACGCCGACCGGTTGGTCTGCCTGCTTGGCCGACTCCCTGTCGGAGGGCCTGCTCAGCCGGCTGACGCCGACCGGCTGGTCTGCCTGCTCGGCCGACTCCTGCCGGGCAGCCCGCCTACCCGGTGGACTCCCGATGACCCGCCTAGCTGGTCGACTCCCGATGAGCGGCCTGCCCAGTTGGCTGGCTGCGGTGGACAGACTGGTTGGTCAGCTCCTGACGGGCAGCTTGCCGTTCCGGCTGGTTCCCGATGGGCAGTTTGCCGTTCCGGCCTGCTCCCGATGAGCAGCCCGTCTACCTTGCTGACTCCTGACGGGTAGCCGGCCCACCTGGCCCCCACAACACCTGCCGGCCGACCATCCTGCCCCTGCCCCTGGGCGCTGCTGTGGTTTCCGCCGAGCCTCGGTCGCCGCTTTCGCAGCTCCCACCCCCGACTCCAGCCGCACCCTCCGCCGGTGTCTCGACCACCACCCCCGGCGCACATCCCCATCACCCGCCGACAGGCGCGCGCCGGGTCTCACCTCACGCGTTGGGGATCTTGTTGAACGCCGCCGTGGCGAGCTTGAGGGCGACGCCGCAGGTGTCGACCTCGTCGAGCGGGGTCACCGAGGCGAGCAGGGCCGGGGTGATCTCGTCCGGGTCGTCGGTGAGCATGACCATGACGGAGCAGTCGGTGCCGTCCTTGATCTCGTAGGCGGTGTTGCCCGCGACCTCGATCTCCCTGGCGGTGCCCTCGTAGTCGGGGAGGGTGATCAGCAGCAGGATCACGACCAGCGGGTCCGAGGTCGACTGGACGCAGCCCGGTGCGGTGGCGGGCTTGGAGCCGATCGCGGTGGCGACCTCCTCCGGGGAGAGGATCTCGCAGCTGGGCTCGGTCTTCTTCTTCGTGGTGATCTTGATCTTGCCGCTGGGCTTGTCCGTCGACGTGGGCTTCGTCGGGGTCGCCTTGGTGGTGGTCGTGGGCTTGCCCTTGGAGGACGTGGTGGGCTTGGTGGTGGTCGTGTTCGCGCCCGCGGCGACCACCGCGGTGCCGTTGATCTTCTGGGCGCACCCGGCGAGGCCGAGGGTCAGGGCCACCGTGAGGACGGCGGTGAGCGCGGTGACTCTTCGCATGTGCATGGGGGCTCTGACCTCGTTCCGTCGGACGCGGTTCCATCCTCGATGGCGGTGTTGCGGGCCCGTGTCGTCGGGAGGACTGTAAGTGTGGTCCGCGCCGTTCACGTGACCGGCGGTCAACCTGTGATCGCGGATCTACCCGCACCGTTGCCTTGGGTTAGGTTTCCACCCATGGGCAAGGCAGCCGCAGTCGTCTGGGACCAGTCCTTCCTCGGGTACGACCTGGGGGGCGAGCATCCGCTCAACCCGGTCCGGCTCGACCTGACGATCCGGCTCGCGACCGCGCTCGGCGTGCTCGACGGGGTCGGGCTGGTCTCGCCGACGGCGGCTACCGACGCGGACATCGAGCGCGTGCACACCGAGTCGTACCTCACCGCGGTGCGCGAGGCGCCGACATCGGCTTGGGACGTCGGGCACGGGCTCGGGACCAGCGACAACCCGGTGTTCGAGCGGATGCACGAGGCGTCGGCGTTGATCGTCGGCGGGACGCTGGAGGCGGCGCGGCGGATCGCGTCGGGGGAGGCGGACCGGGCGGTGAGCATCGCGGGCGGGCTGCACCACGCCATGCGCGACCACGCGGCGGGCTTCTGCGTGTACAACGACTGCGCGGTGGCGATCTCGTGGCTGCTCGACAACGGCTTCGACCGGATCGCCTACGTCGACGTCGACGTGCACCACGGCGACGGCGTGCAGACCGCGTTCTACGACGACCCGAGGGTCCTGACGATCTCGGTGCACCAGAACCCGATGACGCTGTGGCCCGGCACGGGCTGGCCCGCCGAACTGGGCGGGAAGGGCGCGGAGGGCACGGCGGTGAACCTGCCGCTGCCGCCGGGCACCCGCGACGGGAGCTGGCTGCGGGCGTTCCACGCGGTCGTGCCGGGCCTGCTCGGGGCGTTCCGGCCGCAGGTCCTGGTGACCCAGTGCGGCGTGGACAGCCACCGCGAGGACCCGCTCGCGGACCTGGCGCTGTCGGTCGACGGGCACCGGGCGATCTACCGGGCCCTGCGGGACCTCGCCGAGACGTACGCGGACGGCAGGTGGCTGGCGCTCGGCGGCGGGGGCTACGAGCTGCTGCGGGTGGTCCCGCGCTCGTGGACTCACCTGCTGGCGACGGTCCTCGACCGCGACCTCGACCCGAACGTGCCGCTGCCCGCGAGCTGGGTGTCGCACGCGTCGCGACTGGCCCCGAACCGGGCGCTGCCGTCGTCGATGACCGACGACGCCGACCCCGGCCACACACCGTGGAGCGGCGACGCCGACTCGCCGGTGGACCAGGCGATCCGCAACACCCGCCGCGCGGTGTTCCCGCTGCACGGCCTGGACCCCGACGACCGCAGGGACTGAGCGCTCCCGCTGCGGTGCGTGTCCGCCTGTAGTGCGATGCGGGTACCAGAGAGCCAGGACTTACCCCAAGGACTAGAGGAACCGGTGGCGGACATGGCCGAGGGCGACCCGTACGACTTCCCGGAGCACTGGGAGGCCGACGTCGTGCTGTCCGACGGTGGCACCGTGCACCTGCGGCCGATCACGCCGGACGACGCCGAGCGGCTGCTGGCGTTCCACGGCAGGCTGTCGGAGCGGACGCGGTACTTCCGCTACTTCGGCCCCTACCCGCGGATGCCGCACCGGGACGTGGTGCGGTTCAGCACGGTCGACCACCTCGACCGGGTGGCGCTGGTGGCGCTGCTGGGCGACGACATCGTGGCGGTCGGCCGGTTCGACCGGCTGGACTCGGGTGACTCGGCGGAGATCGCGTTCGTCGTCGAGGACGGCCACCAGAAGCGCGGCCTGGGGTCGATCCTGCTGGAGCACCTGGCCGCCGCGGCGCGGGAGCGCGGGCTGAGCCGGTTCGTGGCCGAGGTCCTGGCGGAGAACGGCCAGATGGTGCGGGTGTTCCGCGACGCCGGGTACGTGGTGAGCCGGGAGTTCGAGGAGGGCTCGCTGCACCTGGAGTTCGCGATCGACCCGACCGAGCAGTCGGTGGAGGTGGCGCGGTCGCGGGAGCAGGCGGCCGAGGCGCGCAGCGTGCACAACCTGCTGCACCCGAGGTCGGTGGCGGTGATCGGCGCGTCCACGGACCCGACGAAGATCGGCAACGCGGTGCTGTCGAACCTGCTGTCGGCCGACTTCACCGGCCCGGTCTACCCGGTGAACGCCGAGCACCGGTCGGTGCGCGGCGTGCGGGCCTACGCCTCGGTGCTGGACATCCCCGACGACGTGGACCTCGCCGTGGTCGCGGTGCCCGCCGCGGGCGTCGACGAGGTCATGGACGCCTGCCTGGCCAAGGGCGTCAAGGCGCTGCTGGTGGTGTCGTCGGGCTTCGGCGAGACCGGGCCGGACGGGCGCAGCGCGGAGCTGCGGCTGGCGGCCGAGGCGCGTTCGCACGGGATGCGGGTGGTCGGTCCGAACGCGCTCGGCGTGCTCAACACCGACCCGAAGGTCCGGCTCAACGCCACGCTCGCGCCGCGGCTGCCCGCGCGCGGTCGCACGGGCTTCTTCTGCCAGTCCGGCGCGCTGGGCACGGCGATCCTGGCGGACGCCGCCGAGCGCGGGCTCGGCCTGTCGACGTTCGTCTCGGCGGGCAACCGGGCGGACGTGTCCGGCAACGACCTGCTCCAGTACTGGGAGACCGACCCGGCGACCGACGTCGTCCTGCTCTACCTGGAGTCGTTCGGCAACCCGCGCAAGTTCGCCCGCCTCGCCCGGCGGCTCGGCCGCACCAAGCCCGTCGTCGCGGTGAAGTCCGGCAGGCACGCCGTGACGCCCGCGCTGGCCGCGACCACCGTCCGGATGGACGAGGCGAGCGTGCAGGCGCTGTTCGAGCAGGCGGGCGTCATCCGGGTCGAGTCGCTGGCCCAGCTCTTCGACACCGCCCTGCTGCTGGCCCACCAGCCGCTGCCCGCGGGCCACCGGGTCGGCGTGGTCGGCAACTCGACGGCGATCGGCCTGCTCGCCGCGGACACCGCCCTGGCGCAGGGCCTGGAACTGGCGGGCGCCCCGGTCGACATCGGCCCGCAGAGCGGCCCCGAGGACTTCGCCGCCGCCGTCCGCGAGTCGCTGCTGAGCCCGGACACCGACGCGCTGGTGGTCGTGTTCGTGCCGCCGCTCGCGGTGCCCGGCACGGCGTACGCCCGCGCGCTGCGCGAGGTCGTGGCGGAGACCGGCAGCGCCAAGCCGATCGTGTCGACGTTCCTCGCGGTCGAGGGCGTGCCGGACGAGCTGGCCGTTCCCGGTCCGGGCGGCGCGCCCGGCCGGGGGTCGGTGCCGTCCTACCCGAGCCCGGAACGGGCGGTGCTCGCCCTGTCCCGCGCCACGCGGTACGCGCGGTGGCGCTCGGCGCCCCAGGGCACGTTCACCCGCCCGGAGGGCATCGACACCGACGCGGCCTCCGCGCTGGTCACGGCCCTGCTCGCCGAGGGGGTGGAGCAGGTCGACGACGAGAGCGCCGTGCGCCTGCTCGCCTGCTACGGCATCGACGTGGTGCCGTTCCGGGTCGTGGCGTCGGCCGAGCAGGCGGTGGCCGCCGCGGCGGAACTCGGCTACCCGGTGGCGATGAAGGCGACCGACGACCGGCTGCGGCACCGCTACGACCTGGTCGGCGTGCGGCTCGACCTCGGCGGCGAGGAAGCGGTCCGGGCGGCGTACGCGGCGCTCACCGAGGTGGCGGGGGAGTCGGGCGCGTACGTGCAGCGCATGGCGCCCAAGGGCATCTCCTGCACGTTCGGCCTCCAGGACGACCCGTCGTTCGGCACGCTGCTGTCGTTCGGGCTGTCCGGGCTGGTCAGCGACCTGCTGGGGGACCGCGCGTACCGGGCGGTCCCGCTGACCGACACCGACGCCGCGGCGCTGGTCCGCGCGCCGAAGGCGGCGCCGCTGCTCGCGGGCTACCGGGGCGACGTCCCCGCGGACCTCGGCGCGCTGGAGGACCTGGTGCTCCGGTTGGCCGCACTGGCCGAGGACCTGCCGGAGGTGCGGTCGCTCGCGCTGGAACCGGTGCTCGCCTCGGCCGCGGGCGCGTTCGTCAGCAGCGCCCGGATGACCGTCGGTCCGCCTCCCTCGCGGCACGACAGCGGGCCCCGACGATTGCGGTCACCGGGCGTCCAAAGATAATCGCGTTACGTTGTTGAAGCACCCGTCCCACTTGTTGGGGATTGGTTCTGCTGGACCGATACCGAAGTCGATCTCGGCTTTCAGCCCTGGACTCCGGCCATTTCTCCGCCTAGATTCCGCCCAGCGCGGCGTGCCATTGACGCCGCCCGTGTCCGATTACCGGACATGTGACGCAGGGTATCTGCTTCAGCGGGTCCGTAGAGGGGAAGAATGGTGCCGGTCTTGTTGTCGCGCCTGGTCGCGGCCTGTTCGGCGGTGCTGTTCGCCAGCGCCTGCTCCTCCAGCGACGGCACCTCGGTCGCAGGCAAGGGCGATTTGATCATCGGTGTCTCGTTCGACCAGCCAGGACTGGGTGTGCGCAGGTTGGACGGCACGTTCCGGGGCATTGACGTGGACGTGGCGCGCTACGTCGCGAACGAGTTGGGCGTTCCCGAGTCGAAAATATCGTGGCAGGAGGCGCAGCCCGCGAATCGCGAGAAGTTGCTGACCTCCGGGCAGGTCGATCTGGTCCTCTCCACTTACTCGATCACGGCGAAGAGGAAGGAGGTCATCGACTTCGTGGGTCCGTACTTCGTCGCGGGGCAGGATCTGCTGGTCCGAATGGACGAAAGCAGGATCAGCGGTCCGGAATCGCTGAACAACGACGCCAGCCTGAGGTTGTGCTCGGTTCAAGGAACTACATCGGCCGAGTATGTGAAGACCGAGTTCGCGCAGAACGTGAAACTCGTCGAGTACCCGAAGTTCAGCGACTGCGTGACCGCCGTGCTGGCGGACAACGCGGACGCGATGACCACCGACGACGTGATCCTCGCGGGCTACGCGGCCCAGAACCCGGAGCTGTTGCGGGTGGTCGGCAAGCCGTTCAGCAAGGAGGAGTACGGCATCGGGATCCGCAAGGGCGACGCCGAGGGGAGGGGGAAGGTGGCGGACGCGGTCCGGAAGATGATCGACTCCGGGGAGTGGAGGAAGATCATCGAACGCAACGTCGGCCCGTCGGGCTACGTGATCCCGGACCCGCCGACGGTGGCTTCCTGAGACGGTCCACACTCCGGTTTCACTCGTCTGCGTACTGTGCGCGACGTAAGCTAACTGGTCGTGACTGCTACGCATCGCGTCCCCCCTCACCGGGCGGACGGCCCGGTTCGTGCCGGTATCCCCGAGCACGGCCGGATCCCCCGCTACTACGCCGTGAAGACCGAACTGCTCTGGTTGGTCGACGCACTCGGAGTCGGCGCCGCGCTGCCGTCCGAGCGCGAGCTGGCCGAACGCTTCTCCGTGTCGCGGGTGACCCTCAGGCAGGCGGTCGGTGAACTGGTCCTGGAGGGCAAGTTGCAACGTCGCCAAGGCAGCGGGACCTTCGTGGCCCCGCCCAAGCTAGTGCAACCGTTGTCGCTGGTCAGCTACACCGAGGGAATGCTGCGCCAGGGCGTCCAACCCGCCCGCAACGTGATCACGTGCGAACTCCTGCCCGCGGACGAGGTGCTGTCCACCGACCTCAGGCTCGACGTCGGGGCCCCGGTCGTGCACCTGGAGCGGGTGCTGCTGGCCGACGAGGAGCGGATCGGTCTGGAGTCGACCTACCTGTCGGTCGCCCGGTTCCCCGACCTGCTGGACGTGTTCGACGCGACGACCTCGCTCTACTCGTGCCTGACGGACCGCTTCGGCGTCGTGTTCGACGAGGCGGAGGAGCGCCTGGAGACGGTGCTGGCGACACCGCGCGAGGCCCTGCTCGTCGGCAACAACCCCGCTCTGCCGATGCTGCTGCTGCACCGCGTCTCCTACGACACCGCGGGCGACCCCATCGAACGCGTTCGGTCGCTCTACCGGGGCGACCGGTTCAGCTTCGTGGCGAGGCTGACGGCCGAGAAGTGAGCCACCCCGTCCACTGAGGACGGTAGGGCGGACGGGCGTCGACCGGAGGCGGACAACCGCCCGTTAGCAGGAGCTTCGCGCGGCCCCGGCGGAGGTACCGTGGTGGGGCCGCGGTGGCGCGGCGTTCGCGGCGGAGCGAACGGATCGAGGTGTGCCGTGACGTTCAAAGCGGAGTTCCTCGCCGAACTCGAGGACTGCCTGCGCGGCTACGGCGTGGTCCCGGTGAGCGATCCGGCCGCCCTGTCGCGGTTCATCGAGTACGTCCGCCTCCTGCCCGAGGACCATCCCCGGTTGCGCTGCCTCGAAGGCGTGGACCAGGGGTCGGGCTCGTTCTGGAACAACCCGGCCGTCTGGTGGGAGCGGGTGCCCACGTTCGGGGTCGTCCACACCGATTGCGGTGCCCTGCTGGACGACCTCCTGGACGAGGCCGTGAACGACGAGATCGACGTCCTGGAGATGGAGATCCGCGAACTCCCCGGCTGACGCGGGCACGGGAAAACCCGTTGTGCGCCCGGTGGTCGGTCGAACGCACAACGGGTGGGGTCGAGAACCCGATCAGACGGTCAGCAGCTTGTCGAAGAAGGCGCGGTACTGGCGCAGCGCCACCCGCAGCTCCTCGGTCTCCACCTGCTCGCCCTGGCTCCACTGGCCTTCCAGCGACTTCTTGTGGTCGGCGAACGTCGTGGCGAGGCTCTGCATCACCTGCGCGACCAGCTGGTCGGCGTGCTGCACGGCGTCTCTCGGGCTGTCCACGAAGTCGGACTGGAGACCGCGCCACTCGGTGCGGAACTGGTCGACCTCCTCGGAGGTGAACAGTTCGAGCGCGCCGTCGTCGGTGGTCGGCGTCTGCCGCGGGGTCTCGTCGTGCGCGAGGGCGGTCTCGTCGTGGGTGTCACCGGCGGCGACCGGCTCGGCGTCGGAGTGCTGGCCGTACTGCTCGGTGCCGTCGTGAGCGCGGTTGTCCGCGTCGACGTCCACCTCGTCGTACTGGTCGGAGACCACCGAGCGGTCCGCGTCGGCGTCGTACCGGTCCGCCGTCGTGCCGGTGGCGTCGGCGTCGTACCGGTCCGCCGCCGTGCCGGTGGTGTCGACGTCGTCCGCGCGGTCCGCGGTCGAGTCGCGGTAGTCGTCGGTGCGGTACTGGTCGTCCGCGTGGGCGGTGCGGTCGCGGCCGTGCTCCGGCAGCAGGTCTTCCGTGCTGAGGGGTCGCAGGTCCTGGCGCTCGGTCATGGGATCGCTCCTTCTCAGGCCTTGTGGGCCCGGTCGTCGTGGGCCCGGTCGTCGGTGCTCCCGAGCAGGTCCTGGAACAAGGTGCGGTAGTGGACCATCGCGTTCCGGAGGTCCTCGGTCGTCGCGTCACCGGACTGGTCGCGCTGCGAGATCTCGTGCGCGGAGCGGTAGTGCTCCAGCGTGCGCGAGTGCTCGACGGAGAGGAGCTCCGCCTGCTTCTCGTAGCTGCCGGTGGGGTAGCCGCGCTCGGACATCAGGTCGGTGACGAGGACGTCGGCCTCGGCCACGGCGCCCGCGGGCGTGTCGACGAACTGCTCCTGGATCCGCGCCCAGTGGCGGCCGTAGCTCTCCCGCGACTGGGGGCTCAGCTCGCGGAGTTCGAGTTCCGCGTGCTTCTTCTGGCGCTCGACCAGTTCACGCTCCGCGGCCGTGCGGTTCTCGCTGCCCTGCACCGTGCGGTCGTACTCCGGGCCGAACCTGTCCTGCAGCCGCTTCCGCTGGAGGTACCTGTTCAGCAGGACTGCGATCACAGCCAGTACGACCAGCACGACGACGATGCCGATGATGGCGCCGGTGGACATCGCAGCCTCCTTTGGTCTGGGGGGAGTTGATGGAGGCTGGGTTCCCTTGTGCCGCAGGGATAAACATCCGAGTTGCGGATGGAGCAACGCCCGAACGCAAAAGGCGCATCGGCCGCCTCCCGGCCGCCGACGCGCCTTCAGCGGAGCGTGATCACCCCTTCACGCACACGACCTGCTTCAGCTTCGCCACGACCTCGACGAGGTCCGACTGGAGGGCGACGACCTCGTCCACGTCCTTGTAGGCACCGGGGATCTCATCCACCACCCCGGCGTCCTTTCGGCACTCGACACCAGCCGTCTGCTCGGCGAGGTCCTTGGCGGTGAACAACTTCTTCGCCCTCGTCCGCGACATCTTCCGCCCGGCGCCGTGCGACGCGGACTGGAACGACTCGGGGTTGCCGAGCCCGCGCACGATGTAGGACCCCGTCCCCATCGAGCCGGGGATGATCCCCAACTCGCCGCGCCCGGCCCGGATCGCGCCCTTGCGCGTCACGAGCACGTCCTCGCCGAAGTGCGTCTCCTCCGCCACGTAGTTGTGGTGGCAGCTGATCGGCTCGTCGAACCGCACGTGCTCGAACTCGGCGCGCACCACGTCGCACACCAGGCGCAGCATCACCGACCGGTTGCGCCGCGCGTAGTCCTGCGCCCAGTACAGGTCGTGCCGGTAGGCGGCCATCTCCGGCGTGCCCGCGAGGAACACCGCGAGGTCCGGGTCCGTCAGCTCGGCGTTGTGCGCGAGCTTCCGCGCCACCGCGATGTGGTGCTGCGCCAGCTCGTTGCCGATGTTGCGCGACCCCGAGTGCAGCATCACCCAGACCCGCTGCCCCTCGTCCAGGCACACCTCCAGGAAGTGGTTGCCCCCGCCCAGCGTCCCGATCTGCCGCAGCGCCTTCTCGGCGCGCGCGTGCACGGCGGGCGTCAGGTCGTCGAAGCCGCGCCAGAACGCCTCCCAGTCGCGCGCGTCGCCGTCGCCGAAGGCGGGCTCGTCGTGCTGGTGGAAGCCCACGGGCACGGCGGCCTCGATCCGGCTCCGCAGGGAGCGCAGGTCGTCCGGCAGGTCCGACGCCGTCAGCGACGTCCGCACGGCCGTCATGCCGCACCCGATGTCGACGCCGACGGCGGCGGGCGACACGGCGTCGCGCAGCGCGATGACCGAGCCCACCGTCGCCCCGCGCCCGAAGTGCACGTCCGGCATCACGGCGACGTGCTTGACGGCCCACGGCAGCGCGGAGATGTTCCGCAACTGCCGCATCGCCTGCTCCTCGACCTCCTCGGGCCGGGTCCACAGGCGAATGTCGACCCCGTCTCCGGGGACCGTGATAGGTGCCATGGACCAAGGCTAGGTGGAGTTTTCCTTACCGCCTAACGACTTTCGCCTCGGTCAACGGCTCACGGCCTTCCGGTACTGCCGGATCGCCAGCGGGATGAACACCGCGAGGATCACCAGGCTCCACAGCACCGAGGCCAGCACGGGGTGCTGCAACGGCCACACGTCCGGCGCGGGGAACTGCGGGTTGGTGTTGCCGAACAGCTCCCGAGCGGCCTGCGTGACGGCGGAGATGGGGTTCCACTCGGCGAAGGCCTTCAACGGCCCCGGCAGGTTCGTCGTCCCCACGAAGGTGTTCGCGATGAACGTCAACGGGAAGATCACGATGAACGACGCGTTGTTCACGACCTCGGGCGACCGCACGGCGAGCCCCACCACGGCCATCCCCCAGGAGATGGCGTAGGCGAACAGCAGCATCACGCCGAACCCGGCCAGCGCCTCCAGGAACGACGAGTGGATCCGCCACCCCACGATCAGCCCCGTCACCGACATCACCACGATGACGATCACGTTGTTGAGCAGGTCGCTGGTGGTCCGCCCGATCAGCACGGCGGACCGGGCCATCGGCAGCGACCGGAACCGGTCGATGATGCCCTTCTGCATGTCCTCGGCCAGCCCGGTGCCGGTGATGGTCGCCCCGAACACCACGGTCTGGGCGAAGATCCCGGCCATCAGGAACTCCCGGTAGTTCATGCCGGGGATCTCGATGGCGCTGCCGAACACGTACGCGAACAGCAGCACGAACATGATCGGCGAGAGGGTCGCGAACACGATGAGGTCCGGCACCCGCTTCACCTTGATCAGGTTGCGCTTGGCGACGACCGCCCCGTCCGCCAGTGCCTCGACGAACCCGTTCACGCGCCACGCTCCTCATCGGTCTGCCCGTCCTGCGCCGCGTGCCCCGTCAGCGTCAGGAACACGTCGTCCAGCGTCGGCCGCCGCAGGCCGATGTCCAACACCTTGATCGACTCGCCGTCGAGCAGCCGCACGGCCTCCACGAGCAGGTCCGCCCCGCCCGACACCGGCACCACCACGTGGTTGCTCCGCTCGTCGACGGAGATCTCCGCGATGGCGAGCGGGGCGAGCGCGGACCGGGTCGACGCCACGTCGCGGGAGGACCCGACGGTCAGCTCCAGCCGCTCGCCGCCGACCTGGGCCTTCAGCTCGTCGGAGGTGCCCTCGGCGATCACCTGGCCGTGGTCGATCACGGCGATCTGGTCGGCCAGCCGGTCGGCCTCCTCCAGGTACTGCGTGGTCAGCAGGACCGTCGTGCCCCCGGCCACGAGCTCCTCGATCACGTCCCACATGCCCAGCCTGCTGCGCGGGTCGAGCCCGGTCGTCGGCTCGTCCAGGAACAGCACGACGGGTTTGGCCACCAGCGCCGCGGCGAGGTCGAGCCGCCGCCGCATCCCGCCGGAGTACCCCTTCACCTGCCGGTCGGCGGCGTCGACGAGGTCGAAGCGCTCCAGCAGCTCCCGCGCCCGCTCCCGGCTGGGCTGCCGCCCCAGGTGGTACAGCCTCCCCACCATGTCGAGGTTCTCGAACCCCGTCAGCGTCTCGTCGACGGCCGCGTACTGACCGGACAGCCCGATCCGCCGCCGCAGCTCCCGCGCGTCCCGCACCACGTCGAGCCCGGCCACGGCGGCCCTGCCCGCGTCGAACTCCAGCAGCGTGGTCAACACCCGCACCGCAGTCGTCTTGCCCGCGCCGTTGGGTCCGAGCAACCCCATGATGCTGCCCTCGGGCACCACCAGGTCGAGCCCGTCCAGTGCGACGACGGACCCGTACCTCTTGACCAGTCCCTCGGCCACGATCGCGTCTGCCATGCGCACATGATGGGCCCACGCACCGACATTTTCGCCCGATTTGTTCTTCCAGTCCCCTGACCAGGTGGTACGACGACCGTCGCCGCCGCACCGGTGGCAAACCGGTGCGGCGGCGACGGGGTCGGGGAGCGGTGGGGGTCAGCTCATGCTGCGGTAGCGGCGGACGGACAGCGGCCAGAACACCGCGATGATCGCCAACGGCCACAGCACGGCCATCAGCATCGAGTGCGTGGACACCCACGAGTCGCCCGGCCAGCCGGGGTTGCCGAACAGCTCCCGGATCGCGCCGACCGTGGCCGACAGCGGGTTCCACTCCGAGATGGTCCCCAGCCACGCGGGCATCATCTGCGGCGCCACGAACGTGTCCGAGAACATCGTCAGCGGCAGCAGGACCGTCCACACGACCGAGGTGTTCTCCGGCTTGATGATCAGCCCGAGGTAGATCCCCAGCCAGATCATCGCGACCCGCAGCAGCATCAGCAGCCCGAACGCGATGACCACGTTGCCGAACCCGAGGTGCCACGTCCAGCCGACGGCGACGCCGCACAGCATCAGCACCACGATGTCCAGCGTGGAGTTCAGCAGGTCCGCGATGCTGCGACCCGCCAGGTACCCGGCGCGGGACATCGGCATGGTCCGGAACCTGTTGTTGACGCCCCGGTTCGTGTCCTCGGCGATGGCCACCAGCGTGACGCCGACGCCGAGCACGATGCTCTGGCCGAACAGGCCGGGCATCAGGAACTCCCGGTAGTTCCACCCGCCGACGACCATGACCGCGTTGCCGAAGACGTAGCCGAAGACCAGGATCGAGACGACCGGGTACATGACGCTGCTGAAGAGCCGGACGGGCTGCCGGATCCAGTGGATGAGGTCGCGGGACGCGACGTTCCACGAGTCGCTGACGAGCCACCGCAGGCGCTGCACCACGCTGCGGGGCGCCCTCGGCATCGGTGCCGGGGTGATGGGGGGCAGGGTCAGGCTCACGATGCTTCCTCCCCTTCGGCGTCGTGTCCGGTGAGCAGGAGGAAGACCTCGTCGAGGGTCGCCCTGCGCAGCGTCACGTCCTCCGCGTCGATCCCCGCGGCGTGCAGGGCTCGGGTGACGTCGGTCAGCGCGTGCTGCCGGTTGGCCACGGCCGCGCTGACCCGGTTCTCGGCCGGGGTGGTCTGGAGCTTGCCGCCCGCGGCGCGGGCCATCGCGCCCGCCGCGGCCGGGATCTCGGAGATGCTGCGGACGGTGACGTCGATCCAGTCGCCGCCGGTGCGGGCCTTGAGCTCGTCCGGCGTGCCGCTGGCGATCTCGCGGCCCCCGTCCATCAGCACGATCTGGTCGGCAAGCTGGTCCGCCTCGTCGAGGAGCTGGGTGGTGAGCAGCACGGTCGTGCCGCCCAGGGCGAGGGCGCGGACCGCCGACCACATCTCGATGCGGTTGCGGGGGTCCAGGCCCGCGGTCGGTTCGTCGAGGAACATGACGCTGGGTGCCGTGATGAAACTCGACGCGAGGTCGAGCCTGCGGCGCATACCGCCCGAGTAGTGCTTGACCTGCTTGCTGCCCGCGGCGGTGAGGCCGAACTGCTCCAGCAGCTCGTCGGCGCGACGCCGCGCGTTGGCCGCGCTCAGGTGGTAGAGCCTGCCCCAGAGCGCGAGGTTCTCGCGTCCGGTGAGGATGTCGTCGACGGTGGACTGCTGACCGATCATGCCGATGTGGTTGCGGACCTCCGACGCTTGCCGTGCGACGTCGAACCCGTTGACCGTGGCGCGGCCCCCGTCGGGTCGCATGAGGGTGGACAGGATGCGGAGCACCGTCGTCTTCCCTGCGCCGTTCGGGCCGAGCAGCCCGCACACCGTGCCCGCTGGGACCGACAGGTCGAATCCGTCCAGTGCGTAGTACCCGCCGAACCGCTTGC
The DNA here is from genome assembly GCF_036375055.1 of Umezawaea sp. Taxonomy (GTDB): domain Bacteria; phylum Actinomycetota; class Actinomycetes; order Mycobacteriales; family Pseudonocardiaceae; genus Umezawaea. The sequence goes on from NZ_DASUSQ010000062.1 coordinate 36,929, forward strand.
GGAGGCCTTCAGCGAAGAGAACAGGTGAGCTCACGACAACCTCCTAAACTGTGTATGTCGTACACCCTGTGTACTGTATAGACAGTTTGGTGCCCCTGTGTCAAGGTGGGAGGAGTCGAGGGTGGTCCTGGAAGCGGGTGATCCTGAACGCAGCGTCGAACTGCTCTGGGGTGAGAAGCCCCAGCCCGGTCGCGGGCCCAAGCCCGCGCTGACCCTGGACGGCGTCGTCGCCGCGGCGATCGAGGTCGCCGACGAGGAGGGCCTGTCCGCGCTGTCCATGCGGCGGGTCGCGGAGAAGGTCGGCTTCACGACCATGTCCCTGTACCGGTACGTGCCCGGCAAGGCCGAGCTGCTCGACCTCATGCAGGACGCCGCCGCGGCCGAGATCGTGCTGCCCGACCACGGGCTCGACTGGCGAGCCGGGCTGACGTTCTCCGCGAGGCAGGACTGGGAGCTCTACCAGCGGCACCCGTGGATGGTGCAGGTGACGTCCACGCGGAGCGTGCCGGGACCGCACTACATGGCGGAGCTGGAGGCGCGGCTGCGCGTGCTGGAGGGGACCGGGCTCAGCGGTCGGGAGACCATGGCCGTCGCCAACCTGGTCTCGCAGTACGTCGAGGGCGCCGCCCGGCGGGCCGCGGAGGCGCAGCAGGCCGAGCGGACCACCGGCGTGAGCATGGAGGAGTGGTGGGGGTCGCGGGTCTCGCTGTGGGGGCACCTCACGGAGGACCGCTACCCGACGCTGGCCCGCGTGTGGATGTCCGGCGGGTACGACGGGATGGTGGACGACTTCGAGTTCGGGCTGCGGCGGGTCCTCGACGGGATCGAGGTGCTCGTGCGGGGGCGTGATGAAACTCCGCGACGTGATGAAACGGTGAGCAGTTGCGTCACGTGCGGGACACCGGTGGAGAAGCCCGCCACCGGCAGGCCCAAGGAGTACTGCTCGCGCGCCTGCCAGCAGAAGGCGTACCGGGCGAGACAGGCCGGGTCAGGCCAGTAGGGCGTCCCGGAGGTCGGCCGTGCGCAGCAGGTCCAGCACCTGCGGGCCGACGTCCAGGACCCTCTCCGCCGCCGGGTTCAGCGCGAGGCGCAGCATCGACTGGCACACGTCGGCGAACGGCTGCTCCCGGACGGTGACGACCGCCTCGCGCATACCCGGCTCCGACCCGGCCGCGCGGGCCGCCGCCCACCTCTCCAGGCACATCACCACGACCCGGCGCGCCTGCACGCGGCCCCTGGTCAGCACCGGCCGGTTCAGCCCGCAGACCTCGATCGTCTCGCGGCCCTTCGCGGTGAGGCCGTGGTAGACCCCGAGCGACGGGGTCAGCAGCAGGTGGTCGAACGGGTCCTCGGTCGTGGGGTCGATCAGCAGCGCCGCGCCCAGCGCGTCCACCGGGAACCGGTCCCGCTTCAGGTTGCTGTTGCAGGTCGAGCAGGCGAGCAGGTGGTTGAGCCAGTCGAACGCGCGCAGCGGGTTGCCCGCCAGCGGCTCGAAGTGGTCGATGTCCGTGCCCTGGCTGTCCCCGCAGTACATGCACCGCTCGTGTCCGGGCGCCATGTCCGCCAGCACCCGGCGCAGGGGCGGGTGGACGACCTCCCGCACGCCCCTGCGCCGCCACAGCGCGCGAGCGGCGGCGGCGCGCTCCTCCCGGTGGGCGGACCCGACCTCGGCGGTCAACTCGTCCAGGCGGTCGGCGACGTCGTGCGGGAGCGGTAATCGGGTGATCGGGATCATGCGTCGGGGAGGTGGAGCCGTGCCTCGACCTCGCCGCCGCGCGCCACCGGCGAGCTGGTGAGCAGGGTCTTCAGCTCGTCGTACCGCCGCGACTGCTCGTCCGTCGCGGTCCCCAGGATCACCGCTGTCTCCAGGCCCACGAGTTCCGCGCGGAGCCGGTCCGCCTCCCGCGAGTACGGCGAGTCCAGGCCGAACAGCTCCGAGAGCACCGCGTCGTCACCGCTGCCGAACACCACGCGCTCGTACAGGTCCTGCTCGACGACCCTGGGCGGCTCGTCGTCGGTCGGGCCCGGCAGGCGGATCAGGCCGCCGGGGTCGGCGGCCTGGCAGATGTACGGGCTGTGCGTCGTCACGATGAACTGCATGTTGGGGAAGTGCGCCTTCAGCCAGCCGCCGATGCGCTGCTGCCACGACACGTGCAGGTGCGCGTCGACCTCGTCGATGATCACCACGCCGGGGGCCGTCACGGCGAGGCCGTCGACCCGCAGGGTGCCGTAGGTCTGGTGGACCTGCTTGAGCAGGTCCACGACCAGCGCGACCACCGTGCGGTAGCCGTCGCTCATCTCCCGCAGCGGGAACCGGTGGTCGCCGACGACGATCCAGAGGCCCTCGGAGTCGACGTGGTCGATCTGGTAGTGGTCCGGCAGCAGCCCGTCGGCGAGCAGCGCCAGCGCCGTCAGCTTCAGCTCCTCAGCCCCGTCCTGGCCTTCGAGCGCCCGCAGGTGCTGCCTGATCAGCCAGCTCACGCCCTCCGCGAGGGAGGCGTCCTCCTGGAAGAGGGTCGCGAGGCGGGCCACCGGGCCCGGCCGGACCATCAGGCGCTGGACGTCTCCCGCACCGCCCGTCAGCCGCCGGAACGGGCCGTAGGCCGCGCAGAACCACCCGTTCGGGTTGCGCTCCCACGGGCCGTCCAGCACCGAGGTGTCGTGGTGGGCGGGCGCCAGGTCAGGCTGGCTGCCGGTGAACCGGTCGGCGTCGGCGGGCGCCGTCCAGCGCAGCACGGCCTGGAGCGGGAAGCCGCTGTAGAGGGAGTCGGTCAACCGGTCGGCCCGCGCGTCGCGGGTGAGCAGCACCTCCGCGTCGGCCGACGGACTGCCGGTGGAGATCCAGTTCTCGAAGTCGGAGACCAGCGTGTTCGCGACGGTGGGCCCGCTGATCGCCAGGGCCATGGCGCGCAGGAGGGTGGTCTTGCCGGAGCCGTTGCGGCCCGCGACCACGGTCCAGCCGGGAGCGGTCAGCGTGAGGTCGACCTCGCGGGCGCCGTGGAACCCCTTGATGTTCCGCAGCCTGACCTGCGCGATGTGCATGACCTCTCCGGGACGTCGACGAGTCGGTTCCCGGTGACTCTAGTGCGGTGACCGCACCGGTAGCGGGTGCTCGCGGGGTGCCGGGTCCGGAACGGGCACGGCAGGCCCCCGTCTCGGGGAACGGGGGCCTGCCGGCGCTCCTAGTGGGTGCCGAGCACGCCGTCGACCCGGCGGGGGATGCCCAGCGGGTTGGCGTCCTTCAGCTCGGCGGGCAGCAGTTCGTCCGGCCAGGACTGGTAGGTCACCGGCGCGATCCAGCGGCGGATCGACGTCGCGCCCACCGAGGTGTGCAGCGGGTTGGTCGTCGACGGCCACGGGCCGCCGTGGTGCATGGCCCACGCCACCGCGACGCCGGTCGGCCAGCCGTTGAAGACCAGGCGGCCCGCCACGCGGCGGAGCACCTCGGCGATCCGGCCCGCCAGCTCGTGCTCGGACGGGTCGGCGTGCACGGTGCCCGTGAGGGTGCCCGGCAGCTTCGGCAGCACGGCCAGCAGCTCGGCCGGGTCGTCGTAGGTCACGACGACGCCCGCGGGGCCGAAGTGCTCCTCGGTCAGCTTCTCCAGGTTGTCCGCGAACGCCGCCAGCGGGACGCTGAACAGCCGGGGCGCGACGCTCCAGCCGTCGGCGGGCTGGTCGCCGGTCGACACGTCGGTCACGAGGTCGCCCGCGGCCAGCGCGTCGGTGCCCGACCGGTAGGAGTCGCACATGCGCTCGTTCAGCATCGGCCCGCCGTGGCTGGCGGCCACGGCGTCACCCAGGAACGGCACCAGCGAGGCGGGCGCGAACAGCAGTCCGGGGTTGGTGCAGAACTGGCCCACGCCCATGGTGAGCGACTGCGCGAACGCGGTCGCCAGCTCCTCGGGCCGCGCGGCGGCGGCGTCCGGCAGCACGACCGCCGGGTTGACGCTGCCCAGCTCGCCGTAGAACGGGATCGGGTCGGGGCGGCCCTGGGCGATGTCGAACAGCGCGCGCCCACCGCCGGTCGAGCCGGTGAAGCCGACCGCGCGGACGGTCGGGTGCTGGATCAGCGCCACACCGGCGTGGGTGCCGTAGACGATGCCGAACAGGCCCTCGGGAGCGCCCGCCGCGGCCAGCGCCGCCGTCACGATCCGCGCGGTCTCGCGCGAGGTGCCGGGGTGGGCCGAGTGGGCCTTCACCACGACCGCGCAGCCGGCCGCGAGCGCGGACGCGGTGTCGCCGCCCGCGACCGAGAACGCGAACGGGAAGTTCGACGCGGAGAACACCGCCACCGTCCCGAGTGGACGGAGTACGCGGCGCAGGTTCGGGCGCGGCGGGATGATGTCCGGGTTGGGCGAGTCGATGGTCGCCTCGACGTAGCTGCCCTCGCGGAGCACCTCGCCGAACAGGCGGAGCTGGTTGGTGGTGCGCTTCAGCTCGGTGGTCAGGCGGGGCACGCCCAGCGCGGTCTCGCCGTCGGCGGTCGCGATCAGCAGCTCCGACCCGGCGTCCAGCGCGTCGGCGACGGCCTCCAGCACCACCGCCCGCTCGGTCGCCGGGGTGACCGACCAGACCTCGAACGCGGCGGCGGCGGCCGTCGCGACGGCGTCCACCCCGCTGTCCGCCGTCTTGGCCACGGGCTCGCCGATCGGCTCGCCGGTCCGGGGGTTGTAGCCCTGCACGATCACTGACCTGCCTCCTTCACCGCGGTGTCGAAATCGGGGCCGCACCAGGCGCCGCCGAGGTACTGCTGCGCCGGGGAACCGGGGTCCGGGGCGTCCACCTCGGACGCGAACGCCTCGGCGTCGTCCTTCGACTCGTAGCCCAGCGCGTACGCCTCGTCGAGCGAGAACCAGCGCCGGGTGTTGTCCGAGACGCCCCACACGACCCGGAAGCCGGGGCTCGGCGCGGCGATGCACGCCTCGAACAGGCGGGCGGCGTCGTCGGGGGAGAGCCACGTCGCGAGCATCCGCGCGTCCTTGGGCCTCTCGAAGCACGAGCCGATGCGGATGGCGACGACGTCCATCCCGTACCGGTTGGCGTAGAGGCTGCCCAGCGCCTCCAGCGCGACCTTGCTGACGCCGTAGTAGGTGTCCGGCCTGGGGAACAGGTAGTCGTCGGCGTTGCCGTCGGCGCGCTCCACGTACCCGACGGCGTGGTTGGAGCTGGCCAGCAGCACGCGCTTCACACCCTGCCTGCGGGCGGCCTCCAGCACGACCTGCGTGCCGTTGATGTTCACGTCGAGGATCTGCGCCCACGGCCGTTCCAGGCTGTGCCCGCCGAGGTGGATCACGGCGTCCACACCGGACATCGCCGCCTCCATCGCGGCCAGGTCGGTCACCGACGCCTGGACGAGCTCGACGTTCTCGCCGTCGCCCGCCGCCGGGATCTCGGCGATGTCCAGCAGGCGCAGGACGCGGTCGCCCACGGCGAGCCGGGGGCGCATGAGCGTGCCCAGCCCACCGGCGGCGCCGGTGATCAGGATTCGTGCGGTCACGGGTCGGACCCCTCCGGGTGTGCGTGGTGGACGGTCAGCGGCCGAACTGCCGGAGCAGCTCGGTGATGGTGCGGGCGGCGTCGAGCAGCGCGCCGATGACCTGGCGCTCGTGGTCCTCGTCGAGCCTGCCCAGCGGGACCGAGCAGCTCATGGCGTCGAGCACCGGGTTGCGGTAGGGCAGCGCGACGGCGAAGCAGCCGAGGCCGGGGGTGTTCTCCTCGCGCTCGTGGGCGTAGCCCAGGGCGCGGAAGCCCGCGAGCTGCGCGTGCAGCGGGCCGCGCTCGACCACGGTGTTCGGCGTGAGCGGCTTCAGCTCCTCCGGCAGCAGCGCGTCGACCTCCTGCGGGGTGCGGGTCGACAGCACCGCCTTGCCCAGCGAGGTGGAGTGCGCGGGCAGCCTGCGGCCGACCCTGGAGACGACCCGCAGGTGGTGCTCGGACTCGCGGCTGGCGAGGTAGACCACGTCGGCGCCGTCGAGGCGCGCGAGGTGGACCGTCTCGTTGACGGTCTGCCTGACCTGCTCCATGACGCGGATCGCGGCCCGCACCACGGGGTCGTGGTCGAGGTAGGACGTGCCGACCAGCAGGGCGCGCACGCCGATGCCGTAGGTGCCGCGGTCCGGTTCGACCTCCACCCAGCCGCGGTTCACCAGCGTCTGCAACAGCATGTACAGGCTCGACTTGGGATAGCTGAGCTCGCGGTGCAGCTCGGTGAGGGTGAGACGGCGGTCGGAAGCCGAGAGGACTTCCAGCAGCTCGACGGTCCGGTCGGCGGATTTCACCGCCCCCGGACGGGTGGGCGAAGCGGCCTCGGTCACCAGGTCCTCCAGGGAAACATTCCGGCAACACGCTCTTGACACGTTGCTGTGCTGATTCTTACAGTCCGGCATCAGGTTCACAAGTACGACTGCGTTTCATGGATGTGAACAACTTGGAGGGTGAGATGCCCCGTTCCCGGTCCGGCACCGCGGCTGTCGCCCTGGTCGCCGTGGGTGCCGTGCTCGCTGGATGCGGCTCGGCGACGCCCGCGAGCAGCGGGAGCGCCGCTGGGGTCGCGCAGGACCCGAACGCGCCGTTCGAGGTGTGGACCCGCAGCACGGAGGCCACCGCGAAGGTCTACGCGAAGATCTTCACGGACTTCGAGGCCAAGACCGGGGTGAAGGTCGACTACAAGCCGGTCTTCGCGGACTTCGACAAGCAGATCCAGCAGCGCGCGGCGTCGAAGGACCTGCCCGACCTGGTCGTCACCGACACGGGCTCGCTGGGCGTCTTCACCTCGCAGGGCCTGGTCGGCGAGATCGACAAGGCGGGCGTCGCGGGCGGCGCGGACGTCGTCGAGCGGGCGTGGGACAACGGCAGGGCGTCGGACGGCAAGTACTACGCGATCCCGTTCTCCACGCAGGCGATGGTCACGCTGATCCGCAAGGACTGGCGCGAGAAGGTCGGCAAGCCCGTGCCGACGACCTGGGACGAGCTGACCGACCTCGCGGCGGCGTTCACGAAGGACGACCCGGACGGCAACGGCGCGGCCGACACCTACGGGATGCTCGTGCCCGGCACCACCGACCGCGGCTACCTCGGCTGGTGGGCGTCGAACTTCGTCTGGCAGGGCGGCGGCGACATCCTCGAGCAGGACGGCGACAGGTTCAGCGTCGCGGTCGACTCCGACGGGACCGTCAAGGCCGTCGACTACCTGAAGACGATGTTCTGCGGCGACCCCAAGCTGGTCCAGCCCGGCGCGCTGACCACGGGGACCAACGACGCGCACGCGTTCTTCGAGACCGGCAAGACCGGCATCTACGTGACCGGCCCGTACATGTTCGGCCGGTTCGACAAGAACCTCGGCAAGGACAGGTACGAGGTCGTCGCCGCCCCCAGGGGCCCGGCCGGTGGCACCGTGCTCGGCGAGGGCGAGAACATCTACCTGATGGCGGGCTCGCCGAGGGCGGACGCGCAGAAGCGGCTGGCCGAGTACCTGATCAGCGCCGAGGCGCAGCAGGCGGGCATGAAGGGCGACCCGACCCCCGTGGTCCGGCTCCCCGTCAACGGCAAGGTCGACGTCAAGGCCGTCTACGACGACCCGCGCTGGGAGACCACCGCGAAGGTCTACGCCGACAGCGCCCGGCCGTTCTCCAGCGTGCCGAACTTCCAGCCGTTCCGGCAGCAGTTCTCCGAGACGCTGAACTCCATCCTCTCGACGTGCGGACCCGACTCCAAGGCCGAACTCGGCACCCTCGCCGAGAACCTGGAGAAGGAGTTGCAGGCACAGGGAATGTCCAAGTGACGGTGTCCAATCCCGTCCGCGGCACCACAGACGTGGGACCGGCGGCTAGTGGCGGCGGTGCCGTCGGCTCCCACCCCGTGAGGCGGCGCCACCGGCGTCGCCTCACGGGACCCAGCTCCACGCCGTGGCTGTTCCTGGCCCCGGCCCTGCTGATCTTCGTCGTCTTCAAGTACCTGCCGATGGCGGAGGGCATCCGCCTGAGCGCGTACCAGGTCCGACCGTTCCTCGGCGACCTGTGGGTGGGGTTCGACAACTACGCCCGGATCATGGGCGACGAGCGGTTCCGCGACGCGATCGGCCACACGCTGGTCCTCGCGTCCGGCCAGACGATCGGCTCGATGGTGATCGGGTTCGCGCTGGCCCTCCTGCTGGAGGGCCACGCGAAGTCCCTGTGGTTCGTGCGGTCCGCGGTCTTCCTGCCCGTGGTCGCCGCGACCGCCGTCATCGGCGAGATCTGGCGGCTGCTGTTCTTCCCCGCCCCCGAGGGCTTCGTCAACACGGTGCTGTCGTTCGTGGGCCTCGGCCCGTGGACGTTCCTCGACAGCCCGGACACCTCGCTCGCGTCCGTCGTGTTCGTCGGGATCTGGAAGGGCGCGCCGTACGACATGGTGCTGATCCTGGCCGGGCTCGCGGGCATCGACCGGCAGCAGTACGAGGCGTCCGCCATCGACGGCGCGAACACCTGGCAGCGCGTCCGGCACATCACGCTCCCCGCGCTGCGCCCGGTGATCACGATCCTGCTGACCCTGGCGTCCATCCGCGGCCTGCGGGTGTTCACCGAGGTCTACGTCCTGACCGGCGGCGGTCCCGCGGGCTCCACCGACGTGTGGATGACGCGGGTGTTCACCGTCGCCTTCGAGCGCAACGAGATCGGCGTCGCGTCCGCGGGCTCGGTGGTGCTCTTCCTGATCACGTTCGTGTTGACGGTCGTGGTCCAGTTGTACCGGCGGAGGAAGGAGGCCAGGTGAGCGTCGCGGACAGGTGCGACACCGCGCTCGGGTGGTCGACCGGCCGTCAGGCCTGGTTGAGCCGGGGCATCCGGATCCTGCTCAGCGTCGGCGCCGTGCTGCTGTTCACGGGCCCGCTGATCACCGTGTTCTCCGGCGCGTTCGACCACAACCCCGACCCGACCCGGCTGTCCGTGCTGCCCGACGAACCCTCGATGGTCAACTTCGAGGCGGCGGGCTCCAAGGGCATCTGGCACTACCTGGCGAACTCGCTGATCATCGCGGGCGGGGCGCTGCTGCTCCAGCTCGCGGTGAGCGTGTTCGCCGCGTACGCGCTGGCGCGCAAGAAGTTCCGGGGGCAGGCGGTCGTGCTGCTCCTGATCCTCACCACCATGATGCTGCCCGAGGAGGTCATCGCCATCCCCCTGTCCCTGGTGATCGGCGACCTCCCGCTCGTGCACATCAGCCTGAAGGGAACCCTGCTCGGCGTCATCCTGCCGCTGGGCGCGTGGGGGTTCTCGATCTTCGTCATGACGGAGTTCATGAAGGAGATCCCCCTGGAGCTCGAGGAAGCCGCGAAGGTCGACGGCGCCGGGGAGTTCCGGATCTTCGCGCAGATCATCCTGCCGCTGGTCAAGCCCGCGCTCGGCGTGGTCGCCGTGTTCGGGTTCAACATGATCTGGGAGCAGTACCTGCTTCCGCTGATCGTCGCCGCGGATCCTTCCGACTACACGCTGACCGTCGCCCTGCTGTCGTTGAGGTCCGATGAAGAGGTCGGGCCGGGGATCGTGTTGGCCGGAGCGTTGCTGGCGCTGGTGCCGAGCCTGATCGTGTACCTGTCGCTGCAGAAGTCTTTCCTGCGTGGGATCACCACCGGAGCGATCAAGGGATGAAGGTCTATGCAACTCGATGGGGTGCTGTTCTTTCCGGTAACGCCGTTCGACCCGACGGGGGAGATCGCCGAGGACGTGCTCGCTGAGCACGTCAAGCACGGTGTGTCGGCGGGGCCGGGCGCGGTCTTCGTCGCCTGCGGCACGGGGGAGTTCCACGCGCTGGGCGTCGAGGAGTTCGAACGCGCCGTGGCCGTCGCGGTCGAGGCGACGGCGGGCCGCGTGCCGGTGTTCGCGGGCGCGGGCGGTCCGCTGCCCATCGCCAAGGACTTCGCCAGGGCCGCCGCCCGCGCGGGCGCGGACGGGCTCCTGCTGCTGCCGCCCTACCTGGTGACCAACCCCGCCAGGGGACTCGTCCGCTACGTCGCCGACGTCGCCGCCGCGACCGACCTGCCGGTGATCGTCTACCAGCGCAACAACGCGGTGTTCACGCCGGACACGGCCGTCGAGGTGGCGTCGCTGCCGACCGTCATCGGGTTCAAGGACGGCCTCGGCGACATCAACCAGCTCCAGCGGATCGTGCTCGCGGTGCGGGCCCGCGTGCAGAAGCCGTTCCAGTTCTTCAACGGCCTGCCGACCGCCGAGCTGACGGTGCCCGCGTACCGCGGCATCGGCGTCGAGCTGTACTCCTCGGCGGTGTTCGCGTTCGCGCCGGACATCTCGCTCGGCTTCTACCAGGCGATCCAGGACGACGACACCGCGCTGGTGCGCCGCTACCTCACCGAGTTCTTCGTGCCGCTGGTCGAGTTGCGCGACAAGGTGCCGGGGTACGCGGTGGCGCTGGTCAAGGCGGCGGTCAAGCTGGGAGGTCTGGACGCCGGAGGGGTGCGCCCACCCTTCATCGACCCGTCGGAGGAGCACGTCGCGGAACTGGAGCGGATCATCGCGGCCGGGAGGGCGTTGGCGGTATGAGGATCACGGACATCACGATCACCCCGGTCGCCTTCCGCGACCCGCCCCTGCTGAACTCGGCGGGCGTCCACGAGCCGTGGGCGCTGCGGTCGATCGTCGAGGTGCACACCGACGAGGGGATCTCCGGGCTCGGCGAGAGCTACGGCGACATCGGCCACCTGGCCAAGCTGGAGCAGGTCGTGCCCGCGCTCATCGGCCTGGACGTGCACCAGCTCAACGTGATGCACGCGAAGGTCGCCGAGGTGCTGGGCGGCAGGTCCGGCGACGACCGGCACGGCCTCACCGGCACGCTCACCGCCGAGGGCACCGTCGACCGCGTGTACTCGCCGTTCGAGGTCGCGACCTGGGACATCCGCGGCAAGGCGCTCGGCCGCCCGGTGTCGGACCTGCTCGGCGGAGCCGTCCGCGACGCCGTGCCGTACAGCGCGTACCTGTTCTACAAGTGGGCGGGCCACCCCGGTGCCGAGCCCGACGAGTGGGGCGAGGCGCTCGACCCGGCCGGGATCGTGGCGCAGGCCCGCGGGCTCATCGACTCCTACGGGTTCGGGTCGATCAAGCTCAAGGGCGGCGTGTTCCCGCCCGAGGAGGAGGTCGCCGCGATCCTCGCGCTGCGCGAGGCGTTCCCGGACCTGCCGCTGCGGCTCGACCCGAACGCGGCCTGGTCGGTGGAGACGTCGATCCGCGTCGCCGAAGCCCTCGACGGCGTGGTCGAGTACCTCGAAGACCCGACGCCGGGCCTCCAGGGCCTGTCCGAGGTGGCCGCCAAGGCCTCGATGCCGTTGGCCACCAACATGTACGTCGTCGCGTTCGAGCACATCGCTCCCTCGGTCGCGATCGACGCGCTCCAGGTCGTCCTGTCCGACCACCACTACTGGGGCGGGCTCAGCCGGTCGCGCCACCTCGCGTCGACCTGCCAGACGTTCGGCATCGGCCTGTCGATGCACTCCAACTCGCACCTCGGGATCAGCCTCGCCGCGATGACCCACCTCGCCGCCGCGACGCCGAACCTGAGCTACGCGTGCGACACGCACTACCCGTGGAACTCCGCCGACGACGTCGTCGTGCCGGGCGCGCTGACCTTCGTGGACGGTGCCGTCCCGGTGCCGACCGCACCCGGCCTCGGCGTCGAGCTGGACCGCGACGCGCTGGCCGGGCTCGCGGAGAACTACCGGACCTGCGGCATCGTCCAGCGCGACGACACCGGCTACATGCAGAGGTTCGACCCGTCGTACGAGAGGAAACGACCCCGGTGGTAACGAGCATCGCGCACGTCTACCCGTGGGACGTCGTGGGCGACCCCCTCGCGGCGCGGCGGTACGCCGACCTCGGCGTGGACGCGGTCGCGCTCGCGGCGTCCTACCACACCGTCCGCGCCGCGACCCCGCTCCACCCGGAGCACCGGATGGTCGACGCCCGGCACGCGGCGTTCTACCTCCCGGTGCGCGACGAGGCCTGGAGCGGCGGGCGGCTCGTGCCCGCCGAACCGTCCTGGGTGGACGGTGACAACTCCTTCGGCGCCGCGGCGGACGCGCTGCGCGCCGTCGGACTGCCGGTCTACGCGTGGACCGTGCTGACCCACAGCAGCAGGCTGGGCGACCTTCACCCGGACGTGACGGTCGTCAACGCCTTCGGTGACCGCTACCCGTACGCGCTGTGCACGGCGAACCCCGACGTCGTCGCGTACGCGCGCACCCTCGTGACCGAGGTCCTCGACCTCGGGCGCCCGGACGGGATCGTGCTGGAGGCGTGCGGCCCCCTCGGCTTCTTCCACGGCGGCCACCACGAGAAGACCGACGGCGCCGACTGGGACCCGGTCCAGCAGAAGCTGCTGTCGCTGTGCTTCTGCGTCGCGTGCGCGGTGCTCTACCAGGACGCCGGCGTCGACGTGGACGACCTGCGCGCCGCCGTCCGCGCGGGCGTCGACACGGCCGCGCCCAGCGTGGGGGAAGCGCTCGGCGACCTGGCGAAGCCGGTGTCCTCCGTGCGCACGGGCATCGTCCGCGACCTGCGCGGCACCCTGGTCGGGCTGGTGCGCGAGCGGGCGCCGGGCATCCGGATCGCCCTGCACGCCACCGGCGACGAGTGGGCCACCGGCCCGTTCGCCACCGTCGCGCCCGCCGTCGACGCCGACGTCGACGTGCTCACGGTGTTCTGCTGGCCCGGAGCCGACGCGGCGACCCCCGGCATCCGCGCGCTGCGCGAGGTGGCCGGGCCCGACGCGCGGATCGCGGGCTACGTGCTGGCCCTGCCGCCGAAGCCGGTCGACGGCGAGGCGCTGCTGACCGAGTGGAAGCGGTACGCGGACGAGGGCGTCGAGGAGTTCCACCTCTACCACGCGGGACTCGCCTCGCAGCCCCGTCTCGACGCGCTCCGCCACGCGGTGACGGGCATCAGGCACCACCTGAACCGGTAACCGTGCGGGTATCGGGCATCACCTGAACCGGTAACTGTGAAGAGGACGGAGCAACCCGCAAGCGGGGTCGCTCCGTCCTCTTCACATGAGAAGCCTACGAACCGCAGTCAGCGCCGGTGTCCTGCTCCTGCTGGTGACGGCGTGCGCGAGCCCGCAGGCCCAGGTCGGCGCCGGAGCCGGCGACCCCAAGCCGGAACCGGGGCTCAGCGTCTCCTCCTCGCCCGCGCCCACGTCGAGCGCGCCCGACATCGCCCCCGGTGAGCCGCCGCCCAACGGCGGCGTGCCGGTCCCCGAGACGAAGCTCGACGCGGCGGCGCTGCCCGAGGACTACCCGCGGTCGGTGTGGACCGAGGGCGACGGCTCGGTCGTCGGCGTGATCGGCCAGGAGGGCGGGTGCAGCAAGGTGGGCGTCCAGGTCGTCGAGCAGTCCGCGACCTCCGTGCACCTCGAACTGGTCGAGACGCTGCCCGCCGAGCAGCAGATGTGCACCATGGACATCAGGTTCCCCCCGCTGACCGCGAAGCTCGACGCGCCGCTGGCCGAGCGGACCGTCGTGCTGACCACCAAGCAGGTCAAGTAGACCCGACGCCCGGCCGACGTCCCCCCGTCGGCCGGGCGTTTCCTGTCCTGCTTTGTCCTGTCCCGCCGGTCCTGCAACCGGAACGGCGCCTGTACCGTCCTTGCGGTATGAGGAACGCCAAGGTGCTCGTCGCCCTCGCCGTGGGACTGTGTGCCCTGGCCGGGTGCGGTAGCGATGACCAGCCGTTCGGGGCGGGCGGACCGTCCAGCACGGCCCCGTCCACGTCCGGGTCGGTCTCGCCGCCGGCTTCCGGCCTCCCGCCGGGCTCGGCCACGCTGCCGTCGTCGACCGTCCGCCCGCCGGGTCAGAGCGAGGTCCCGTCCCAGCCGCCGCAGTCGTCCGCGACACCGCTGCCGGGCAGCCCGACGGAGGTGCCTCCCGCCCGCGTCGACGGCACGGTGCTGCCGGAGACGTACAAGTCGCAGGTCCAGGTCGGGTCCGACGGCAGGACGCTGATGGTGATCGGCCAGGCGGGCGGCTGCAAGACGGCCAGCGCCGAGGTCACGGCCGAGGCGGCCGACCAGGTGATCATCACCCTCGTGACCACGTACTACGCCCCCAGCGGCGGCGTGTGCACCCAGGAGGTCCGCGACGTGCCGCTCAACGTGACGCTGGCGGCTCCGCTGGGCGAACGCAAGATCGTCCTGGAGGCCCGGCAGGAGAGCGCCTGACCGACGCGGCCCCGCGAGCGGGGAGGGGGTTCCACGCCCCTCCCCGGCCCGCTACCTCCGGAACGAGACCTGGAGCAGCGGCGCGGACGTCTCCGAGAAGAAGTCGTTGCCCTTGTCGTCCACCACGACGAACGCGGGGAATTCCTCGACCTCGATCTTCCACACCGCTTCCATGCCCAGCTCGGCGTACTCCAGCACGTCGACCTTGCGGATGCAGTCCTGCGCCAGCCGCGCGGCCGGGCCGCCGATGGAGCCCAGGTAGAACCCGCCGTGCGACTCGCAGGCGTTGGTGACCTGCTTCGACCGGTTGCCCTTCGCCAGCATCACCAGCGAACCGCCCGCCGCCTGGAACTCCTCGACGTAGGAGTCCATCCGGCCCGCGGTGGTCGGGCCGAACGAGCCGGACGCGTAGCCCTCCGGCGTCTTGGCCGGACCGGCGTAGTAGACCGGGTGGTCCTTCAGGTACTGCGGCATCCCCTCGCCCGCGTCGAGCCGCTCCTTGATCTTGGCGTGCGCGATGTCGCGCGCCACCACCAGCGGTCCGGTCAGCGACACCCGCGTCTTCACCGGCAGCGCGGACAGCGCGGCGCGGATCTCCGCCATCGGCAGGGTGAGGTCGATCTTCACGACCTCGTCCGACAGGTGCTCGTCCTCGACGTCGGGCAGGAAGTGCGCCGGGTCGCGTTCCAGCTGCTCGATGAACACGCCGTCGGCGGTGATCTTCGCCTTGACCTGGCGGTCCGCCGAGCAGGACACCGCGATGCCGACCGGGCAGGACGCGCCGTGCCGGGGGAGGCGGACGACGCGGACGTCGTGGCAGAAGTACTTGCCGCCGAACTGGGCTCCGATGCCGAAGTTCCGGGTCAGCTCCAGGACCTGCTGCTCCAGGTCGGTGTCGCGGAACGCGTGGCCCAGCGGAGAGCCCTCGGTCGGCAGGCCGTCGAGGTAGCGGGCGGACGCGAGCTTCGCGACCTTGAGGTTCTGCTCGGCCGACAGGCCGCCCACGACCACGGCGAGGTGGTAGGGCGGGCACGCGGCCGTGCCGAGCGAGCGCAGCTTCTCGTCCAGGAACGCGGCCAGCCGCTTCGGGTTCAGCAGCGCCTTCGTCTCCTGGTAGAGGAACGTCTTGTTGGCGCTGCCGCCGCCCTTGGCCATGAACAGGAACTCGTACTTCGGCTCCGTGCCGGGCGCGGTGAACAGGTCGATCTGCGCGGGCAGGTTGGTGCCGGTGTTCTTCTCGTCCCAGAACGTCGTCGGCGCCATCTGCGAGTACCGCAGGTTCAGCTCCTGGTAGGCGTCGAAGATGCCGCGCGACAGCGCCTCCTCGTCCGTCCCGCCGGTCAGCACGCCCTCGGTGCGCTTGCCCATGACGATCGCGGTGCCGGTGTCCTGGCACATGGGCAGCACACCGCCCGCGGCGATGTTGGCGTTGCGCAGCAGGTCCATCGCGACGAACCGGTCGTTGCCGCTGGCCTCGGGGTCGTCCACGATCGCGCGCAGCTGGGCGAGGTGCGACGGGCGCAGCAGGTGCTGGATGTCGCGGATCGCTTCCTTGGCCAGCAGCGTCAGCGTCTCGGGGCTGATCTCCAGGAACGTTCGACCCGCGGCCTCGACGACCTTCACGCCCTCGTCGGTGAGGAGGCGGTACTCGGTCGTGGTGTCCTTCGCCAGCGGGAGGACGTCTGTGTACTGGAACGTGGTGGTGGGCACGTCGGCGGGCTCCCTTGCGCGCTTCGGAATCCGACAAACGTATCCGATCGACGTCGCCCTACCGCTCCACCGGGATGTGATTCGCGTCCTTCGGGGCCGTCAATAGCGGAAGGCCGGGCCGGCCCCCGACCGCCCCGACCTTCCTTCGTAGGCGACCGCCCCCACGTGATGAGGTGGGGGCGTCGCCAGGTCCGTGTAGAGCAGAACCGTGCCGTGATCCGCATCACAAGTCAACGCGGCCAAACGGGTGAGTCAGCTCGCGTAGGCCCGCAGCTTCTCCGCGCGCTCGCCCTGCCGCAGCTTCGACATGACCTCGCGCTCGATCTGGCGGACGCGCTCGCGGGACAGCCCGAAGCGCTTGCCGATCTGGTCGAGCGTCCGCGGCTGGCCGTCCTCCAGGCCGTACCGCAGCCGGATGACCGCCTGCTCGCGCGGGTCGAGCGTGGACAGCACGCGCCGCAGGTCGTCCTGGAGCAGGCCGGAGATGACCGCGCTCTCGGCGTCCGTGGCGTCGGAGTCCTCGATGAAGTCGCCCAGGGGGGCGTCCTCCTCGGCGCCGACCGGCATGTCCAGGCTCACCGGGTCGCGGGCGTGGTCGAGCAGGTCGGAGACCTTCTCGGCGCTGATGCCCGATTCCTTGGCGAGTTCCTCGGTCGTCGCTTCCCGGCCGAGCTGCTGGTGCAGATCGCGCTTGATCCGCGCCAACTTGTTCACCTGTTCCACCAGGTGGACGGGAAGGCGGATGGTGCGACCTTGATCCGCCATTCCGCGGGTGATCGCTTGGCGGATCCACCACGTCGCGTAGGTCGAAAACTTGAAACCCTTGGTGTAGTCGAACTTCTCCACCGCGCGGATCAGACCCAGGTTGCCTTCCTGGATCAGATCGAGGAGCGGCATTCCACGACCGGTGTATCGCTTGGCCAGCGAAACGACCAGACGGAGATTCGCTTCGAGCAGGTGGTTCTTTGCCACGTGGCCGTCCCGCACCAGCGCGCGCAGTTCTTCGCGACGCGTGGGGGACAGGCGCTTCGCGGTCTCGGCCATGTGCTGCGCGAAGACGCCCGCTTCGATCCGCTTCGCCAGTTCGACCTCCTCCGCCGCTGTGAGCAGGGCGGTCTTGCCGATGCCGTTCAGGTAGACTCGAACGAGATCGGCGGCCGGACCCTGAGCGTCCAGGTCGAGTTCGGCGGGACTGATGTGGCTGACGGTGGTGTCGACCTCGCGGTCGAAGACCCTCGGGACGGTCATGGAACTCCCTCCCCCTTTGTCGCGGGCTGGCGTGCGGGTGCGTCACACACCTGCGCTGCACTGCGCAGTGAGCCTTTCGGCGTCGGGGCCCGCTGGGTACCCATCGCTTGCCGGCTGGACACTGGGGAAACGCGTCGGAATGCCAATTCGTTCCCGCCTCCCTGACATGAAGACGTCTCCGCCGTCACACCCGTTGCTCGCGCAATGCTGAGGATTTCCTGAGAGCGTCCTAGAGTTCGACCAAAACCGTGAACGGTCCGTCGTTCACGCTCCGCACCGACATCATCGCGCCGAACCGTCCTGTTTCGACTCGGGCACCCTTTTGTCGCAGTTCCCGCACCACTCCCTCGATCAAGGGTTCCGCGCGTTCGGGCCGGGCGGCCGCCGTCCACGAGGGACGGCGACCCTTCCGCGTCTCGCCGTAGAGGGTGAACTGGCTCACAACGAGCAGGGGCGCACCGGTCGACGCGCACGATTCCTCGTCCCTCAGGACCCGCAGCTCGTGCAGCTTCCGAGCCATGACCGGAACCATCGCCGCGTCGTCGTCGACGTGCACTCCGAGCAGCACCAACAGCCCCGGCTCGTCGATCGACCCGACGACCAGATCCCCCACGGTCACGCTCGCCTGTGTGACTCGCGACACAACAGCTCTCACGCGGGCCTCAACATGCCGTGCCGGACCAGGTCGCGCACCACCGGCAGGGCGTTCGCGATCAGCCCGTCGACCGGCTGGTCGTGCGCGAACGCCAGCAGCGTCACGAGGTCCTCCAGCGGCAGCGCCCCCCTGCACCCCGCCAGCAGCGCCGCGGCGACCTCGTCCAGCTCGTGCTGCCACCCCGGCCCGTCCTGCCGGTGCAGGCGGCGCACGACGGCCGTCCAGCCCTCGTCGTCCGGCGAGGACACCTCCTCCAGCAGCACCGACTCGGGCACGGTGAACCGCGTCGCCAGCAGCGCCTCGGCGGACCCGTTGGCCCTCAGCCACTCGACCCGGTCCAGCCACAGCGACGTCTCCGGCCCCAGCGGGTCCACGTACGCGTGCCGCAGGTCCTCGCAGACGACCTCGGCGTGCGAGCCGGACGTCCTCCGCAGCGTGACGAACCCGAACCCGACGCCCTCCACGTCGTTGCGGGCGAACCAGTCGAGCCACACGGCGGCCTTCTCCCGCCCCTCGGGCGACCGCGGGTCGACACCGGCGTCCCGCAGCCACGTCCCCACGTACAGCGCCGGGTCGGCGACGTCCCGCTGCACGAACCACGCGTCGACGCCGCCGCGGGGCAGCCACGAGGACACCCGGTCGCCCCAGTCCTCACCCCTGCGGTGCAGCCAGGAGGCGAGGAGCTGCCCCACACCGCCCTCGTTGAGGAACGAGGGCATCTGCCGCACGACGAGCGCGCTGGCGTCGTCGCCGCCGAGCCCGGAGTCGCGGTACGTGTAGTCGACGCGCGGCGGCCCGACGACGAAGGGCGGGTTGCAGACGATCTGGTCGAACCGCCGACCGGCCACCGGGCCGAACCACTCGCCCCTGCCGAGTTCGACGTCCAGCCCGTTCAGCAGGAACGTCCCCCTCGCCAGCGCCAGCGCCCGCTCGGACAGGTCCGTGGCGGTGACGCGCTCCGCGTGCCGGGAGGCGTGCAGGACCTGGACACCGCACCCCGTCCCCACGTCGAGCAGGGACCCGACGGGCCTGCGGGCCGTGGCGCGGGCCAGGCTGATCGAGGCCTGCCCGATCCCCAGCACGTGGTCGGGTGGAACGGGCCCACCGCGCTGCTCGGCGTCGAGGTCGGCGACCACCCACCAGGAGTCGTGCGGCCGGACGTCCAACCCGGCCCGGAAACCGCCGGGGTCGGCCCGCAGCACCTCGGCGGCCAGCAGCTGGTCGACGTCCGCGGACTTGAACGCGGTGGTGACGTCGGCCTCGGACTCGACGTCGCCCAGCAGGAACAGCCGGACGAACGTCCCCAGCGCCCCGGCGTCCCGCGTGGCCCGGCGGGCCGCCTCGGGTTCACCCCTCGTCATGGCGGCGTGGGCCTGCCCGCCCAGGGCGGCCAGCACCCCGTCGGTGTCGTAACCGGCGGTCTGGAAGGCGTCGCGGAGACGCGAGGTCAACTCGGGGGAGAAGTCAGGGAGCACGGGCACATGGTTCCATCCCGCCCGGCTCAGCCCCGCTCCCCGTGCACGGCCAGCGCGATGGCCATGGCCAGCCGCTGCTCGGGGTCGTCCAGGGGCAA
Source organism: Umezawaea sp. (assembly GCF_036375055.1). Lineage (GTDB taxonomy): Bacteria > Actinomycetota > Actinomycetes > Mycobacteriales > Pseudonocardiaceae > Umezawaea. Next base: position 56,308 of record NZ_DASUSQ010000062.1, read on the forward strand.
CGCGGTCACCTCGGCCATCCGCTGCATCCGGTACCGCAGCGTGTTCGGGTGCACCGACAGGGCCCGAGCGGCCTCCCGCGTGTCCCCCTGGGCGGCCAGCCACGCCCTCAGCGTCTCGGCGTAGGCCGTCCCGTGCTCCCGGTCGTGCCGCAGCAGCTCCGCGACCGGCCCCCGCGCCGGCAGCCGCCCGCTGTCCGCGGCGGCGGCCAACCGGTGCAGCAGCACCCTCGCCCAAGCCGTGTCGTACACGACGGGCTCGCCCGCCGACAGGGCCAAGCACTCGTCGGCCTCCTGCCGTGACGCGGACACCTGCACCGCGTCGGCGGCCCCGCCGATCCCCGCCAGCACCGTCGCCTCTGCGGGCAGTTCCCGCTCCAGCGACCGCACCCACTCCACCGCCACGGCGGCCGAGTCCCCGCACGGCACCACGGTGTAGAGCACGTTCCCGAACAGCGCGCTGCGCCCCGGCCGCGACCACCCGAAACCGGCGGTGGCCCGTTCGAACGCCAGGAGCGCGGCCCCGTGGTCGGCGTCCCCGACGTGGGCCTGCACGGCGATCACCCGCAGGTCCACCAGCGGCAACCCCAGCCTGGCCAGCGCCGCGGGCGCCCCGGACGGCGTGTCCAGCAGCGCGATCACCAGGTCCGCCTCGGCCTGCCGCTCCAGGTCCGCGCTCGCGCGGGCCCGCAGCAGGTGCAGGGCCGACGTGCGGGCCCCGTCCACCAGGGCCGCGGCGCGGGACGCGTCGACGGGCCCGTCCACCTCCACCCACACGGACCCCAACAACTCCCGCCCGGCCCGCACGGCCGCCACCAGCCGCTCACCCAGCTGCTCCGTCAACCGGGGCACGAAGATCGGCTCGTCCGACAGCGCCAGGTGCGCGAACACCCCGTAGGAGTCCAGAGCCGCACGGGCCTCCTCGGGCACCTTCCGCCCCAGGATCGTCTGCACCCGCACCTGGTCCACGTCCTGCTGCCGGTACGAGTACGCCAGCACCCGCGACTGCTGGTCCTCGATGGTGACCGGCCCGCCCACCACGGCCGCTATCGCGTCGGCGACGGCGAACAGGTCGCCGGACCGCTGACCGCCGAGCACCAGCGTCTGCGCCACGGAGGCCAGCTGGCTCCACGGCACCGACGGGTCCACCAGCAGCACCGCCGCCCCGGACCGCCGAGCCGCCGCGAGCACCTTCTCGTCCAGCGGAGGCCGCCCGTGCAGCACCACGACGGCGGCCCCGGTCGACCCCACCAGCCGAGCCGCCGCGGCGGCGGAGGGAATGCCCAGCCCCAGCAGGACGTCGTCAGGAGCGGCGGGTGTCCGCTCGGCGGCGTCGTGCAGCGCCACCCCGCGCAACTCGACGTCGCGTCCGCGGGGAGCGCAGCTCAGGTGCGTGCCGAGACTCCCCAGCACGTCGACCAGCCGATCGAGGGCGACCACGACCGGATCCTAGGTCGGCCCTGTTGTGCACACCCCGCTTCGGCGGGTGTTGGATGGGTATCGATGGTGGGACGATGAAGGTGGAGGTGGTGTCGTGAGCACATCCGAGCGTGACGACACCCCGGTGCTCATCACCGAGGCCGCTCCGTCCCTCGACGAGCAGCACAGGGCCCGGAAGCGGAAGTACGCGATCATGATGAGCGCGCGCATCCCGTGCATCGTCCTGGCCGTGGTCTTCATCGACATCTGGTGGCTGGCCGTCGCGTTCCTGGTGCTGTCCATCCCGCTGCCGTGGATGGCCGTCCTGATCGCGAACGACCGTCCACCGCGCAAGTCCGAGAAGGCCAACCGCTACCAGAAGGAGCACAAGGCCATCGCGGCGTCCGGCAAGGATCACCGCGTCATCGACGGCTGAGGCCCCACCAGGGTCACGGCCCGCGCGCTCGCCCGGATCCCGCCGAGCAGGGCGTCCCTCTTGGACACGCCCCGCTGCCAGGCCGCGAGGAACCCGGCGTCGAACGCGTCACCCGCGCCGGTCGAGTCGACGCACTCCACCACCTCCGCGGGCACGGACACGACCTCGTCCTGGTCGACCCAGCTCGCGCCGTCCGCGCCGGACGTCAGCACGACCGTGCCCACGACGTCCAGCAGCGCCTTCGCCGCGGCGGGGTCGGCGGACCCGGTGAGCGCGATCAGCTCCTCCGCGTTCGGCATCAGGAAGTCGATGCCGCGCACGTCGTCCAGGAACCCCTCGGGGTCCAGGTCCAGCAGCACCGACGCCTGCGGGTCCACCGACGTCGTCAGCCCCGCCTCCTTCGCCGCGGCCAACGCCGCCAGCGCGGCGGGCTTGGAGGACGCGTCGAGCAGCACGTAGCCGGACAGGTGCAGGTGCGTCGCGCCCGCCAGCAGCCCCGGATCGAGGTCGGCGGGGGAGAAGTGCGCGTTCGCGCCCCGGTCGGCCAGCATGCTGCGCTGGCCCCCTGGGTCGACCAGGCACACGACGCAGCACGTCGCGGCCTCCGGGTCGACGGCGAACGCGCACCGCACGCCCGCCGCCGTCAGCTCGGCGTGCACCTGGCGGCCCGCCGAGTCCGCGCCGACCCTCGCCACCAGCACCGGCTCGGCGCCGCACTCGGCGAGCCACGCCGCCGTGTTCGCGCCCGCGCCGCCCGGTTCGATGGTCACGTTCGCCCGCACGTCGCCGCCGTGCGGGATGGGGCCGACGTGCCGGGCGACCACGTCCAGCCCGGCGTCGCCGACCACGACGATCGTCACGGGGCCAGCTCCACGGCGACCTCGGCCGCGAGCCGGGCGTTCGACATGACCAGCGCCTCGTTGGTGTCGAGGCTCACGCCGCCGCTGGCGCCGTGGAAGTGCTCCAGCAGCACCGGCGTCACGTCCTTGCCGTGCACGCCGCGCGCCCTCAGCAGCTCCAGGCCGTCCGCGAGCAGCCGGTCGTGCAGGTCGCGGTCCATCTCGAACTCGAACGGCACCGGGTTGGCCAGCAGCACCCCGGAACGGCCGGGAACGCGGTCGCGGTGCGCGGCCACGACGGCGGCGACGTGCTTGGGGTCGTCCACCCGCCACGGCACGTCGAACTCCGATTCGCGCAGGTAGAACGCGGGGAACCGGTCGACCCGGTAGCCGAGGACCGGCACCGAGCGGGTCTCCAGCAGTTCCAGGGTCGCGCCGATGTCCAGCACCGACTTCACGCCCGAGCACACGACCAGCACCGGGGTGGTGGCCAGCACGTCCAGGTCGGCCGACACGTCCCACGAGTCGTGCGCGCCCCGGTGCACCCCGCCGAGGCCCCCGGTGGCGAACACGTGCACGCCCGCGGCGTCCGCGAGCGCCGCCGTGCTCGCGACCGTCGTGGCCCCGTCCCGGCCGAGCGCGTAGGCGGGCCCGAGGTCGCGGCGGGACAGTTTCACCAGGTCGTTGGCCGGATCGCAGACCCGGTCCAGCTCGTTGGTGCTCAACCCGACGACCGGTACGCCGCTCAGCACGGCGATGGTCGCGGGCACCGCGCCCGCCGCGCGCACGACCGCCTCCAGCCGTCCGGCGACCTCGCGGTTGCGGCCCGGCGGCAGCCCGTGGGCCAGGATGGTGCTCTCCAGCGCCACCACCGCCCGGTTCTCCGCCAGCGCGTCCGCGACCTCTTCGGCGATCCTCGTAGTCGTCACGAGCGGTAATGATGACCGACCGACCCGCTAGGCCGAAAACGAGCGGTGGGGCATCATGGTGTGGTGAGCACCTCGACCCAGACGCTTCCGAAGACCGACGAGCGGTCCCAGGGCACCGACTCCACCGGTGACGACTCGCCGAAGATGTTCCACTACGTGCGCAAGGCCAAGATCGCGGAGAGCGCGGTCATGGGCACGCACGTCGTGGCGCTGTGCGGCGAGGTCTTCCCGGTGACGAAGTCGGCGAAGCCCGGCTCGCCGGTGTGCCCGGACTGCAAGAAGATCTACGACGGCCTGCCGCCCGGCGGCGACGACTAGAACGCCCGTCCTGACGACCTCGGCGCGCACGGGTCCACCGCGCACGCCGGGGTTTCGGCTGTCGCGGCCAATATAGTCATCAAGTGTGACTATCTCGATCGGTGACGGTATCGTCCTCCTCGACGCGCGCCGACGAGGAGGACCCCGACGATGGCCACCACGGTCGAGCTGACCCGCTTCCGCGTCGACCAGGCGAAGGTCGACGCCCTGCTCGCCGCCCGCCCGGCGATGCTCGCCGACTTCCGCGAGGACCGCGCCGGGTTCCTCGACGCCGACCTCGTCCGCCTCCCGGACGGCGAGTGGCTCGACATCGTCCGCCGGCGCACCCCGGAGGACGTCGCGGCCTCCCGCGCGAAGGGCGCCGACCTCCCCGGCATCGCCGCGTTCCTCGCCGCCGTCGACTCGCTCGTCAGCGCCGAGGAGGGCGTGTCGGCGTGACGAGCCGCGCGCCCGTCGTGTGCTTCGGGGACTCCACCACCGAGGGCACCGGCACGACCCGCGGCTACCCGGACGTCCTGGCCCACCGGCTCGGCGCGGCGGTGCGGAACGCGGGCATCGCGGGCAACCGCCTGCTCCGCGACGGCTTCGGCGAGTCCGGCCCGGGGCGCTTCGCCCGCGACGTCCTCGACGTGCCCGACGTCACCCACGTGATCGTCGAACTGGGCGTCAACGACCTGGGCCTGTCCACCCCGCGACCCACGGCCGACGAGCTGGTGGCGGGACTCACCACCCCGGCCCGTGCCGCCCGCGCGGCGGGGGTGGTGCCCCTCTGCGCGACCCCGCCCCCGTCCGGCGACACCGTCCACCAGGGCTTCCACAGCCCCGAGGGGGAGCGGACCAGGCAGGCCATCAACGCCTGGATCAGGACCACCCCGGAGTTCGCCGCGGTCGTCGACGTCGACGAACGCCTCCGCGACCCGGCCCGCCCCGTGCGCTACCGGGCGGACCTCGACAGCGGCGACCACCTGCACCCGAACGACGCCGGGGCCGAGGCCATCGCCGCCTCGGTGGACCTCGACGTGTTGCGCGGGCCGATCGACCCTAAGCTCCCCCCATGGCCAGGTACTTCGACGTTCATCCGGACAACCCCCAGAAGAGGTCGATCAGCCAGGCCGTCGACCTCATCCGGAACGACGGCCTGATCGCCTACCCCACCGACTCCTGCTTCGCGCTCGGCTGCCGCCTCGGCAACCGAGCGGGCATCGACCGCATCCGCGAGATCAGGCACCTCGGCGACGGTCACCACTTCACCCTCGTCTGCCAGGACTTCGCGCAGCTCAGCCAGTTCGTCTACGTCGACAACGCGGCCTTCCGCGCGATCAAGGCGGCCACGCCGGGCAGCTACACCTTCATCCTCCCGGCGACGAAGGAGGTGCCGAAGCGCCTGATGCACCCGAAGAAGAAGACCGTCGGCGTCCGCATCCCCGACCACACGGTCGTCCAGGCGCTGCTCGCCGAACTCGGCGAGCCCCTCCTGTCCAGCACGCTCCTCCTGCCGGACCAGGAGGAGCCGATGACCCAGGGCTGGAACATCAAGGAGCGGCTGGACAACGTGGTCGACGCCGTCATCGACTCGGGCGAGTGCGGCACCGTGCCGACGACCGTCATCGACTACTCGAACGGTGAACCGGAGATCGTCCGCGTGGGCGCGGGGGACCCCAGCCGGTTCGAGTAGCCGCCGACGGGGCCGGGACACGCCGTCGGGCTCCGGGGGAAGCCCGCTGCCGTTCCCCGGTGCGACTCGTGACCCTCCGCGCCGTTGCCCCGGTGTCCCTGGAACACGTGGTCGGACCCGCCGCTGACGCACGGGGAGCGGCCCGCGCGGGCGGCGCGGTCCTCCGGCTGAGCCTGACCGAGGCGGACCACTGCTCCCCGCTCGACCCGTGGAGGCGCGGGCGGTGGACCCCGCCACCGCACCGGCCGGACCCGCGCCGTGATGGTCCACCGGCTCGTCGCCGAGGAGAAGGTCGTGGCGCGTCAAGGCGGGCTCGTGGGCGGGGGAGACGCCCTCGCCGGGAACCCCGCCGCCGAGGACGTCGGGGAGCTGTTCGCCTGAGCGCTCAGTCCCGCTTCGGCCCCGGCGGCACGGGCAGCCGGGTCGTGGGGGAGGTGTCCGCGGGCGAGGGGGCCGTCCCCGGTTCCGCGGCGGAGGGCCGCAGCGGAGCGGTCGGCTGCTCGGGCGCCGCGGCCTCGTGGTTCTCGTCCGCCCTGATCCGCTCCGCCGTGCGCTCCATCTCCAGCCGCCGCCACCGGCGCCGCTGCCGCCGCGTCATCCTGGCGGGCCACATGTCCTGGATCGCGCTGTTGAAGTACGCGCCGATGGTGATGGCCAGCCCGATGAAGTACGCGAACAGCAGGAACGCGATGGGCGTGGCCAGCGCGCCGTAGGTGTACCCCGTGGTGGTGATCCACTGGATGTACAGGCGCAGGCCGATGCTGGAGGCCAGGAACACGGCCATCGCCAGCACGGCGCCCGGCACCAGCCGGTGCCAGGGCAGCTTCCTCGGCAGCGACAGCTTGTACAGGGTGGCCAGCGCGAGGATCAGCAGCACGGCCAGGCCGGGGTAGTAGAAGACGCCGATCCAGTACGACACCGTGTTCTGCCAGCTGGTCGGCAGGAACTCCGTCAGCAGGTCGGGGCCCAGCGCCAGCACCGGCAGCCCGACGATCAGCAGCACCAGGCTCGCCATGTACAGCAGCAGGGCGAAGATCCGCTGCCACACCTCGTTGCGCACGCCGTACTGGTCGTGCGCCACGGTGATCGCGTCCACGAACGACGACATCGCCGACGACCCCGCCCACAGCGAGATCACGAAGCCGATCGAGACGATCTCGCCCTTGCCCGTGGTGAGGATCTGGTCGACCGTCGGTTCGATCACCCCCGACACCACGTCGCCGCTGAAGATCGTCCGGCAGAAGCCGATGATCTTCTCCTTGACCTGGCTCACGACCTCGGGGCCGAGCCAGTCGCCGAGGTAGCCCATGCTGCCGAGCAGGCCGAGCAGCAGCGGGGGGAACGAGAGGGTCTGCCAGAAGGCGGCCTCGGCGGCCTCGGAGAACAGGTTCCCCTGCCACGCCTTCTGGAGCGTGCGCGCCAACAGGCGCCCAGGGCCACGGCGCAGCGGCTCCCGCGCCGTGGTGGGCGAAACGTGCCTGTTGTCGTCCGTCGGCAAACCCATCGCAAGGTCAAGCATGGTGCATGACGCGCGGTTCCGCGGCACTGGCGGACCGAACGAGGCGGCGGTGTCGGGTGGACCCGCCACGAACGGGTAGGCTGAACGCTGCCCTCACCGGGCTCCCGGCGACGTCGCGGGACCACACCGGCCTGAGGGCATTCGACTGTCACAGCACACCTTTGACCTGCGCTGAAGGAGCGATGAGTTCGTGGCACAGCCCGACACGCAGGTCGTCGAGTCCCCGGCTGCCCAGCGTCCGCTGCGGGCCTGGCAGCGCCGGGCGCTGACGAAGTACCTGTCGGCGAAGCCGAAGGACTTCCTCGCCGTGGCGACGCCCGGCGCGGGCAAGACCACGTTCGGCCTGCGGGTCGCGGCCGAACTGCTGGCCGACCGGACCGTCGAGTCGATCACCATCGTCGCGCCGACCGAGCACCTCAAGCACCAGTGGGCGCAGGCGGCGGCCGCGGTGGGCATCGCGATCGACTCGAACTTCCGCAACACCAACGCGGTCACCTCCCGCGACTACCACGGTGTCGCGGTGACGTACGCGCAGGTCGCGGCCCACCCCACGCTGCACCGGGTGCGCACCGAGAACCGCAAGACCCTGGTCATGCTGGACGAGGTCCACCACGGCGGCGACGCGAAGTCCTGGGGCGACGCGATCCGCGAGGCGTTCACGCCCGCCGTGCGGCGGCTGTCGCTGACCGGGACGCCCTTCCGCAGCGACGACTCGCCGATCCCGTTCATCTCCTACGCGCCGGGCGGCGACGGCCTGATGCGCAGCCAGCCCGACCACTCCTACGGCTACGCCGACGCGCTGCGCGACGGCGTGGTCCGGCCGGTGATCTTCCTGGCGTACTCCGGCGAGGCGAGCTGGCGCACCAGCGCGGGCGAGGAGTTCACCGCCCGGCTCGGCGAGCCGCTGACCACCGAGCAGACCGCGCGGGCGTGGCGCACGGCGCTGGACCCGAGCGGCGACTGGATCAAGTCGGTGATCACCTCCGCCGACATGCGCCTGACCCAGCTGCGCAACGGCGGGATGCCCGACGCGGGCGCGATGATCATCGCGACGGACCAGACGACGGCGAAGGCGTACGCCGAGGTGCTGCACCGGGTCACCGGCCACACCGCGACCGTCGTGCTCTCGGACGACCCGAAGGCCTCCGGCCGCATCGCCGAGTTCTCGCGGACGACCGAGCGCTGGCTGATCGCGGTCCGCATGGTGTCCGAGGGCGTCGACGTGCCGCGCCTCGCCGTCGGCGTCTACGCGACCAGCTCGTCCACCCCGCTGTTCTTCGCCCAGGCCATCGGCCGGTTCGTGCGCAGGCGCGCGAAGGGCGAGACGGCCAGCGTGTTCCTGCCCAGCGTCCCGGTGCTGCTGGGGCTGGCCAGCGAGCTGGAGCAGCAGCGCGACCACGTCCTCGGCAAGCCGCACCGCGAGAAGGACGGCTGGGACGACGAACTCCTCGCCGACGCGAACCGCACCAAGGACGAGGAGGGCGAGGAGGAGAAGGCGTTCACCTCGCTGGGCGCCTCGGCCGAGCTGGACCAGGTCATCTACGACGGGTCCTCGTTCGGCACGGCCGCGTTCGCGGGCAGCGACGACGAGCAGGAGTACCTGGGCCTCCCCGGTCTGCTCGAACCCGACCAGGTGCGCGCGCTGCTGCGGCAGCGCCAGGAGCACCAGCTGGTCGAGGTCGCCAAGCGCAAGGCCGCCGAACCGCCGCCCCCGCCGCGCGCCGCGCGTCCCCAGGGCGTGCAGGAGCAGCTGGCCGCGCTGCGCAAGGAGCTGAACACGCTCGTCGCGATGCACCACCACCGCACCAAGAAGCCGCACGGCAAGATCCACAACGCCCTGCGCGAGCACTGCGGTGGGCCGCCCACCGCCATGGCGACGATCGAGCAGCTCGAAGAGCGCATCGCCACCCTGCGGTCCTGGTAGTCCCGGACCCGTTCACCGGTCGTTCGCGGTCCGGTTCCCCGGCGTTGGGGACCGGCCGCGGACGTGAATCCGGTTCATCATCCGCTCGCATCAAATGAGACGGCGGACACACTGCGCAACCGGTTAATGTGACTGTGCGTGATTTCCATATGCATTTGGAGTAGTCAGATGTCGCCACGGTTACCTCTCCGTTGCAGCATCGTGCCTTCTTTATCGATGCAGTGTGCTTCCGGTCACCCGGTCCCAGGGCATACGTTGTGCGCCACAACATTTTCTGTCCGGCCCTCGGGCAGAGCAGTGAAAGGGATGGCGGATGCGCAGCAAGAGCCTCGCCCTCATCGCCGTAGGCACCGGCCTTGCCGTGGCCATGACGGCGTGCGGTGCCAACAGTTCGTCCGGTGGCGGCAGCTCCACCGGAACCAGCGACACCGGTAGCGCGGCAGGCGGCACGAAGGTCGGTGTGATCCTCCCGGAGACCGCCTCCTCCGCTCGCTGGGAGGGCTTCGACAAGCCCCTCCTCACCGCCGCGCTCAAGGCCGAAGGCCTGGACGCGGACATCCAGAACGCGCAGGGTGACAACCAGAAGTTCACCACCCTCGCCGACGGCATGATCAACTCGGGCGTCAAGGTCCTGATCATCGCGTCCCCCGACTCCTCCGTGGGTGCCGCGGTGGCCGCCAAGGCGGACGCCCAGGGCATCCCGGTCATCGACTACGACCGCCTCAACCTCGGCGGCTCGTCGAAGTACTACGTCTCCTTCGACAACGTGAAGGTCGGCGAACTCCAGGGCCAGGGCCTCGCCACGGCGCTGAAGGACAAGAAGGGCGCCGAGGTCATCCAGATCGAGGGCGCCCCGACCGACAACAACGCCACGCTGTTCACCGAGGGCCAGGAGAAGATCCTCAAGCCGCTCTACACCTCCGGTGACCTGAAGCTGGTCCAGTCCCAGCCGATCGAGAAGTGGGACAACCAGATCGGCGCCACGGTCTTCGAGCAGATCCTGACCGGCAACGGCCAGAAGGTGGACGGCGTCGTCGCCGCCAACGACGGTCTCGCCGGCGCGGTCATCACCGTGCTGAAGAAGTTCAACCTCAACGGCAAGGTGCCGGTCACCGGCCAGGACGCCACCCCGGACGGCCTCCAGGCCGTGCTCCGCGGCGACCAGTACATGACCGTCTTCAAGCCGATCAAGGCCGAGGCCGAGGCGACCGCCAAGCTGGCCGGTCTGCTCGCCAAGGGTGACACCGCGGGCGCCGACAAGATCGCCACCGGCGTCACCAAGGACACCACGGGCAACCGCGACGTCAAGTCGGTCCTGCTCGACGCGCAGCTCATCACCAAGGACAAGGTCAAGACCGTCGTCGACGCGGGCGCCGTCAAGGCCTCCGAGATCTGCGTCGCCGACCTGGCCGCGGTCTGCACCGAGCTGGGCATCAAGTAGTCAGTCGCTCCACCGCAACCGCCGCGGTGGGCACCAGCCCCCGACTGGTGCCCACCGCGGTTTCCGCCGCAAGACCCATGTTTTGGAGGACAGCCGTGAGCGAGCCGATTCTCGAGCTGCGCGGCATCAACAAGAGCTTCGGACCCGTGCACGTGCTGCACGACATCGACTTCACCGTGCGGGCCGGAGAGGTCACCGCGCTCGTGGGTGACAACGGCGCAGGCAAGTCGACCATGGTGAAGTCCATCGCCGGCATCCACCCGATCGACTCGGGCGAGGTGCTGTTCGAAGGTCAGCCGGTCTCCATCCACAGCCCGCGCGAAGCGGCCGGGTACGGCATCGAGGTCGTCTACCAGGACCTCGCGCTGTGCGAGAACCTGGACATCGTCCAGAACATGTTCCTGGGCCGGGAACGCGGCAAGTACGGGCTGCTGGACGAGGCCGACATGGAGCAGGCGGCGCGCAAGACGCTCGCCTCGCTGTCCGTGCGCACCGTGAAGTCCGTCCGCACGTCCGTCGCGTCGCTCTCCGGCGGCCAGAGGCAGACCGTGGCGATCGCCAAGTCCGTGCTCTGGGACAGCAAGGTCGTGCTCCTCGACGAGCCGACAGCGGCACTCGGCGTGGCGCAGACCCGCCAGGTGCTCGACCTGGTCCGCAGGCTCGCCGAGCAGGGCCTCGGTGTGGTGCTGATCAGCCACAACATGAACGACGTCTTCGAGGTGTCCGACCGCATCGCCTGCCTGTACCTGGGGCGCATGGCGGCTCAGCTGCCGACCAAGGACGTCACCCACGGACAGGTGGTCGAGCTGATCACCGCTGGTCGCTCCGGCGACCTGGGCATCGCCCGCCCGGAAACCGCGACCATCTGATGCCTGAGGACCTGAGCATGACTGACACACCTACCGGTGAGAAGGCTCCCGAAACCGGAGCCATTTCCGACTTCGGCATCGACACGACGTCCAAGTCGGCCGGCGAGGCGCTGAAGGAGTACTGGGCCAAGGTCCGCGGCGGCGACTTCGGGTCGCTGCCCGCGCTGCTCGGCCTGCTCGTGCTGGTGATCTTCTTCAGCGCCCGGTCGGACACCTTCCTGACACTGGGCAACATCTCGAACCTGCTGGCGCAGGGCGCGGGCATCGTGATCATCGCGATGGGTCTCGTCTTCGTGCTGCTGCTGGGCGAGATCGACCTGTCCGCGGGCACCGCGTCCGGTGTGGCCGCCTCCGTGATGGCGCTGCACCTGGTGCGCAACGGCAACATGATGTCCGCCTTCGGCGACGGCGTCTTCTACATCACCTGCGCGTTCATGGTGGTCGCGGCGGTGCTGTCCCTGCTGCTGCGCATCTGGCCCGGCGTCGTGCTCCCGCTCGTCGGCCTCGCGATCCTGCTGCTCGGCGTGCCGCCGAACGCGTGGATCGAAATGCTGCTCGCGCTGTGCATCGGCACCTCGATCGGCAGCCTGACCGGCTACCTCGTCGCGAAGGTCGGCATCCCGTCGTTCGTCGTGACCCTCGCGCTGTTCCTGGCGTGGGGCGGCGTGGTGCTGAAGTACATCGGCCAGGGCGGCACGCTGCCCATCCGCAACGACCAGGTGCTGTTCAACGTCGCCAACGGCAACCTGAGCACCGCCTCCAGCTGGGTGCTGTTCCTGCTGGCCGCGGGCGGCTACGCGGCCGTCGTGCTCAACCGGCACTTCTCCCGGCTGCGCAGGGGCCTCGTCGCCCAGCCGACGGCACTGGTCTTCGTCAAGGTCGGCTTCGTGCTCGTGCTGAGCGCGGCGGCCACGCTGCTGCTCACCCAGAACCGCGCGGTCAACCCGACCGTCGTCATCTCGGGTGTGCCGTACGTGGTGCCGATCGTCCTGGTGCTGCTCACCATCGGCACGTTCGTGCTCGACCGCACCAGCTACGGCAGGCACATCTACGCGGTCGGCGGCAACGCCGAGGCGGCCCGCCGCGCGGGCATCAACGTGCCGAAGATCCGCATGAGCGTCTTCGTGATCTGCTCGTCGGTCGCCGCCCTCGGCGCCATCGTGTACTCCTCGAAGGTCGGCTCCGTGGCTCCCAGCTCCGGTGCGGGCAACACGCTGCTGTTCGCGGTCGGCGCCGCGGTCATCGGTGGCACCTCGCTGTTCGGCGGCAAGGGCAGGCTGCGCGACGCGGTCATCGGTGGCGCGGTCATCGCGATCATCGAGAACGGCCTTGGTCTGCTCAAGCAGGAGGCCGCGGTGGTCTCCATCGTGACCGGCCTCGTGCTGCTGCTGGCCGCCAGCGTGGATGCGCTGTCGCGTCGTCGTTCGGCCGCTTCGTAGCAGCGGTGACGTCACCGACCGCGGGAGCCCGGCCCGACGAGGTCCGCAGGCACAACCGCACGGCGCTCCTGCGCCGGTTGCACGTCGACGGTCCGTCCACCAGGGCGTCGCTGGCGGCTGAGCTCGGGCTCAACCGCAGCACGATCAAGGCCCTGGTGGACGGTCTCGCCGAAACCGGTGTGGTCGCCGAACGGGTTCCCGCGCAACGCAGCGGAGCCGGTAGGCCCTCGCTGCTGGTCCTCCCCCAACCCCACGCCGCCGTCGTCCTGGCCATCGACATCCGCGTCGAGCAGGTGGCCATGGCGATGGTGGGCCTGGGCGGGGAGATCATCGGCAGGGACAGCTGGAACCTGCACACCCGCACCCGCGACCCCCGCGAGGTCATCACCCACATCGTCGAGTCGGCGAAGCTGCTCAGCGACGAGCTGGACCTCCGGCCCGTCGCGGTCGGCGTCTCGGTCTCGGGGGTGGTCCGCCGCTCCGACGGCTGGGTGCACGAGGCGCCGAACCTGCACTGGACGAACGTCGCGCTGGGCGAACGCCTCAGCGCCGTGATGGGGCTCCCGGTGCAGGTCGGCAACGACGCCGAGCTGGGGGCGCTGGCCGAGCACGTCCGCGGCGCCGCCCGCGGCGCGTCGGACATGGTCTACATCTCCGCCGACGTCGGCGTCGGCGGCGGCGTGATCTCCAACGGGTCCCCGCTGCGCGGCACCGGCGGCTACGTGGGCGAACTGGGGCACATGGTCGTCCGGCCCGGCGGTCTGCCGTGCTACTGCGGCTGCGAGGGCTGCTGGGAGACCGAGGTCGGCGAGGCCGCCCTCTGCCGCGCGCTCGCGCTCCCGGTCAACGCCTCCCGCGGCGCCGTCGTGGCCGAGCTGCGCTCGCTGGCCACCGACCCCGACAACGTCATGCACCGGCTGGGGGAGTTCACCGAGTGGCTGGCCGTCGGCCTGGTCACCGTGGTGAACATGATGGGGCCCGAACTGGTGGTGCTGGGCGACCTGTTCACGGCGCTGCCGGAACCCGTCGTCACGGAGGTCAGGGCCGTCGTGCAGCGCCGCAGCCTGGTCAGCAGGGCCGTCGGCGGCACGCGCATCCTCAGCTCGCCGCTGGGCCGTGACGCCAAGCTGGTGGGCGCGGCCGAAGCGGCCTTCGAACCCGTGCTCGGCACGGTGTAGCGGAGGGCTGGGGCCTCCTCAGGCCCGCGAAAGCCCCCTGGAACGCGAGGGGGGCGGGGATCCTCTCGGATCCCCGCCCCGGAACGGCAAGGGTGCTTGAGGGCCGCACGGCCCCGATTGTCAGCCCTGCTGCAGTTCAGCAGCGAGCTCGCGCAGCTTCGTGCTGTGCTCACGGGCGTGGTGCCCGCAGAACAGCAGTTCGCCCCCGGAGGGGAGCACGGCGCGAACCTGGGCAGCAGCCCCGCAGCGGTCGCAGCGGTCGGCAGCGGTCAACTCGGGGCGGGTGAGCGTGGGCGTAGTCATGAGAGTCTCCCTCCGTCCCGGCACCGAGGATTTCGGTGCCCTCTTACCAAGCTGCGACCACTACGCATCTGGCTGGTGCGCGGTGCTCGCTGGCTCCACTCTCTCAGACGTTCGGGCGGAAGTCAGTGTTCCCGTCAACGTGGCGACGCGCGTCACTCGCGATTTACCCACCCGTCGGTGCGTGGAATCGGCCCGAACGCCGAAATACGGGGTTCAACATCACTTTCCGCAGTCGTGGCAACGGTTTCAGACCAGGTGTTATGGCCGCTGACGGGCCTCGATTGCTCCAACTGGTGGGACCCCTGCGGCCGTTGGTGTGATCCATAACACTTTGGTCAGCTCACAGCGAACACGGCCGTTCGTTCCACCATTCGGACGTGGATCCCGCCGTTCACCCGGCGTTGGGAGACCCGCCCGTGACCTCGGTGACCGCGTCGCGGGGCCTGTTCCAGCGGATCGTGCGCCCGAAATGCCCGGTTCTCCTCCCGCGGGGTTCGAGCGCGACCCGAGCGGTGCTCCGCGAGACCTCCGGTCGTGCGGCACCTCGGAGGAGCGGAGCACGGCGAAGGCCCCGCACCGAGGTGCGGGGCCTTCGCCGGGAACGTTCCTAGTCCAGGTAGTCGCGCAGGACCTGCGAGCGCGACGGGTGGCGCAGCTTGGACATCGTCTTCGACTCGATCTGCCGGATCCGCTCACGGGTCACCCCGTAGACCTGGCCGATCTCGTCCAACGTCCGCGGCTGGCCGTCGGTGAGGCCGAAGCGCAGCCGGACGACGCCCGCCTCGCGCTCGGACAGCGTGGCCAGGACCGACTGGAGCTGGTCCTGGAGCAGCGTGAACGACACCGCGTCCACGGCCACGACGGCCTCGGAGTCCTCGATGAAGTCGCCGAGCTGGCTGTCGCCCTCGTCGCCGATCGTCTGGTCCAGCGAAATGGGCTCCCGGGCGTACTGCTGGATCTCCAGCACCTTCTCGGGGGTGATGTCCATTTCCTTGGCGAGCTCCTCGGGCGTGGGCTCGCGGCCCAGGTCCTGGAGGAGTTCACGCTGTATGCGGCCGAGCTTGTTGATGACCTCCACCATGTGCACCGGGATGCGGATGGTGCGGGCCTGGTCGGCCATGGCGCGGGTGATGGCCTGGCGGATCCACCACGTCGCGTAGGTCGAGAACTTGTAGCCCTTGGTGTAGTCGAACTTCTCGACCGCGCGGATCAGACCGAGGTTGCCCTCCTGGATCAGGTCCAGGAACGCCATGCCGCGACCGGTGTAGCGCTTGGCCAGCGAGACCACGAGGCGGAGGTTGGCCTCCAGCAGGTGGTTCTTGGCGCGCTCGCCGTCCCGGACGATCCACCGCAGGTCGCGGCGCATCTGGGGGGTGAGCTTCTCGTTCTCGTCCTCGGCCCGGCGCACCCGCTCCGCCGCGTAGAGGCCTGCCTCGATCCGCTTGGCGAGTTCGACCTCCTCCTCGGCGTTGAGGAGCGCGACCTTGCCGATCTGCTTCAGGTAGGCGCGGACGGAGTCGGCCGAGGCGGTGAGCTCGGCGTCCTTGCGGGCCTGCCGCAGGGCCTCCGACTCCTCCTCGTCCCAGACGAAGTCGCCTTCGCCGGGCTTCTTCTCGTCCTCTGCCTCTTCGGGTTCGTCGACGACGGGCTCGTCCACGATGACCACGTCCTCACCGAGGTCCTCGTCACCGGGAGCGGCTTCGAGGTCGTCAGGCTCGTCGCCGTCCTTCTTGGTCTTGGCGGGACCAGCCTTGGCTGCGGTCTTGCGGGGCGCCTTGGCCGCCGTCTTGCCTGCCGCCGCAGTCTTCGCCGCGGCGGGCTTGCGAGCCGGAGCCTTGCGGGCCGAGGCGGCCTTGGGGGTCTCCTCAGACTCGCCGGCTGCGGCCGAGGTCGTCTTCGCGGCGCTCGTGGTGCTCGAGCGTCGGGTTGCGGTTTCTGCGGCTGCCACGTACGCCCTTTCGCGACTGTCGATCACGGCGATCCGAAGGGCGCGAAACCTCGGACGCCAGAGTTCGGGGGAGAGCCCGCCGAAGCCATCCGGCGGGGCACCGTTCCATTGTAACGACGAGAATCGCGTGCTGTTGCGCCCCGCTCGCTTTCACGGGGTGTGAACAGGTGTTCCCGCAGCTAGACTGCGTGGGGGATTTTCCGGATCAGTGCCTGATGCCCTGCGCGGCGGCAGCCGCGGCGCCCACGATGCCCGCGTCGTTCTTCAACGCCGCGGCGACGACTTCGGTGCGCACCTCCAGGAGCGGCAACCACTTGTCGGCCTTCTTGCTGACGCCGCCGCCCGCGATCACCAGATCCGGCCAGATGAGGTTCTCCAGCACGGTGATGTAGCGCGAGACGCGAGGCGTCCACTCCGCCCAGGAGAGCCCCTTGTCCTCCTTCACCGACGCCGCCGCCTTCGACTCGGCGTCGTGCCCGTCCACCTCCAGGTGGCCGAACTCGGTGTTGGGGACGAGCCGCCCGTCGAGGAACAGCGCGCTGCCGATGCCCGTGCCGAACGTCAGCAGCACGACCAGCCCGTCGCGGTCGACGCCCGCGCCGTACTTCATCTCCGCCATGCCCGCCGCGTCCGCGTCGTTCAGCACCACGACGTCCTCGACCGACCTGCCGAGCCGCTTCGCGAACAGCGCGCGGGCGTCGGTGTCCACCCAGTGCTTGGACACGTTCGCGGCGGTCAGGGCCACGCCGTGCTTGACCACGCACGGGAGCGTCACGCCCACCGGCCCGGTCCACTCGAACTTCGCGACGATCTCGGCCACCACGTCCGCCACCGCATCGGGCGTCGACGGTTGGGGCGTGGCGATCCTCAACCGCTCCCCGTCCAGTGCTCCTGCTTCCAGGTCGACCAGGCCGCCCTTGATGCCGGAGCCGCCGACGTCCACACCGAACCCGCGGGTAATGCCCATCCCCGGTGGCCTTCCTACTCGATTCAGTAACCGTGGCCGCAGACATTAGCCTGAGCACCCCAGATAGTCCCGCGAGAGTGACGTAGGTGGAACAGTTGAGTTTCGATCCTCGCCCCTTGGTGGACGTCGCGGTCACCGTCGCACGCGAAGCCGCGGACCTGGTGCAGCGCACCAGGCAGGCCGCCGTCACCGCCCAGGTCGACACGAAGAGCACCGCCACCGACGTGGTCACGGAGGCGGACCGGGCCTCTGAGCAGCTGGTGCGCGATCGGTTGGCGGTCCTGCGCCCCGGTGAGCCGGTGATCGGCGAGGAGGAGGGCGGGAGCGCCGCCGTCGAGGGCCTCACCTGGGTCGTCGACCCCATCGACGGCACCGTGAACTACCTGTACGGCCTACCGCACTACGCAGTGTCGATCGCCGCTCAGCTCGACGGGGTGTCGGTCGCGGGCGTGGTGCTGGAACCGGTCAGCGGCCGCGTCTGGACCGCGGCGCGCGGTCACGGGGCCTACCTGGACGGCACGCGCCTCGGCGTCTCGGGGGCGAACCGCCTCGACCTCTCGCTGGTGGGGTACGGGTTCGCGTACCGGGCGGAGCGGCGGCAGCGGCAGGCGACCACGTGGGCGGCGCTGTCGACCAGGGTGCGGGACATCCGCCGGGCCGGAGCGGCGTCGCTGGACCTGTGCGCCGTGGCGGCCGGGTGGCTGGACGCGTACGCGGAGCACGCGCTCGGCCGGTGGGACTGGGCCGCCGGGGCGTTGATCGCCGCCGAGGCCGGTGCGGTGGTGCGGCTGCCCGGCGAGGACCCGGAGCTGGGGGAGGACGCCACCTTCGTGGCCACGCCGGGGATCGCGGAGGACCTGCGGACGGCTCTGGTGGAGTGCGGGTTCGGGTCGGTGTGACCTTCGGGGTGCGACTCCCCCGTGACCCGGTCCGCGGCGCCGTCGGACGCGGCGGACCGGGTCACGAGCGGTTCCGTGCGGTTCACCGGAGTGCGGTTCTGCTCGCCGTGGGCGCGGGTGCCGCTCGGCGGTGCGCGTTCCGTCAGCGGTGCGGATCGGGTCGCGAGCCGGCTCTGGGCGGTTGCGGCGTGCGGTTCTGCTCGCCGTGGTGCGGGTGCTGCTCAGCGGTGCGCGTTCCGTCAGCCGCACGGACCGGGTCGCGAGCGGTTGTGGGCGGTTCATCGGCGTGCGGTTCTGCGTGGAGCGGCACTGCTCAGCGGTCGCACGTCTCGTCAGCCGCACGGACCTGGTCGCGAGCGGCTCAGGGGCCTGCGGTTCCGCTCCCCGTGGGGGGCCTGCTCAGCAGTGCACGTCCCGTGCCGCCGTCAGGTTCGACGACACCACCGTGGGCGCGCTCGCCTCCGCCGCCTGGCCGCCCGCCTGCTCGGGCTGCTGCGCGGCCCAGTCGGCCAGCTGGTCCAGCACCTTCCGGGCGTCGTGGTTCGGCTTGACCTCGTCGAACTTCTTCCCGATGGCGATGTCGACGGTCGCGTCCTGCCGCTCGTCCCTGACCAGTTCCAGGCACGGCTCGATCAGGCTCAGCGTGCGCGCCGCGCTCGCCCCAGGGGCACCGAACCGGATCTGCCCGCGGCAGGTCATGTCCTGCGCCGGGTAGACGGGGTCGTTGTCGGGTTCGGCGGCCTGCTTGAGGCCGAGTTCCGTCAGCGTCGTCGCCACGAACCTGGCCTGGTTGCGCTGGGTGCTCGCGTTGAACACCCGGAACTGGACCTCGGCCGCGGGCACCGGGTCGGTCCGGTCCAGCGCGTCGTGCGCCAGGACGCTGCCGAGCTTCGGTGCCTCGACGACGGGCGCCGCGGGGTCGACCGGCGGTGCCGACGACGGCACCGGCGCGCTCCCCGGCGTGTTGCAGCGGATGGCCAGGTCCACGTCGTTCGCCGTGTTGAGGACCTTCGCCCAGACGAACACCGCCCCGAAGGCCAGGATCACGAAGAGGATGAGCGCCGGTAGCGGTCGTCGTCGCCTGTACCGCGACAACCCGCTGTTCCCCGTAGTGCTCGCGGGTCCCACGTCCGCCGACCTCCCCTGGCGTTGTGCCCATGTGCTCGCCGTATTCCAGCCTATGCGGTCCAGGACCATCCCGCGTCCCCGACCGGCTGTAGCGGCCCGCAATCACCCGGTAGCGGAGGGTTCACCGCCGCTCGGGCGCCGCGGACGGCCGCGGCGGATGGGCCTGAGCCCGTGGACAGCCTATCGGGCCAGCTTACGTGGGTCCTGTCACCCTTCTGCTCATTTAGGGGGAACCCGATGCACAACCCCGGTATCGGTGAGCTACCCTCTGCGCGCTCCGGGACCGTTGAGTCACCAGAAGCGTCGACTAGCAGGGGGTTGGCGCTCGACGGCCGGGGCGAGACCCCCGTCACTGGACGACGGGGCACAAAAAGGGGCGCTGGGACGTTAACCAGCGACACGAACACAGTCTCCGTAGACCGCAGGGGTGAAAACAAGATGGCGACCGACTACGACGCGCCGCGTCGCAGCGAGGCCGATGAGCTCGCTGAAGACTCTCTCGAGGAGCTGAAGGCGCGGCGCAACGAAACGCAGTCCGGCGTAGTCGATGTCGACGAGGACGCGACTGCCGAGAACTTCGAACTGCCCGGTGCCGACCTGTCCGGTGAGGAACTCACCTTCAAGGTCCTCCCGAAGCAGGCCGACGAGTTCACGTGTTCCAAGTGCTTCCTGGTGCACCACCGCAGCAGGCTGGCCGAGGAGCACAACGGGCAGTACATCTGCCGCGACTGCGCCTGAGCCCGACCCGCGTCACACCAGCAGCACCAGAACGGCAGCACCACTAGAACGACACTGGGCGCTCACCCGAAGGGGTGGCGCCCAGTCGCGTTTCACTTCTTGAGCAGTTCCGCGAGCCGGTCGGCGTGGCGGACGCTGAACAGCCAGTAGGGCGTCGGGTCCTCCGGGTCCTCCAGCGCCACCTTCACCATCGGTCCGACCCAGCCGCGGTGCGCGACGAAGGCCGCCGGGTCCAGGTTCGGGCCCATCGCCTTCCGCTTGGTCTTGGCGGTGAACACCTCCACCTCCCCCAGCAGCTCCAGGGGCACGTGGGCGTCACCGACCCGCAGTTCACCCCCGCTGACCTCGACCTTCAGCGAGCCGAGCCGAACGATCATCAGCAGGGCCAGCGGGACGATGATCACGTAGGGCAGCCAGGAACGGACGCCGGGGAAGCCCATGTGGATCTCCGCGGCCAGCAGCACCGCGGCGGTCAGGGGCAGCAGCCAGCCCCACCACGGGACGTAGAGCCGCTCTTCGAAGGCACTTGGGGCGGTCACAGCACTCTCGCTCACGTCCTCAGGGTAATCTCGCCCGCCGTGCCCAGCGTCGAGGTCTTGCTGTCCCGGCTCGATCCAGGAGTCCCACCGCCGTCGTACGCCCGTCCGGGTGACGCCGGCGCCGACCTGGTCACCACTCAGGACGTGGTGATCGAGCCGGGGGAACGCGCGGTGGTCGGCACCGGCATCGCCGTCGCACTGCCCGAGGGGTATGCGGGGTTCGTTCACCCGCGGTCCGGTCTCGCGGCGAGGGTGGGGCTCAGCGTGGTCAACACCCCCGGAACCATCGACGCGGGCTACCGCGGCGAGATCAAGGTGTGCCTGGTGAACCACGACCTCCGCGAGCCGATCAGGCTCCGACGGGGCGACCGGATCGCGCAGCTCGTGGTGCAGCGGGTCGAGCACGCGGTGTTCCGAGAGGTCGACGAACTGCCGGGCTCCGACCGGGGCACGGGTGGGTACGGCTCTACTGGCGGGCACGGCGTGCTCGCGGTGTCGGCGAAGGCCGACGCCATGCAGCGGACAGAGGGGTAATTCAGATGTTCGGACGGCGCCGCAAGCGGGGCAGGCACGCGACGAACCGGGAGACCGCGCAGCAGGACGTGGAGTTCGACGACGAGTTCGACGTCGCCGACGACGGTCCCTACGACGAGCCCGAAGCCCCCAGGGACAACATCACCAGGCTGGACCTGGGGTCCATCAGGCTCCCGGTGCCCGACGGCGCGCAGCTCCAGGTCGAGATGGACCCCGCGGGCGCGGTGCGCGCGGTGCACCTGCTCACCCCCGCCGGGCAGCTCACGGTCAGCGCCTTCGCGGCGCCCCGCAGCGGCGGCCTCTGGAAGGAGGTCGGCGCGGAGCTGATCGCCCAGCTCAAGGAGGACGGCGCCCGGATCAACCGGGAGAACGGGCAGTGGGGCGAGGAGATCACCGCCCGCAACAGCGGTGTCCACCTCCGGTTCGTGGGCGTCGACGGGCCCCGGTGGCTGCTGCGCGGCGTCGCGGCCGGGCCGGAGGAGCAGGCCCCCGTGATCGCGGAGGCGCTCTACGAGCTGCTGCGCGGGACGGTCGTGGTGCGGGGCACGCAGCCGATGCCGGTGCGGACGCCGCTGCCGATCGAGCTTCCCGAGGCCATCGCCAAGCACATCGCCGCGCAGGCCGAGGGCTGATCGGACCGCCGGTCGCGACCGGTCGGGCACCTCGACCGGTCACGACCGGCGGTCAGCCCGCGCGGGTCGCGGTCGCCGCGGCCAGCAGCGCCAGCACCGCCGCCCGGCCGAGGCAGGCGCGGTCCGCTCCCAGCGCCCCGAGCGTCGTCGTCCGCAGAACCGCACGTGGCAGGGCACTCGCCCACGAACGGGCGACCTCAAGAGGGTGAATCGGGTCGTCGGTGCACGCCGCCACCCCCGCGGGCACCGCCACCCCGCCCAGTTCCGCGGGCGTGGGCGCTCCGGACTCCGCCGCGGCCCGCAGGATCCCGGCCAGCCGGGGCCCGTGCCCGCGCCACGCCCGCGACAGCTCCGCTCCGAGCCACCCGTCCACCCCGACCAGCGCGGAGTCGACGCCGTCGCGTTCCACCACGCCCGCGCTGGCCCGTGCGGCCAGCGCGGCGGGCGCCTCTCCCGCGGGTCCGGACCACGCGGGCAGCGCCAGCAGCAGACCCGCGCACCGCTCCGGGTGCCGGACCGCCCACCCGGCCGCCACGTGGGCTCCCAGCGAGACCCCGCCGACGACCAGGGGCGTGCCGGTCCAGGCGGCGTCCAACGCGGCCAGGTGCTCCTCGACCGAGGCCGAGGCCGGAGCGGTCAAACGCAGCCCCAACTGCGTCAACGGTTCTTCGAAGACGGTTCGGACGAACACCTCGTCCGACGCCGTCCCAGGGAGCAGCACTGCGGTTCGGCCGACCAGATCGACCATCGGGCGCATCACGACCAGGATCCTCCCCCAGTCGGATCCCGCGACCTCCGCGCCCGGTTACCCTGGGGTTCGGACGGGCTTCGTCGACGATGCCCCTTGCGATGTACCTGGAGTCGGGGATGAGTGTTTCCGGGGACGGCTATTGGCGCCGTCTCATGCGTCGCCTGACCAGCGACGTGACCGAACTGGACGCGGACGACCTCTCCCGCAAGGCCGAGGCGGTCGGCGCCATGCGCGCGTGCGACTGCAAGTCCGGCGAGGAGGTGACCGTGATGGGCAGGCTCCGCACCGTGGAGATGTGCCCGCGCGACTCGGCCGCCACGCTGGAGGCCGAGCTCTTCGACGGCACCGAGGGCGTCACCCTGGTCTGGATGGGGCGCCGCCGCATCGCGGGCATCGAACCGGGCCGCACCATCAAGGCCCGCGGCCGCATCGCGGTCCGCGACGGGCGCAAGGTGCTCTACAACCCGTACTACGAGCTGCAGAACGCTTCATGACCCCGACGAACGGCCAGGACGTGACGGACGAGCAGAAGCAGGGCACCGCCGAACCGGAGAAGATGCCGACCATGCTGGAGCAGATGGGCGGCGTCAGCGGCCTCGTCTACTCCTCGCTCCCGGTCGTCGTGTTCGTGCTGGTCAACACCTTCGCGGGGTTGTACCCCGCGATCTGGAGCGCCCTCGGGGCCGCGGTGCTGATCGGCGTCGTGCTGGTGGTCCGCAAGGGCTCGGTCCAGCCCGCGGTCTCCGGCCTCTTCGGCGTCGGCATCGCGGCGTTCATCGCCTACCGCACCGGCTCCGCCAAGGGCTTCTTCCTCTTCGGCATCTGGCAGAGCCTCATCTACGCGGGCGCCTTCGTGCTGTCGATCGTGGTCCGCTGGCCCCTCGCGGGCGTGGCGTGGTCGTTCCTCAACGGCCGGGGCACGTCGTGGCGCAGGGACAGGGCGTCGGTCCGCGACTACGACATCGCCACCCTCGTGTGGGCGCTGGTCTTCGGCTCGCGCTTCGTCGTCCAGCAGTGGCTCTACGACACCGCGTCCGTCGGCTGGCTCGCCTTCGCCCGCCTCGCCATGGGCTACCCGCTCATGGCCATCGCGGTGGCCGCGACGGTCTGGGCCGTCCGCCGCTCCGACAAGCGCCTCAAGGCGCTGGAGGAGGCCGAGGCGACGCAGGTGCGGGAAACGGAGGAGGAACTCCGGGCCCGCTACGCCCACCCGGTCGAACCGCACGCCACGGGCAAACCGGCGACCGAGAGCTGATCAGGACCGCACTCCGCCCCGCCCGGTCGCGTCCGGGCGGGGCGGAGTCGTGTCAGTAGCCCAGCGCGGAGCGGATCTCCGTCTCGACCGCGGCGGTGGCCACGAACAGCAGCTCGTCGCCGCCTTCGAGGGTGTCCTCCGCGGACGGCACGATGACCCGCCCACCGCGCAGGATCGTCACGAGCGCCGCGTCCCGAGGCAGGGTCAGGCCGCTGACCGGCTCACCGGCCAGCGGGGTGTCGTGGGGCAGCGTGATCTCCACGAGGTTCGCCTGGCCCTGGCGCAGGGTCAGCAGCCGGACCACGTCGCCCACGGTCACCGCCTCCTCGACCATCGCGGCCAGGATGCGCGGGGTCGAGACGGCGACGTCGACCCCCCACGACTCGGTGAACAGCCACTCGTTGGCCGGGTCGTTGACCCGCGCCACGACGCGCTTGACCGCGAACTCGGTCTTGGCCAGCAGCGACACCACGAGGTTGACCTTGTCGTCGCCGGTGGCCGCGATGACGACGTCGCACAGCTGCATGCCCGCGTCCTCCAGCGACGACAGCTCGCACGCGTCGGCCTGCACCCACTCGGCCTGCTCGACGGTGTGCGGCTCGAAGTGCGCGAAGTCGCGTTCGATCAGCATCACCTGGTGGCCGTCGGACACCAGTTCCTGCGCGATGGAGCGGCCCACCGCTCCCGCTCCCGCGATTGCGACCCGCATCAGTTCTCCTCAGGTGCGCGGACGGCCGCGGCGGTCACGTCGGTGACGGTGCCGGACAGGGCTGCGACGTAGAT
Organism: Umezawaea sp.; assembly: GCF_036375055.1. Classification (GTDB taxonomy): domain Bacteria; phylum Actinomycetota; class Actinomycetes; order Mycobacteriales; family Pseudonocardiaceae; genus Umezawaea. The sequence continues at coordinate 80,768 of NZ_DASUSQ010000062.1, forward strand.
CACATCGTCCGCTTGGACGACCGACTTCGAGTCCGGCAGCACACCGGTGCCGAACCGCATGATGAAGGCGACCCGGCTCCCGGTCGCCTCCTGGAGCTCCGCGACCGAGTGGCCGACCCAGTCCTCGTGGACGTCGATGGGCAGCACGGCGACGGTGCCGGACGGGTCGCGCCACGCCGTCGTGGTGCCCTCCGGGACGAGCACCCGCAGGAAGCGGTCGGTGCTCCACGGGACGGTCGCGACGGTCGGGATGCCGAGGCGCTCGTACACCTCGGCGCGCTTGTGGTCGTAGATGCGCGCGACGACGTGCTGGACCCCGAAGGTCTCGCGCGCCACCCGCGCCGAGATGATGTTCGAGTTGTCGCCGCTGGAGACGGCCGCGAAGGCACCCGCGCGCTCGATGCCCGCCTCGATCAGCACCTGCCGGTCGAAGCCGTTGCCGATGACCTGCTGCCCGTGGAAGTCGGCCCCCAGCCGCCGGAACGACTGGGCGTTCTTGTCGATGACCGCGACCTGGTGGTCAAGTCGCTCCAGGGCCTTGGCCAGGGATGTCCCCACCCGGCCGCAACCCATGATCACCACGTGCACTGCGTGCCTCCTCGTTTTTCGCGCGGGTACCCGCGCGACCAGCGTGACCGAACCTACCCCGGACCTGCCCCACCGCCGGAACGGCGGGCGGACCGCTCGTCGGGCGTCGCGTGAGGACGCTCGCCGGGGGCCCGGCGACGACCGCACCACAAACCCCCGCGGTTGGTCCGGAACGGTGAGCGGACCGCTTACGCTCTGGACCCGTGTCCAAGCTCGCAACCGCGGCCAAGCGCCTCGTCGTCGGCAGGCCCTTCCGCAGTGATCGACTAGCCCACACGCTCCTGCCCAAGCGCATCGCCCTGCCGGTCTTCGCCTCGGACGCGATGTCCTCCGTCGCGTACGCGCCGGAGGAGATCTTCCTGGTGCTGTCCGTCGCGGGCCTGTCCGCGTACACGCTGGCGCCGTGGGTCGGCCTCGTGGTCGTGGCCGTGATGCTCGTCGTGGTCGCCAGCTACCGGCAGAACGTGCACGCCTACCCCTCGGGCGGCGGTGACTACGAGGTCGCGACGGTGAACCTGGGCCGCAAGGCCGGGCTGACGGTCGCCAGCGCGCTGCTGGTCGACTACATCCTCACCGTGGCCGTGTCGATCGCCTCGGCGATGGCGAACATCGGGTCGGCCGTGCCCTACGTCGCCACCCACAAGGTCGAGTTCGCGGTCGCCGCGATCGTCCTGCTGACCGCCATCAACCTGCGCGGCCTGCGCGAGTCCGGCACCGCCTTCGCGATCCCCACCTACGCGTTCATGGTCGGCATCCTCCTGATGATCGGCTACGGCCTGTTCCGGGCGTTCGTGCTGGGCGACCAGATGCACGCGGAGAGCTCGACCGTCGAGATCCGGGCCGAGGACGACCACCTCATGGGCCTCGCGTTCGTGTTCCTGGTGCTCCGCGCGTTCTCCTCGGGCTGCGCGGCCCTCACCGGCGTCGAGGCCATCAGCAACGGCGTGCCCGCGTTCCGCAAGCCGAAGTCGCGCAACGCCGCCACGACGCTGCTGCTCATGGGCCTGATGGCCGTCACGATGCTGATGGGCCTCATCGTCCTGGCGCAGGTCACGGGCGTGCGGATGGCCGAGGACCCGGCGCACCAGATCGTCAGCGCGCCGCCGGGCTACGAGCAGAAGACGATGGTCGCCCAGATCGCGGGCGCCGTGTTCGAGGGCTTCCCGGTCGGCTTCTACTTCATCGCCTCGGTCACCGCGCTGATCCTCGTGCTCGCCGCGAACACGGCGTTCAACGGCTTCCCGGTTCTCGGCTCGATCCTCGCCCAGGACCGCTACCTGCCCCGCCAGCTGCACACGCGGGGCGACCGGCTGGCGTTCAGCAACGGCATCGTGTTCCTCGCGGGCGCGGCGATCGTGCTGGTCATCGCGTTCGACGCCGAGGTCACCCGGCTGATCCAGCTCTACATCGTCGGCGTGTTCGTGTCGTTCACGCTCAGCCAGCTCGGCATGATCCGGCACTGGAACCGGCTCCTCTCGACCGAGGAGGACCCGGTCGCCCGCAACCGGATGCGGCGCTCGCAGACGATCAACACCGTGGGCCTGGTCATGACCGGCTCCGTGCTGGTGGTCGTGCTGATCACCAAGTTCACCAAGGGCGCCTGGATCGCCATCGCCGCGATGGCCGCCATCTACGCCCTGATGACCGCGATCCGCAGGCACTACGACCGCGTCGCCGAGGAGCTGCGGCAGCAGGAGCGGCAGAAGATGCTGCCCGCCCGCAACCACGCCATGGTGCTCGTGTCCAAGCTCCACATGCCCACCCTGCGCGCGCTGGCCTACGCCAAGGCCACCCGGCCGGACGTGCTGGAGGCCGTCACGGTCAACGTCGACGACGCGGACACCCGCAGACTCGTGCAAGACTGGGAGAAGGAAGCCTTCAAGATCCCGTTGAAGGTGATCGAGTCGCCCTACCGCGAGATCACCAAACCGGTGCTGGACTACGTGAAGCGGATGCGCTCGGACAACCCGCGCGACGTCGTCACGGTGTTCATCCCCGAGTACGTGGTCGGCCACTGGTGGGAGCAGATCCTGCACAACCAGAGCGCGCTGCGGCTCAAGGGGCGACTGCTGTTCGAACCCGGTGTGATGGTGACGAGCGTGCCGTGGCAGCTCGCGTCCTCCAACCGGGTCCACGACAAGGACGTGATCGCGCCCGGCGCGATCCGTCGCGGTTTGGACAAGAGGGACCCCAGGTGACTTCGCACGACGAGCCAGCCGACCACGACGACCTCCCCGCGGGCGGGGAGGTCGTCGAGAAGCCCGACTGGCGCCACCGCCGGATCGAGGTGGAGGTCGGACCGGTGGCGCACGGCGGCCACTGCGTCGCCCGCCACGAGGGCCGGGTCGTGTTCGTCCGGCACTCGCTGCCCGGCGAACTGGCGGTCGTCCGGATCACCGACGACACCGGCGGCTCGTTCTGCCGGGGCGACGCGGTGGAGATCCTCCGGCCGTCCGCCGACCGGGTCGAGCCGCCGTGCCCGTTCTCCGGGCCCGGCCTGTGCGGCGGCTGCGACTGGCAGCACGCCTCCTGGGAGGCCCAGCGCGACCTCAAGGCCGCCGTCGTCGAGGAGCAGCTGCACCGGCTCGCGAACGTGGACCGCGCCGTCGTCGTGGAGGAGCTGCCCGGCGGCCCGCTGCACTGGCGCACCCGGATGAGGATGGCCGTCGGCCCCGAGCGCAGGGCGGGCTTCCGCGGCCACCGCAGGCACAACGTCGTCGTCGTCGACGAGTGCGTCATCGCCGCCCCCGGCGCGCTGGACGAGGCCGTGCGCCGCGAGTGGGCCGTCGGCGGCGAGCTGTCCCTCACCCGCGACGCGGGCGGCCAGGTGCACGTCACCGAGTCCGGCAAGCCCCAGCCGCGCAACGGGCGCCGCGCGGTCCCCGGCAAGCCGATCCGCAGGCGCGGCAGCGGCACCGCCGTCGAACTCGCCGCCGAACGCACCTGGAGGCTGGACGCCGAGGGCTTCTGGCAGGTCCACCCCGCCGCGGCGGACACCCTCGCCGCCGTCGTCCGCGAGTGGGCGGACGCGGCCGCGGGCTCGCTGGCCTGGGACCTCTACGGCGGCGTCGGGCTCTTCGCGTCCGTGCTCGCCGAGCAGGTGGGCACCGCGGGCCGCGTCGTGGTCGTCGAGTCGTCCCACCAGGCCGTCCAGGACGGCGTCGCCAACCTCTCCGACCTGCCCCACGTCGAGTTCCGCCGCGGCAAGGTCGAGGACGTCCTGTCCTCACCCGACTTCGTCGACCAGACCCCGGACGTCGTGGTGCTCGACCCGCCCCGCAAGGGCGCCGGGAAGGTCGTCGTCGGCGAGATCGCCCGGCGTTCACCCGCACGGGTGGTCTACGTCGCCTGCGACCCCGCCGCGCTGGCACGTGACGTGGCGACCTTCGCGGAACTGGGGTATCAGCTGGCCGATCTCCGGGCCTTCGACGCGTTCCCGATGACACACCACGTCGAGTGCGTGGCGCTGCTCGTCCCACGAACGTGAGTCTCCATACACCCTGAGGAGCCAACCGGGCGGGTGGTCTTCACGTCCTGTTCAGGGCGAGCGGGTGAGGAACTGCGTCTCAGCCGTGCCTCCGTAGACTGACCGGACGATGCGCATCCACCACGATGCGTAATCCGAACCGACGCAGACCACAGGCGAGGTGGAGCGGTGACGCTGCTGGAATCCGTGCAGGGACCGGCGGACTTGAAAAGGATGACCGCCGAGGAGCTGGTGCGGCTCGCGGAGGAGATCAGGGGATTCCTGGTCGACAAGGTCTCCCGGACCGGTGGTCACCTGGGCCCCAACCTGGGGGTGGTCGAGCTGACCATGGCCGTGCACCGGGTCTTCGACTCGCCGCACGACCCGGTCGTCTTCGACACCGGGCACCAGAGCTACGTGCACAAGATCGTGACGGGCCGGCGCGACGGCTTCGACGCGCTGCGCCAGCGGGGCGGCATGTCCGGCTACCCGTCGCGCTCCGAGAGCGAGCACGACGTCGAGGAGAACAGCCACGCCTCGACCGCGCTGTCGTACGCGGACGGCCTGGCCAAGGCGTTCCAGCTCACCGGCTCCGAGGGCACCGTCGTCGCGATCGTCGGCGACGGCGCGCTCACCGGCGGCATGTGCTGGGAGGCGCTCAACAACATCGCGGCGGACAAGACCCGCCCGGTCGTCATCGTCGTGAACGACAACGGCCGCTCGTACTCGCCCACGATCGGCGGCCTCGCCGACCACCTGTCCTCGCTGCGGCTGCGCCCCGGCTACGAGCAGGTGCTGGAGAGCGGGCGGCGCGCGTTGCAGCGGACCCCGCTGTTCGGGAAGCCGCTGTACGCGGCGCTGCACGCCGCCAAGCGCGGCATCAAGGACGCGCTCGCGCCGCAGGCCATGTTCGAGGACCTCGGGCTCAAGTACATCGGACCCGTCGACGGCCACGACCTGCCCACGCTGGAGTCCGCGCTGGTCAGGGCCAAGGCGTTCGGCGGCCCGGTGATCGTCCACGCCGTCACCCGCAAGGGGAACGGGTTCGCGCCCGCCGAGAACCACCAGGCCGACCAGATGCACGCCACCGGCGTCATCGACCCCATCACGGGCGAGGCCGTCGGACCGTCCAAGCGCACCTGGACGCACGTGTTCGCGGACGAGCTGGCCGTGCTCGGCGGTGAGCGCGAGGACCTGGTCGCCATCACCGCCGCCATGCGCGGACCGGTCGGGATGGACAAGTTCGCAGGTCTCTACCCGGAGCGGTGCTTCGACGTCGGGATCGCCGAGCAGCACGCCATGACGTCCGCGGCGGGCCTGGCGATGGGTGGCCTGCACCCGGTGGTCGCGGTGTACGCGACGTTCCTCAACCGGGCGTTCGACCAGCTCCTCATGGACGTCGCCATGCACAAGCAGGGCGTGACCGTCGTCCTGGACCGGGCCGGGATCACCGGGCCCGACGGGGCCAGCCACCACGGCATGTGGGACATGTCCATCTGCGGCCTCATCCCCGGCGTGCACGTGGCCGCACCCCGCGACGCGGCCACGCTGCGCGAGGAGCTGCGGGAGGCCGTGTCGATCAGCGACGCGCCGTCGGTGGTGCGGTACCCGAAGGCGTCCGTCGGCGCCGACCTGCCCGCGTTGGAGCGGATCGGCGTGGTCGACGTGCTGAGCAGGCCCGCCTCCGGTGAGAGCGCCGACGTGCTGCTGGTGCCGGTCGGGTCGTTCGGCGAACTGGGCGTCGCCGCGGCCCAGCGGTTGGCCGACCAGGGCATCGGGGTGACCGTCGTCGACCCGAGGTGGATCCACCCGGTGCCCCCGGAGCTGGTGGCGATGGCCGCCGAGCACAAGCTGGTCGTCACCGTCGAGGACGGCGGGCGGCACGGCGGGTTCGGCTGGACGCTGGCCGCGGCGCTGCGGGACGCGGACGTGGAGGTGCCGTTGAGGGACCTCGGGGTGCCGCAGGAGTTCCACCAGCACGCTGAGCGCGGGGAGGTGCTGGCATCGCTCGGGCTGACGGCGCAGGGGGTGGCGCGGAGGGTGACCGAGTGGGTGGCCGGGCGGTTGGGCGAGACGTCGGATTCTTCTGAGGTGGGCGCGGCGGTGGAGAAGTAGGTTCGGGTCGTTGGGCCCCGGCCGCCTTCGGGTGGCCGGGGCCTTCGGCGTCGCGGGGCTCGTGGCCGTCGGTCGCGGCGGGAGCGGGATCGGCCGCGTTTCGCGCGGTGTCCGCTGGTGGGCGGTCATGCGGCTCGGTCGCTCGTCGTGCGCGGGTGTTTCCCCTGGGGTGCCGGTAGCGTTGTGGTGTGCGGATCCTGGTTGTTGAGGACGAAGTGCCGTTGGCCGACGCGATCGCGCGCGGCCTGCGGAGAGAAGGCATGGCCGTCGACGTCGCCTACGACGGCGAGTCCGGTCATGAGAAGTCGACCATCACCCGGTACGACGTGGTGGTGCTCGACCGCGACCTGCCGGGGATGTCCGGTGATGAGCTGTGCAAGGAGATCCTCAGTTCCGGTGCGTTGACGCGGGTCATGATGTTGACCGCCAGCGCCGGTGTCGACGATCGTGTCGCCGGGCTGTCGCTCGGCGCTGACGACTACCTCGCGAAGCCGTTCGCCTTTCCCGAGTTGGTGGCCAGGGTCCGGGCGCTGGCTCGGCGCGCCACGCCTGCCACGCCCCCGTTGCTGAGCGCGCGGGACGTGGAGCTGGACCCCGCCCGGCGGACGGTGCGGCGGGCGGGTGCGCTGGTGGAGCTGACCCGCAAGGAGTTCGGTGTCCTCGAAGTGCTGCTCGCGGCCAAGGGGTCCGTGGTCAGCAGTGAGGAACTGCTGGAACGGGTGTGGGACGAGAACGCCGACCCGTTCACCACGACCGTTCGGGTGACCGTGATGACGCTGCGCAAGAAGCTCGGCGAGCCGGGCATCATCGACACCGTCGTGGGCTCCGGCTACCGGGTCCCCAGTGCCGGGACCGGCTCCGCTGAGGACTGACTTCGCCCACCGGCGGGGTCCTGGTCTCCGCCTCCGGATCACGCTGCTCGCGACCGCCCTCGTCGCGTTCGTGAGCTGCCTGCTGCTCCTGCTGGGGTGGATGCTCGTCGGTCGCGTCGTCGACTCGATGCCCGCGTTCCCCGAGGGCAGCACGGTGGAGGTCGACGGCGTCGAGGTCGACACCGACGTGCTGAGCCAGGTGCTGAGCGCGAACGCCCGCGCGGACGTGGTCCGGTCCGGCGCCGTCGCGTTCTTCTTCGTCGTGCTCGCCGCCGCCGTGCTGGCCTGGGCCATCACCGGGCGGGTGCTCAAACCCGTGCACGACGTCACCGAGGCCGCCCGCAGGCTGTCCGCCGAGTCGCTGGGCGAGAGGCTGCGGCTCGCAGGCCCCCGCGACGAGGTCGCGGAGCTGGCCGACACGTTCGACGGGATGCTCGACCGCCTCCAGGCGGCGTTCGACTCGCAACGCCGGTTCGTCGCGAACGCCTCCCACGAACTGCGGACCCCGCTGTCCGTCATCCGCACCGAGCTGGACGTGACGCTGTCCGACCCGGACGCGGACGTCGAGGAGCTGCGGCGCATGGCGGGTGTGGTCCGGTCCGCCACCGAACGCGCGGAACAACTGGTGAGCGCGCTGCTGTTGCTGGCCCGCACCGAGGGGACGCGCCTGGCGGTGCACGAACCCGTCGACCTGGCGACCGTCGTGGACTCGGCGTGGCGGGCCGCGCGGCCGGAGTCGGCGGCCAAGCAGTTGCGCATGAGCTTCCGCACCGGCCCGGCGCCCACCGTCGGCGACCCTGCCCTGCTGGAGCGGATCGCGGGGAACCTGCTGGAGAACGCGGTGCGGCACAACCTGGTCGGAGGGTGGATCGACGTGGTCACCGAGTGCGGGCCGCAGTGGTCCGTGCTGCGGGTGTCGTCGTCCGGACCCCCGATCGCGCACGAGCTGGTGGAGAGCCTGTTCGAACCGTTCCGCCGAGGTGGCGCGGACCGGACCGCGCGCACGGGCACCGGGCTGGGGCTGTCGATCGTGCGCGCGGCCGTGACCGCGCACGAGGGCCTGGTGCACGCCGAAGCGGTGCCCGGCGGAGGGCTGGCGGTCGTCGTCCACCTGCCCGTCGCGAGCCGATGAGGAAAAGTTTTGGTGGTCCCGGTCACAGTGAGGAGTGGTTTCCGGCCGTTCGGGGCACTCTGAGGGGTCGGGGATGCCGTTCTAGCTGGGGTTTTGTTGACCTTGGACCTAGGGGTACCCCGATTTGGACCCCAGTTCATGGGGGTGTAACTTTCTCCTTGTCACCGCGACACGGACCGGAAACGGGCCGGAGCGGGGGCCACAATCTTCAGAACTGAATGCCTCGCAGGCCGATTTGACAGTCAGAAAAATCGCTTGCTAAGCTTCAAACACAAGCCCCGGATTGCACCGCGGTAAGACGCGGGACGAGATGGTGTGCGCGTGTTCTTTGAGAAC
>NZ_DASUSQ010000063.1:0-98615 GCF_036375055.1 Umezawaea sp.
CCCACAGCCCCACGAACCCGGAGGACCCACAGCCCCCTGACCAGCCCAAACCAGGCGTCCCCCATCGAACAGGACCCCCGACGCACACGCTACGACAAGGGTCCGACATTCCCCGGAACCCGACCCAGCCAGACGCCAACCCCCCGAACCACCCCCAAACACACCCGAACGCGCCACCGCACCACCAGAACCTTCCGCCAATTGCCCTATTGAGGGATTGTTCAACAATCCTCTACCGTGTGAGCCACAGCACAAACCCGTCCCCGGCTCACCGCTGCGAGGTGCCCATGAGCACGACACCCGTCACCCGAACAAACCCAGAGGGCTGGTTCCGATCACTCGGCCAGCGCGGCAAGCGCGCCTTCATCGGCGCCTTCGGCGGCTACGGCCTCGACTCCTACGACTACTGGATCCTGCCGCTGAGCCTGGTGGCGATCACGTCGTTCTTCGGCATCTCGAAGGGTCAGGCCGGGTTGCTCAACACGGCCACGCTGGTCCTCTCCGCCCTCGGCGGCGCGGTGGCAGGCGTGCTGGCCGACCGGATCGGCCGGGTGAGGACCCTGTTGATCACGGTCATCACCTACGCGGTGTTCACGGTGCTCTGCGGGTTCGCGACGAGCTACGAGATGCTGCTGGTGTTCCGCGGTCTCCAGGGCCTCGGGTTCGGTGGCGAGTGGGCGGCGGGGGCGATCCTCGTGGCCGAGTACTCGAAGCCGGAGTACCGCGGCCGGGCGGTGGCGTTCATCCAGAGCGCGTGGGCCGTCGGGTGGGGGCTCGCGGTGGTCGTCTACACGCTCGTGTTCTCGTTCGTCAGCGCGGACACGGCGTGGCGCGTCATGTTCTGGACCGGCGCGCTGCCCGCGGTGCTGATCCTCTACATCCGCCGCACGGTGCAGGACGCGCCGGGAACCGTCGAGCAGCGCGAGAGGAGCACCCGGAACTTCTCCGCGATCTTCACGGGCGGTCTCGGTCGGACCACGTTCTTCGCCGCACTGCTGGCGACCGGCGTCCAGGGCGGCTACTACACGCTGGCCACGTGGCTGCCGACGTTCCTGAAGACCGAGCGCGGGCTGACGGTCATCAACTCCACGGGCTACTACGCCTTCCTGATCTCCGGCGCGTTCATCGGCTACGTCTGCGGCGGCTTCATCACGGACCGCCTGGGACGCAAGAGGACCTTCGCGCTCTTCGCCGTCGCGTCCGCGATCCTGATCATGCTCTACACGCAGATCCCGACGGGCGCGAACACGGCCGTGCTGTTCCTCGGCTTCCCGCTGGGCTTCTGCGCCTCGGCCATCTTCAGCGGCTTCGGGTCGTTCCTCGCGGAGCTGTACCCGACGGACGTGCGCGGCACCGGCCAGGGCTTCACCTACAACTTCGGCCGCGCGGTCGGCGCGCTGTTCCCGGCGGGCGTCGGGTTCATGGCCGAGACGATGGGCGTGGGCGGCGCGATGATCTTCGGGGCCGCGGCGTACGGGATCGCGGTCGTGGCGCTGCTCGGCCTGCCGGAGACCCTGGGACGGGAGCTGACGTGACACCGGACGAGGTGCGGGCCCGCGCGAGCGGGCCCACCGCGGGACTGGCGGCGGGGTTCGCGCAGGCGAACCTGATCGCCGTCCCGGCGGACTGGGCGTACGACGTCCTGCTGTTCACCCAGCGCAACCCCAAGCCGTGCCCGGTGCTGGACGTGACGGACGCGGGCGGCCACCGCACCGTCCTGGCGCCGGACGCCGACCTGCGCACCGCGATCCCCCGCTACCGCGTCTGGCGGGACGGGGTGCTGACCGGCGAACCCACCGACGCGACGCCGTTCTGGCGCGACGACCTGGTGTCGTTCCTCATCGGGTGCAGCTTCACGTTCGAGGGCGCGCTCGTCGAGGCGGGCGTCCCGCTGCGGCACGTCGACCAGGACCGCAACGTGTCGATGTTCGTGACGAACCGCGAGTGCCGCGCGGCGGGCCGGGTGCACGGGCCGATGGTCGTGTCGATGCGGTGGATCCCGGCGGACCTGGTGGATACCGCCGCACGGGTGAGCGGACTGATGCCCGCCGTGCACGGGTCGCCGGTGCACGCGGGCGACCCGGCGGCACTGGGCATCGCCGACCCGTCCACACCGGACTTCGGCGACGCCGTGGTCCCCGAGGACGGCGACGTGCCCGTCTTCTGGGCCTGCGGAGTGACGCCGCAGGCCGCGCTGATGGCGTCGAAGCCGCCGTTCGCGATCACCCACGCCCCCGGCCACATGTTCGTGACCGACGTCCCGGACTCGACCTACCGCGTGGGCTGAGCGACCGTTTTGTCCTGGTACAGCACCGAAAATCCCCCTTGGACGACCGGTACCGGATGGTCCGACGGCCTGCCTGAGACGAATAAGGCAAGAAGGTTGCCTAATAGCGATCCAGTGGTCTACCGTGACCGCCATCACCCCCGGTCCCTGCCGGGTAGCTCACGGAAGACCTGAGACACCAGCCGCCGCAGCCGTGTGTCCCATCCCCTGTTTCGCGGAGGTTCTCGTGTTCATCTCAGGCAGGCTCCTGCGCCTGGCCGCGGTCACGACGATGTCGATCGCGCTCGTCTCCACGGCCACCAGCACGGCGGCACCGGCGAAACCGCTGACGGCGGACGGCGTCAGCGCCGCCGCGGTCGACCTGACCGACGCGGCGAAGAAGGAGATCGCGATGAAGCTGGTCTCCAGCGCCGAGAACTCCTCGCTGGACTGGAAGGCGCAGTACAGCTACATCGAGGACATCGACGACGGCCGCGGCTACACGGCCGGGATCATCGGGTTCTGCTCCGGAACGCACGACATGCTCGAACTCGTGACCGAGTACACCAAGCGGTCGCCGAACAACGTCCTGAAGAAGTACCTGCCCGCGCTGCGGAACGTGGACGGGTCGGACTCGCACGCCGGGCTGGACCCGAACTACACCAAGGACTGGAAGACCGCCGCGAAGGACCAGGTCTTCAAGGACTCGCAGAACTACGAGCGGGACCGCGTGTACTTCAACCCGGCCGTGAACCAGGGCAAGTCGGACGGCGTCCGGACGTTGGGGCAGTTCATCTACTACGACGCGATCGTGATGCACGGCGACGGCGACGACAGCACGAGCTTCCGCAACATCCGCAAGCGCGCGCTGAGCAAGGCCAAGCCGCCGGCGCAGGGCGGGAACGAAACGACGTGGCTGCACGCGTTCCTGGACGCTCGGGTGTGGGCCATGAAGCAGGAGGAGGCGCACTCGGACACCTCGCGGGTCGACACGGCCCAGCGGGTGTTCCTGAAGGCCGGGAACCTCGACCTCACCACCCCGTTGAAGTGGAAGGTGTACGGCGAGAGCTTCTCGATCAACTCCTGATCCCGGCGACGGACGAGCCCTCCCCGACTTCGGCCGGGGAGGGCTCTTTCCGTCCCGTGTAGACCGATCCGGCCCTGAGAACCGTTGCCGGTAAACATGTTGTGCTCACAGCGTTCTCATGGAAGGAAGGTTGCCCAACTCTGTGGAACGGGGTTACGGTGGCCGCCGCACGATCCGCCGCCGTGTCCCGTCCCCTGCTCCACGGAGGTGTGCGTGATGAGATCAGGCAGGTTCCTGCGCGTCGCCGCGGTCGTCGCCGCGTCGGTGGCGCTGGTGTCGGCGGGTACCGCGACGTCGTCCGCGTGGCCCGCGGCCGTCGGCGGTGTTCGCGCGCAGGCCGTCGATCTGGACGACCCCGCGAAGAAGGACATCGCGATGCGGCTCGTGTCCAGCGCGGAGAACTCGTCACTGGACTGGAGGGCCCAGTACGGGTACATCGAGGACATCGGTGACGGCCGCGGGTACACCGGCGGGATCATCGGGTTCTGCTCGGGGACGCACGACATGCTCGAACTGGTCGAGGAGTACACGGACCGGGCGCCGGGGAACGTGCTGGCGAAGTACCTCCCCGCGTTGAGGGCCGTCGACGGGTCGGACTCGCACGAGGGACTGGATCCGGGGTTCACCGGGGACTGGCGTGCCGCCGCCGGGGACCCGGTGTTCCAGGCCGCGCAGGACGACGAGCGCGACCGGGTGCACTTCGGGCCCGCCGTGGCGCGGGGTCGGGATGACGGGGTGCGGACGCTCGGGCAGTTCATCTACTACGACGCCATCGTGATGCACGGTGGGGGCGATGACGCCACGAGCTTCGGGGGGATCCGGGAGCGTGCCCTCGGGGTGGCTCGGCCGCCGTCGCAGGGCGGGGACGAGGGTGCCTGGCTGCACGCGTTCCTGGACGCACGGGTGTGGGCGATGCGGCAGGAGGAGGCGCACTCGGACACCTCGCGGGTGGACACGGCCCAGAGGGTGTTCCTGGATGCCGGGAACTTCGGGCTGGAGACGCCGTTGGAGTGGGCGGTGTACGGGGATGGTTATCGGATCGGGTGAGGGGGGTCTCGCCTCGACTTCGTCATCGGATGGGAGACCCCGCGCCCCCGCTCGCGTCATCGTCTCGATCGTTGATCGTGCTTGTCAAGGCGGGAAAGATGCCTTGACATGCACGATCAACGACGAGGGCGCTTCGGATCGGGGGTGCGGGAGGGGAGTGCGCTGGATCAGGTGGGTGGTCACGTTGTGCGGGCGCGTTCGGTTGGTGGCCAGCGCCGGGTGAGGGGCCGACCCCGGTTGAGTGCGTGAGTCCGGGTGGATGGGCGGAGCAGGTTGGGCGGGCCCGTCGAACGTGCGCGTTCAGTCGGGCTCGTCCAGTGGCAGGTGAGTCCAGCGGTCCCGGTGAGTCCAGCGGTCCCAGGGGTCAAGAGACCAGGGCCGGGGAGCCCAGAGGCCAGGTCCCAGAAGCCTGGGTGCTCAGCCCAGGCGGCGGCCCAGGTCGTCCAAGCCGTTCCACGCCGCCAGGCAGCCGTAGGCCAGTGCTGTTGCCATGGGCCAGGCGACCACGCCCCACCAGGTTTCCAGGATCGGTGCGGTCATGATGGTGTCGCCGATGGTGAGCTGGCCGGTGACGGCGTAGCGGTCGCCCGCCATGCCCGTGCCGGTCTTCTGGCCCAGGTAGGCCGCTAGGGCCGAGCCCGCCACCGCCGCCAGCATGACCACCGGGCCGCGGCGTTCGCGGAGCAGCCAGACCGCTATGCCGGTCAGCAGGCCCGCTCCCAGGCCGAGCATGACGAACACCATCAGCGCGTCTAGGGCGTGGTAGCTCTCGCCGCCCACCGGGATGAGCTTGCCGCCGTCCTGCACGACCTTGTTCTGGCCCGGCGCCAGCCTGGCCCACAGCCAGCCCAGCGGCAGGGCCAGGACGGAGAGTGCGCCCGCCAGGCAGAAGGACGGCAGGAGGTCGCGCTTGACGACCACCCGCGGCCTCCTCGGGTGGAAGTCGAGCACCCACTGCGGCAGCACTGGTGGGATGCGGGCCGGGACAGCCCTGTCGTCCACCGGTTGTTCCGCCACCCGCGACCTCCTCGTGCACCCAGAAGCTTGGGGCGAGGTTACCGCGCTGACGTGATCTCGCCGTGACGACTGCACCTGGCCGTCCACCCCGCCGGGGTGACCTGGACGACCATCCGGCGGGCGCACTCGGCGCAGTAGCGCGGCGGGTCGATCACGGTGAGGCGCTTCGCGCACACCTCGTGGTCGCCCTCCGCGCTCTTCCCGCAGTACGAGCAGTACGCCACGTCGACCGTCACAGGGTCTGGCTGAGCGCCTTGATGGGCATGCTCAGCTCGTCCAGCATCTCCAGGTCCTGCACGGCCGGGCGGCCCAGGTTGGTCAGGTAGTTGCCGACGATGATCGCGTTGATGCCGCCGAGCATGCCCTGCTTGGCGCCGAGGTCGCCGAACGTCAGCTCGCGACCGCCCGCGAACCGCAGGATCGTCCTGGGCAGGGCGAGCCGGAACGCCGCCACGGCGCGCAGGGCGTCCGCACCCTCCACGACCGGGTAGTTCTCGTACGGGGTGCCGGGGTTCGGGATGAGGAAGTTCAGCGGGACCTCGTCGGGCTCCAGCGACGCGAGCTGGACGGCGAACTCGGCGCGCTGGGCGAGGGTCTCGCCCATGCCGATGATGCCGCCGCAGCAGACCTCCATGCCCGCGTCGCGGATCATCCGGAGGGTGTCCCAGCGCTCCTCCCACGAGTGGGTGGTGACGACGTTCGGGAAGTGCGACCGCGCGGTTTCGAGGTTGTGGTTGTAGCGGTGGACGCCCATCGCCACGAGCTCGTCGACCTGCTCCTGGGTGAGCATCCCGAGCGAGCAGGCGATCTGGATGTCGTTGCCGTCGTCGCGGATGGCCTTGATGCCGTCGCGGACCTGCGAGAGCAGGCGCTTGTCCGGGCCGCGGACCGCGGCGACGATGCAGAACTCGGTCGCGCCCGTGTCCGCCGTCTGGCGCGCGGCCTTGACCAGGCCGGGGATGTCGAGCCACGCCGAGCGCACGGGCGACGGGAACTGGCCGGACTGGGAGCAGAAGTGGCAGTCCTCGGGGCAGCCGCCGGTCTTGAGGGACACGATGCCCTCGACCTCGACCTCGGGGCCGCACCAGCGCATCCGCACGTCGTGGGCCAGCGCGAGCAGGTCGGAGATGCGGTCGTCGGGGAGTTCGAGGACTTCCAGCACCTGTGCTTCGGTCAGCCCGACACCGCGCTCCAGGACCTGTTCACGGGCCACGTCCACGACGTCGGTGCTGCGGTCGACCTGCTCGGGTGCTGCGGTCACGACTTCTCCTTCGGCAGACGGGCGTTCGAGCAAGTGTGCCGCACGGCACGCATCGCGTCCGCGCGACGAACGTCACCCCCTACACGTAGTGCGAGGCGAACGCCTCCGGGTCGAACGTGCCGCCGAACCACGGCGACAGCGCGCCGCGCGCGACGTCCAGGAAATCGGCCGGGTGCAGGCTGGTCACGCCGTTGGGCAGCACGCCGAGCAGGGGGCCGCCCGCGGCTTCCGGCAGGTCGGTGAGGTTGCTGCGGGCCGCGAGGTCGGGTGCGGCGGGCCAGCGGCCGACCACGACGCCGAGCGACTCCAGGCCGCGGTGCAGGATCGCCTCGGCGGTCAGGGCGGTGGTGTTCAGCGTGCCCAGACCGGCCGCCGCGACGACGAGCACGGGGGCGTTGAGCGCCCACGCCGCGTCGGCGATGGTCGTGCCCTTCTCGTCGAACCGCACCAGCAGCCCGCCCGCGCCCTCGACCAGCACGAGGTCGTGGGTCGCGTCCAGCTCGGTCACGGCGGCGGCGATCTCCGACGGCGACACGGTGGGTCTGCCGGCGCGTCTGGCGGCCGTCACGGGGGCCAGCGGGTCGGGGTACCTGATCAGTTCACGGGTGGTGACGGGGCCCGCGAGGCGGACGACCTCGTCGACGTCGCCGGGTTCACCGGGCAGCAGACCGGTCTGCGCGGGCTTGAGCACGGCGACCCGACGGCCGTCGGCGGAGGCGACCGCGGCCAGCGCGGCCGTCACGGCCGTCTTGCCGACCTCGGTACCCGTACCGGTGATCACGAGGACGCTCACGGGGGAACACCCTACGGCGACGCGGACGGCCCGACCGGTCGGCGGGTGCTCCCCCTCCCAGCCATGCCCGGATCGTTATCCCGCTTCCGCCGCGGCGACGACGGCGGCGCAGATGGCGGACACGTCGTCGTCCGTGCAGACGAACGGCGGCATCGTGTAGACGAGGTCGCGGAACGGCCGCAGCCACACGCCGTGCTCGACCGCGGCGGCGGTCGCGGCGACCATGTCCACCTCGTGGTCGAGCTGCACGACCCCGATGGCCCCGAGCACCCGCACGTCGCCCGGCGCGTTCGCGAGACCCGCCACCAGGCCCGCCTCGATCCGCCGCACCTCGGCCCGCCAGTCCTGCGACAGCAGCAGGTCGATCGACGCCGACGCCACGGCCGACGCCAGCGGGTTGCCCATGAACGTCGGCCCGTGGGCCAGGACCGGCACCTCGCCCCGGCTGATGCCGTCCGCGACCCGCTCGGTGCACAGCGCGGCGGCCATCGTCAGGTAACCGCCGGTCATGGCCTTGCCGACGCACATCACGTCGGGGCTGACGTTCGCGTGGTCGGCGGCGAACAGCTCGCCGGTGCGGCCGAAGCCGGTGGCGATCTCGTCGAACACCAGCAGCACGTCGTGGGCCAGCGTCAGCTCGCGCAGCACGTGCAGGTAGCGCGGGTCGTGGAAGCGCATCCCGCCCGCGCCCTGCACGACCGGCTCCACGACCACCGCGGCCAGCTCGTCGGCGTGCTCCTCGATCAGGTCCGCGAGGTGCTGCACGTACGCGGTGTCCATCTCGGCGGGCGGCGCGTCGGCGAACACCTGCTCGGGCAGCACCCCCCGCCACAGCGAGTGCATCCCGCCCTCCGGGTCGCACACGGACATCGGCTGGAACGTGTCGCCGTGGTAGCCGCCGCGCCAGGTGAGCAGCCGCCGCTTGGCGGGCTTCCCCCTGGAGCGCCAGTACTGGAGGCACATCTTCACCGCGACCTCGACCGACACCGACCCCGAGTCGCACAGGAACACGTGCTGGAGCGGCTCGGGGGTGATGTCGACGAGCGTGGCCGCGAGGCGCACGGCGGGCTCGTGCGTGAGCCCGCCGAACATCACGTGGCTCATCCGGTCGAGCTGCCCGCGCACCGCCTCGTCCAGGACGGGGTGCCGGTAGCCGTGGATGGCCGCCCACCAGGACGACATGCCGTCCACCAGCTCCCGGCCGTCGTCCAGCCGGAGCCGGACACCCCTGGCGGACTCGACGACGAGCGGCTCGCGGGTGCCCGGCATCGGGCCGTACGGGTGCCAGACGTGGGCCTGGTCCAGTTTCAGCAGCTCATCGTGGTCCACGAGCCGACAGGCTAATCGGGAACCGCTCCAAGCCGTGCAGCAGCGTGCTGTCCTTCCACCGCAGCGCCCGTCCCGGTTCGCCCGCGAGGTCGACGTCGAACCGGTCCAGCAGCGACCCGATGGCGATGGCGCCCTCCAACCGCGCGAGCGGGGCGCCCAGGCAGAAGTGGACGCCGTGCCCGAAGGCGACGTGACCACCGGTCGCGCGGGTGATGTCCAGCTTCTCCGGCTCGGGGAACTTCTCCGGGTCGCGGTTGGCGCTGAGCAGCGACACCAGCACGAGTTCGCCCGCCGGAATCGTCACGCCACCCAGCTCGGCCTCCTCGGCGGTGTAGCGGAACGTCGCCAGGTTGATCGGCCCGTCGATGCGCAGGAACTCCTCGACCGCGTTGGTCAGCAACGACCGGTCGGAGCGCAGCAGGGCGAGCTGGTCCGGGTTGCGCAGCAGCCCCAGCACCCCGTTGCCGATCAGGTTGACCGTGGTCTCGTGGCCCGCGACCAGCAGCAGGAACGCCATCGAGATCAGCTCGGCCTCGTTGAGCCGGTCGTCGTCCTCGCTGGCGTGGATCAGCGCCGAGAAGATGTCGTCGCCGGGGTTCTCCCGCTTGGCCTGGATCAGCCCGGCCAGGAACGCGTACATCGACGCGGCGGCCTGGTTGATCTCCTCCTGCGTCGAGTCGGTGAGCAGCGTCCCCGACCAGATCCGGAAGTCGTCGCGCTGGTCCAGCGGCACGTCCAGCAGCTCGCAGATCACCGTGATCGGCAGCGGGAACGCCAGCGCGTCCAGCAGGTCGACCTCGGGCTTGCCCGCCATCGCGTCCAGCAGCTCGTCGGTGATCTCCTGGATGCGCGGCCGCAGGGCCTCCATGCGCCGCGCCGTGAACGCCTTGTTGACCAGCTTGCGCAGCCGCGTGTGGTCCGGCGGGTCCATGTTCAGCATGTGCGAGGCGAACGACTGGTCGAAGTCGCGCCGCGGCACGCCGGGCTGGAGGTGCCTGGCGAACAGGTCGTCCGCCGCGGCGAAGTTCTTGCTGAAGCGCGGGTCGGACAGCGCGATCCGCGCCTCCTCGTGCCGCGTCACCACCCACACCTTCAGGCCGCGCGGCAGCACCAGCTCGGACACCGGACCCGTCCGGCGCAGCCGCTCGTGCACCGCGTGCGGGTCCTGCTGGTACTCGCCCCCGAGTCGCTCAAGACCGGCCTCGGTCGTGTGCATGACACCCCTCCCGTGGTGAGTTAACTGTGTTAACTGAACGTCCGGGCATCCGTCCGTGTCCCGTGAACCCGACCTTGTCACTCGAATGGCGCAGCCACTTCCGACAAACCCGACCAAGCACCACCCGAGGTGTCCCGGAACCCCGGCACCTCACGCCCGGCCACCACCTGCTCCTCCTCCGCGCGGGGAGGCCGTCCCGCGCCCGGGGTGGCGGCCACACGACGATCACCCCGGACGGGTAGCGTTCGAAGCGTGGTATCGCCTGATCCCGTTGACGCCCGCCTCCTCGCCGTGATCGCGGAGATGGGCCGTGCGGCCGTGCACGAGGTAGCCGCGAGACTGGGCATGGACCCCCGCGAGGCCGCGTCGAGGTTGATCACCCTGTCGGGCAGCGGCCTGCCCCTGCTGGTCGGCGTCGAGTGCGACCCCAACGGCATCCGCCAGGCCCTGTCCAACAGCATGGTGTGGGGCTCCTACAGCGGTCCCCCGGCAGGCCCCAGGCCGTACCCGCCGTACCAGTCGCCCCCCAGCGTCCCGTTCCCGGCGCAGCAGGCCCCACCGCAGCAAACGTGGGGCCCGCCCCAGTCGGCGGGCTGGGCGAGGGGTGACCAGCAACCGGTGTTCGGCGGCTCGAAGGGGGCGACGGGCCAGCGCACCGGCAAGATCGGCACCTCGCTGGAGACGGAGGGCCTGGAAGGCGCCACCTTCTCCATCCAGCTGATCGAGGTGGTGGACCCGGCGGACTTCCTCTTCACCGCGGCGGGCTACAAGCTCGCGGACGGCGAACGCGCCGTGGTGGTGCACACGGAACTGACGAACACCGGCACCATCCCGTTCAACTCACTGCCGGACATGTACCTGGTGCTGATGGCCCGCACCGGAGAACCGGTGGCGAAGGCCCCCGTGTCCCTCTCGTCCCGCCCACCGCACAAGATCGGCGTGCAGCCGGGCGAGACAGCGGGCGGGCACACCGTCTACGTGCTGCCGGAGGACACCGCGATCACGGCGGTCCGCTGGAGCGCCAGACCGGAGATCGACCTCAACACCCTCGTCTGGACGATCGACGACTGACGAGCGGACCGCGAGCGAAACCGGCACGCGCCGCGGCCCCCGCCCACGACGAGCGGCCGCCGAGCCCCTACCCCTCGGCCCGCAGCAGCTCCAGGGCGTCGGCCAGGTCGGCCGGGTACTCGGACGTGAAGGACACCCACTGGCCGTCGGCGGGGTGGTGGAACCCCAGCGTCCGGGCGTGCAGCCACTGCCGGGTGATCTTCAACCGCTTGGCCAACGTCGGATCGGCCCCGTACGTCAGGTCCCCCACGCACGGGTGGTGCAGCGCCGAGAAGTGCACCCGGATCTGGTGCGTGCGCCCGGTCTCCAGGTGCACGTCCAGCAGCGACGCGGCCCGGAAGGCCTCCACGACCTCGTAGTGCGTGATGCTGGGCCGTCCGTTGGCCATCACGGCGAACTTGTAGTCGTGCTTGGGGTGCCGGTCGATCGGCGCGTCGATCGTCCCCTTGATCGGGTCCGGGTGCCCCTGCACCAGCGCGTGGTACAGCTTGTCGACCGTCCGCTCCTTGAACGCGTGCTTCAACGCCGAGTAGGCGTTCTCGGACTTCGCCACCACCATCACCCCGGTGGTGCCGACGTCGAGGCGGTGCACGACGCCCTGGCGCTCGGCGGCACCGGAGGTTGCCACGTGGATCCCCGCGCCTGCCAGGCCGCCGACCACCGTGGGTCCGGTCCAACCGGGACTCGGGTGGACGGCCACCCCCACCGGCTTGTCCACCACGATGATGTCGTCGTCCTGGTACAGCACGACGAGGCCCTCGACCGGCACGGCCTGGATCGACACCGGCCGAGGCGGCTCGGGCAGCGTCACCTCCAGCGTCGCCCCGGCGACCAGCCGATCCGACTTCCCGGCGGCCTGCCCGTCCAGCACCACGTCGCCGGACTCGGTCAACGCCGCGACCGCCGTCCGCGACAGCCCGAGCAACTTCGCCAACCCGGCGTCGACGCGCATCCCGTCGAGACCGTCCGGCACGGGCAGGGTGCGATACCCGCTCATCCTTTGTCCTTCTTCACGGCACGAGTGCCGTCGTAGTCGCGCTGGAGCAGCGCCATCGTCACGATGAGCACCCCGCCAACGCAGATCGCCGAGTCGGCGACGTTGAACACCGGCCACACCCGGCCGTAGGGGTCGAACAGGGACAGGAAGTCCACCACGTGCCCGCGCAGCGGCCCAGGGGCCCGGAAGATCCGGTCGCCCAGGTTGCCCAGCGCGCCGCCCAGCACCATCCCGAGCCCGAGGGCCCACGGGCCGGACCGCAGCTTGCGCGCGATCCACACGATGAACCCGACCACGCCGAGCGAGATCAGGGCCAGGACGGCCGTCCAGCCCTCGGCGAGGCCGAACGCGGCGCCGCCGTTGCGGATCAGCGGCAGGTACAGCGCGCCGCCCAGCAGCGAGACCGGCTCACGGCCCTCCAGGAGGGCCACCGCGACGATCTTGCTGACCACGTCGACGACGAGCACCACCACGGCCGCCGAGGCGAGCAGCGCCAGGCGCCGCCGGGGCAGCGCGGCAGGCGTCACGTCGACGTCGGGTTGGGTGGACACGCACCCATTGTCCCAGTCGCCGCTCAGGACAGGAACGGCGGGAGCGGACGCGGGTCGTTTTCCGGCTCCCAGCGCCCGTCGCGCTGGACGTAGCTCCACTTCGGCCCCTCCGACACGAGGGTGCGCAGGGCCGCGACCAGCCGGTCCACGTGGTCGACCGTGCTGCCGAGCCCCAGCGACGCCCGCAGCGCGCGGTGCTCGTGCGCCCCGACCCCGTCCAGCAGCCTGGTCACGGCGACGTGGGCGCAGAACGCCCCGTCCCGGACCCCGATGCCGTGCTCGGCGGACAGCGCGGCGGCGAGGTAGCCGGCGTCGTGGCCGCTGATCGTGAAGCTGACGACCCCGACGCGGTCGTGCTCGGCCCCGAACAGGCTCAGCTCGCTCAGGCCGGGGATGGTGGCCAGCCCGGCGCGGAGGCGGGCGAGCAGCACCCGCTCGTGCTCGACGGTCTGCTCCCAGTGGCGCCCGAGCACGTCGCAGGCGACGGCCAGCGCGTGCACGCCGACCACGTTCGGCGACCCGGCCTCGTGCCGCTCGGGCACGGCGGACCAGGCCACGCCGAGCCGGTCGCCGTGGTCGGTGACCAGCTTCGTGGCGCCACCGCCGACGAGGTACGGCTCGGCGGCCTGCAACCAGTCGGACCGGCCGACGAGCACGCCGGAGCCGAAGGGCGCGTAGACCTTGTGGCCGGAGAACACGGCGTAGTCCACGTCCAGCGCCCGCACGTCCACCGGGCGGTGCGGGGCGAGCTGCGCGGCGTCCAGGGCGATCCGCGCGCCGTGCCCGCGGGCGACCTTCGCGAGTTCGGCGACGGGCCACACCTCGCCCGTCACGTTCGACGCGCCGGTCACCACGACCAGCCTCGGTCCGACGGGGCAGGACGCGAGTTCCCGGTCCAGCACGGCGACGGCGGCCTCGGCGGAGGACGGGGTGGCGATCCGGCGGACGTTCGGGCCGCGCCACGGCAGCAGCGCCGCGTGGTGCTCGGCGTCGAACAGCACGACCGACGTGTGCCGGGGAAGGCTGCGCGCCAACAGGTTCAGCGCGTCGGTGGTGTTGCGGGTGAAGACGACGGCCTCGGTGGGGCGGGCGTTCACGAAGCGGCGCACGGAATCCCGCGCCTGCTCGTAGACCCGCGTCGACACCTGGGAGGCGAACCCGGCGCCGCGGTGCACGCTGGCGTACCAGGGCAGCAGCTCGTCGACCGCGTCCCGCACCTGCTCCAGGCAGGGCGCGCTGGCGGCGTGGTCGAGGTTGGCGTGCTCCACGCGCTCCCCGGTCACGAGCGGCACGCGCAGCGACGAGCCGACGACTCCGGGAACGGCGGGAGCGGTGCTGCGGGGGATGGCGATGGTCATGGTGACTGCCCTTCGGGTCCAGGACCCCGGCGAGGGCCCGCGCTTGCCCGGACGCGCTGCGCGCCGGACCAGGTCCTCACCGTGGGCACCCCACCGCGGAGGAGGGTTGCCGGCCAGCTAGCACGGGCTTCGCGCTGGCACTCATGACCTTTCGTGGACGACGCTAGCCGACGGGCACGCCGTCCGTCGAGCCCCGCTCAGATGCTGGGAAACGCCGGGCGCCCGCCGTCCTCGCCCTTCCAGCGGGCGTACCGGCCCGCCCTGTCGATCGACCGCAGCCGCTTCTCGGTCGCCTCCCGAGCCGCCTCGGTCGACACCACGAGCATCTGGTCCTCCACCTGGAGCCTGGTGGTCGGCTGGGGTGTGAAACCCTTGCCACCGCGGGAGATCAGGCTCACCACGGCCCCCTGCGGCAACCGCAGTTCCGACAGGTACACGCCGTGCAGCTTCGACCCCTGCTGGATGCGCACCTGGAGCAGCTCCGCCCCCAGCTCGTCCAGCGGCGCGGCGTCCACGTGCACCTCGTGCGCCTCACCCGTCCGCACCAGCCCGAGCAGCTTCGCCAGCGCGGGCAGCGTGCTGCCCTGCAGCAGGGTCAGCACCACGACGAGCACGAAGACCGCGTCCACCAGTTCCTGCGACCCCGGCACGCCCTGGATCACCGGGATGAGCGCGAACACGATCGGCACCGCCCCGCGCAGCCCGGACCAGGCGACGAACACCTGCTCCCGCCACGGCACCTTGAACGGGATCGCGGCCAGCGCCACCGACAGCGGTCTGGCCAGCAGCACCAGCACCGCCCCGGCGACCAGCGCGGGCACCAGCGCGTCCAGCACCCGCCCCGGCGAGGCGAACAGGCCGAGCAGCACGAAGAGGCCGATCTGCGCCAGCCAGCCGAGGCCCTCGGCGAACGACAGCGTGTCCGACCGGTGGGGCAGCCGGGAGTTCCCCAGCACCAGCGCGGCGATGTACACGGCGAGGAAACCGGACGCGTGCGCCAGGTCGCCCGCCGTGTAGGCGAGCACGCACACCGCGACGGTCGCCAACGGGTACAGGCCGGTGGCGGGCAGGGCGGCCCGGCGCAGCGCGGCGGCACCCATCCAGCCCAGCGCCACCCCGATCAGCCCGCCCACGACGAGTTCGTAGACGAGCAGCAGCGGGGCGGTCCACGTGATCGGGTCGGGCGAGGCGAGCAGCACGACGGCGATGTACACGGGCGCGTCGTTGATGCCGGACTCCAGTTCCAGCGCACCGGTCAGGCGTTTGCCGACACCCACCGCGCGCAGCACGCTGAACACGGCCGCCGCGTCGGTGGACGACAGCACCGCGCCCCACAGCAGCGCGATCCGCCAGTCCAGGCCGAGCAGGTGGTGCAGCGCCGCGCCGGTGACGGCGACGCTCACGCCGACGCCCACAGTGGACAGTGCGATCCCCAGTCCCAGGGCGGGTTTCACCGCCGACCACCGCGTGGTGAGGCCACCTTCGGCGAGGATGAGGACCAGCGCGACGGTGCCGAGCGACCGGGTCAGGTCGGCGTCCTCGAAGTCGATCCCGAGCACGCTCTCGCCCAGCACCACACCGATGCCGAGGTACAGCAGCAGCGACGGCAGGCCGAGTTTCGTCGACAACCTCACCGCGATCACCGAGACGAGGAGGACCGCCGCGCCTATGCCGAGGATGGCCGTGATTCCCAACGCGACCTCCCTGACGTGCTCGACGGTGACGCCATTGTTCCCCGTCACCACTGAATTGGACTAATCAGACAGCGGATCTTCCCGTGCTCCAGTGCTCAGGGTCACGGCCGATCCGGACACGAAGGCGTGAATCAGCCGAACGTACCTAGCGGCACGCGTCCGGGGCGGTGCAGGTTGGCCAGAGGGCCGCGCGCCACCCCCTGTCCGGTGCCGACCCGTTCCACCCACACCCCTGCATGGAGTTGAGAACGTGAAGCTGCGAACAACCCCAGGCCGGTCGATCCCGGCCCTGATGATCACCAGCGTGCTGATCGGCACCGGGTCCGCCACCGCGGCCCCCGCGCCCGCCGCACTGGCCGCGCCGAACATCTCGGTGGCCGCCGTCCAGGCCGACCTGAACCAGTTGCAGAGCATCGCGACCGCCAACGGCGGCAACCGCGCCCACGGACGGCCGGGCTTCAAGGCGTCCATCGACTGGGTCAGGGGCAAGCTGGACGCGGCGGGCTTCACCACCCAGGTGCAGACGTTCACCCGCAACGGCGCGACGGGCTACAACCTGATCGCGGACATGCCCGGTGGCGACCTGAACAACGTCCTGATGGTCGGCGGCCACCTCGACAGCGTCACCGCGGGTCCCGGCATCAACGACAACGGCACCGGCTCGGCGTCGATCCTGGAGGTCGCGCTGGCCGCGAGGGCGAGCGGGGCCGCGTTCACCAGGCACCTGCGCTTCGGCTGGTGGGGCGCGGAGGAACTGGGCCTCGTCGGCTCGACCTTCTACGTGAACTCGTTGTCCGCCGCCGAGAGGTCGCGGATCAAGACCTACCTGAACTTCGACATGACCGGTTCCCCGAACCCCGGCTACTTCGTCTACTCGGGCGCCAGTCAGCCCTCGGGCTCCGTCGCCGTGCAGCAGACGCTGGTCGCCTACTTCACCTCGATCGGCGTGCAGCCCGAGCTGACGGAGGTCGGCGGGCGCTCCGACCACGCGGCGTTCGCGCGGGCGGGCATCGCCACCGGGGGCACGTTCTCCGGTGCCGAGGTCGTCAAGACCGCGGCGCAGGCCGCCAAGTGGGGCGGCACGTCCGGGGTCGCGTTCGACCGCTGCTACCACCGCTCGTGCGACACCACGGCGAACGTCAACGCGACGTCGCTCGACCGGAACGCCGACGCCATCGCGCACGCCGTGTGGACGCTGGCCGCCTAGCGGTTCGGTGAGCCGTTCCACCGCGCCCGCCGGGGCGGGGTCGATCTCCACGACCCCGTCCCGGCCCGGTCGCCCCACCACCGGCACGTCCTGCTCGCGCACCCCGAAAGCCCTGGCCAGAGCCTTGCGCACGACCTCGTTCGCCTGTGCCCTCCGCAGCCGGTGCCGCGACCGGCGCGGCGTCGGCCCACCACCTCGCGCCGGGCGCCCGGCCCCACCCCGATGCCGAGCCGGAGACGCTCAGCCGTGCGCGCTCAGCGCGACGAGCGTGTCGTCGAGCAGCGTCAGGCTCCCGCTCACGACGTGCGGCGCCGTGGCGCGCAGCTGCGCCTGCCCGAGGTACACCGAGTACGCCAGCAGGGCCCGGCGGCAGCTCGCCTCCGCGGTGAAGCCGAGCGAGGAGAACAGGGCCTCCAGGTAGCGCAGGCGCCCGTCGGTGACCCGCTTGAGGATCGGCGCGACGATCGGGTCGTCCGCGGCGGCCAGCAGGGCCGCCTCGACCGCGCGGCCCCCGCCGCACTCGTCCAGCACGCGGCCGAAGATCAGCCTCAGCCTGGCGAGCGGGTCGTTCTCGCCGTTGACGAGCTGCCGCATCTCCGCGAGGTGCTCGCGCTCCCAGCGCTCGACCGTCGCCAGCAGCAGCGCGTCGCGGTTGGGGAAGTGCCAGTACGCGCTGCCCTTCGTGGCACCGACGCGGGCGGCCAGCGGTTCGACCGCGACGGCGGCCAGACCTCCCTCGGCCAGCGCCTGAAGCGCCGCACGGGTCCAGTCGTCCCGTGTCCGTCGTCTCCGCTCGGCCACGAGTCCATACGCTACCGTATGGTCGGCTCCGCACGGTGCCGTTCGGATGGTGGTGGACGTTGATCGAGACCCCTGACACCCCGTGGGAAGACCTGACCGGGATCGACCGGCACGCGGCGTGCCTCCAGGCCGCGCGCGGGGGCGACCGCAAGGCGCTCGACGCCCTCGTGGCCGACCTGACCCCGTTGATCTGGCACGTCGCCAGGGGCAACGGCCTCGACCGGCAGGCCGCGGAGGACGTCGCGCAGAACGTGTGGCTCGGCTTCCTGCGCCACCTGCACCGGATGCGGGAACCCCGCGCCCTCGTCGGGTGGCTCGTCGTGGCGGCCCGCCGCGAAGCCCGGCGCACGTGGCCCGAGTCGAAGCGCGTCACCACCGGGGAGACCGAGGAGGTGCCGTCGAACTTCGGCCTCCCCGAGGTCGAGGCGCTGCGCGACGAGCGCGACCGCACCCTGTGGGCCGCCTTCGCCCGCCTCCCCCGCCGCTGCCAGGAACTGCTCCGCCTCACCGTGCTGGAGGGGCGGGCGCAGTACGAGGCCGTGTCCCAGGCCCTCGTGATGCCGCGCGGCAGCATCGGCCCCACGCGGGGCCGGTGCCTGAAGAACCTGCGGGCGGAGCTGGAGCGGGGCTGACGCCCCGGAACGCCGAAGAGGGCGCCCGCCAGGCGGACGCCCTCCCCACGACGCTCGGGATCAGCTCCGGGTGACGTGCACCCGGACCTTCACGCCGTCGCCGACGACACCGTCGGACCCCTCGGCGACCTCACCGTGGACGACCACGTCCGCCAGCACCTCGCCCGCGAGGAACGCCTCGTGCGTGCGGACCGCACCGACGACCGACTCCGGCACCTGGAGGGTCAGCGCGATCCGGTCGGACACGTCCAGGTCGGCGTCCTTGCGGGCCTGCTGGACCACGCGCACCAGGTCGCGCGCCACGCCCTCGTCGGCCAGCTCGGGGCTGACGACGGTGTCGAGCACGACCAGGCCACCGCCACCCGGCAGCGCGGCCGTGGCGGCCGGGTCGGTGGCGACGAGCCGCTGCTCGTACTCCTCCGGGAAGAGTTCGATGCCCGCGGCGACGATCGCGCCGGACTCCGTCGTCGTCCAGTCCCCCGCCTTCACGGCCTTGATCACCGTCTGCACGTCGCGCCCGATCCGGGGACCGGCCGCGCGGGCGTTGACCGCGAGCTGGAAGTGGCCGTGCGCGTCGACGTCCGTGGTCAGCTCGACCGCCTTGACGTTGACCTCGTCGCGCAGGATCTCCGAGAACGGCTCCAGCGACGCGACCTCGTCGGCGGCGATGACGAGCTTCGCCAGCGGCAGGCGGACGCGCAGCTTGGCCGCCTTGCGCAGCGACAGCGCCGTCGACGCCACCTGGCGCACGCGGTCCATCGCCGTGACGAGCGCGGCGTCGGCGGGCAGGTCGGCGGCGACCGGGAAGTCGGCCAGGTGCACCGAACGGCCACCGGTCAGCCCCCGCCACACGACCTCGGTCGTCAGCGGCAGCAGCGGCGCGGCGACCCGGCTCACGACCTCCAGCACGGTGTGCAGGGTGTCGATCGCGTCGGCGTCACCGGACCAGAAGCGGTCGCGCGACCGGCGCACGTACCAGTTGGTCAGCACCTCCAGGAACTCGCGGATCTGCGCGCACGACCCGGAGATGTCGTACACGTCCATCGCGGCCTGCACGTCCCGCACCAGGTCGTGCGTCTTCGCGAGCACGTACCGGTCCAGCACGTTCTGCGAGTCGGTGCGCGAGGTGCCCTCGCGGCCCGCGGCGTTGGAGTACAGCGCCAGGAAGTACCAGGAGTTCCACAGCGGCAGCACGGCCTGGCGGACGGCGTCGCGGATGCCCCGCTCGGTCACCACCAGGTCGCCGCCCCGGAGGATCGGCGAGGACATCAGGAACCAGCGCATGGCGTCCGAGCCGTCGCGGTCGAACACCTCGTTGACGTCCGGGTAGTTCTTGCGCGACTTGGACATCTTCTGGCCGTCGTCGCCCAGCACGATGCCGTGCGCCAGCACGTTGGTGAACGCGGGCCGGTCGAACAGCGCCGTGGCCAGCACGTGCATCGTGTAGAACCAGCCGCGCGTCTGGCCGTTGTACTCGACGATGAAGTCACCGGGGAAGTGGTCGTCGAACCACTGCGCGTTCTCGAACGGGTAGTGCACCTGGGCGAACGACATGGACCCGGACTCGAACCAGCAGTCCAGCACCTCGGGGACGCGGCGCATGGTCGACTTCCCCGTCGGGTCGTCCGGGTTGGGACGGGTCAGCAGGTCGACGTGCGGGCGGTGCAGGTCGGTCGGGCGCGTGCCGAAGTCGCGCTCCAGCTCGTCCAGCGAGCCGTACACGTCGACGCGCGGGTGCTCGGGGTTGTCCGACACCCACACGGGCAGCGGCGAGCCCCAGAACCGGTTGCGCGAGATGTTCCAGTCGCGCGCGTTCTCCAGCCACTTGCCGAACTGGCCGTCCTTGATGTGCTCGGGCACCCAGTTGATCTGCTGGTTGACCTCGACCATGCGGTCCTTGAACTGCGACACGGCGACGAACCACGCCGAGACGGCCCGCTGGATCAGCGGGTTGTCGCAGCGCCAGCAGTGCGGGTACGGGTGGTCGTAGGTCTCGTGGCGCAGCAGCAGACCGGCGGCCTTGAGGTCGCGGATGATCGTCTTGTTCGCCTCGAACACGTGCACGCCCTGGTACGGCGGCACCTCGGCGGTGAACTCGCCGTTGGGGCCGACCGGGACGACGACCTCGATGCCCGCGGCGTCCGTGACGACCTTGTCGTCCTCACCGAACGCGGGGGCGATGTGCACGATGCCCGTGCCGTCCTCGGTCGTGACGTAGTCCGCCGCGAGGACCTGGTGGGCGTTCTCGCGGCCGACGAAGAAGTCGAACGGCGGCGTGTACCTCCGACCGACGAGGTCGGCGCCCTTGACCCGCGCGACGACCGGCGGCTCCTCGCCCAGCTCGCGGGCGTACGCGGGCACGCGGGCCTCGGCGAGCAGGTAGCGCTCGCCGTTCGCCTCGACGGTCACGTAGTCGACGTCCGGGTGCACCGCGGCGGCCAGGTTGCTCGGCAGCGTCCACGGCGTCGTCGTCCAGACCAGCGCCAGCTCACCGGTCTCCAGGCGCAGGCCGACCGTGACGGCCGGGTCCTGCCGGTCGCGGTAGACGTCGTCCATCTTGGTCTCGGTGTTGGACAGCGGCGTCTCGCAGCGCCAGCAGTACCAGAGCACCCGGAAGCCCTCGTAGACCAGGCCCTTGTCGTAGAGCGACTTGAAGGCCCACATGACGGACTCCATGTAGTCCAGGTCGAGGGTCGTGTAGTCGTTGTCGAAGTCGACCCAGCGGGACTGCCGGGTCACGTAGTCGCGCCACTGGTCGGCGTACTGGAGCACGGACGTGCGGCAGGCGTCGTTGAACTTCTCGATGCCCATCGCCTCGATCTCGCTCTTGTGCGAGATGCCGAGCTGCTTCTCCGCCTCGACCTCGGCGGGCAGGCCGTGCGTGTCCCAGCCGAAGCGGCGCTCGACGTGCTTGCCGCGCATGGTCTGGTAGCGCGGGACGACGTCCTTCACGTACCCGGTCAGCAGGTGGCCGTAGTGCGGGAGGCCGTTCGCGAAAGGGGGGCCGTCGTAGAAGACGAACTCGTTCGCGCCGTTGTCGCCCGCCGGGCGGGCCTCGACACTGGCCTGGAAGGTGCCGTCGGCCTTCCAGTACGCGAGCACGTCCTGCTCGACCTGGGGGAAGGACGGCTGGGAGGGGACTGCGCCCTCGCCCGCCTTGGGGTACGCCATCGTGCTGCTCCTCGCGCGTCGATCCGGCTCACGGGGACGACACGCCTGTTCGGCGCACCGCGGTACCACCCCGCTTGCCGACGCTCGCGCGACGGCCACTCTGTGACGGCTGTGACGGGCCGATCCCGTCCGGTTCTACTGAGGCCCTCGCGGGCCCGTTCTTCCGGAGGCTCCCCGGTGATGGCCGGATCGACGCCTGTTCTCGTCCAAGCCTAACGCCCGCGGGCAAGCGACTTGTTCCGGGCCGCTCGGAGTGGTCGTCCGACCACGCGGGGGCGGGGCACCGCACAACCCACGACCAACCACACGATCGAGTGAACCGTTCCGCGGTGCGGCTCGTGTTCCGGGTGTCGAGGGTGGCGAGCGGCTCGGAACCGGGCCGCGTGGGAACGGGCCTGGACCGGACCTCGGCGAGGGGTGGGGGTCGGGTCCGGGCCCGGCACGCGGGAGGAGGTGGCTCCGGTGACGTCAGGACCGCGCATCGGAGCGGTGGGCCTCGGCGAGGGTGTTGTCCGGGCGGCAGACGGCGCACGGGGTGAAGCCGAGCTGGCGGGCCTCGTTGACGGGCAGCCCCAGGGAGGGGCGCCGGTCCAGCCAGGCGCACGCGGCGAGGTGGTACCGGGGGCGCTCGTCGAGCACGCGGACCTCGGCCGTGAGATCGGTGACGATCAGCAGGTCGGCCGCGTCGGTGTCTTCCTCGACGGGCTCGGTGCCCTGATCGGGCGAAACGGGGGTGTCAGTTGGCACCCGGTCCAGGTGTCCTTGATCATCAGCGCTAATCTTCTGATCAAGGGACACCGGAGCGGCAGCCATCGGGGCGACCGCGGCCTCGTACCTCGACCGGCGGCGGAGCCACCAGTCGAGCACCAGGACGCACGCGGCCGCTCCGCTCGCTCCCACGGACAACCACGCCCAGACGTGCTCGGACGTGGTCAGCGCGGGAACGAGCAACCCGAGGGCTGCCAGCACCAGCAGCAGAACTATGTACAGCACGTTCCGCACCTTAGTTCAGCGCGGCACGACCGTTGTGGATCAGCCCGCCTCGGCGCGCGCACCGAACGAGTAGCCCTGCTGGCCACCTGCCCGACCGTCGGACGGCGCGGCGGGGCCGCGGTCCTGGAGGTCGCGCAGAGAGGACTCCAGCATGGTCTTGAGCCTCGTGCGGTACTCGCGCTCGAACGTCTGCAACTTGTCGATCTGCTTCTCCAGCGCGTTCTTCTCCGACGTGATGTTGCCCATCACCTCGGCGTGCTTGCGCTGCGCGTCCCGGTCGAGCGCACTGGCCTTCTCACGGGCCTGCCGCTCGAGCGTCTCCGACCGCGTGCGGGCGTCGTTCAGCATGGTCTCGGCACGCGTGCGCGCCTCGTTCACCATGGTGTCCGCCTTGGCCCGCGCCTCGGACAGCAACTGCTCGGACTTGGTCCGGGCCTCCGACAGCATGCCGTCGGCTTCGGCCTTCGCCTCACCGGTCAGCCTGTCGGCCATCTCCTGGGCCAGTCCGAGGACCTTGGCGGCCTGGACGTGGTGGTCACCACCGCCGCCGGGAGAGGTCTGCTCCATGACCGAGGGCGGTGGCACCGGCGCGAGACGCCGGGGCTCCTCCACGACACGGCTGGGGCCGACGGGACCGGCCGAGACCTTGGCGCGGGCGTCATCGAGGTCGGCACGCGCGGTCTCGACCTGCTGGTCGAGCTGTTCGACCTGCTGGCGCAGCTCGTTGTTCTCCTCGATCAGGCGGGCGAGCTCGCCCTCAACCAGGTCGAGGAACGCGTCCACCTCGTCCTCGTTGTAGCCCCGCTTGCCAATCGGTGGCTTGCTGAATGCAACATTGTGCACGTCAGCGGGGGTCAACGGCATCAGATCACCTCACGCACTCCTGGGCTGTTGGCATCCCTGGTCCCCGTCACCTGGGATCTGCCGTTCGCATCAGAATGATAACGAGCAGCAACAGCACAATAATGGACAAGTCCAGCCCGATGCCTCCGATCCGCACCGTCGGTATGACCCGGCGGAACAAGCGGATCGGTGGATCGGTCACTGTGTACACGGTCTCCAGGGCCACCGCGACCCCTCCAGCCGGACGCCACTCCCTGGCGAACGACCGGACGAGCTCCACCACGACACGTGCCGTGAGCAGCAGCCAGAACGAGAACAGCAGGTAGTACAGCACGAACAGGAGGACATCCACCCCTCAACTGTGCCACCACTCAGGTGAGACTTCCGAACCCACCCTCGGCTAGACGCCTGCGGTCCTCCGCCGTGACGTCGATGTTGGGTGGTGAGAGAAGGAACACCTTGTTCGTGACCTTGTCGATCGAGCCGCGCAGCGCGAAGGCCAAACCCGCCGCGAAGTCGACGAGCCGCTTCGCGTCCGCGTCGTCCATCTCGGTGAGGTTCATGATCACCGGGGTGCCGTCGCGGTAGTGCTCGCCGATGGTCCGCGCCTCGTTGTAGCTGCGCGGATTCAACGTCGTGATGCGCCCCAAGGGGTGGCCCGTCTGCTCTGCCGCAGGCCTCGGCCTGCTGATCGGCTCGCGCACCGGCTCGACAGCCAGTGCACCGTGGACGGGTGCGTCGGTGTTCCAGCTGCGGCGAGTGGTCCGCGACCGGGCCTCCGGCTCGAAGTCGTCGGACTCGTCGAGCTCCGACCGGTACTCCGACCTCGCCCCGCTGAACACGCGACGACGCCCTCCACGCTCAGGGTACGGGTCGTACTCCTCGGCCTCGGTGCCGTACTCGGACCGGTAGTCGGCTTGGTAGCGGCCTCGCTCGTCCTCGTAAGCCCCAGGGTCGTCCGCGTACTCGGCGGGAACCATCCCGAAGTAGGCCTTCAGCTTGTGAAATCCACTCATTGCCAGGGGACCCTTCCTCCGCGATTCCCACCACCAAGGACGGTGCGGCCACCCCTGAGGTTCCATACAGTTACGGCGAGGCTAGCGTTCGGCCTCCCAGCAGCGCCGTTCCGACACGCACGCAGGTACTTCCGTGCGCGATCGCATCTTCCAGGTCCCCGCTCATGCCCGCTGAGACAACAGTCGCAGCGGGATGATCACGACGCAAGCGGTATACCTCATCCGCGAGCACGGAAAACGCGCCTGCGGGGTTCATCCCGATCGGTGCGACGGCCATCACACCCCGCAGGAAAAGTTCACCCGTTCCAGCGACGTGGTCCGCGAGCGCCGACAGCTCGGGGACCGGACATCCGCCGCGGGCCGGATCGCCGTCGATGCTCACCTGGATCAACACGTCCAGCCGCCGCCCCCGCCGCGCCGCGGCCTTGGCCAGCGCGTCGGCCAACCGCACCGAGTCGATCGTGTCCACCCGGTCCGCCCACTCCACGACCGACCGCGCCTTGTTCCGCTGCACGTTGCCGACCATGTGCCACCGAGCGGCCACCTCCGGCCGGAGCCCGCCGAACTCGACGACCTTCGCGGCCGCCTCCTGGTCCCGGTTCTCCGCGAAGGCGGACAGGCCCAGGTCGCTCAGCAGTGCCACGTCGGACGCGGGGAAGGTCTTGGTGACGGCGAGCAGCTCAACCTCGGCCGGTGACCGCCCTGCGGCCCCGCAAGCCGCCTCGATGCGCGCGCGGACGTCGGCCAGGTTCGCGGCCAGCTCGTCACGACGGGTCAACCCAGATCACCCCTCCCAACCGACCGGTACCGGGCTCCCGCCGGTGGCTGAACAGCGTGCGCTCCTCGAAGGTGCACCGCGGGTCCACCCCCAGCTTGCCGACGCCGAGCCCGGCGAGCTGCGCCCAGAGGCCCGCCCGCAGGTCCAGCGCGGGCTTCGCGGCCCGCGACTTCGACGCGCTGCCGGGCAGGTGCTTCTCGACGTCGGCCATCATCGCTGCGGGCACCTCGTAGCACTTCCCGCAGACGGCGGGCCCGAGCAGCACCTCGATCCGCTCGACGGCGGCCCCCAGCTCGACCATCGCCTTCACCGCGGCGGGCACCACCCCGACCCGCGCCCCGACCCGCCCGGCGTGAACGGCCCCGACGACCCCGGCGACCGGGTCGCCGAGCAGCACGGGCACGCAGTCGGCGGTCAACACCACCAGCGCGAGCCCCGGCTCAGCCGTGACGAGCGCGTCGGTGGCCTCGGCGGGCGCGGCGAGCGGCCCGGACACAGCCGTCACGGTCCGCCCGTGCACCTGCTCCATCCACACCAGTCGTTCCCCGTCGAGCCCGATGCCCTCGGCCAACCGCTTGCGGTTGGCCGCGACGGCGGCCGGGTCGTCACCGACGTGGTCGCCGAGGTTGAAGGACTCGTAGGGCGGCTTCGACACCCCACCGTCACGGGTGGTCAGAACTCGACGGATACGCACGGGTACAGCTTTCCACGTGCCGGGGCGACGACGGCGACAGCGCCGGCCGAAGGGAACCCGCCCAAGGCGAGACACCACGCCAAGCAGACCACTCAAGCCACCTGACCACCGCAAAGCGGACCCCACAAAGCCACCCGACCACCGCAAAGCGGACCTGCTCAAGCCGCCCGACCTGCGCCCAAGCGAACCCGCTCAAGCCGCCTGACCACCGCAACGCGGACCCGCTCAAGCCGCCCGGCCACCGCAACGCGGACCCGCACAAGCCGCCCGGCCACCACCCAAGCGGACCCGCACAAGCCGCCCGACCACCACCCAAGCGGACCCGCACAAGCCGTGTGACCAGGGCAAAGCGGACCCGCCAAAGCCGACTGTCGCCCACACCCCACCCTGCCCCCCGATCCCCAGCGCCCTCATGGCCGGACGTGCCGGGTCAAGGCATCTTTCCCGCCTTGACGCGGTACGCCCGGCCATGACGACACTCGCGCATCGGGGGGACAGCCCCACCCAACAGCCCCACAGCCGCACAAACTCACCGAACCCGACCCACAACCCCGCGACCAGCCAGAACCAGGCGTCCCCCACCGAGCAGGACCCCCCGACACACACGCTACGACAGGGGTCTGACACTCCCGGGAAGCCAACGGAAGCCAACGGCGGCCAGCGGAGGCCAACGAATTCACCCGTGCCGCTCCCGCAGCCCCAACTCCGACCAGAACTCCCGCAACGACTCGTACCGGAGCGCCACGGCCTCCGAGTCCCCGGCCTCCAACGCGTCGATGATCGCGTTCACGTCCTGGGCCGACGTGTCCTCCAGCAGGTCCTTGTCCTCGACCAGCTGCACCAACCCGCCGTAGTCCAACTCCACGGCCGAGTGAGGGTGGAAGTTCTCCAGCCACCGTCCGGTGTCCGCCAGCACCCGAGCAGGCCCGTTCTCCCCGATCGAGCGCTTCACGATCGTGTGAGCCCGAGCGATCCGCCGCCGCGCGTCAGCCATCGCCACCCGCCAGGACAGCTGCCGGGCGGGATCGTTCTGCGGGGCCAGCACGATGCGCCTCGTGTCCGGGTCCACCAGCGCGAACCACGGCAGGGGCACGGTCCACGTCGTCGACACCACGTGGACGGCCCCGGCGTTCAGCTCGGCCATCACGAAGGCCGCTCGCGAGCGCGCCTCGTCGGCGCCCAGGTGCAGGGCCTCCTCGCGCAGCGGTCCGGTCGACTGGGCCAGGAAGCCGATGAGCCCGGCGGCCGACCTGGCCCGCAGGTCCAGGGGGCAGACCAGGGGCGGTGGCCCGACTCGGGCGGCGTCGCTGGTGGGCACCTCGGCCGGACTGATGGTCATCACGTCGAAGGGAGCGTTAGGGGCCGCGCCACGCCCGTCGGACCGATCTCCGGGCAGCAATCTCGGCGGCGTGGCCAACTGTGACCGCAACCACAGCTCGCGTTCGCGGTTCCCGGCGTCGGCTCGGCTCAGCGGTCCTTTTTCGAGCGCGCGACGCACCTGATCAGCCAACGCGGGTTCGAGTGCCGACAGCGGCTCGTACACCCGGAGGTAGGCGACGAACGGTCGAGGCACGTGTGCATCGTGCCATGGAGGCCCTCGGAGGAGATTGGGCGGTGCGTCTCACAACTCCCAGGGCCTACCGCGTCGCGAGGAACCCCATCGACACGGTACGGTAGTTACCAGGAACTAGTTGTCGAGACGAGTGGGGCCGCCGTTCCCCCGGCCGCCCCCGTCCCTGTCTGAGGGGGTCGAGCCATGGGGCGCGGCCGAGCGAAGGCCAAGCAGACGAAGGTGGCCCGAGAGCTTAAGTACAGCTCCCATTCCACCGACTTTGACGCCTTGCAACGCGAGCTGTCCAGCGGCGAGTCCGCGAATGGACACTTCAGCGACGAGCGACCAGACGATCCGTCGGAAGACGGATACGACGACTACCGTCGCTGAATCAACCTGGGACTCTCAAGGGTTGAGCTGCCACAAGCAGCTCAACCCTTGAAGTCTCGGGACCTTCTACAGCGCCCTCGCGTACTGCTTGGGTGCCCTCACCTCCGCCCCGAGCTGGCTTGCTGCGCGCAGCGGCCAGTACGGGTCGCGGAGCAGTTCGCGCGCCAGTAGGACGATGTCCGCCGACCCGTCGGCGAGGATCGTCTCAGCCTGCCGGGCGTCGGTGATGAGTCCGACGGCCCCGGTGGGCACTTCGGCCTTGTTCCGAACGGCGTCGGCGAACGGCACCTGGTACCCCGGTCCCAAGGCGATCTTGGCGTCCGGCACCAGGCCGCCGGTCGACGCGTCGATCAGGTCGGCGCCGACGTCCGCCAGGGCGCGCGAGAGCCGGATGCTGTCCTGCTCGTCCCACCCCCCGTCGACCCAGTCGGTGGCGGAGATGCGGACGAGCACGGGCACGTCCTCGCCGACCTCGGCGCGCACGGCCGCCGTCACCTCGACGGCCAGCCGGGTGCGGCCCTCGAAGTCGCCGCCGTAGGCGTCGGTGCGCTTGTTGGTGAGCGGCGACAGGAACTGGTGCAGCAGGTAGCCGTGGGCGGCGTGGACCTCGACGAGCTGGAAGCCTGCGTCGACGGCCCGCCGAGCGCCTGCGGCGAAGTCGCGGACGACCTGCCGGACGCCGTCCTCGTCCAGTTCGACCGGCGTGCGGTAGCTCTCGCTGAACGGCTCGGTGCCCACCCCGACGGGCGTCCAGCCGCCCTCCTCGTCCGGCACGCCGCCCTGCACGTCGTCGAACGGCGCGCGGGTGGAGGCCTTGCGGCCCGCGTGGGCCAGCTGCATCCCGGCGACGGCGCCGTGCTCGCGGATGAACCGGGCGATCGGCCGCCACGCCTCCCGCTGCTCGTCGTTCCAGATCCCGGTGTCGCCGGGTGAGATGCGGCCGACGTCCTGGACGGACGTGGCCTCGGTGATGACCAGGCCCGCACCGCCGACGGCACGGGAGCCGAGGTGGACCAGGTGCCAGTTGTCGGGCAGGCCGTCCACCGCCGAGTACTGGCACATCGGGCTCACGGCGATGCGGTTCGGCAGGGTCACCGACCGCAGGTCGAGCGGGGTGAACAGGAGGCTCACAGCGGGCTCCTTCTCTCGGGGACGCTGTGTCGTGCAAGGTTCGACGTCCGGCGTGTTGTTCCCCCGCGGACGCGGATCACACCTGGTGGGAGCAGCGGAATTCCAGTCCGTCCGGTATCCATTCCCAATAGAAGTTGATCATCAAATTGGTGATAAGCCGTATCACCTGCGCCGTGCGTCCAATTGGGTGTACTCTCCCCTGCACGTTCGGGGTCTCCGCCGCACACACTTACTCTCGGGTACGAGTGTGCGCTCACGATGAATTCGATTTTCACATCGCCCGCCGGTACCGACGAGTAACCAGGATCCAAATGCCATTGCCGACAGCAACACAGGATCTCGCGTGGCCGTCGAACAGCCTGCTGGGTCGCCTGCGCGAGGGCCCGAGACAGGAACTGCTGAACATCGGGACGGTCGTTCGCTATCCGGCGGACAAGGAAGTCATCGAGCAGGACGCGAAGGACACCCACGTCCTCCTGCTGCTGGACGGTGTCGTGAAGGTCCAGGCGTCGGACGAGACCGGCAACACGGCGCTGCTGGCCATCCGCGTCGCGGGCGACCTCGTGGGCGAGATGTCCGCGCTGGACCAGAAGCCGCGGTCCGCCACCGTGGTGACCTGCGGGGACGTGGTCGCCAAGATGATCAGCGCCGCCGAGCTGACCGCCTTTCTGCACCGCCGCAACGACGCGTTCCTCGAATTGTTCGCGATGACGAACGACCGGCTCCGGTGGGCCAATCAGCGCAGGCGCGATTTCCTCTCCCACCCCGCCGCCGAGAGGGTGGCCAGGGTGGTCTGCGAATTGGTGCAGACCTATGGCCGAGAAGAGACCGAGGGGTGGGTGCTGGGAATCCCGCTGACCAAAGTCGAACTGGCGTCGATCGCGGGCATGAAGCCGCGAACCGCCGAGAAGGCCTTCAGCGATCTGCGCAAGGCGGGCGTCGTGGTGAGCCACCTGAGGCGCAACGTGGTCGTTCCCGACCTGCGGCGTTTGCGTGAATTCGCGAGCTACTGAGACAAGACCGCACTTCTGCGGTTTTCCGTCCGATGCCGTACAGCACAGTGACTCTGCGCAGCAGCCTGTCGAATCCCCCGGAGGTCGTCCGCCATGAGCCAGGCCAACTTTCGGCGCAGTCTGCTCGTCTGCTGCGACCTGCGCAAGTACGGGGCGGCCGACGACCAGCTCCAGGGGATCCTCCAGGAACTGCTGGTCCAGAGCCTCGACCGGGCGGGCGTCGCGGCGGGCCTCGACCGCACCACGTGGCACCGCCAGCCCAAGGGCGACGAGGAGTTCGCCGTCCTGCCCCCCGACACCCCGGAGCGCCCCGTGGTGGACGACTACGTGCGGGCGCTGAACGCCGAACTCCGGTCGGTCAACCGCTACCGCGTCCCCGAGGCCAAGGTCCGCATGCGGATGGCCCTGCACCACGGCGCCGTCGTCGACGGCGCGAACGGCTTCCCCGGCAAGGACGCGGTCCTGGTCAGCCGCCTGCTCAACAGCGAGGCCGCGCACCAGGCGCTGGAGGACTTCCCCAACGCCGACCTCGTGGTCGTCCTGTCCGAACACCTCTACGACACGCTGGTCGCCGGGGGCCACACGTCCCTCAACCCGGCCGACTTCCGCAGGGTCGACGTGACCGTGAAGAACTTCAGCGGCCACGGTCGGATGTGGATCCCGGACGGCGACGTGCACGCGATGAACCTCGACGCCCCCGCGCCGCTCACCGAGCGGCCGCCCGCGCGAGCCGGCACGGTGAACCAGCACGCCGTGGCGAGCGGCGGCTCCACGGTCTACCAGGCGGGCAACGACATCCGCATCCCGCGAGCCGTGCAGAACGCGGACGTCATCCAGAACTTCGACCGCAACGACGTGAAGGGCTCGACCTTCGGCCCGAACTACCACGGGGGATCTGGCAAGAACTGATGGCGAGAACCAGGTTCGAGAGGAAACGGATGCCGGACGAAGGGCTCCGCCTGCTGGCGGGCACGGTCGCGGGCGCACTGGTCAAGGCGATGGACACGCACCTCTGGACGGGAGTCCGGACCGAGGTCGCGGGCGTGCTGGGCTCCGGCGAGCCGCGCAGGGTCGAGTTCGTCACGACCAGGCTCCAGGCCTCGCGCGACGAACTGGCCCTGGTACCGCTGGAGCGGCAGACCCAGGCCAGGGCCGAGTTCACCACGGAGTGGCGCGGCTCGATCCACGCCGTCCTCTGGGAGCACCCCGAACTGGAGGGTGAGCTGAGGGCCGTGCTCGGCGCCATCAGCCCCGCGCTGCCCCGCACCCCGGTCGACGCGGCCGTGCTGCACCCGGCCCCGCCAGGCCTCTAGCGACCGGGGGCCGCGGCGGGGTCACAGGTAGCGGACCTGCCGGGCCTTGTCCTGCCCCATCCGGTCGTGGGCGGCGTCGATCTCCTCGCGGTGCGAGACCGAGGGAACGGCGACCTCCCACCAGGCGCCCGCCTCGGTCCACGCGGCCGGGTGCGTCCGGATCACGACGACCGCGGGTCGCCGTTCACCGACGGCCGCCTCCCTGGCCCGCCGGTAGGCGTCGGCCAGGTCGTCCACCTCGTCGACCGCGAAGACCGCGCACCCCAGGGAAGCGGCGTGCGCGGCGAAGTCGGTGCGGGGCGGCGCGGCGTGCGCGCTCCGCACGTCCGCGTACATGTTGTTGAACCCGACCCCGCCCTGCCCGGTCTGCAACCGGTGGATCACCGCGTACCCGTCGTTGTCGCACACCACGGCCACGAACCCGTGCCCGGCGAACGCGGCCGAGAACAGCTCGGAGTTCAGCATCAGGTACGAGCCGTCGCCGACGAGGGTGGTGACGACGCCGGACGGCCGGGCGATGGCCGCGCCCCAGGCCCCCGCCAGCTCGTAGCCCATGCAGGAGAAGCCGTACTCGACGTCCATCGTGGACTCGCCGACGGCCCGCCACCCGCCGATCAGCTCGCCGGGCAGCCCGCCGGACGCCGTCATCACGTAGTCCTCGGGCGTGCTGAGGTCGTTGACCACCCCGACGACCTGGGCGTAGGTGGGCAGGTCCGTGTCCGGCGCGCGGAGCCCGTCGACGTGCTCGTCCCACCGGCACCGCTCGACCACCGCCTCGGCGGCCCACGTCGAGTCGGCCTGCCACTCGCCGAGGAGGTCGGTCAGCTCCCGCAGGCCCTCGTCGGCGTCCGCCAGCAGCGCCTGCGCGCCGTGCTTCACCGCGTCGAACCGGGCCGCGTTCAGCGTGAGCAGCGAGACGTCCGGGGAGAACACCGTCCACGACGCCGTGGTGAAGTCCTGCAACCGCGTCCCCACCGCGATCACGACGTCGGCCGCCGCGGCCAGCACGTTCGCCGACGTGGAGCCGGTGACCCCGAGCGGACCGGCGTTCAACGGGTGGTCGTGCGGCACCAGGGTCCGGCCCGCCGTGGTCTCCACGACGGGGATCCGGTGCTGCTCGGCGAACCTCAGCGCCCGGCCCGCCGCGCCGGAGTACCGGACTCCCCCGCCCAGCACCAGCAGCGGCTTGCGGGACCCCGTGATCAGCGCCGCCGCGTCGACCAGCGAGCGGAGGTCGGGGCGCTGGCGGACCAGCCTGTGCACCACGGGCCGGAACAGGGCGTCCGGGAAGTCGTAGGACTCAGCCTGGACGTCCTGCGGCAGGGCCAGCGTCACGGGCCCGCAGTCGGCGGGGTCGGTCAGCACCCGCGCCACCTGCGGCAGCGTCGACAGCAGCTGCTCCGGCCTGGTGATCCGGTCGAAGTACCGGCTCACGGCCCGGAAGGCGTCGTTGACGGTCGTGGTCGGGTCGTGGAAGTGCTCGACCTGCTGGAGCACCGGGTCGGGGGCGCGGCCGACGAACGTGTCGCCCGGCAGCAGCAGCAACGGCAGCCGGTTCGCGTGGGCGACACCGGCCGCGGTCACCATGTTCAGCGCGCCGGGCCCGATCGACGACGTGGCGACGCCGACCTGGCGCCGGTGCGTGGCCTTGCCGATGCCGACGGCGGCCAGCGCCATCCCCTGCTCGTTGTGGCCGCGCCACACCGGCAGCTCGTCGCGCACCTCTTCGAGGGCGTTGCCGATCCCCAGCACGTTGCCGTGGCCGAAGATCGCGAACACGCCGGGGAACAGCGGGGCCTCGGACCCGTCGAACAGCTCGGTCCGCTGCGCCGCCATCCACCGGACGAGCGCCTGCGCCGTGGTCATCCTCATGTCGTCCGTCCCTTCGCGGTCGTCACCGGGCACCGGGGGTCGAGCTGCTGGTCGGCCCAGCTCCCCCGCACCCACGTGTGCGCGGGGTCGTCGCAGAACGCCAGCGAGCGCTCCGCGCCGGGTCCGGCCAGGACGTTCAGGTAGTACATCGGGTAGCCGGGGGCGGCGACGCACGGACCGTGGTAGCCGCGGGGGATCAGGAACACGTCGCCGTCGCGCACGGCCACGTCCTCGTCCACCTCGCCGTCACCGGTGTAGGTCCTGTGCAGCCCGAACCCCTCGCGGGACGGCGTGACACCGTCGCGGCCCGCGATCCGGAAGTAGTAGACCTCCTCGTTCACGACCTCGCACGGCTCGGAGTCGTCGTGCTTGTGCGGCGGGTAGGACGACCAGTTGCCGTCGGGCGTGATCAGCTCGCAGGCCACGAGCTTGTCCGCGTGGTCCCACACGCCGGGCACGCCGAAGTTGGTGACCTGCCTGGTCGCGCTGCCCGCGCCGCGCACCTCGACCGGCACGTCCTCGGCCGGGCCGTACCTCGGGGCGAGCCGCCGGTCGCAGCGGGCCATCGGCAGCGCCACCTCGGCTCCCTCGGCGGACGTCAGCACGACGTGCGCGTCCCTCGGCACGTAGGCGAAGTCCGTGACCCTGGTGAACACCGACTCGCGGCCGGTCAGCTCGAACCGCTCGCCGTCGACCTCCACCGCGCAGCCGCCCGCGAGGGGCAGCACGAACGCCTCGAACCCGCCGGTGTCGACGGCGCGGCTCTCGCCCGCGGCGAGCACCAGCACGCGCAGGCCCGTGTAGGTCCACCCCGCCTCGGCCGGGCCGAGCCGGATCGGGTCGTCGCCGTCGGTCAGTGTCCCGAGTGGACGGTGCCAGCTCATGCCGTGACCTCCTCGTGCGCCGTGCGCAGCACGGCGGCGGCCGACGCGACCGCACCCGCCACGTCGCCGTCCGGTGGGTAGAGCAGGGCGCGGCCGACGACCAGCCCGCGCACGGCGGGGTGCCGCAGCGAGCGGCCCCAGGAGGCCAGGTCGTCCTCCGGCCGCGACGACGGCACGCCGCCGAGCACCAGCGCGGGCAGCGTCGTGCTGCCCAGCGCGACGTCCGGTTCGGCGGGCGCGGGGAGCTTGAGCCAGGTGTGCGCCGACGTCGTGCCCAGGCCGGCCGCGATGGCCGCGGCGCGGGCCAGTGACGCGGAGTCGTCGCGCAGCACCAGCTTCCCGGCGGCGTCCCGGTCGTACGGCAGCGGTTCGACCATCGCCATGAGCCCGAGCTGCGCCAGCGCGGACACGGCCTGCGCGCAGCCCTCCAGCGTCGGGGCGGTGCCCGCGTCGGAGTCGACCAGGCGCAGCAGCATCTTGCCGCCGTCGAGCCCGTTCGTGGCGATCGAGGGGGCGTCGTAGGCGGTGAACCGGTCGTCGACCTCCCAGTCCGCGCCCGCGAGGCCGCCGCGGTTCATCGACCCGATCACGACCCTCTCGTGCAGGCCGTCCAGCAGCAGCAGGTCCTCGACCACGTCCGGCGTGCCGAGCACGCCGTCCACCGCCGGGTCGGCCAGCGCGGTGAGCAGCCGGTCCAGCAGCGAGCGGCGGTCCGCCATCGCGAGCGGGTCCCCGCCCACGCCGAGCGCGCCGCGGGCGGGGTGGTCGGCCGCGACCAGGAACAGCGTCCCCCGGTCGGACAGCAGGGTCTTCCGGCGGCGACGGGCCTGGTAGGCCCGCCGGATCGAGCCGGGGTCGGTGGCGCGCGTGGTCAGCAGCTCCGCCCACCGCTGGTCGGTGATCACAGGTGCTCCTCGATCTCGTGCGGTTCGGGCATGGCGTCGGCGCACGCGAGCCGGGACGCCACCAGCGCGCCCGCGACGTTGGCGTAGCGGGCGATCCGCACCGGGTCCCAGCCCGCGAGCAGGCCGTGCGCCAGGGCTCCGCCGAACGCGTCGCCCGCGCCGAGCCCGCAGACCACGTCGATCGGGTGCGGCGGCACGGTCCACGACCCCTCGCGGGTCGCGACCAGCACGCCCTCCGCGCCCTTCTTCACCAGCGCCAGCTCCACGCCGCGGTCCAGCAGCCGCCGGGCCGCCTCGTCCGGGTCGGCGGTGCCCACGGCGACCTCGACCTCGGTCCGGTTGCCCACGGCCACGGTCACGTGGTCCAGCATCCAGCCGATCTCCCGGCGCGCACTGTCCACATCGGACCAGAACATCGGCCGGTAGTCGAGGTCCAGCACGGTGTGCGCCCGACGGCCGCGGTGCTCCAACACCCTGCGCTGGGTTCCCCGCGCGGGCTCGGTCGACACCCCGGTCCCGGTCACCCACAGCACCGGCACGTCCGCGACCACGTCCCACGGCACGTCCGCCTCGACCAGCGTCAGGTCCGGCGCGATCGGCGAGCGGTAGAACAGCAGCGGCGGGTCCTCCGGCGGGTTCAGCTCGCAGAACACCACCGGCGTCCGCAGGTCCGGCGAGGTGCCGACGTGGTCCGCCGACACGCCGAACCCCTCCAGCGCCTCCCGGACGTAGTCGCCGAAGCCGTCCGGGCCGACCTTGGTCAGCACGGCGGTCCGGCGGCCGAGGCGGGCCGCGGCCACGGCGACGTTGGTCGCGGTGCCGCCGAGCGACTTGGCGAACGTGCGCACGGCGGACAGCGGGACACCGCTCTGCTCGGGGTAGAGGTCGACGCCGACGCGGCCGACCGCGAGCACGTCCAGCGCCATCAGCCCGCGTCCCCCGTCCCGGCCGCCCGGAGTTCGTGGGACAGCGCGTCCAGCTCGGCGCCACCGGCCATCTGCCGGGTCAGCTCCTCGACGCCGATGTCGGCCTTGTCGTACGA
The DNA here is from genome assembly GCF_036375055.1 of Umezawaea sp. GTDB lineage: Bacteria > Actinomycetota > Actinomycetes > Mycobacteriales > Pseudonocardiaceae > Umezawaea. The sequence continues at coordinate 35,925 of NZ_DASUSQ010000063.1, forward strand.
CCCGAGGGACCGACCCCGCTTGAGCAGCAGGAACCGGTCGCCGACCGGGTAGGCGTGGTGCGGGTTGTGCGTGATCAGCACGACGCCGAGGCCGCGGTCGCGGGCCCGTGCCACGTACTTCAGCACCACCCCGGCCTGCTTCACGCCGAGCGCGGCGGTCGGCTCGTCCAGGATCAGCACCTTCGCCCCGAAGTGCACGGCGCGGGCGATGGCGACGCACTGCCGCTCACCGCCGGACAGCGTGCCGACGGGCTGCTCGACGTCGCGCAGGTCGATGCCCATCTCCGCCAGCGCCTTCTTCGTGACGTCGCGGCCCTGCTTGCGGTCGAGCACCTTGAACGGCCCGACCCCCCTGGTGGGTTCGGAGCCCAGGAAGAAGTTGCGCCACACGCTCATCAGCGGCACCACCGCGAGGTCCTGGTAGACCGTGGCGATCCCGTGGTCGAGCGCTTCGCGCGGGGAGGAGAAGCTGATCTCCTCGCCCTCCACCCTCAGGCTCCCCCGGTCGTGCTGGTGCACCCCGGCGAGGATCTTGATCAGCGTGGACTTGCCCGCGCCGTTGTCGCCGAGCACGCAGGTCACCTCGCCCGCGTTGACGACGGTCGAGACGTCCCGCAGCGCGATGACGCTGCCGTAGGTCTTGCCGATCTCGGTGGTCTCGATCAGCGAGGTCATCGCCGCACCCTCTCCGCACGCCGCCGCAGGGCGTTGTTGACCAGCACCGCGGACAGCAGCATCACGCCGAGGAAGAGCTGGAACCAGTCGCTGTTCCAGTTGGCGTAGACGATGCCCTGGCGCGCCATGCCGAAGATCAGCGCGCCGATGGCCGCGCCCACCGCGGAGCCGAAGCCGCCGGTGAGCAGGCAGCCGCCGATGACCGCCGCGATGATGAACTGGAACTCCAGGCCGATGCCCTGGTTGGCCTGCACGCTGGTGAACCGCAGGATGTTGATCGACCCGACCAGCCACGCCGCGAACGCCGTGGTCATGAACAGGTAGATCTTCGTGCGCATCACCGGGACGCCGACCGCGCGGGAGCTGAGCGCCGACCCCCCGACCGCGAAGATCCAGTTGCCGAACCGCGTGCGCAGCAGGATCGTCGAGGCGACGACCGTGAACAGGACCCACCAGACGATCGAGATGTAGAACGACGTGCCGCCGAAGGTGAACGTCGAGGCGAACAGGAACCCGGCCGACTCGTAGCCGTCCGTCGTGCGCATCCCGGACACCTGCACGGTGCCGGTGACGACCCGCGTGATGCCGAGGTTGAGGCCCTGCAACGCGAGGAACGTGCCGAGCGTGACGATGAAGCTGGGCAACCCCGTCCGCATCACCAGCCACCCGTTGAGCGCACCGACGCCCAGCGCGAACAGCAGTGACGCGAACAGGGCCAACCAGACGTTCCAGCCGAGCTGGGTGGAGAGGATGGCCGTGACCAGGGCGGTGGACGCGGTCATGACACCGGCGGACAGGTCGAACTCGCCGCCGATCATCAGCAGCGCCACCGCCACCGCCATGATCCCCAGCGTGGACGCGTCGTCGAGCCAGGTCGCGACACCGCCGGGGCTCAGGAACTGCTCGGTCACGATGGAGAAGAACAGGAACACGAGCACCGCGCCGAGCAGTGACCCGATCTCCGGTCGGACGACCAGCCGGTCGAGCAGGCCGGGTCTGCGGACCCGCTCGTCGGCGCCGGACGACACCTCTGTTTGCGCTACCACTGCGTCCCCATCTCTCCCTTCCCGGCCGGTTCCTAGCGCGTTCCGCGCTTGGCGTACTCCTCGACCTTGTCCACGTTGGACTCGTCGACGAAACCGGGACCGGTCAGCACGGGCTGGCCGCCGCCGACGGTGTTCGCGTTGTCCTTGTAGAGCTTCAGCATCACGACCGGCAGGTAGCCCTGCTCGTACTGCTGCTGGTCGACGGCGAAGAGGACGTCACCGGCCTTGATGGAGGCGACCACGTCGCCGTTGAGGTCGAACGTCGCCACGGCGGCCTTGCTGGACGCGCCCTTGACCGCGCTCGCGGCGTTGACGGCGACCTGCGGGTTCAGCGCCAGCACGGCGTCGATCGACGAGTCGGTCTGGAGCGCGCCCTTGATGCGGGCCTCGATGTCGGTCGGGTTGTTGATGTCGACCTGGAGCGTCGACACCGCTCCGCCGAAACCGGTCTTCGCGCCGTCGCAGCGCTGGTTGAGGCCGATGTTGCCCGCCTCGTGGATCACGCAGAGCAGCTTGGCCTTGCCCGCTTCCTTGAGCTTCTTGCCCGCCTGCTCGCCCGCGATGCCCTCCTCCTGGCCGACGTGCGCGAGGGCGCCGAACGACGCGCTCCTGTCGCCACCGGAGTTGATGGTGATCACCGGGATGCCCGCCTTGACGGCGGCGTCGATCGAGGTCTTCAGCGCGTCCGGGTTCGCCATCGACACGACGAGGCCGCCGACCTTCTGCGACACCGCGTTGTCGATCAGCTTGGACTGCGCGGCCGGGTCGCCGTCGGAGTTGTAGTCGACGGTCACGCCGAGCGCCTTGCCCGCGTCGGTCGCGCCGTTCTTGACCACGTTCCAGAACGCGTCACCGGCGGAGCCGTGGGTGACCACGGCGACCTTGAGCGGCCCGCTGCTGGAGGCGGACCCGGTGTCCGGGCTGCCGGAACCGGTGGTGTTGCTCGCACCCGGCCCGCTGCACGCGGCCAGCAGGGCGGCCGCGGCGACGCCGAGACCCACGCGCAGAACACTTCGTCTTGCAGAGCGAACAGACGTCATCGTCCCTAGCCCTTTCCGATGATCTTGTTGAGGTGCGCCAGGCTGCGCGTGGTGTCCCGCACCGGGGTGTCGGTCGGACCGCCGTCACCGAGCGCGGTGTCCTGTTCGAGGACGAACCACCCGGTGTACCCCGCCTCGCGGACGAGGGTGACGAGAGCCTCCACGTCGACGTCGCCGTCGCCCAGCGGCACGTAGATGCCCCGCTGGACCGCGGTGGTGTAGCCGATCCTCCCGTCGCGCACCTGCTCCGCGATGTCGGCCCGCACGTCCTTGAGGTGCACGTGGCCGATCCTGTCCGGGTGGCGGCGGGCCAGGTCGACCGGGTCCGTGCCACCGATGAGCAGGTGGCCGGTGTCCAGGCAGAGCTGGAGTTCGGAGTCCGCGAGGAACCGCTCGACCTCGGCGGACTTCTCGACGTGCGTGCCGACGTGCGGGTGCAGCACCGTGCGCAGGCCGTGGCCCGCGGCGACGTCGGCGATCTTCGCGGAGGTCTGGACCAGCGTCCGCCACTGCTCGTCGGTCAGGGCGGGCCGCTCGTCGTACCCGTCGAGCCCGGTCGCGGCGGCCAGCACCAGCACCCCGGCGCCCGCGGCGGCCAGCAGCGCGGCGACCCGGTCCGCTTCCTCCACGGTGGCGGGCACCCGCGGCGGGTCGTGCAGCACGACCGCGAGGAACCCGCCGACCAGCCCGAGGCCGTGCTCCGCCAGCAGCGCCTTCAGCTCGGCCGGTTCGGACGGCAGGTAGTCGGGCGGGCCCAGCTCGGTCGCGGTCAGGCCGAGCGACGCCATCTCGCCGAGCACCTGGTCGGCCTCCAGCACCCGACCCCAGCCGGGTACCTCGCACACGCCCCAGGAGATGGGTGCGCCGGCGATCTTCGTCATGCGTCGACTCCTGTCAGGCGGACCGGTGCGCCCGAACGCCGGGAAGCCTCGCACGCCTCGGCGAGGCGGAGGCTGATCAAACTCTCCCGCGCGGGGGACGGGTTCGCCACTTCGCCCGCCACGACCTGCGTGAACACGGTCATCTCGTTGAGGTAGGCGCGGTGGAACCGCTCGGGGAAACCGGGGTACGCGTCGTCCGCGACGACGGGGCCGCCGGGTTCGAGCGAGGTCAGCGGGGTGCGGGCGTCGACGCCGACGGCGAGCGAGTCCTTGCTGCCGAGCACCTCGATGCGGTGGTCGTAGCCCAGCGGGTCGTGGCGGCCACCCGCCAGCGCGGCGTGCGCGCCGCCCGCGAACCTCAGCAGGACCACGGCGTTGTCCACGTCGTCCGCGTCGGCGAACGCCTGGTTCACCAGCACGGAGCCCGAGGCGTACACCTCGACGACGGGCTCGCCGACCAGCCACGGGACCGCGTCGAGGTCGTGGATCAGCAGGTCGCGGAAGATGCCGCCCGAGGCGGGCAGGTAGGCGAGGTCCGGCGGCTGGGCGTCGTTGCCGATCGCCCGCACCAGGTAGACGTCGCCGACCTCACCCGCGCGGATGCGGCGGTGCAGCTCGAACACCGCGGGGTCGAACCGGCGCTGGAAGCCGACCAGCACCTCCACCCCGGACGCCTCGACGTCGTCGACGAGGGCCCGCATCTCGTCCAGGTCGCTCGCGATCGGCTTCTCGCACAGGGCGGGGACCTTCGCGGCCAGCGCCGCCCGCAGCAGCGCCGGGTGCGTGTTCGTGGGCGTGGCGAGCAGCACTCCGTCACTCGCGGTGAGCAGGGCGTCCAGGTCGTCGACGGCCTTCGTGCCGGGCAGAGCGGCCGAGGCCAGCGCGGCACGGCCGGGAACGGGGTCGAAGAGGAGCACCTCGTCGACCTGGTCCAGCGCGGCGAGGTTGGTGGCGTGCATCGTGCCGATCCGGCCGACTCCAGCGACTCCGATCCGCATGCGGAGGGTCTCCGTCCTGGTAGGAGGTCTGTGGCGTTAGAGCGCTCTATTGGTTGGAGCGCTCCAATGCTGTAGCTTCCGTCACACGGGTGTCAAGGGGGCGTTTCCGGCTCGTGACCCGCGAACGAGGAGGTGGCGGTGGTCAGGCCAACCATGGAGGACGTCGCCAAGCGGGCGGGGGTGTCCCGCGCGCTGGTGTCGCTGGTGATGCGGGGATCACCGAAGGTGAGCGAGCAGCGACGCGCCGCCGTGCTGCGGGCGGCCGAGGAACTGGGCTACTCGCCGCACGCGATGGCGCGCTCGCTGGCCAGCCGCACCTCCACGGTGCTCGGCGTGATGGTCTCCGACCTCCACAACGCGTTCTTCGCCGAGGTGGTCGACGGCCTCGACGCCGTGGCGCGCGACCAGGGCTTCGAGCTCATCATCAACACCGGTGGCCGCAGCCCGGCGCGGGAGCGGCGAGCGCTGGACAGCCTGCTCTCGTTCCGCCCGGCGGGCCTGGCCCTGCTCAGCCCCGTGGTGCCGACGGCGGCGATCAGCAACGCCGCCGACCACCTGCCGATCGTGCTGGTCGCCAGGTCCTCGCGCGTGTCCGGCGTCGACACGGTCAACGACGACGGGGAGCAGGGCGCGGGCCTGGCCGTGGACCACCTGGTTTCCCTGGGCCACCGCGACATCGTCCACCTCGACGGCGGTGAGGGCAGCCAGTCCGGTCCGCGCCGCCGGGGCTACGTCAGCGCCATGGCGAAGCACGGCCTCGAACCGAGGGTCGTCGCCAGCGAGTACACCGACGCCGCCGGGGCGCGGGCGGTCGAGGAGCTGCACCGCGGCGGGCGCGTCCCGACCGCCGTCATCTCCTGCAACGACTTCAACGCCGTCGGCGCGATCTCCGCGCTGGAGGAGGCGGGCTTCCGCGTGCCGGGTGACGTCTCGGTCGTCGGCTACGACAACACGTCCCTGGCCGCGCTGCGCCACGTCTCGCTCACCACGGTCGACCAGCCCCGCAACCAGATCGGCCGGTTGGCCGCCGAAGCCCTGATCCAACGGGTGCGCGGCGAGCGCACCGAGCCGGTCCGCCACCTGCTGCACCCGTCGCTCGTCGTCCGGAACACCACCGCCGCCCCAGGAGGACCGTCGTGAGCCCCACCATCCCGCACTGGATCGACGGCGCCCGCACCACCGGGGTGTCGACCCGGACAGCGGACGTCTTCAACCCGGCGACCGGCGAGGTCACCGGCCGGGTGGGGCTGGCCGACCAGTCCGACGTGGACCTGGCGGTCGCGTCGGCGGTCAAGGCCGCGGCCTCGTGGTCGGAGTCCTCCCTCGCGACCCGCACCCGCGTCCTGTTCGACTACCGCCAACTGCTGCACGAGCACCGCGACGAGCTGGCCGCGATCATCACCAGCGAGCACGGCAAGGTGCTGGACGACGCCGCGGGCGAGGTCCAGCGCGGCCTGGAGGTCGTGGAGTTCGCGTGCGGCATCCCGCACCTGCTCAAGGGCGAGCACTCGGAGCAGGTGTCCCGCGGGGTGGACGCCTACTCGGTGCGGCAGCCGCTGGGCGTGGTCGCGGGCATCACGCCGTTCAACTTCCCCGTGATGGTCCCGATGTGGATGTTCCCGGTGGCCATCGCGAGCGGCAACGCGTTCGTCCTCAAGCCGTCGGAGCGCGACCCGTCGGCGGCGGTGCGGCTGGCCGAGCTGTTCGGCGAGGCAGGCCTGCCGGACGGCGTGCTCACCGTCCTGCACGGCGACGCGACGGCCGTGAACGCCCTGCTGGCCCACCCGGACGTGGCCGCGGCGTCGTTCGTGGGCTCGACGGCCATCGCCAGGCACGTCTACGCGCGCGGCACGGCGGCGGGCAAGCGCGTGCAGGCGTTGGGCGGGGCGAAGAACCACATGGTCGTGCTCCCGGACGCCGACCTGGACGTGGCCGCGGACGCCGCGGTGTCCGCCGGGTACGGCAGCGCGGGCGAACGCTGCATGGCCATCTCCGTGGTGGTCGCCGTGGGCGACGCCGCCGACGCGCTGGTGGACAAGATCGCCGAGAGGACCGCCGGGCTGGTCACCGGCCCCGGCACGGACCCCGCCTCGCAGATGGGGCCGCTGGTCACCGGCGCGCACCGCGACCGGGTGACGTCCTACGTGGACACCGGCGTCGCCGAGGGCGCGTCGCTGGTGGTGGACGGCCGGGGCCACGCGCCGGACGGCCACGAGAACGGGTTCTGGCTCGAGCCGACCCTCTTCGACCACGTCACCCCGGAGATGTCGATCTACCGGGACGAGATCTTCGGCCCGGTCCTCGGCGTGGTGCGCGTGCCGACGTTCGACGCCGCCGTGGACCTGGTCAACGCCAACCCCTACGGCAACGGCACCGCGATCTACACCGGTGACGGCCTGGCGGCCCGCGAGTACCAGCGGCGGGTGCACGTCGGCATGGTCGGCATCAACGTCCCCATCCCGGTCCCGATGGCCTACTACTCCTTCGGCGGCTGGAAGGACTCCCTGTTCGGCGACACCCACGTGCACGGCGCGGAGGGCGTCCGCTTCTACACCAGGGCGAAGGCGGTCACCGCCCGCTGGCCGCGCCAGCACGGGATCGACCTGGGCTTCCCGACCCACGGCTGAGGGGTTCCCCGGTCCACGGCGGTGCCGTGGACCGGGGAGCGCTCAGACCCCGACCTCCTCCCGGTCGGGCGCGGACGGCGGCGCGGGCTTCTCCGGCCGGACCGCCTTCCAGACCAGCGGGAAGAACAGCAGCACCGCGATGATCACGTAGACCACGATCGAGAACGGCGTGTTCACCAGCCCGACCAGGTCGCCGTCGGAGAGCTGGAGCGCCCGCCGCATCTGCTGCTCGGCGGCCGGTCCGAGGATCACGCCGATGATCGCGGGCAGCACCGGCAGCCCGTACCGGCGCATCACGAACCCGAGCACGCCGATCGCGAACATGATCAGCAGGTCGAACACGTCGGCGTTGACCGCGTAGGCCCCGACGCTGGCGAAGAACAGGATGCCCGCGTACAGGTAGGGCCGGGGGATCCGCAGCAGCTTCGCCCACAGCGGCGCCAGCGGCAGGTTCAGCACCAGCAGCAGCGTCAGGCCGATGAACAGCGACGCGATCAGGCCCCACACCAGCGAGGACTCCCGCTGGAACAGCAGCGGCCCCGGCTGGATGCCGTACTGCTGGAACGCGGCCAGCATGACGGCGGCGACGGCCGTGGTCGGCAGGCCCAGCGTCAGCATCGACACCAGGGTCCCGGCCGCGGACGCCGACGCGGTCGCCTCGGGTCCGGCGACGCCCTCGATGGCGCCCTTGCCGAACTCGTCCCGGTGCTCCTTCGACAGCCGCTTCTCCGCGACGTAGGACAGGAACGTGGGGATCTCGGCACCGCCCGCCGGGATGGCCCCGAACGGGAAGCCGATGAACGGCCCGCGCAGCCACGGCTTCCAGGCCCGCTTCAGGTCGGCCCTCCCGAGCCACGGCCGTCCGACCGGGATGGCCTGGCCGGTGGTCCGCCGCAGGTGCGCCGCGACCCACAGCGACTCGCCGACGGCGAACAGCGCCACGGCGACGATCACCACGTCGATGCCGTCCGCCAGGTGCAGCGACCCGAACGTCAGCCGCTGCTGCCCGGTCATCTCGTCCAGCCCGACCAGGCCGATGGTCAGCCCGATCAGCAGCGACGCGAACCCGCGGACGCGCGACGCGCCGAGCACGGACGTGACCGCGATGAACGCCAGCACCATGATCGCGAAGAAGTCCGGCGCGCCGATGTCCACCGCGAACTCCGCGACGGTGGGCGCCAGCAGGACCAGCATCGTCGTCCCGATGATCCCGCCGATGAAGTGGCCGATGGCCGCGGCGGCCAGCGCCTGCGACCCCCGGCCCTTGCGCGCCATCGGGTTGCCGTCGATGGCCGCCACCACGGCCGCGCTCTCCCCCGGCGTGTTCAGCAGGATCGACGTGGTCGACCCGCCGAACATCCCGCCGTAGTAGATCCCGGCGAACATGATGAACGCCCCGGTCGGCTCCAGCCCGTAGGTCACGGGGAGCAGCAGCGCCACGGCCATGGCGGGCCCGATCCCCGGCAGCACGCCGATGGCGGTGCCGAGCAGCACGCCCAGCGCGGCCATGGCCAGGTGCGTCGGCGTCAGCGCCGTCGCGAAGCCGTCCATCAACTGCTGGAACATCACAGCACCCCCATCAGCGGACCGCCGGGCAGGGGAACGCCGAGCAGGTTGTTGAAGACCAGGAACGTCGCCACGGACAGCCCGGCGGCGATCAGCGGGTCGCGGACGAAGTGCCTGCTGCCCAGCGCGTACGCCGCGCCCCAGAACAGCACGGCCCCGGAGATCGGGAACCCGACCACACCGATCAGCGCCGCGTTGGCCAGGAAGGCGCCGCACAGCAGCAGCACGGTCCGGAAGTCGGCGGGCGCGGCGAGGTCGACGTCCTCCCCGCCCTCGGCCTCACCCCGGCCACCGCGCAGGACGTCCCGCGCGAGGAGCACCGCGACGACGAGCAGCGCCGTCCCCACCACGATCGGCACGGCCCTGGGCCCGACGGGCCCGCGCTGGGCGAAGTCCGTGTGGATCCGCACCGCGTCCACCAGCACCACGACCCCGAGCACCACCAGGACGGCGGACACCCCGAGTTCGGAACGCTCCCTCAACCACGTCTTCGCAGTCGTCATGCCAACCCCAAGTCCTTCAGCACCGTCGCCACCCGCGTGTTCTCGTCCTCCAGGAACGAGCCGAACCGATCACCCGGCGCGAAGGCGTCGGTCCACCCGTTGCGCTCCAGGGCTTCCTTCCACTGCGCGGTGCCGTGGAGGGTCGTGAAGAGGTCCACCAGCCGGTCGCGGTCGGTGTCGGAGATGCCCGGCGGCGCGACGATCCCGCGCCAGTTGCTGAACTTCACGTCCACACCGGCCTCCACCAGCGTCGGCGCGTCCACACCGGGGATCCGGTCGGCGCTGGTCACGGCCAGCACCCGCAGCGTCCCGGCCTGGATCTGGTCGCGGTACTCGCCGATGCCGGACACGCCGAACGCGACCTTGCCGCCGAGCACGGACGCGAGCAGCTCGCCGCCGCCGTCGAACGGGATGTAGTTGACCGTCCTGGGCTCCAGCCCCACGGCCTTGGCCATCAGCATCGGGGCCAGGTGGTCCGGCCCGCCGGGGGACGACCCGCCGCCGACCGGGACGGCACCGGGGTCCGCCTTCCACGCGGCCACCAGCTCACCCAGGTCCCGGTAGGGCGACTCCTTGCCGACCACCACGATGTCGGGCTCCTCGATCAGCTTCGCGATCGGCGTGGTGTCCAGCAGGGACGAGGGGGCCTTGTTCGTGTAGACGGAGCCGACGACGCCGAGGCCCATCGACATGACGAGCTTCCCGTTGCCCCGCTCCGCCACGGTCCGCCCGAGCCCGACGGTCCCGCCTGCGCCGGGCAGGTTGAACACCTCGGCGTTGCGCAGCAGGTCCGCGTCCTCCATCGCCTTGGCCGCGGTCCGCGCGGTGATGTCGTACCCGCCTCCGGGGGCGTTGGGCACCAGCACCCGCAGGGCCCGGAGCTGGCCCGCGGCGCTGTCCCCACCGGGCGTGAGCAACGGCGGCAGGACGACCACGGCCGCCACCGCCGCCCCCACCGCCAGCCAGTTCCTGATCCGCACTGTGATCTCCGCCTCTCCTGCGCTTGGATGGGATGTTGCACCCGTGTTAACCGGATGTCCCGATTGCGGGCGTAGCGGTTCTTTTGGTCTTTGTGGTCCCGCGCACCGCCGCCGGGGAAGTCCTACTGTCACTCCCACGCGATCAGGCGGGAGGCGTGGATGGGCGGTCGGGGTTCGCTGGCCAGACAGCTGCTCGCCTGGCAACTGGTAGTCGTCCTCGCGCTGCTCTGCGCGGTGGGCGCGCTGTCGGTCGTCCAGGCGGGTGCGAATTTCGCCACCACCGAGGGACGCCGGATGCTCTCCGTGGCCGAGGACGTGGCCGCGACGGCGGGTGTGCGGGTGGCGCTGGAGGACCCGCTCCGGCACTACGCGCTGGCACCGTTCGCGGAGAGCGGCCGGAGCCTGTCCGGCGCGTCCTACGTGGTCATCACCGACGCCGCGCGCCGGGTGCTGACCTCGCCCGACCCCGCGCAGCTGGGGCAAGCCCTCGACGTCGGGTCCAGCACCGCCCTGTCCGGGCGGTCGTGGGTCGGGTCGCTCGGCGGCGCGATCGTGGCCCAGGTGCCGGTGATCAGCGACCGGGGGGCGGTGATCGGCCTGGTCGCGGCCGGGCAGGAGTCGCCGGGGTTCTTCGAGGGCGTGCTGGACTCCCCCGGTGACGCGCTGCTGCTGCTCGGGGTGGCGCTGGCGATCGGGGTGGTCGGGTCGGTGCTGCTGACCCGGCGGGTGAAGAAGCAGACGCTCGGGCTGGAGCCGCGGGAGATCACGTCGCTGGTGGAGCACCGGGAAGCGCTGCTGCACGGCATCAAGGAGGGCGTGGTCGGGCTCGACCCGCAGCACCGGATCACGCTGGCCAACGACCACGCGCGGTCGTCGCTGGACCTGCCCGCCGACTGCGTCGGCCGCGAGGTCGGCGAGCTGGACCTGGACTCGCGGCTGCTGGACGTGCTGACCGGGAGGTCCTCGGGGGCGGACCAGGTCGTGCTGCGCGCCGGGTCCGTGCTGACGCTGAACCGGATGCCGATCGCCGTGCACGGGGTGGAGGTCGGGTCCGTGGTGACGCTGCGGGACCGGACCGAACTGCTGGTGCTCCAGAACGAGCTGGACGCCAACCGGCACGCCACCGACACGCTGCGGGCGCAGGCCCACGAGTTCAGCAACCGGCTGCACACGATCTCCGGGCTGATCGAACTCGGCGAGTACGACGAGGTGCGCGGGTTCGTCCACCGGATCAGCTCCGCGCAGGGGCAGTGGCAGGTGGAGGTCGGGTCGCGGATCGCCGACCCGGCAGTGGCGGCCCTGCTGATCGCCAAGGCGAGCCTGGCCGCCGAGCGCGGGGTGGGGTTGAGGATGGAACCGGACAGCCGCCTCGGCGAGGTGGACGAGGTGCTGTCGACGGACCTGGTCACCGTCCTGGGGAACCTGGTGGACAACGCGCTGGACGCGCTGGCCGGGGCCCGCGGGTGGATCTCCGTCCACGTCGCCGAGGACGGGGGCACGGTGGTGGTGCGGGTGCGGGACTCCGGGCCGGGGGTGGCGCCGGAGATCGCCGAAGAGGTGTTCAAGAACGGGTTCACGACCAAGGCCGCCGAGCAGGGCCAGCGCGGCTTGGGACTGGCGCTGACCAGGCAGACGTGCCTGCGGCGGGGTGGGAGCGTGCGGGTGCACAACGACGACGGCGCCGTCTTCACGGCGCGGCTGCCCAGGGAGGTGGCGTTGTGATCCGGGTGCTCGTCGTCGACGACGACTTCATGGTGGCGAAGGTGCACAGCGGGTACGTGTCCCGGACGCCGGGGTTCGAGGTGGTGGGCGTCGCGCACACCGGCGCCGACGCGTTGCGCCTGGTCCAGACGTTGCGGCCGGACCTGGTGCTGCTCGACATCTACCTGCCCGACGTCGACGGGCTCGGGGTGCTGCGCGAACTGCGGGCCAGGGGCGACGAGGCCGTCGACGTCATCGTGATCACCGCGGCGACGGACGTGGACACCGTGCGCAGCGCCATGCGGGGCGGGGTGCTGCACTACCTGATCAAGCCGTTCGAGTTCGCGGCCCTGCGGGACCAGTTGGCGCACTTCGCCGCCCTGCACCGGAAGCTGGACCAGCTCGGGTCCGCGGGCCAGGCCGACGTGGACCAGGTGTTCGGCGCCCGGCCGACCTCCGCGCCCGTGCTGCCGAAGGGGTTGACGGCGCAGACGGCCAACCTGGTGGAACGGGCCCTGCGCTCGCGGCTGGACGGGTTGTCGGCCAGCGAGTGCGCCGAGCTGACGGAGCTGGCGCGGGTCAGCGCGCGGCGGTACCTGGAGCACTTCGTGACGACCGGGCGGGCCGAGGTGCGGTTGCGGTACGGCGGCACCGGCAGGCCCGAACGGCAGTACGTGTGGCTGGGGCGCTAGTCGTCGAACCCGCCGCTGCGCCCGCGCTTGGTGACGCCGCGGCGCTTCTTCTGGGCGATCCGCCGCTCCTTCGAGCCCCGGCTCGGCTTCGTCGGGCGGCGCACCGGGGGCGGGGCCGCCGCCGCGTCCCTCAGCAGGTTCGCCATCCGGGCCCGTGCCGCCTGGCGGTTCTGGAGCTGGGCGCGGTGCTCGCTGGCCGCGACCGTGAGGACACCGTCCACCAGGCGGCCCGCCAGGCGCTCGACCATGCGGGCGCGCAGCCACTCCGGCACCGACGGGGAGGACGCCAGGTCGAAGCTGAGCTCGACCCTGCTGTCCGCGGTGTTGACGCCCTGGCCGCCGGGGCCCGAGGACCGGGAGAACCGTTCGCGGAGTTCGGCCGCCGGTAGCACCAGCGTCCGCGTCACGGTCAAGTCCTCAGCCACCCGGCAACCCTAGAACCCACGACCCGGTGTCGTCACGATCTTTACCGGCCTCCCCGGCCGCCGTCGTCGACGAGCGGCCGGAGAGGGCGGACTCAGAACCTGGGGTGGTCGCCGGCCAGCGTGGCGCGGGGGGCGTCCGCGCCGTCGGCCTTGTTGACCTCGCCGAGCACCCACGCGGGCACGTGGCGGGCGGTGAGGACGGCCAGTGCGCGGTCGACGTCCTCGGGGGAGACGACCGCCATCATGCCGACGCCCATGTTGAACGTCTTCTCCATCTCCTCGCGCTCGACCCGGCCGCGCTGGGCGATCAGGGCGAACACGGGGTCCGGCGTCCAGGTGCCGCGGTCCAGGTCGGCGCGGACGCCCTCCGGGAGCACGCGGGCCAGGTTCGCGGTCAGACCGCCACCGGTGATGTGCGCGTACGTGCGCACGTCCGCTTCCGCGGCGAGCGCGAGGCAGTGCTTGGCGTAGATGCGGGTCGGTTCCAGCATCTCCTCGCCGAGGGTGCGGCCGAACTCCTCCACGTGGCCCTCCAGGGGCATCCTGGCGATCTCCAGGAGCACGTGGCGGGCCAGCGAGTACCCGTTCGAGTGCAGGCCGGACGAGCCCATGCCGATGACGACGTCGCCGGGCTTGACCCGGTCCGGACCGAGCATCTTCGACGCCTCGACGACACCGACGCCGGTGCCCGAGATGTCGTAGTCGCCGTCGCCCATGAGGCCGGGGTGCTCGGCGGTCTCGCCGCCGAGCAGCGCGCAACCGGCCAGGACGCAGCCCTCGGCGATGCCCTTGACCAGCGCGGCGATCTTGTCCGGCACGACCTTGCCGACGGCGATGTAGTCCTGCATGAACAGCGGCTCGGCACCGCAGACGACCAGGTCGTCCACGACCATCGCGACCAGGTCCTGGCCGATGGTGTCGTGCTTGTCCATGGCCTGCGCGACGGCGATCTTCGTGCCGACGCCGTCCGTGGAGGCCGCGAGCACCGGCTCCTTCCAGCGGTCGAGCTTGAGCTGGAACAGACCCGCGAACCCGCCGATGCCGCCCAACACCTCGGGCCGGTGCGCCTTCGCCGCCCAGGGCTTGAGCTTCTCCACCGCCTCGTCTCCCGCGGCGATGCTCACTCCGGCCGAGGCGTAGGTCGCCTTGGCGTTGTCGGTCTCGGCACTCACGTCAACGTGCTCCATCGTGGGGGGATTCAGGGCCTTTGCAGGGCGTCTTCGGCACCGTACCCGGTCGGCAGGACCGGGGCGGCCGAGCCCGCTACTCCCTTGATGCCCTCAAGCAGGTGCTTGCCCATCAGGGCGTCCGCGGGCAGCGGGATCGGGTAGTCGCCGTCGAAGCACGCGCTGCACAGCCGCGTCTTCGGCTGCTCGGTCGCCGCGATCAGCTGCTCCAGCGACACGTAGCCGAGCGAGTCCGCGCCGACCGAGCGGCGGATGCCGTCCAGGTCGAGCCCGTTCGCGACCAGCTCCGCGCGCGAGGCGAAGTCGATGCCGTAGAAGCACGGCCACTTGACCGGCGGCGACGCGATCCGCACGTGCACCTCCAGCGCACCGGCCTCGCGCAGCATCCGCACCAGCGCGCGCTGGGTGTTGCCGCGCACGATCGAGTCGTCCACGACGACGAGCCGCTTGCCGCGGATCACGTCGCGCAGCGGGTTCAGCTTCAGCCGGATGCCGAGCTGGCGGATCGTCTGCGACGGCTGGATGAAGGTCCGCCCGACGTAGGCGTTCTTCACCAGGCCCGACCCGTACGGGATGCCCGACGCCTGCGCGTAGCCGATGGCGGCGGGCGTGCCCGACTCCGGCACCGGGATGACCAGGTCGGCCTCGGTCGGGTGCTCGACGGCCAGCCTGCGCCCGATCTCCACGCGGGTGGCGTGCACGCCGCGCCCGGAGATCGTCGTGTCCGGCCGCGCCAGGTACACGTACTCGAAGACGCAGCCCTTGGGCTCCGGCGTCGCGAACCGCGTGGACCGCAGTCCGTTCTCGTCGATCGCGATCAGCTCGCCCGGCTCGACCTCGCGCACGAACGACGCGCCGACGATGTCCAGCGCCGCCGTCTCGCTTGCGGCGACCCAGCCGCGTTCGAGGCGACCCAGCACCAGCGGCCGCACACCGTGCGGGTCGCGGGCCGCGTACAGGGTGTTCTCGTCGGAGAACGTCAGGCAGAACGCGCCCTTCAGCGTCGGCAGCAGCTCAAGGGCGGCCTGCTCGATGCCGATGTCGGCGGCGGTCGCGGCCAGCAGCCCGCAGACCAGGTCGGAATCCGTCGTCGCGCCGTTGCGCGACACGATGCCCAGCTTCTGCGCCCGTTCCAGCAGCTCGGCGGTGTTCACCAGGTTGCCGTTGTGGCCCAGCGAGAGCCCGCTGCCCGCGGCCGTCGTGCGGAACGTCGGCTGCGCGTTCTCCCACGTCGTCGACCCGGTCGTCGAGTACCGGCAGTGCCCGACGGCCACGTGGCCCTTCAGCGACTGGAGCACCTGCTCGTCGAACACCTGGCTGACCAGCCCGAGGTCCTTGAAGACCACGACCTGGCTGCCGTCGCCCACCGAGATCCCGGCGGCCTCCTGGCCGCGGTGCTGGAGGGCGTACAGGCCGTAGTAGGTGAGCTTGGCGACGTCCTCGCCAGGGGCCCACACACCGAACACACCGCACTCTTCGCGCGGGTCCGAATCGAGTGTGTCTTCGAATGGGGTGGTTGTGCGGCCGGCGTCTGACTGGTCGGTGACCACCGAGTGCTCCCTAGCGACGATGTCGGTCGGCACCACGAGTGTACGGCGAACATGGGGTGAACCCACCCCATCCAACCGCCGCTGACGTGATGAAACGCACGCTCAAGGTCGCCTGCACGGCCCAACGGAGGTCCTGGTGTTGCCACCGTCCAGGTTGTCGTCGTCGGTCTGCTTGACCTGGCAGACCACCACTTCACCGGGTTTGACGTCGGCCGGGAGCTGGTCGGGCTCGGCACTGCCCGCAGAGATCAACTGCAGTCCTGTGGGCTTGTCCCCCTCGACGTCGAGGAAGACCATCGGCCCGCTGGAGATCTCGCGCACCTCCCGTACCTTGAACCGCACCTCCCCGCTCCACTCGCTGGCACAGCCCGACAGCAGCAGCACGACGGGGAGCAGCAGGAACAGCTTCCTCATCGGTCCATCCTCACCGCGCGCAGGACGGCTTCGTCACCCACGGACTTGAGCGGCAGGCGGCCCCACAGCCCGTAGTGGATCAGCTGTGCTTCACCGTCGACCTCGACGTCGGCGACCTCACCGGGGGCGGCCGCACGCACCTCGGGCACTTCACCGGGGGTCAGCCGGACGTGCCAGGACTCCGGCACGTCGGTGCAGCGCACGACCACCGTGCCGGTCACCTGGAGCGGGACGTCGGTCGTGTACTTCGCGGCGAGCAACGTGCCGAGCGCTTCGTCGATTCCGTCGGCCGCGAAGTCCGCGTCTCCGGTCACCAGTTGGCGCAACGCGGCCTGGGCGTCCCACCGGCGCAGGTCGAGTTCGTGGGCGATCCGCCGGTGCCAGACCCACGCCAGGTCGGGGGCCGCAGGAGAGAACGTCCAGGTGGGTCGGTTGCCGGGCACCAGCGGCAGCACCTCGGCGGCGTCGGCCAACTGGGCGTCCAGGTACTCGATCGGCGACGCTCCGACCGGCGGGGGCGGGGGCTTGAGCTGGACGGTGCTGCCGGTGCGGAGGTATTCGAGGGAGGTCTCCAGGAACCTGGCGACGTGGACCGCCAGTTCGGCGAAGTTCCAGCCCGGACAACTGGGGACGTTCGCGGCCGGGTCGGCTTCCGCGACCGCCTCGCGGAACATCGTCGACTGTTCGAGGAAGACCTCGGTCCACCGCTGCGTGGTCCATCCTGCTGGCACGTGCTGCCTCCTGGTTCGATCGTTCTTGGTCATCGTGCCGGAACCGGTCGCGGTTCGGGTGCGTCGCAGTGCAAGCGGTCGGTGTCACGAAGGGTGGGAAATCGTGTTCGGTGTGCAACCGGAGGCGTTGCGGAACGCTTCCAAGGGCTTCCACGAAGGAGCGGACGCCACCGCGGACGGCGCCGAACTCATCTCCATGCTCAGCCTTGACGCGGGGGCGCTCGGCGAGGTTCCGGCGGCGGCGGAGTTCGCGGACGCGCTGGCGAAGTTCACCAGCCAGCAGTCCGACGACCTGCGGCGCGGCTCGGCCTGGTACCGCGACGCGGGCGAGGGGCTCACCCAGAACGCCGACACCTACGAACGCACGGACGACGACTCGCACCAGAGCTTCCGCAAGATCGGTGGAGCGCAGTGAACGATCCAGAGGTCCTCTACGGCCAACTCGCATCGGGCGATGCCGGGCGGATCGCCGCTGCCGGCGACCCGATCAGCGGTGCCATCAGCGCGGTCGGCCGAGCACGTGATTCGGTGAGTTCCGGCGGCTCCACGGCCAAGTCGGGCTGGACCGGCCAGGCATCGGAGAAGTTCGGTGCCCGTGCCGAGCTGTCCACGAAGTCCGCGACCGTGGCGACCGAACGCCTCGGCGTCGGCGTCGACGTCGTGCAGGCCGCGTCACGGGCCTACTCGCAGATGCGTGGCAGCGCGGACCAGGTCATCGCCGTGTGGCGGAGCCGCTCACCGCTGATGGACGCCCAGCAGACCCTGGAGCTGGCCGAACGGGTCAACACGTCGCTGACCACCGTGAAGAGCGGCTACGAGCAGGTCCTCCGCTCGTACGCGTCGGCGTTGTCGCAGGTCAAGCCCGGTTTTGAGGAAACGGCCAAGGCCGACGCCGGGTGGGCGAGGACCGTCGCGGCGATGCGCACGTCGGCCACCGTGCCCGGCCCCGGCACGGACCCCAAGCAGGTCGCGGCGTGGTGGAAGTCGCTGACCAAGGAGCAGCAGGACGAACTGCTGCGGACGAAGTTCCAGGAACTCGGCCAGTTGCGCGGACTCCCGTCCGGTGTCCTCGACCAGGCCAACCGCGCCCGGATCAACGATGACGTCCAGCGCTTCGGCGCGGAGCGCGACCGGCTGGACACCGCGATGGCGCAGCGGGCCGCCGAGCTGGGCATCGACCCCACCACCTCGGACGGCCAGACCAAGCTGCTCAACGACCCGCGGTACGCGTCGCTCATGGAAGACCGCCAGGTGGCGGCCACCAAGGCCGAGAACGCCGCGGGCGCGCAGCAGAGCCTGAAAGAGGCAGAGCGTTTCGCCGGCGAGAAGAAGTGGCCCAACAGCGACGTTCGAGTTCTCGCCTACGACCCGTACGGCCCTCGCGGCGACGGTGGGATGGCCATCGCCTACGGCGACCCCGACACGGCCAAGAACCTCGCTGTCTGCGTCCCGGGCACCGGATCGACGGTGGACAGCTTCTCCGTCGAACAGGCGGCCAACCTGCGTGGGCAGATGGGTCCCGACGGCAACGCCACCATCCAGTGGCTCGGCTACGACGCTCCCGGTTGGACGCCGGGCGAGGTCGGCAGCCCCGAACTGGCCAAGGAGGGCGGCCAGAACCTGGTCGCCGACGTCAACGGCTACCGGGCAGCCGCTGAGGCGGCGGGCAACAACCAGCACCTGACGGTGATCGGCCACTCCTACGGCAGCACCACGGTCGGCTACGCGGGCATGAACGGGCTGGCCGCCGACGACATCGCGTTCGTCGGGTCGCCCGGTGTCGGCGCGTCGAACGTCGACCAGCTCTCGGTCGGCGCGGGTCACGTCTACGCGGGGGCCACGGAGCACGATCCCGTCGTGCAGGGCACCAGTTCCGACTGGTTCACCGCCGACGGGTCGTCCACCGGTCCGTACGACAAGGACTTCGGGGCGACGGTCTTCGGCACGCCGGAACCCGCCCACCTGGTCGACGCGCACTCGCAGTACTACGCCGAGGGCAGCGAGTCCGTCTCCAACCTGGCCAAGATCGCGACCGGCGACGGTGGGTCGGTGACGTCGCAGAAGTGGTACGACAGCCCGGTCGGCCCGTCGCTGCCCGGTTCGAACCTGCCCGGTGTGGGGCCGGTGGTCGACCTGGTCGGCGACGTCGGTGCCGGTGGCGCGGACCTGGTCGGCGACGTCGTCACGGGTGGCGGGCGGGTGGTCGGCGACCTGTTCTCCGGCAACTGGTCCGAGGCCGGGCAGGGTGCCGCGGACACCGGGGTGGAGCTGCTCAACGACGCCGGGGACATCGTGGTCGGCACCGTCGGCAACGTCGCGGAGTTCGGGCGGGACGTCTACGACGGGGCCGCGGGCGCGGTGAAGACGATCGGGTCGTGGTTCTAGTCGCGGGGCCTGAGGCGGGCGTTCGGCAGTTCCGGGGCCGGTAGGACCGAGGGCCACTCGGTGGGGAAGGTGCCGTACGGGCCTTCCCGCTCCGGGATCTGGGCCTGCCACTCGGCGCGGAAGCGCTCGACCTCGTCGTGGGTGCGGCCGATGAAGTTCCACCACATGACGATGCGCTCGTCGAGCGGTTCGCCGCCGAGCAGCAGGAGGCGGGCCGGGTGGTCGCCGACGGCGATCGTCACGGTCTCGGCGCCGGTGGGCAGGTAGAGGAGCTGGGCGTCGGTCACGGCCACGCCCTCGACCTCGACGTCACCCGAGTCGACGAGGAGCCCGTGCTCGAACGCGGGGTCGACGTCGAGGGTCAGCGTCGAGCCCGCGGGGGCGTCCAGTTGGGCTCCGAGCAGCGGCGTGCTGGTCTCCACCGGCGACGACGAGCCCGCCAGCGAACCCAGGAACACGGTCGCGGTGGCGTCGCCCACGGCCGTCGGGGTCGGGACGTGGTGCTCGAAGCGCGGAGCCGTGAAGCGGTCGCGGTCCGGCAGGGCCACCCAGAGCTGGACGCCGTGCAGGAGGTCCGAGTCCGCGGTGGCGTGCTCGGAGTGGGCGATGCCGCGACCGGCGGTCATGAGGTTCACCTCGCCCGCCCGGACCAGTGACCTCGTGCCGACGGTGTCGCGGTGCTCGATGGTGCCCCTGAACAGCCAGGACACGGTCTGAAGGCCGGTGTGCGGGTGGCCGGGGACGGCCATGCTCGGCGTCGAGGGACCGTAGTGGTCGATGAAGCACCAGGCGCCGATGAGGGACCTGGCGCGCTGCGGCAGCGTGCGGCGGACCGGCTGGGCCCTGGGACCGCCCAGCGGGACCAGGCGCGGCAGCAGGAGCTGGGGAGCTGAGCGCGTGGACTCGCAGGGCACGACCTCGGGGCTCGCTTCCGCGTTGCTCATGCCGGAATGGTAGATCGCGCTAGAGGCGCAGGACGGGCAGCAGCGCGGACAGGTCGGCGCGACTGCCCGATGCCGTGATCCTCGCGGCGTCGAGGCCGTCCGCCCAGGTCAGCCTGCCGGTCGCGAGTTCGAGCCAGGTGCGGGGATCGGTCTCGACCACGTTCGGCGGCGTGCCGCGGGTGTGCCTCGGACCCGCGACGCACTGCACCGCGGCGAACGGCGGCACGCGCACCTCGACGCTGCGGCCGGGGGCGTCCTGCTCCAGGGTGCGGAGGCTGAGGCGCACCGCGGCGGCGAGCACGGTCCGCTCCGGCTGGTCGGCGGCGCCCTCCAGCCAGGGCAGCACGGCCGCCACCGCGGCGCGCATCTCGTGTGGGTCAACGGTTTTCGACGGCACCCGTCCAGGTTAGTCGCGGTGTCGGCGGAGGTCCCGCTGCGCCGCGTGCAGGTTCGCGGGTCGTACGGCGGTCGTCCCGTGCAGCTCGATCCGCGAGCCGAGCGCGCCCGCGAAGTCGGGCTTGTCGACCTGGCCGAACTCGGTGCACTCGGAGATGGCCACGGTCGCGCTGGACGGCGCCACGGTGTCGATCTTCACGCAGCCCGCGCGGGCGTTGGTGATCGTCACGTTCCAGTGCGCGAACCTGGCCCCGTACAACGGACCCGCGTCCGCGCTGCCGCCGTGCTGACCGTCGTTGAACACCTCCACCTCGGTGCGGACGTTGCCGAACGGCAGCCCGCGGTGGGTGTCGAACGTGCCCGCCTCCATCCGGCCGCGCGACCAGACGTTGCCGCACGACAGGCCTTCGACGTTGATGCCGTGGTGGGTGGAGCCGGGTGTCGGCGGTTCGGTGAACGCCCCGATGGCGAAGTCCTGCACCAGGTTGTCGTGCGACTGCTCGCGGCACGCGTACGAGTGGTGCTGCCCGCGACCGCTCACGCCGGTGCGGGTGAGCGTGATCCCCTTGCTGGAGACCAAGAGGAAGCCGTTGTCGCTGTCCACAACGGACACGTCGTCAGCCCAGCAGTCCCACGCGCACTGGAACACCAGACCGTTGTACCCCTTGTCCAGCAGGTGCTTCGGCCGTGGGGTCTTCACCATCCGGATGGTCAGCCCCTCGACGCCCGCGCCGGTGACGACCGGACCGAACGTCGTCAGGCGCGGCCGGAACGCGGGCCGGGCGGCGAGCGGGAGCGGCTGTTCGAGGCGAACCCTGTTGCCGCGCACCGACTTGATCCGCACCGGCCACTGGAACGGGAAGTAGGTGAGCAGCTTGGTCTTGCTCGCCCAGTCGTAGGCGGCGGTGCCCTCGACGTCGCCGCACATGAGCTTCGGCAGCCCGTGCCGGCCGTCGTCGTCCAGCTTGAGCAGCACGCGCTGGCCCGCGCGCAGCTCGCGACCGTCGGTCACGGTGATCGTGAACGCCCCGCGCGGCGCCGCTTCCGCGAGCGTCGTCAGGTCCTCGCCGACGTCGCCCTCGTTGCCCGTCCAGCCCTCGAACGGCCACCGGCGGGCCTTGATGGCGTCGATCAACGGCTGGTAGCGGTCGCGGTGGCACACCCACACGAGTCCGCCGCTCCAGCTCCACGCGGAGTTCTCGCTGCCGTAGCGGCTGCGGTTGACGCCGACGACCTCCTCCAGCGAACGGGTCGCGTGCAGCACGGTCCGGCCGCTGCCCTCGCCGCGCAGCACGACGTCGTCGTGGCCGATGCGGATGATGTCGTCGATCCGGTACGTCCCGGCGGGGACGAGGACGGTGCCACCGCCTCGGCGGCCGACGGCCTCGACGGCCCGGTTGATGGCGGCCGAGGCGTCGGCCGACCCGTCGTTCCTCGCGCCGAAGCTCAGGACGTTCGCGCGGACCGGGCGGCGCGGCGGCCGTTCACCGGTCCGGTAGCCCGCGTAGGCCACGTTGGGGATCTGCGGGTGGTCGTACGGGTCGGCCGCGAACTCCCGCCAGAGGGCGGCCTTCTCCGCGGGTGGCTGCTCGGTGGCGCTGGCGTGCGCCGGGGGCCCGAACGGGGCCCGGAGTGCCAGGCCGATCCCGGTGCCGATCAGGAAGCGCCTGCGCTCGATGGTCATGTCGCCGTCTCCTCGTGCAAGGGGGCGGCGGCGGTGAGGGTGATCAAACCCCATCGGCGGGGTGTGCGCCAGGGCTGGTCCGGGCCCGTGGCACTCCTGCGGCACGGGCCCGGAACCTCAGCCCTTCGCGCTGCGCACGGCTTCCGCGAGCAGCTCGTCGACCTGGAAGGTCAACCTGCGCAGGTCGGTGGGGGTGAACGTGCTCCAGGGCTCGGTGCCGCCCGACGCACGGCGCTGCTGGAGGTAGCGGCCGTCCTCGGTGTCGAAGAACGCGACCACCCGCTCCGGACGGCAGCGCTTGCCGTACCGGTCGCGGGCGGCCGCACCGAAGTTGCCGGTGTGGACGAGGTTGGTGAACATCTTCACCAGCGTCTTCGCGTCCTCGTCCCGCACTCCGTGCTCCCGCAGGGAGTTCTCCAGGCTCTTGGGCGTGCCGTCGGACTTCTGGACGGCGGCCTCCAGGTCGGCGCTCGGCATGGTCACCGAGTGCCCGCTCCCGGCCGGGTGCTGCGGCAGCGCGGCGATCACCGCCGTCGGCAGACCGGACCCCGCCGCGCGCTGCAACGTGATCCGGTCGCCGGACAGCGTGGCCACCGCGCCCGCGTCGCCGTTCGCGACGGCGAGCACGCGGACGCTCCTGCCCGTCCACACCCTGGCGTCCACCTCCACCTGGGGGCGGACGAACATCCTGATCAGGTGGTCGAACTCGGGGTGCAGCGCGATCGGCCGCCCCAACCCACGCGACTCCAGCGCGTGCCAGACCCGCAGTTCCAGGTCGCGGCGTTCGCGCTCGGTCTTGCCGGGTGAGGGCACCTTGATGACGAGGGGCATCGGCCCCAGTCGCAGGTGCTCCCACACGACGTCGAACTCCTCGGTGGAGAGGACCACGGGCTCCCTCTCCACCGGCCCCCCGAAGTACGTCACTGCTGCGGCGTCTCCCCGATCACGGGCGGCGCGACGAGGCGCTCGTCGCCGAACACGTCACCCGTCTCCACCAGGTAGTCCGCGATCTTGTGCTCGCCGTCCTCCTCGCCGTCGCCCCCACGACCGGCACCCATGCCACCGGCACCCTGGCCCGGACGGCCACCGGGGCCGTTCGCGCCAGCGGGGCCGAAGCCGCCGCCGGGACCACCGGGGCCGCCGGGACGGCCGGCGAACTGGCCACCGGGGCCGTTCGCACCGCTCATGCCCTGGCCGGGACCGCCGGGCACGCCGCCGAAGCCGCCGCGACCGGCACCCGGACCACCCTGGCCACCGGGACCGCCCGAGGAACCGCCGGGGCCTCCAGGACCGCCGGGACCCACGGGTCGGAAGCCGCCGGGCACGCCGGGACGGCCACCGGGACCGGGCTGACCGGTCGGCCGGAGACCGCCGGGCGGAACCGGGCCGGGCCTGACCGGGGGCCGGACCGGGCCGGAGCCGGGAGGCGGGAACCCACCGGGCGGCGGGAAGCCACCGGGCGGCGGAGGCGTCGGCTGGACCGGCGGCAGGTTCACCGGCGGCTGGACCGGCGGAGGCGTCCACGACGGGTTCGTCGTGCCGCCACCGGTGAACACCGGCGGCTGGCTGATCGGCGTGCCCGTCGGCGGTGCCGCGAACGAGGTGCTCGTGGTGCCGTCGCCGCCCTTGGGCGTGAAGGTCGACGAGTCCGTGCTCGTGTAGTTCGCGCTGGTGCTGTTGTACGAGCCCGCGCCGCTCGGCGGCGGCGTGTCGATCACGACCTGCGGCGGCGGGACGAACTCGCCCAGCGTGTCGCTGTTCCACTCGCTGCTGGACTGGTAGTTGTTCATGACCGTGACGGCCTTCTGCTCAGCGTTGTCCTGAGCGGCTTCCTGGGCCTCGTGGTCCTTCTGCTGGTTGATCACGTGCATGATGCCCACGGGACCGGCCAGCGCGCCGAGCACCTTGTCTCCGGTGGACGGTGCCTCGGTCGTGATCGGCAGCGGCTCGGGCATCTCCTTGCGCGCGTCCGCGATGTAGCCGCCCTGGAGGTGCGCGGAGGCCTTCATCGTGTCCGCGCCCTGGCCCGCGTCGGTCGCCCACGCCGCGAGCGGCGACAGGGCGGCGGTGGCGGCCTCGGCCGAGGAACCCTCCCAGCTCGCGCCGACCTTCGTCAGTCCTTCTTGGATGGACGCGTCGATCTGGGTGAGCGTCTCCGACAGCGCCTTCCAGCTGTCCTCCAGCGGGATGGACGCGGCCACGCCAGGGCCGCCGTTGATCATCTTGTGCAGTTCTTCGTGGGTGTACCCGCGCCAGCGGTGATCGCCCATGGTCCTTCGCCCCCTCGGGTGCGGTCGTACGGCTGGCCGGTTCAGGCCGGGTTGACGCGCCCCCAGGACGCGACGTTGTCACCCTCGACCCTGCGGTAGGTGGCCTCGATTTGAGTGAGCTGACTCACAACTCCGCTGAGCTGTTCGCGGTACGCCAGGATCGCGGCGGTGGCGGCGGTGTCCCCGCCCTCGAAGGTGCGGACGTTGAACTTCTCCGCCGTCTCCGCGCTGACCGGGTCGCGCGCCCACTCCTGCGCCTTGAGCGAGGCGCGGGTCGCCCTGATCTGCTCGTCCAGCACGGTCAGGGCGTCTTCGAAAACCTTCCGAGCAGCGGGAATGGCCGAGGGTTCGATCTTGAGCCCCTGCTTCGAACCGCTGTACGCAGGAACCGAGGGCTGCGACGAGCCCCCACCACCATCCGCGATGAACACGGCACACCCTCCTCAGTCCTGCACTTACCCCAGTGAGTGCAATTGAGACGACTTTAACTCTGATGCAGGGCGCGCCGCGACGGTTCCACTGGTATTCGCGCAGTTCTACTCAGGACGTCCGTCACTTCGCGCTGATCGTCTGGACGACCGCTTCGGCGATCTTCGTGGCGCGGGTGCACAGTTCGGGCATCGGGAGCTTGGAGCCGTCGACCTGGACCTCGACCATCTGGCCGTCCGCGACGTCAAGGCCGACGAAGCAGGCGGGCAGCGCGCCGGGGAACTCGCTCAGGACCGCGGGGAAGCCCCCGACCACGGTCGCGGAGGCCTTGCCCGACTCCAGCCCCTCGGCGTACATCTCGATGCCCTCGCTCGTGATGACCGCGGCCCCGACCCCGTAGGAGAAGTCGCTCGACCCGAGCGAGCACAGGACCGCCTCGGGATGGGTCGGGTACGGCAGCCTCGCCGACTCCCTGACCAGGTCGAACTGCTTCTTCTGGGCGTCGGTGAGCACGGAGCACGAGTCGACGCCGGTGAGGTCGACCTCCTTCGGCCGGGTGACCGGTGGCTTCGCGCTCGCGGACGGCCGCGCGGCCGAGGTCGCCGAGGTGGCCCCGCCCGACTCGGACGCCCCGGAGGACGCGGAGCCCGAGGTCTTCTGCGAGCAGCCCGCGAGGAGGGCGACGGCGGCGGCGAGTGCCGCGGCGCGGTGCCAGTGGCTCATGGGGGCAAGGTATCGGATCCCGAGTCGCGGAGAGTGCCGGTTCGGAATCAACACCGGTCCGCCGCCGTTCGCCCGACCACCGCGGCGGGCGTGCACACGTTCCTCAAGCTCAACGGCGGCGTGATGTCCCGCGGCGAGGTGCGGCTCAACGGCACGGGGGTCGCGGGCCCGGACCAGGTCGTCGGCACCTGCCCGACCCACGACTTCGACGTGACCCGTTGCTGCGCAAGGGGACAACGCGCTGGCGATCAAGGCGTTCCCGTCGGACCGGGCGGACGACCTGGCGATCCACTTCACCGACCGGTCGCAGCTCCCACCGGACCGCGGCCAGGGGCTGTTCCGGGACGTGCAGCTCGCGCGGCGCGGTACCGCGCGTCCGCCCCAGGAGGCGAGGTGCCCGGCAACAACGCGGGGAAGGTGGTGGCCGCACCGGTCCGCTAGGCGAGGTCCACGACCACCTTCACGTCGTCGGGCTGCCGCTCCATCGCGTCCACGAAGCGGTCGAGCGGCACCCGGCGGGTGATCAGGCCGCCGAGCCACGAGCGGTCGGCGGCGGCCAGCGCCGCGGCGGCGGTGCGCCAGTCGGGCAGGCCCGCGTTGACCGAGCCGACGACGGAACGGTTGTGCAGCACCAGTTCGTCGAGCACCAGGCGTTCGGCGGGGAACGCGCCGTGGTCGCCGGACAGTCCCGTCAGCACCGTCACGGCGGCGCGGCGGACGGTTTCCCAGACCAGTTCGGCGACACCGGTGCACTCCAGCGCGACGTCCACCTCGGGCACGGTGTCCACAGTGGAGTGGTAGGTCGCGCCGAGCCCGCGCACGAGGTCCGGCTTGCGGCCGGAGGTGGCCCGGTCGACCACGTGCACGGCCAGGCCGCGCTGCACGGCGAGCATCGCCGCCAGCAGGCCGATCGGGCCCGCGCCGGTGACCAGGACGGTCCGCGGCGTCAGGTGGGCGCGGCGGCAGTTGAGCAGCGCCTGGTCCCACGCCTTGGCCACGATGGACGTCGGCTCGGTCAGCACGCCGAGGTCGCCGAGGGTCGGGTCGAGCTTGATCGCGTACTTCGGCGGCACGCTCCACCGCTGCATGCCGTAGCCGTCGAGCTCCTTGATGCCGCGCTCGGTGTACTGCCCGTTCTGGCAGAAGTCCCACGCGTCCACGGCGCACGCCGAGCACGGCACGGCGTCCGGCCGCCGCACCACCCCCGCGACCAGGTCGCCCGGCGCCAGGTCGCCGCCCATCGGCGCGGCCACGACCCGGCCGAGCGACTCGTGGAACAGCACGAACCCCGTCCGGCCGGGCGGCGGTGTGCCGAAGCCGTCGCGGACGATCTCCACGTCGGTGCCGCACATGCCCACGAGCAGGCCTTCGACCTGCACCTCGCCGTCGGCGGGCACGGGGTCGGCCCACTCGACGACCTCGGCCAGCTCCGGCTTGCCCGGCACCACGAACGCTGCCCTCATCGGTCTCCTCCGTCGCGGGTGCGGCCCTGGTCGTCGGGCACGGCGGTGCCGGTCACCGACGTGCGTCGGGGTGCGGTGTCGTGTGCCACCCGGCGAGGCTAGCCGGACGGGCGCGTCCGGGCCGGACGGGTGATCAGCGGAACACCCGCCCGTGACCTGGTGGTCGGCACGGGTTCGGCTCCTCGGTCGGGGAGGGGCAGCGCGGCCGGGGTTGGTCTAGCGGGCGGGCTGGCCGGTCGCGAACGCCCACACCTCGGCGAGCAGCGCGTCGGGGGTCTCCACCTGGGGCACGTGGCCGGTGTTCGGGAGCAGGCGGAACTCGGCGCCGGGGATGGCCTCGGCGTACTCCCGGCCGTAGTCCGGGGTGACGACCCGGTCGGACTCGCCCCAGAGGACGAGGGTGGGGACGGAGGTGCCCCGCAGGCGGTCGCGGAGCGTGGGGTCGGTCATCGCCGTGCCCGCGTAGGTGGCGAGCGCTTCGCGGTTGGCCTTCGCCGCGGTCAGCTGCGCCCCGGTCATGGCGGCGGGGTCGAGGGTGAACCCGGCCGGGTCGTGGAAGCTCAGCGCGGCCAGCTCGGCGGGGGCCAGCGGGAAGACGTCGACCACCCGGTGGTTCGGGCTCTCCAGGCCCACGGCGTTGACCAGGACGACGCCGGTGACGCGGTCGCTGCCCGCGGCCCCCATCTCGGCGGCGATCCAGCCGCCGATGGAGTTGCCGATGACGGTGACGTCGCGCAGGTCGAGGTCGTCCAGGAGGTCCAGGTAGAGGTGGGCCAGGCCGCGGATGTCGGTCAGGTCGGCGGGGCGCGGGGTGCCGCCGAAACCGGGGTGCACCGGGGTGACGACCCTGGCGCGTTCGGACAGGAGGCGGGCGAACCCGGCCACGGTTCGAGGGCCTCCGCCGCCGTGCAGCAGGAGGAAGGGGCGGCCCTGGCCTTCATCGGAAAACATGCGGGAGACGCTATATCAACATGTTTATATAAACAAGTGGACTACGGTGGTGGCCGTGAGCAGATCTCCCCAGGACGTGGCGCACGCGGTGAAGCGGCTCCAGATGCGGCACCACCGCGCGATGACGGCGGAGTTGGCCGAGCTGGACATCAGCCTGGTGCAGTGGGACGCGTTGCGGCACTTGGACGAGAACCCCGAGGCGTCGTTGCACGACCTGGCCCTGTTGACGTTCCAGAGCGATCAGGCGTTCGGGACGTTGGCCGGCCGGATGATCGGGAGGGGGTTGATCGAGAGGGTGCCGGGGCCGGGGAGGGCGGTTCGGCATCGGCTGACCGCGCTGGGGGTGGAGTTGCGGTGGGCCGGGGCGGAGGTGGCCGCTCGGGTGGCCGCGGAGTCGTTCTCGGTGTTCAGCTCGGAGGAGTTGGAGCGGTTCGACGGGATGTTGCGGGTGTTGATCGAGGGGCGGGGGTGAGCGGTTGCCAGTCCTGGGGGAACGGGTCGCTGCTGGTCCCCGAGATCGGTAATTGCGAGTCCCCGAGATCGGGTAACTGCGAGTCCCAGGGGATCGGGTGGCTGTCGGTCCCAGCCGGGGTGGCCGATGTGACTCGGGGCCCCCTCGATCTGACCCTGTGATCGGGCTCAGGGGCAGGTGGTGACCACCTGCCCGGTCTACCAGGGCAAGGGTCACATCCCCCGAGTAAAATCGGCCGTGGCTCAGGGAAGGCCCTGGCCTGCTTTTGTTGTGGCGAGCTTTTTAAAGGCCGCCGCGTAGTAGGTGGTCCACGTCCTCGGGGCGACCCGGTCGGGCGAAGAACCAGCCCTGACCGGTGTCGCACCCGATTCGGTGCAGCCTTTTCGCCTGGGCCGGGGTTTCTACTCCCTCGGCCGTCACGCCTAGGCCCAGGGCGTGGGCCAGCTGCACCAGGGTCGACACGATTTGGGCGTCCACGGCGTCTTCCTCGTCCGCCGCGCGCAAGCCCTCCATGAACGACCCCGCGATCTTGAGTTCGTGCACCGGCAGGTGCTTGAGGTACGCGAGGTTCGAGTAGCCGGTGCCGAAGTCGTCGATGGCGATCCTGACACCCATGTCCGACAGGGCTCGCAGGGCTTCCAGCGGTTCGTCCGCCGTGCCCATGATGGCGCTCTCGGTGAGTTCCAGTTGGAGGTGGTGGGGTGGTAGGCCGCACTCGTCGAGGATGCGCTTCACGTCGCGCACCAGTTCCGGGTCGCGGCTCTGCCGGACCGCCAGGTTGACGCTGACGAAAGGGGCCGCGTCACCGAACTCCTCCAGCCAGCGGCGGCCCTCCTCGCACGCCTTGCGCAGCACCCAGCGGCCCAGCGGGACGATGAGGCCGGTTTCCTCGGCCAGTTCGATGAACCGGTCCGGTGCCAGCCTGCCGAACTCGGGGTGCTGCCAGCGGACCAGCGCCTCCACGCCGGTGATCCTGCTGTCCGCGAGACGCACCAGCGGCTGGTAGTCGACGTAGAACTCGTCGCGCTCCAGCGCCGCGGGCATGGTGGCCGAGAGGGTGAAGCGGGCGACCTCGCGGGCGTTGCGCTCCGGGTTGTAGAGGGCCCAGCGGGACTTGCCGTCGGCCTTCGCCCAGTACAGCGTGATGTCCGCGTCGCGCATCAGGTCGGCGGCGGTCGTGCCCAGGAGGGGGCGTTCGACGATGCCGATGCTGGCGGACACGGTCAGTTCGTGGCCGCCGATCTTGATCGGGGCCTCCAGCTCGTGCAGGACGCGGTCGGCGACGTTGACGATGTCCTGGGTGCTGTCCGACCCCTCGACCAGGATGACGAACTCGTCGCCGCCCATGCGCGCGACCAGCTTGCCGTCGCCGGAGACCGAGTGGTCCAGGCGGCGGCCCACCTCCACCAGCAGCTGGTCGCCGATGTCGTGGCCGAGGCTGTCGTTGATGACCTTGAAGCCGTCCAGGTCGAGGTAGCAGAGACCGGCCCTGCGGCCGGTGGCGCCCGCGGCGGCGGCGAACACGCGGCCGAGGCGTTCCAGGAACAGCGCGCGGTTCGGCAGGCCGGTCAACGGGTCGTGCAGCGCCTGGTAGCGCAGGCGGTTCTGGAGCAGGTGGCGGTCGGTGACGTCCTCGATCATCGCGACCTGGTACTGCGGCTCGCCGTGGTCGTCGCGCACGAGCGACAGCGTCAGGTGTGTCCACACCTGCTCGCCGTCGGCGCGGTGGAAGCGCTTCTCGGCGCGGTAGTGGTCGCAGTCGCCCGCGATCAGCTGGTCGTAGAGCCGCCAGACGGTACCGCTGTCCTCGGGGTGCATGAGGTCGCGGATGTTGTACTGCCGCATCTCGTCGACGGTGAACCCGAGCATGTCCTGCAACGCCTGGTTGACGTCGAGGATGCGGCCCTCGATGTCCGCGATGCCGATGCCGATGGCGGCCTCGGTGAACATCGCGCGGAACCGGGCCTCGCTGGCCCGCAGCGCCGCCTCGGCCTGGTCGCGGGCGTCGAGGACGGCTGCCCGGATGGCCTCCTGCTCGGCCAGCGTCCGCTCGCGCAGCGCGCGGGCGTACCCGGCGGCCAGCGCGCCCTGGAGCGCGGCGAGGCGGGGCGCCATGCGGTCGTCCAGGGTGATGCCCAGCTCGGTCAGCAGGTCGTCGCCGAGCAGCTGCACGGTGCGGCCGAGCGTGTCCGTGCCGGTGAAGTGGGCCTCGACCAGGCGGGCGCCGATCTCGTGGCCGGGGGCCGTGCGGAACGGGTTCGCGAACAGCGCGGTGACCAGCACCTCGGTCAACGCCTGGAGGTGTTCCGCCACCTCGGCCCTGGTCATCGGCACGTAGCTGCTGCCGATCACCGCCGTGGCCCACGTGCGCGCGAACGCCTCGGCCCCGGCCACCAGGGCCGGGTCCAGTTCCGATCGGCTGCTGGGCACCCGCTGGTCAACCCGTTCCGTCATGTTCGTCGGCCTGCCGCCACAAACGCAGAGGATACGGCCGGTTGCCCACTGGAGTCGACCATTACCGCTTGCGCCCCAGCGCGGCGAACCCGGGGAAGCGCGCCGCGGCCTCGTCGACGTCGTCCGGCGACTCCGGGTGCCAGTAGGGCATCCGCACCACGCCGGGGTCCACGATCTCCAGGTCGCCGAACAGGCCGGCGAGTTCCGCCCGGTTGCGGTGGGTCATCCTGGCCACCTCCTCGCTGTAGGTCCGGCGCGCCCGTGCGGCGCCCTCACCCTCCTCTCCGTCCTCGTAACCGGAGTGCGACACGCCCAGGTAGCTGCCGGGGACGAGCGGGTCGAGGTACTCGGCGACGAGGCGGTGCGGCTCGTCGGAGTCCGGCACGAAGTGCAGCAGCGCGATCATCAGCACGGCGATCGGCTGGTCGAAATCCAGTGTCGACCGCACTTCTGCGGACTCCAGCACGGTTTTCGCCTCGCGGACGTCGGCCCGCAGCGCGGTCGCGTTCGGCACGTCCACGAGGATCGACCTGCCGTGCGCGACGGCGACCGCGTCGACGTCCACGTAGACGACCTTCGACGAGGGGTCCACGCGGTGCGCGATCTCGTGCACGTTGCCCGCCGTGGGGATGCCGGAACCGAGGTCGAGGAACTGGCGGATCCCCAGGCCCAGCAGGTGGCGGACCATCCGGCGCAGCAGCGCCCGGTTGGTCAGGACCACCCCGCGCAGCTCGGGCATGGCCCGCAGCGTCCTGTTCGCCACGGCCCGGTCCGCCGCGAAGTTGTGCGCACCGCCGAGGAAGTAGTCGTAGATGCGAGCGACGCTGGGGCGTTCCAGGTCCATGTCCCCCGACGCCCAACCGGGCCGCTCAGCCACGTGCTCCCCCTCGTCACCACCGTTGCCCGCCCATCATGGTCCACAGCGGTGAGTTGGCACACCGCCCGCACGAACCCCCGGTGGTTCCGGGGACAGCGGTGGCGCCCACCGAGCACAATGCCCGTCTTGTGAAGTACCTCTGGATCGCGGGAGCGGTCGTGCTCGCCGCCGCGGCGGCGTTCGCGGTGATCAGGCTCAAGGGCAGGCGCAACATGCTGGCGCCGACGATCGTCGGCGCCGTGGGCGCGTTCCTCCTGGTGAGCGGCTGGCTGGTCGTGTTCGACCCGAACGCGGCCAAGAACGAGGCGATCAAGACCGGCGGCCTCGCGGGCGGCACGGTGATCGCCCTCTACGCGCTGTGGCTCAACGACCGCAGGCGGCGGACCGAGGAAGCGCGGCAGGACCTGGAGAACCAGCGCGCCGAGCACGACCGGTCGCGGGTCGCCGACGAGCGGTTCGCCCGTGCCGTGGAACTGCTCGGGCACGACACGGACCAGGTCCGGGTCGGCGCGCTGCACGCGCTGGCGGGGCTGGCGCGGTCGCGCACCGAGTACACGCAGACCGTGCTCGACATCGTGTGCTCCTACCTGCGCAGGCCGTTCGAGCTGGGGGACGACCAGGACGAGGCCGAACTCCAGGTGCGCCGCACGGCCCAGCGGCTGATCGCCGACCTGCTGCCCGAGGTCGGCGAGGTCGACGCGCCGCACTACGAGGTGGACCTGTCGAAGGCGACCCTGTCGTTCCTGGAGCTGTCCCACCGGCGGATCGGGCGGCTGACGCTGCGGGACGCGGTGCTGCGGCACTCCAACTCGCTGCACCACTCGCACGTGCACGGCGACGCGTTCCTCAGCGGTTGCCAGGTCGAGGGGCGGCTGCACCTGCACGACGCGGTGTTCCACGGGAAGGTCTCGTTCCAGGAGGCGTCCGCCGACGACTGGGTCGACTTCCGGGACACCCGCTTCCTCGGGCCGGTGAAGTTCACCAGGACCGAGTTCTCCGGACCGGTGTCCTTCGAGCGGGCCGTGTTCGACCAGCCGGTCGAGCTGAGCGGGACGAAGTTCACCGGTGGTCTCGACCTGCGGATGGCGGGCGGCCAGGTGGCCCGCACGCACTCGATGTTCGTGTCCCTGAACCACGAGAACCAGCTGCCGGACGGGTGGGTCGTCGACCAGCGCCCCGACGGCACCGGACTGGTGAGGAGCTGATGGTGCGCGGACGCGGGATGTTGTTGGCCAGCGTGCTCGGGGCGGTCGCCGTGACCGTCGCGACGGTCGTGGTGCTGCTGCTGGTGGAGCCGAAGCTGTCCAAGGCGGAGGCGGTCAAGACCGGTGGGCTCGCGGGCGGCGCGGTCGTGGCGCTGTACGCGCTGTGGCTCAACGACCGCAGGCGCCGCACCGAGGAGGCCCGGCACGAACTGGAGAGCGACAAGGTCGCCGACGAGCGGTTCGCGCGGTCGGTGGAGATGCTCGGCCACGAGGCGGACCAGGTGCGGGTGGGTGCGATGCACGCGCTGGCCGGGCTCACGGCGGCGGCGCCGCGGTACAAGCAGACCGTGCTGGACGTGCTGTGCGCGTACCTGCGCAGGCCGTTCCACCACGCGGGCTTCACCGGCGACTACTCGGGCGACCCCGACAAGCTGCCGAGGGAGTCGACGGACGAGGAGCTGGCGAGCAGCGACCGGGAGCGCGAGGTGCGGCGCACCGCCCAGCGGCTGATCACCGACCTGCTGCCGTGGGGCGCGGACGAGGACCCGACCGCCTACCACCTGGACCTGACCGGGGCACGGCTGGAGTACTTCCGGCTGTCGGGCAGGAGGATCGGGCGGCTCAACGCGCGCCGGGCCCACTTCTACGGCATCACCATGATCAACGAGTTGCGGGCGTCCAAGCCCGCGCTGTTCTCCGGGGCGGTGTTCCACGGCCGCGCGTCGGCGGCCGAGGCGAGGTTCGCGGGCGGACTGTCCCTGCAGGACGTCACCTTCGCCGACGAGTTCGACGTCCGCGGCGCCGTGGTCGGCACGTTCCTGCACCTCGGCACCGACCTGCCGAAGCCGGTGAGGGGCGCGCTCACCGTCGAGCCCGGCACCGCCATGAGGATCGCGCCGCCCGCGGGCTGGGAGCTAACCGGCTCGTACGAGGTCCAGCAGCGCCCTGGCGGCGGCGCTGACCGTCGTGCCCGTGACGACGACGGTCTCCGCGACCGGGCCGCCGTCCAGGTCGACGAACCGGACCAGGTCCGTCTTGAGCGAGAACGACCGCGGCACCAGCGCGACGCCGAGACCGAAGCCGACGAAGTCCAGCAGTGAGTGGACGTCGTTGACCTCCACGCCGACCCGCCGGTCCACCCCGGCCGCGGCGAGCGTGCGGTCGACGACGTCCCGCGTCCCCCAGCCCTCGTTGAAGTCCACGAACGACTCGCCCGCCAGCTCGGGCAGCGCCACCGACGGCCGCCCGGCCAGCGGGTGCTCCGGCGCGCACGCCAGCACCAGGGGTTCGGTGGCCAGGGTGGACATCCGCACGTCCCGGTCGGGCGAGCGCGTCACGAACGCCACGTCGACCCGGCCCGCCCGCACCTCGTCCACCAGGTCGGCGGTGCCGCCCTGCCGGAGCCGGATCTCGACGCCGGGGTGCGCGTCGTGGAACGCGGCCAGCACGGCGGGCAGGTGGACGACGTGCAGGCACTGGAGGCTGCCGACCGACAGCGACCCGCGCAGCAGGCCCTGCACGGCGGCGACGGCGTCGCGGGCGGCGTCGACCGAGCCGAGCGCGCGCCGGGCCTCGACCAGCAGGGCGCGGCCCGCCTCGGTCAGCTCGACCTGACGGGTGCTGCGGACGAACAGGGGCGCGCCCAGCTCGGCCTCCAGCGAGCGGATGGAGGCGGACAGACCCGATTGGGCGACGTGCACGCGTTTGGCGGCCCTGGTGAAGTGGCACTCCTCGGCCACGGCCACGAAGTACTCGAGCTGGCGCAGTTCCACGACTAATCACCCAAACTGCTGAATGTCATAAGCCTGTTCTGTTGGACAGCTTAATTCTTCGGGCGCAGACTCGGTCCACCACTTTCGTCCCAGGAGGTACACCTGATGCGCACCCGCCGGATCGGCGACGTCGAGGTCAGTGCGATCGGACTCGGCGGCATGCCGCTGTCCGTCGAAGGCCGCCCGGACCGCGAACGCGCGCTGGCCACGGTCCGCGCCGCCGTGGAGGCGGGCGTGACCCTGATCGACACCGCGGACGCCTACTCGCTCGACGACACCGACTTCGGTCACAACGAGGAGCTGATCGCCGAGGCCCTGCGCGGGCTCGGGTCGGCGGCCGACGGCGTGCTCGTGGCGACGAAGGGCGGCCACACCAGGGTCGCGGGCGGCGGCTGGGCGCTCAACGGCAGCCCCGAGTACCTGCGGTCGGCCTGCGACGCGTCGCTCAAGCGGCTCGGCGTCGAGGCGATCGACCTCTACCAGTTCCACCGCCCGGACCCGACCGTCCCGCTCACCGACTCGTTCGGCGCGCTGGCGGAGCTGCTGGACGCGGGCAAGGTCAAGCAGGCGGGCATCTCGAACTTCAACCCCGACGAGATCCGGCTCGCGAACGAGGTCCTCGGCGGCAGGCTCGTCTCCGTGCAGAACCAGTTCTCCCCGTCGTTCCGGTCGAGCGAACCCGAGCTGGAGCTGTGCGCCGAGATGGGCATCGCCTTCCTGCCGTGGAGCCCGCTCGGCGGCATCGGCAAGGCCGGCGAACTGGGCGAGCGGAACTCGGCGTTCGCCGAGATCGCCGAGGCGCACGGCGCCAGCCCGCAGCAGGTGTGCCTCGCCTGGATGCTGGCCAAGGCCCCGGTCGTCATCCCGATCCCCGGCTCGTCGCGGCCGGAGAGCATCCGCAACTCGGCCGGGGCCACCCACGTTGAGTTGACCGCCGACGAGCTCGCACGCCTGGACTAGTCGGAGGCCGTCCCCGAACGTGCCCTTCGACTGGTCCACTCGGGTGATCACCGGGTGCGGTTCGCCCGATCCGGACGGATGATCTAGGCCTAACGGCTCAACGATCTACGACCGAATGGGGGCGTCCCGTGGTCGACCGACCCCGCTTCCGCGCCTGGACCACCCGGCTCGGCGTCATCACGCTCGCGGCGAGCGCGCTCGTCGCGACGCCCGTGTCGAGCACCACCGCGGCACCGCTGCCGGAAGGGTCCGCCGAGCACCACGCGGGCTCGCAGATCGCCAAGCACGAGGGCACGACCAGGACCGCCCGGTCCCTCGCACCGTTCGGCGAGGTACCGGGCATGGACGTGAGCAGCCACCAGGGCGACGTCGACTGGGAGCGGTCGTGGGCGGACGGCGCCCGCTTCGCCTACGTGAAGGCGACCGAGGGCACCGGGTACCGCAACCCGAAGTTCGCCCAGCAGTACATCGGCTCCTACGAGGTCGGGATGGTCCGCGGCGCGTACCACTTCGCGCTGCCGGACCGCTCCGGCGGAGCCGAGCAGGCCGACTTCTTCGCCGACAACGGCGGTGCCTGGTCGGCGGACGGCAAGACGCTGCCCGGCGCGATGGACATGGAGTACAACCCGTACGGCGACGCCTGCTACGGGCTGGACCAGGCCGAGATGACCCGGTGGGTGCTGGACTTCAGCAACCGGATGCTCGCGCGCACGCAGCGGTACCCGACGATCTACACCTCCGCGAGCTGGTGGAACAGGTGCGTCGGCGGCACCGTCCACTTCGGCCGGACGAACCCGCTGTGGGTCGCGCACTACGCCGAGGTCCTCGGCCCGCTGCCCGTGGGCTGGGACCACGAGACCATCTGGCAGTGGGACGCGGCCGGGCTGTTCCCCGGCGACCAGAACCTCTTCAACGGCGACCACGACCAGCTGGTCCGCCTGGCGCTGGGCTGAGCGCGGCCGTGAGGCAGGTGGAGAGCGCCGTGTCCGGCGTCGACGTGAGCGCGCAGGAGCCGACCGAGGCCGACTGGACGGCCCTCTGGCAGCAGGGGAAGAGGTTCGCCTACGTGCTGGCGACCGAGGGAGTGGACCGGGTGAACCCCGGTTTCGGCGGCCAGTACGCCGAGTCGTTCGACGCCGGCCTGATCCGCGGCGCCTACCACTTCGCGCTGCCGGACCGGTCGAGCGGCGCGGACCAGGCGGAGTTCTTCGTGGACAAGGGCGGGGCGTGGACGAACGACGGCATGACCCTGCCCGGCGCGCTGAACCTGGAGTTCAACCCGTACGGCAAGGCCTGCTACGGGTTGTCCAGGGCCGCGCTGTCGGACTGGGTGCTGGACTTCGGCGACACCTACCACGAGTGGACCGGCCGCTACCCGGTCGTCTACACGTCGACGACCTGGTGGAGCCAGTGCGCGGGCGCCGAGGCGGGCCCGGTGAACCCGCTGCGGGTGGACAAGCACTCGGCGACGCCGGGGGCGCTGCCCCGCGGCCGGGGCGTCTACCCGCTGTGGCTCCGACCGTCACCGTCCGTGGAGCGGCACCCGCGGGACAGGCTGCTCGCGCTCGTCGGCGAGTGAGGCGCCTGGTCCTTCCGGTGACCCGTTCACCGGAGGCGGGGCAAGCGGTTCGCGTACGTCAAGGCCACCGAGGGCACGGGTTACCGCAACCCGTGCTTCGCCCAGCAGTACAACGGCCCGTACGACGTCGGCATGATCCGCGGCACCTACCACTTCGCGCTGCCGGACCGGTCGAGCGGCCAGGCGCAGGCGGAGTTCTTCCTCGCCAACGGCGGCGGCTGGTCGAGGGACGGCCGAACCCTGCCGGGTGCGCTGGACGTGGAGCACAACCCCTACGGCGGCACCTGCCACGGCCTGTCGAGGGCCGCCATGACGTCCTGGGTGCTCGCCTTCAGCGACGCCTACCACGCGCGGACCGGCGTCCACCCGGTCATCCACACGTCCACGAGCTGGTGGGACCAGTGCGTCAACGCCAGCTTCAAGACCACGAACCCGCTGTGGGTGGCCGGGTACGCCTCGACACCCGGCGCGCTCCCGTTCGACCGGGACTTCCACACGTTCTGGCAGTACTCGTCGACGCCTGTTGACCAGAACCTGTTCAACGGCGGCTACGACCGCCTCCAGGCGCTGGCCAACGGCTGACCCCGAGGTGGTGGGGAGACCACCACGGCCTCCCCACCACCACCGGTGCTAGTCGAACAGCGCGGGGAGGGTGCCCTCCCAGGCCGCGCGGAGCTCGCCGAGCGGGAGCTGGCCGAGGTCCTGGATCTCCAGGGACTCCGACTCCGGGTCGACGACGCCGACCTTGCGCCACGGCAGCTGGCGCGCGGTGCACATGTCGGTGAACCGCAGCTCCTCGCTGCGCGGCACGGCCACGAGCACGCGGCCGGCGGACTCGCTGAACAGCTGCGTGAACGCGTCCTGGTCACCGTCCAGGAACACCCGCGCGCCGGTCTCGCCGATCAGGCAGGCCTCGACCAGCGCCTGGGCCAGACCGCCGTCGGACAGGTCGTGCGCGGCGGACACCATGCCGTCGCGCGACCCCGCCAGCAGCACCTCGCCGAGCAGGCGTTCCCGTGCGAGGTCGACCTTCGGCGGCGTGCCGCCCAGGTGGCCGTGCACGACGTGGGCCCACTCGGAGCCGCCGAACTCGTCGCGGGTGTCGCCCAGCAGCAGCAGGGTCTCGCCCGCCTCGGCGCCGATGCCGGTCGGGATGCGGCGACGCACGTCGTCGATCACGCCCAGCACGCCGATGACCGGCGTCGGCAGGATCGCCGTGCTGCCGGTCTGGTTGTAGAAGCTGACGTTGCCGCCGGTCACCGGGATGCCCAGCTCGCGGCAGCCGTCGGCGATGCCCTTGACGGCCTGCTCGAACTGCCACATGACGGCCGGGTCCTCGGGCGAGCCGAAGTTCAGGCAGTCCGACACCGCGATGGGCGTCGCGCCGCTGACCGACACGTTGCGGTAGGCCTCTGCCAGCGCGAGCTGCGCGCCTGCGTACGGGTCGAGCTTGGTGAAGCGGCCGTTGCAGTCGGTGGCCAGCGCGATGCCGCGGTTGGTCTCCTCGTCGATGCGGATCATGCCCGCGTCCGACGGCTGCGCCAGGACCGTGCCGCCGCGCACGTAGCGGTCGTACTGCTGGGTGACCCAGCGGCGCGACGCGAGGTTCGGCGAGGCGGCCATCGTGACGATGGTCTTCAGGATGTCGGCGGCCTCGGTCGGCCTGGCCAGCGACTCGGGGCCGTTGGCCACGAGCGCGTCCTGGTCGGCCGGGCGCTCGATGGGCCGGTGGTAGACCGGGCCCTCGTGCGCCACGGTGCGCGGCGGCACGTCCACGACGACCTCGTCGTTCCACGTGATCACCAGGCGGTCGCCCTCGGTGACCTCGCCGATCTCGGAGGCGATGACGTCCCACTTCGCGCAGACGGCCATGAACGCGTCGACGTTCTCCGGCGCGACGACCGCGCACATGCGTTCCTGCGACTCGCTCGACAGGATCTCGGCCGGGGTCATGCCCGTCGCCCGCAGCGGGACCCGCTCCAGGTAGACGTGCATGCCGCCGTCACCGGCGCTGGCCAGCTCCGAGGTCGCGCAGGACAGGCCCGCGCCGCCGAGGTCCTGGATGCCGACGACGATGCCCTGCCCGAACAGCTCAAGGCAGCACTCGATCAGCACCTTCTCGGTGAACGGGTCGCCGACCTGCACCGCGGGCAGCTTCTTGCGCTTGCCGCTGCCGTCGTCGCCCGCGAACGTGTCGCTCGCGAGGACGGACACGCCGCCGATGCCGTCCAGCCCGGTGCGAGCACCGAACAGGATGATCTTGTTGCCCGCGCCGGACGCGTGCGCCAGGTGCAGGTCCTCGACCCGCAGCACACCGACGCACAGGGCGTTGACCAGCGGGTTGCCCGCGTACGACTCGTCGAACACGACCTCGCCGCCGATGTTCGGCAGGCCGAGGCAGTTGCCGTAGCCGCCGACGCCCGCGACGACGCCGGGCAGCACCCGGCGCGTGTCGGGGGCGTCCGCCTTGCCGAAGCGCAGCGAGTCCATGACGGCCAGCGGCCGGGCGCCCATCGCGATGATGTCGCGCACGATGCCGCCGACGCCCGTCGCCGCGCCCTGGTACGGCTCGACGTAGGACGGGTGGTTGTGCGACTCGACCTTGAACGTGATGGCCCAGCCGTCGCCGATGTCGACGACGCCCGCGTTCTCACCGATGCCCGCGAGCATCTTGGCGCGCATCTCGTCGGTCAGCGACTCGCTGAAGTGCCGGAAGTGCACCTTCGACGACTTGTAGGAGCAGTGCTCGCTCCACATGATCGAGTACATCGCCAGTTCCGCGTCCGTCGGCCTGCGGCCGAGGATCTCGCGGATGCGGGCGTACTCGTCGTCCTTGAGACCCAGCTCCCGGAACGG
Organism: Umezawaea sp.; assembly: GCF_036375055.1. Lineage (GTDB taxonomy): Bacteria > Actinomycetota > Actinomycetes > Mycobacteriales > Pseudonocardiaceae > Umezawaea. Next base: position 76,361 of record NZ_DASUSQ010000063.1, read on the forward strand.
CTGCTCCTGGTCCGGCGTGGTCTCCGCGTGCTTGACGGTGTCGGTCGTCATGCGTTCACCACCGCATCCATCAGGGACAGGAACATGCCCAGTCCGTCGTCCGTCGGGCCGGTCAGCGCGTCGATCGCGTGCTCCGGGTGCGGCATGAGGCCGACGACCCGGCCGTTGGCGCTGGTGATGCCCGCGATGTTGCCGCGCGACCCGTTGGGGTTGTCGCCGACGTAGCGGAACACCACGCGGCCCTCACCCTCCAGTTCGTCCACGGTGGACCGGGTGGCCTGGTAGCCGCCCTCGCCCGACTTGAGGGGCACCAGGATCTCGGCGCCCACCTCGTAGCGGCTGGACCAGGCGGTGGTGTTGTTCTCCACCTTCAGCCACTGGTCCTTGCACACGAAGTGCAGACCGGAGTTCCGGACCAGCGCGCCCGGCAGGAGACCCGCCTCGCACAGGATCTGGAACCCGTTGCAGATGCCCAGGACCGGCATCCCCTTGCCCGCGGCCTCGACCACGGACTGCATGACCGGCGCGAACCGGGCGATGGCGCCGCAGCGCAGGTAGTCGCCGTAGGAGAACCCACCCGGCACGATCACCGCGTCGACACCCTTGAGGTCCGGGTCACCGTGCCACAGCGGCACGGCCTCCGCCTCGGCGTACCGCGCCGCACGAGCGGCGTCCACGTCGTCCAGCGTGCCGGGGAACGTGATCACCCCAACGCGAACGCTCATGCGTCGACCCGCCGAACCACCCAGTCCTCGATGACCGGGTTCGCGAGGAAGGTTTCGGCGATCTTCTCGAGCGTGGCGTCGTCGACCGAGTCGTCGACCTCCAGCTCGAAGTGCTTGCCCTGGCGGACACTGGTGATTCCCTCGAACCCGAGCCGGGGCAGCGCATTGGCCACCGCCTGACCTTGCGGGTCGAGAATCTCGGGCTTCGGCATGACGTCGACAACGACACGAGCCACAGCAGGCTGCTCCCTGTTACAGAGGGCGGGGGATACCGCACAGCCTACCTGACCTGCACGTTCACCCCGGCCACGGGTGCGCTGGGCCACATCCGCAGGTCATCACACGTTCGGGTTACACAGCTTGATCGGCGGAGACGGGGATGCATATTTGAGGAGCCGAGGCCAGTAGGCCGAGGAAGTAGGCGCGGTTCCCAGCCGGACGGCTGGCAGCCGCGCTTTGCGCTGTCAGGACCAGGTGTCGAGATCAACCACCCTGGCCACCAAGGGCGTGACCCGCCTCCTCCACCCACCTCCCGCGCCGTAGCACCACGCGACGACGTCGGCGATCCACAGCATCTGCTCCTGACCGCTCACCACGTGCTCGTGGACGACGGGTTCCTTCGCCTCCTTGCCCAGGACCGCCCGGATGGTCCGCTTGTCGTGCCGGTCGCGCTCGCGACGGGTGTCCAGGACCATCCTGGCCACGCCCAAGGCGGTCAGGTCGACCACCACGGCGACCAAGCACTCCTGCCGAGCGCGCTCCTCCCCGGTCGCGCAGGTGCGCTGGTAGACGTGCACCAGCGCACCAGACACGACCAGGCGCGACAGGACGATCTTGCGGCGGTCGTTCTTCTCGTTGTGGAAGTGGACCTCCTTCTGCCCCGGCAGCAGCAGGCTCCTGAGCAGCTTGCGCGGCCTGGCCGGGTCTCCGGCACGAGCGGCAGTCCGAGCGTTGTGACCAGTCGTCCGCAGGTCTGCGGTTTCGTTGCCCTCTTCGCAAGTTTCTCGAAGATCACTTAACGCCATCGGACGATCACTTTGGTGCAAATCGCCAGGTGGTGCCGTTCGCCCTCTGCGAGACCGGTGGCGGAACCACGATCGGGTCGTCAGTGTTACGGGTATGCGAATCCTGGTGCTGGGTGGAACCGTCTTCCTCAGCAAGGCGGTGGCGACGGAGGCCGTGCGTCGCAACCACGAGGTTGTGTGCGCGGCACGTGGTGCTTCCGGGTCCGTGCCCGAGGGTGCGGACCTTGTTGTTGTCGACCGGGATCAGCCGGGGGCCCTGGAGGTTCTGCGGGGCGAGCAGTTCGACGCCGTCGTCGACGTCGCGAAGATGTCGGTGAACTGGGTGCGGGAGGCGCTGCACGTCCTGGCGGGGAGCACGGGCCACTGGACGTTCGTGTCGAGCTGTTCGGTGTACCGCGACCACTCGTCCGCCGGTCAGACGGTGCAGTCGCCGACGCTGCCGCCGCTGGAGGACGACCCGACCGCGCCGTTCGACGCGAACCGGTACGGGTCGGTGAAGGTGGCGAGCGAGCACGCCGTCCTGGACCAGCTGGAGGACCGGGCGTTCATCCTGCGGGCCGGGTTGATCACCGGGCCCGGTGACCCGAGCGACCGGTTCGGGTACTGGCCCGCGCGGATGTCGAAGGGCGGGCAGGTCGCGGTGCCGGACTCGCCGGACCAGGCCGCGTCGCACGTCGACGTGCGCGACCTGGCGGCGTGGATCGTGGACGCGGCGGAGAACCGGCTGGTGGGGACGTTCGACGGCACCGGGCCGTCGGAGCCGCTGAGCTTCTTCCTCGGTGAGATCGCCGGGGCCGTGGCGCCCCCCGGCACGCAGCTGGTGCGGGTCCCGCTGGAGGTGCTGGACCGGTTGAAGATCGCGCCGTGGGCCGGTCCCCGGTCGCTGCCGCTGTGGCTGACCGAGTCGCACCTGGCGATGATGTTCCGCGACGCCCGTCCCGCGATGGCCGCCGGTCTGCGGGTGCGGCCCGTCGGCGAGACGGCGAAGGACGCGCTCGCGTACGAGCACGAGCTGGGGATCGACCGGGTGCGGCGGGCGGGCCTGACCGCGGACGAGGAGTACGAGCTGCTGTCAGCCCTCTGACCACGAGGTTCGGCGCGGAGGAGAGCCCTCCGCGCCGAACCCGGTCAGGAGATCCAGTCCGCGAACGACCGGCCGGAGATCCGCTCGTACGCCTCGACGTAGCTGGCGCGGGTGGTCTCGACGACCTCGTCCGGCAGCGCGGGCGGCGGCGTGTCGGACGCGCGGTCCCAGCCGGAGGCGGGCGAGGTGAGCCAGTCGCGGACCTGCTGCTTGTCGAACGACGGCTGCACGCGGCCCGGCTGGTAGACGTCGGCGGGCCAGTAGCGCGACGAGTCCGGGGTCAGGACCTCGTCGCCGAGGACGAGCCGTCCGTCGCGGTCGTGGCCGAACTCGAACTTCGTGTCGGCCAGGATGATCCCGCGCTTGCGGGCGAAGTCGCGGCCCTCGCGGTACACGGCCAGCGTGGTCTCGCGGAGCTGGTCGGCCAGTTCGGCGCCCACCTCGGCGCTCACGGCCTCGAAGCTCACGTTCTCGTCGTGCGACCCCAGCTCGGCCTTCGTGGCGGGCGTGAAGATCGGCTCCGCCAGCTCGGCCGCCTCGACCAGGCCGGGCGGCAGCTCCACGCCGCACACGGCGCCGGTTGCCCGGTAGTCCGACAGGCCGGAACCGGTCAGGTAGCCGCGCGCCACGCACTCGACCTGCACCATCTCCAGGCGCTTGACCAGCAGTGCCCGGCCGCGGACCTCGGCCGGGATGCGCGGGTCGTCGTAGGCGACGAGGTGGTTCGGAACCACGTCGGCGAGCTGCTCGAACCAGAACACGCTCATCGCGGTGAGCACCCGGCCCTTGTCCGGGATCTCGCTGGAGAGCACGTGGTCGTAGGCGGAGATGTGGTCGGTCGCGACGAGCAGCAGCAGCTCGTCGTCCACGGCGTACAGCCTGCGGACCTTGCCTACGGCGACCTGCGGGTAATCGGCGAGCTTGGGCACGCGGGCCAGCGTACTTCGCGCCCGGACCCCGACCGCTCGGCGGACGGTGGTGTCAATCACGCAGGCCAGCCCCGGTACGGCCAAGTTGTTCAGACCATTTCTTTGCCCGATGGAAAGCATCCGCGCAGGTCACAGGCAGATTTCGGATTTCCCAGATGGCGGGTCGACCTCCAAAAGAGCCTCGTGGACGGCTAGATTCCCGACATGCGCGCACCCGCCCTGCTCCTCGCAGCCCTGCTGCTGTCCGCCTGCGCCCCGGTGGACGAGAACACCGGACCCACCGGGCCCACGGCCGTCGACGGCGTCCCCTGCACCAAGGACAACCTGACGACGTTGACCAAGGGCAGGTTCACGTTCGGCACCGACCAGCCGGTCTACCCGCCGTGGTACCAGGACGACGACCCGACCAACGGCAAGGGCTTCGAGTCGGCCGTCGCCTACGCCGTCGCCCAGCAGCTCGGCTACGCGAAGGAGGACGTGGCGTGGGTGAGGGTGCCGTTCAACGCGGCCATCCAGCCCGGCGCCAAGACCTACGACGCGAACCTGACCGAGTTCTCGATCACCGACGAGCGCAAGCAGGCGGTGGACTTCTCGGCGCCGTACTACACCGTCGCGCAGGCCGTCGTCTCGCTGAAGACCTCGCCGGTGGCCGGTGCCAAGACGCTGGCCGACGTGCGGAAGGCCAAGATCGGCGCCCAGGTCGGCACGACGAGCTTCACCGCCGCGAAGCGGCTGGCCGCCGAGCAGGACATCGCCGTCTACAACACGAACGACGACGCCAAGGCCGCGTTGACCGCCGGTCAGGTCGAGGCGATCGTGGTGGACCTGCCGACGGCGTTCTTCATCACCAGCTCGGAGTTGCAGGACACCACGATCGTCGGCCAGATCCCGGCCGGTGACGGCAAGCCGGAGATGTTCGGCATCGTGCTCGACAAGGGCAGCAAGCTGACCGGCTGCGTGTCCACGGCCGTGGAGGCGCTGCGGTCGCAGGGCAGGCTCGCCGAGATCGAGAAGCAGTGGCTGACCACCGAGGGCAAGGCGCCCGAACTCAAGTGATGAGCGACCTCCAGCGGGAACGCTCGGCGTACAAGCGTTCCCGCGCTCGTCGCTCCACCGCGGTCGCCCTGCTGTCCACCGCGGTCTTCGCGGCCGTCGTCTGGTTCTCGGTGCGCGGCGCACCGGGTTGGCCCAGGGTGCGGCAGTCGTTCTTCAGCCTGGACACGGCGTGGCGCACCCTGCCCGCGGTCCTCGACGGGCTGTGGCTCAACGTCCGGGTGCTCGTCGCCGCCGAGGCCGTGATCCTGGTGCTGGCGCTGGGGATCGCCGCGCTGCGGACGTTGCGCGGCCCGGTCTGGTTCCCGGTGCGGGCGTTCGCGACCGGGTACGTCGACCTGTTCCGCGGACTGCCGCTGATCATCTGCCTGTACCTGGTCGGCTTCGGCCTGCCGGGGCTGCGGCTGTCCGGTGTCCCGAACGACCCGGTGCTGCTCGGCGGCATCGCCCTCGTGCTCGTCTACTCCGCCTACGTGGCCGAGGTCTTCCGCGCGGGCATCGAGTCGATCCACCCGTCGCAGCTGGCCGCCGCCCGCTCGCTCGGGCTGAACCACCGCAGGACCATGCGGCTCGTCGTGCTCCCGCAGGCGGTCCGCCGCGTGCTGCCCGCGCTGCTGAACGACTTCGTGGCGCTCCAGAAGGACTGCGGCCTCATCTCGGTGCTCGGCGCGGTCGACGCCGTGCGGGCCGCGCAGATCGAGTCGTCCACGTCGTACAACTTCACTCCGTACGTCGTGGCGGGGCTGCTGTTCGTGCTGCTCTCCGTGCCGTCCGGGCGGCTGGCGGACTGGGTGTCGCGGCGCGCCGCGCGCAGGCAGGGGGCGTGATGTCGGGGACCGATCCGGTGCTGGGTGTGCGCGGACTGGTGAAGCGGTACGGCGCCACGACGGTGCTCGACGGCATCGACCTCGACGTGCACGAGCACGAGGTCGTGGTGCTGATCGGGTCGTCGGGCTCCGGCAAGTCGACCCTGCTGCGCTGCGCCAACCTGCTGGAGGAGCTGGACGACGGGCAGGTGCTGCTCGACGGCGTGGACGTGTCCGACCCGCGCGTGGACGCCGACGTGGCGCGGCGGGCGATGGGGATCGTCTTCCAGGCGTTCAACCTGTTCCCGCACATGTCCGTGCTCGACAACGTGACGCTCGCGCCGCGCGTGGTGCACGGCGTGCCGCGGTCGGTGGCCGACGACCGGGCCCGTGAACTGCTGGACCGGGTGGGCCTGGCGGACAGGGCGGGCTCGTACCCGGACCGGCTGTCCGGCGGCCAGCAGCAGCGGGTGGCCATCGCGCGGGCGCTGGCCTACGACCCGCGGCTGCTGCTGTTCGACGAGATCACCAGCGCCCTCGACCCGGAACTGGTCGGCGAAGTGCTCGCGCTCGTGCGGGAACTCGCAGGTCAGGGCCGCACGATCCTGATGGCCACGCACGAGATGGGGTTCGCGAAGCAGGTCGCCGACCGCATCTGCTTCCTGGACGGCGGCAGGCTCCTGGAGTCCGGTCCGCCGGAGCAGGTGCTGGGAGACCCGACCCACGAGCGGACGCGGCGGTTCCTCAGCCGAATCATCGACGCGGGCCGCCTGTAGCCCGATCGGGGGTTCAGGTCTCGGCCGTCCGCACCTATGGTGCACCTCGTGCTTTCCCCGAAGAAGGCCTGCGGAACAGCGATCACCGGTCTCGCGCTGGTGCTCGTCGCGACCGCGTGCGGCGCCCCCGACGCCGCCCCCAGACCGTCCCCGAGCATCCCGACCATCTCGCCCGCCCCCACGTCGGCGCAGGCCAGCTCCCCACCGGTGCCGTCGAACGACGTCATCGCGGTGCAGCCGCCCGTCGCCCCGGAGCCCGCTCCGGTCGAGGTGGAGCCCACCACCGAGGCACCACCGCCCGCTCCGCCGCCCCCGGCCGAGCCGCCGCCACCGCCTCCACCACCGCCGGAGGAGCCCGCTGACCCCGAGCCGCCGGAGGAGGGGCTGGTCGTGATGCAGGGCACGGCGTGCCCGGTGGAGGGCGCGATAGCCGTGAACCGCAGGCTCAAGCCGATGGTGTGCACGGCGGGCAGCGGCGACAGGCTCCGCTGGCAGCCGCTGTAGCCGACCCCGCGGCGGGCCTCACGCCCCCTGGCCCGGCGCTCCGGCGTCGTCGAGGGCGGCGAGCTTGCCGTTCACGCGCTCCTCCTCGTCGTCGCACTGCTGCGCCCGGTAGACCGCGAGCGCGTCGAGCAGCAGGGCTCGGGCGTCGGCGCGCTGCCCCAGTGCGAGGTGGAGGTCGCCGAGGAACTCGACGGTGCCCGCCTCGGCGTAGGTGTTGTCGAGGTCGCGGTAGACGGCGAGCGCCCGGTGGTAGTGCTCCAGCGCCTCGCGGTGCTGTCCGGCGTGGTGGGCGATGTAGCCGAGGGACTTCAGCGTGGCCGCCTCGCCCTCGGGGTTGTGGATGCGGCGGTGCAGGGCGAGCGCGGCGGCGCAGTGCTCCCGCGCCCGGTCGAGTTCGCCCAGCACAGCGGTGTACATGCCCGCCTGGTTGAGCGCGTTCGCCTCCCACACGGGGTGGTCGGCGCCCCGGTGCAGGTGCAGCGCCCTGGTGGCGTGGTCCACCGCCCGGCGGAAGTCCCCCCGCTGCTCCCACGCGCTCGCGAGCAGCCGGTGGGTGTGGGCCCGGCCGGTGCGGTCGTCGTGCCGTTCGGCCAGGTCGAGTGCGGCGTGCAGGTGCTCGACGGCCTGGTCGTGCCGACCGACGACCAGGCTGGTGGCGCCGAAGAACCTGTTGGCCACCGCGTGGACCACGGGGTCGGGGTCGTGTTCGGCCGCCGCGAGCCCGGCTCGCCAGGCGGCCACGTCGTCGTGGTGGTGGCCCCGGCGCGAGCGGAACGGGGTCAGCGTCCACGCCAGCTGCCACACGACCTCGTGCCAGCCCCGGTCGACGACCTCGCGGTGGACGGCCAGCAGGCACGCCTGTTCGGTGTCGAACCAGGCCAACGCGGCCCGGCGGTCGGCGGGCGGGTCCGGTGGGCGGGTCGGTGGGGCGAACCGGACCGGGATGCGGTGCGGGTCCAGGAGTTCCGCGCCCGCGCGTGCCGTGTGGAGGTAGTGGTCGACGATCCTGCGCAGCGCGGCCGTCCGGGTGTCCGGTGGCAGCTCGGCGGCGACGTCCGCGCCGTACCCGCGGATCAGGTCGTGCATCGAGTAGCGGCCGTGGGCTTCGCGCCGGAGCAGCGACGCCTCCTCCAGGTCGGTGAGCAGCTTCCTGGTCGTCGGCACGGGCAGGTCGGCGAGGTGGGCCGCGGCGGCCAGGCCGATGTCCGGGCCGGGAGCGGTGGCCAGCAGCTCGAACAACCCGCGCTGGTCGGCGCCCAGCGCCCGGTGCGACCACGACAGGACGGCGCGCGAGCTGGCGGCGGGATCGTCGTCGTCCAGCGCGCCGAGCCCCTGCTGGCGCAGTTCGGCGGCGAACTCGGCGAGCGGGACGCGTGGACGGGGGATCGCGCGACCCGCGATGATCGCGAGCGCCAGCGGGTACCCCCCGCAGAGCCGGGCCAGCTCCGCCGCGGCCCCCGGTTCGGTCGCCACGCGCGCGGGGCCCAGCCGGTGCGCCATGAGGCCGCGGGCCTCGTCGTCGCCGAGGACGTCCAGCGGCAGGTGGTGGGCGCTGTGCCGGGTGATCAGCGTGGTCAGGGTTCGGCGGCTGGTCACGACGACCGTGCACGTCGACCCGCCGGGCAGCAGCGGCACGACCTGGTCGGCGTCGGCCGCGTTGTCCAGCACCACCAGCATCCGCCGCCCGGCCACGAGGCTGCGGTAGAGCGCCGCCTGCGCGTCCAGGTCGACGGGGACGCGGCCGGGGTCGACGCCCAGCGCGTCGAGGAAGCCGCGCACCGCGACCGCGGGCCGCACCGGGTCACCGTCCGGGCTGAACCCGCGCAGGTCCACGAACAGCTGGCCGTCCGGGAACCGCTCCAGGCGTTCGTGCGCCCAGCGCAACGCCAACCACGTCTTGCCGATCCCGCCCGCGCCGCCGATCGCCGAGATCACCGCGAACGACGCGTCGTCGAGCGCGGCCAGCTCGCGGACCCGGCCCGCGAAGGGCCCCGGCGCCGCGGGGAGCTGGCGCGGCACCACCGGGGCGGGCCGGGCGGGGCGGTGGACGTGGACGACGCCCGCCTGCACCACCGACTGCGCCGTCGACGAGATCACCCTGTTGCGGATCATGGCACTTCAGAATCCACCGGCGGCGGCGTCCCGCACACCGTTCGCCGGTGGATTTCACCCGTCAGCTTGAACAGGAGCCCACTCGGTGACGTCGACCGGGTCACCGACCGACACCGTGCCGCGGCGGAGGACCTTCGCCTTCATGCCGAAGGTGACGCCGCCCTGGGCGCGGCGGTAGCCCGCGAGGGTCTTGGTCGGCTCGTGGCCCGCCTTCAGGCCCGTCTCCTGGTCCACGGTCGGCACGACGCAGCGCACGCAGATCCGCGAGTAGCCGAACGACGCCGTGCCGATCGACACCCGGCGGACGAGGTCCTCGGTGTGCGGTTCGGGCCAGCCGCTCACGACCACGTTGGGGCGGAAGCGGTTCATCGGCACGGGGTCCGCGCCGGTCCGGACGATCCGCTCGTTGAGGCCGTCCAGGGAGGACAGCGACGTCACCAGCAGCGCGTGGGCGTCCGCGAAGCCGACCCGGCCCTCGTCGTCCAGCTGCCGGTCGAGGTCGGGCGGCACGCGCACCAGCCTGCACGGACGGCCCAGGGCGAGCGTGAACCACTCGGCCGCCTCGTCGCCCTGGTCCACGCCCTCGCCGGTCCACCAGTGCACGGTGACCTCGCGCCGGTCGCCGTCGGGGCGGGTCTTGTGCTCGTAGTCCTCCAGGCCCGGCGCGGTCACGAGCAGGCCCCCGTCGACCACGGTCGGGCGGATGACGGCCATCGCGGGCAGCTTGCGCTGGCTGATGAAGTGGCCGTCCGCGGCGTCCACCAGCATGAAGTCGCGGTCGTGGAGCAGGCCGGTCTCGACGACCGCGCTCGTGGTGAGCGCGGTCGCCGTGCAGCCCTTGATCGGGTGGACGAAGAGGCCGTGGACGACCGGGGTCACAGGATGGGCTCCGGGACGTAGCCCGCCGCGGTCGGGAACTTCGTGAGCACGTTCTCGACCTGGCCGACGACGGACTCGACCTGCTGGGCGGCCACACCGGTGAACGACAGCCGGTCGGCCAGCAGCGCGTCGAGCTGGGCGCGGTCCAGCGGCAGGCGCTCGTCGGCGGCGAGGCGGTCGAGGAGGTCGTTCTCGGCGCCCTGCTCCCGCATCGCGAGCGCGACGGCGACCGCGTTCTCCTTGATCACCTCGTGGGCCGTCTCCCGGCCCACACCGGCGCGGATGGCGCCCATCAGCACCTTGGTGGTGGCGAGGAACGGCAGGTAGCGGTCCAGTTCCCGGGCCACGACGGCCGGGTACGCGCCGAACTCGTCCAGCACGGTCAGCAGCGTCTCCAGCAGGCCGTCCAGCGCGAAGAACGCGTCGGGCAGGGCCACCCGGCGGACGACCGAGCACGACACGTCGCCCTCGTTCCACTGGTCACCGGCCAGCTCGCCGACCATGGACAGGTAGCCGCGGAGGATCACGGCGAAGCCGTTCACGCGCTCGCACGAGCGGGTGTTCATCTTGTGCGGCATCGCGCTGGAGCCGACCTGGCCGGGCCTGAAGCCCTCGGTGACCAGCTCGTGCCCGGCCATCAGGCGGATGGTCTTCGCCAGCGACGACGGGCCCGCAGCGAGCTGCACGAGGCTGGAGACGACGTCGAAGTCGAGCGAGCGCGGGTACACCTGGCCGACGCTGGTCAGTACCTTCTCGAAGCCGAGGTGGCCCGCGACCGTGCGCTCCAGCTCCACGAGCTTCGCCGGGTCGCCGCCGAGCAGGTCGAGCATGTCCTGGGCGGTGCCGACCGGCCCCTTGATCCCGCGCAGCGGGTAGCGGGCGATCAGCTCGTCGAGCCTGGTGAACGCCACCAGCACCTCGTCGGCGGTGGTCGCGAAGCGCTTGCCGAGCGTCGTGGCCTGGGCGGCCACGTTGTGCGACCGGCCCGCGATGACCAGGTCGGTGTACTCGGTGGCCAGCCGCGCCAGGCGCGCGAGCACGGCGGCGGTGCGGCCGCGGACGTGCTCCAGCGACCGCAGGACCTGGAGCTGCTCGACGTTCTCGGTCAGGTCGCGGGAGGTCATGCCCTTGTGGACGTGCTCGTGGCCCGCGAGGGCGTTGAACTCCTCGATGCGCGCCTTCACGTCGTGGCGGGTGATCCGCTCGCGGGCGGCGATCGAGGCCAGGTCGACCTGGTCGACGACCCTTTCGTAGTCGGCGACGGCCCCCTCCGGGACCTCGATGCCGAGTGACGCCTGTGCCCGCAGCACGGCGAGCCAGAGCCTGCGCTCCAGCACGATCTTGTGCTCGGCGGACCACAGGGTCACCAGCTCGGTGGAGGCGTAGCGGCCTGCGAGGACGTTCGAGATCCGGGGCTTGCTCACGGGACGAGCCTAGTCAACGCGGGAGGGCGATCATCTCGTTGGTGGCCAGGTCGACCAACTGGTCGAAGGTGAGCGGGATCCCGGTGTTGGCGTAGACGGTCGAGTTCACGAAGTTCGCCCTGGACTCCATCCCCACCACCGAACCGTCCTTGCGGTAGTGGTAGATGGACCGGTAGCCCGAGTAGAAGCCGTTGCTCGTGGTCTTGTCGGCGGCGAACTCCACCGCGACCACCATCGAGCCGTCGGACCTCCTGGTCGCGTTGCACGTGGTGTTGGCGTCCTGGCGGATCGCGCAGAACTCGTCCGGCGGCGGCCCCCACGCGCTCACGCCCGCGATGGTGGTGCCCAGCTGCGCGGGGCCGCCGGGACCGACGTAGGAGACCGACCCGTACAGCACGTCGGCCGCCGAGTTGTCCCGCTCGTAGCCCGTCCCCTGGTAGGTCGGGCTCCACACGCCGATGCTGCTGGGATCAGCGCCCTGGCGCTGGAGGGCGGGGCTGATGACGTTGACCCACATGTTCTCCAGGTACGGCTGGTCCTGCTCGTACGTGTGGTTCCTGCGGGGCTCGTCGTTGGGCGGCCACGGGAAGTTCGCCGTCGAGGGGCCGGGGGTGGCGGTCGTGGACACGCTGGTGGCCGACTCCACCCTGGTGCGCCCCGAGGTCAGGACGGCGGGCAGCGTGGCGACCGCGGCGATGATCAGCGCGGTGGCGACGCCGACGCTCATCAGCGCACGCCTGCGCTTCGTGAGCTGCTCGGCGCGGGCCATGAACGAGTCGGGGTCGAAGTCCAGCGGGGGTTCGTCCCACACGGCTTGCTGCATGGAATCCCGCAAGTCCTGTTCACTCACGACGCCACCTCCGTCTCCATGGCCGAGCCGTTGTTCTCCAAAGCGTCGACGGCCGCCCGCAACGCCACGAGCCCTCTCGCCGTCTGGCTCTTCACCGTTCCCTCGGTGCACCCCATCACCGCCGCGACGTCCGTGACGGACAGATCCTCGAAATAGCGCAGGACGAGCACCGCCCGTTGCCGCGGCGGGACTTTGATCAAGGCTTTCTGGATCAGGTCCCGTGCCCACAGCCGACCGCTGACCAGGTCCGGGTCCGCGTTCGAATCGGCCGTCTCCGGCAGTTCGCCGTCACGCTGCTCCGCACGCCGCCACGGTCTCCGCTTCTCGTCCAGCCAGGTGCGCAGGAGGATCTTGCGGGCGTAGGCGCCCGCGTGGTCCTGCTGCTGGACGCGGTGCCACGCCTGGTAGAGCTTCATCAGGCTCTGCTGCATCAGGTCTTCCGCGGTGTGCCAGTCGCCGCAGAACAGGTACGCGGTGCGGCGCAGGGACGCGGCATGGGTCACCGCGAATTCACGAAAGCCCGGTTCTTCGGCCTTGCGCATGCATACCCCTTCCGCGCACTCACCCCCTACCACGCGCGGTGCGCGAGCGGGGTTGCACGAAAGCTCAGGCGGTTCTCGCGAGCGCCGCGGCGAGCTTGCGGCGCGCGGCGGCCCTCGGGTCCGGGCTGACCTCCACCAGCGCGTTCACCACGGTGCCGTCGACGATCGCGATCAGGTCCTCGACGTGCTCGGGGGTGATCTTCTTGCCCGCCTTGGTGAAGATCGCCAGCAGCAGGGAGCGCAGCTCGACGGTCAGCTCGCGCATCAGGGGGCGCAGGAACGGGCGGCGGCCGGTGGCGACCAGCCGCTCGTAGCGCAGCACGACGGCCTCGACGTCCTCGGCGGGCCCGAGCAGCAGGTCGAGCACCAGTTCGGTGAAGGCGTCGCCGCCGCACTCCTCCGGGTCGAGCTCGGCGAGCCTGGCCTTGCCGTACGCCAGCTCGGCGCGGCCGTGCCGGTCGAGGGCGACGGTGATCAGCTCGTCCAGCGAGTCGAAGTAGTACGTGGTCGAGGCGAGCGGCAGGCCCGCGCGCTCCGCGACCGCGCGGTGCCGGACCGCGTCGAACCCGCCGTCGACCAGAAGGCCGATCGCGGCCTCGACGAGCGCCTGGCGGCGGCGCTCGCCCTTGGGGGTTGCAGCGGTCATGGGGGCTGATTGTCCCACGTCAGTGTCCACCGCCCGCGAGGTTGAGGCCGATCACACCACCGACGATGAGGGTGAGCGACACCAGCTTGAGCGTGGACACGCCGTCACCGAGCCAGACCATGCCGATCACGGCCGTGAGGGCCGCGCCGATGCCGGTCCACACCGCGTAGGCGGTGCCGACCGGGAGCTGCTTCAACGCCCAGGCGAGACCGCCGACGCTGATGACGAACGTCACGGCGAAGACCAGCGAGGGCACCAGCCTGGTGAAGCCCTCGGACTGCTTGAGCGAGATGGCCCACCCGGCCTCGAACAGGCCTGCGACCACCAGGACGAACCACGCCACGACGACACCTCCAGAAATGTGGCACTATCGTACCAAATTTCTGGGACACTCGTGCCAGATTGCCCTGGGTCAGAACCTCCCGCGCAGGTTCGCCGCGATCCCGTCGACCCGGTCCGCGAACTTCGGCGACTCGCTGACCACGTACAACGTGGCGTCGCTCAGCGTCGGCTCCGAGGTCAGCGCCGCGCCGGGAGGGGCGACCAGCGCCGCGCCGCCGGGCACCACGACGGCGAGGACCCGCCCGCCGTCCACGTCGAACGCCGCCGACCTGGACCCGGACGGGCACGCCAGGCCCGCGGGGGACGCCTGGTCCGGAGCGACCGAGAGCTCGCCAGCGAGGGCGTTGGCGAGCTCCCGGTCGACCGTGCCGCACCCGCTGGGGGTGCCGTCAGCCGGAGGGCTGACGTTCCCCGAAGGCTCTGCTCCCTGCGTGGAAGAGCTTTCGGGGACGTTCTGGGTGAGCGGTCCGTCGCGCTGCACGGAGGCCTGCGCCGAACCGAGGTCGTAGGGAGCCGCGGGCTTCTCGGCGGCCTCGCCCGACCCCGCGTCGGCGACCGCACCGGTGACGCTGTTCGACGACCGGTCGACGAACAGCCCGGCACCGAGGGCGGCGCCGCCGAACACCAGCACCGCGGCCAGGGTGGAGCCGAGCGCGACGGCCGACCGCCGCCGCACGGCCGCCCGGTGGGACGCCGCCCGCACGTCACCCGCGTCGAAGGACGCCGGTGGCGCGTTCCGCACCGCGTCGTTGAAGAGCTCGGCGAGCTTGTTCTCGTCCACCTAGAGCCACCTCCTCGGCGCGGTCATGAAGCCGGTCGCAAGTCGTCGATCGCGTCGCCGAGGGCTTCGCGCAGTGCCGCCAGCCCGCGTGCGGTCTGGCTCTTCACGGTGCCCTCCGAGCATCCCAGCGCCTCGGCGGCAGCCGCCACGTCCAATCCCTCCAGGAACCTCAGCACGAGCACCGCCCGCTGCCGGGGAGGGACCCGCCGCAAGCCCTGGACCAGCGCTTCCCGCGTCGCCACGGACTCGCCGACCTCGCCGTCGCCCGCGGGCACCTCGGGGAGCCGGTCCACGAAGCGCTCCCTCCGCCACGGCCGCCGGGACTCGTCGATCACCGCGCGCACCACGGACCGGCGGACGTAGGCGTCCAGGGCCTGCTTGTCCCGGATCTTGCGCCACCTGCGGTGCAGCGCGACGAACGCCGTCTGCGCGAAGTCGTCCGCCCGGTGCCAGTCACCACAGAGCAGGAACGCCGTTCGGCGCACGGCCTCCCGGCGAGCTGCGAAGTACTCCGCGAACTCCTGCTCGTCGTGCTGGTCCACGCGGACTCTCTCCGCTCGTCGTGCTTGCGAGTAAGGGACGGAACTGACGGGGCCAACGGTTGCACGACCCCCTCGGGAGACGTGCGTCACCCCTACCGTCCTACTGCCGATCGCGTTCGGTGTGCGGCCGCCCGGTGTGATGTGATCCATTCGTGACCCAGATCGCACCGATCGACCTCCGCTCCGACACCGTGACCCAACCGGACGAGGCCATGCGGCTCGCCATGTCGGTGGCCGAGGTGGCCGACGACGTGATCGACCACGACCCGACCATGCGGGCGCTGGAGGAACGCGTCGCCGACCTGCTGGGGGTGGACGCGGCGCTGTGGGTGCCCTCCGGGTCGATGGGCAACCTGATCGCGCTGATGATCCACCTGAACCGGGGCGACCGGTTCCTCGCGCCGGTGGGCGCCCACGTGCTGGACGCCGAACTGGGCACCGCGGCCTGGCTGGCCGGCGGGATGCCGGAGGCGCTGGCGTGGGACGCGGCGCCGGGCCGGGCCTCGGCCGACGCGGTCCGGGCCGCCGCGGGCGTGGAGGGTCCGTACTACAACCTCCGCACGACGGTGCTGTGCCTGGAGAACACGCACAACTACGCGGGCGGCACGGTCACCCAGCCCGACGAGCACGCGCTGCTCGTGTCCGTGGCCAGGGAGACGGGGCTGCGCGTGCACCTCGACGGCGCCCGGCTGTGGAACGCCGCCGTGGCGCTCGGCGTCCCGCCCGCCGCGCTGACGGTGGGCGTGGACAGCGTCCAGGTGTGCCTGAGCAAGGGTCTGGGCGCGCCGGTCGGCTCCGTGGTCGCGGGCTCGCCGACGTTCGTCGCGGAAGCCAGGCGGATCCGCAAGATGCTCGGCGGCGGCGTGCGGCAGGGCGGCGTCCTCGCGGCGGCGGGCCTGGTCGGCCTCGACCGCATCGACGACCTCGCGCAGGACCACGCCAACGCGAGGGTGCTCGCCGAGGGCCTGGTCGAGCTGGGGTGGACCGTGCCGATGCCGGAGACGAACATCGTGCTGGCGGAGGTGCCGGACCTGGAGGTGACCATCGTCGGGCTCCGGCACCTCGGCGTCTACGCGGGTCCGATGGCGGGGAAGCTGCGGTTCGTGACCCACCGCGACGTCACCGAGGCTGATATCAAGGAAACGTTGCGCCGGATCTCGTCCGCGAGTTGAGGGAGCGTTCGTCCATGTGGATCGTGTTCGACTACGGCGAGGTCATCAGCACCCGGACGGCGGCGCTGCCGACGTTGGCGTCGATGCTCGGGGTCCCGGTGGACCGGTTCGACGACGCGTACTGGGCCGCCCGCGACGCCTACGACCGCGGGCAGTCCGACCTGGACTACTGGCGGGCCGTCGGCGACGTGCTGGAGACCCCCGTGTCGCCGTCGCTGGCGGCCTCGCTGACCGAAGTGGACACGGAGGGGTGGCTCCAGCCCGACCCGGAGTCCCTGGCGCTGCTGGAGGAGCTGGCCGACCTGCCGCTCGCGCTGCTGTCCAACGCGCCGTCGTCGTTCGGCCGGGCCGTCGAGGAGCAGGCCTGGGCGAAGAACTTCCGGCACCTGGTGTTCTCCGGTGACCTGGGCGTGGCCAAGCCGGACCCGGCGATCTGGGCCGCGCTGGCCGAGCAGCTCGACACGACGCCCGACGACTGCGTGTTCTTCGACGACCGGCAGAGCAACATCGACGGCGCGGTGGAGGCGGGCATGGGCGGCGTGCTGTGGCTGGGCGCCGTGCCCGCGCGCGAGCAGCTGGTGCGCCTAGGCGTGCTCGGTTGACCCGGCGTTCAGCTCCGCCCGCATCTCGGCCAGTTCCGCGCGCAGCGAGCGGACCTCGGTGAGCAGCGCCTCGTCCGCCCTCTCCAGCTGCTGCTCGACCCCGCTGAGCTTCTCCACCAGCCACGACGCGATCGTGCCGGTGATGACGCCCAGCAGGGCGATGCCGCCGACCATGAGCAGGCCCGCGACCATCCGCCCCTCCCAGCTCACCGGGTAGCGGTCGCCGTAGCCGACGGTCGAGATCGTGGTCAGCGTCCACCAGAGGGCGTCGCCGAACGTCGTGATGGTGGCGTTCTCCTGGTGCCGTTCGGCGTCCAGCACGGCCAGCGACGCGCACAGGCCGACCATCAGCGTCACGCCCGCCACGTAGATGCCGACGCGCTGCCGGATCCTGCCCGCGAGGCGCTTGTTCAGCACGTTGAGCACGGTGACCAGGCGCAGCACCCGCAACTGCCGCACGACCGGCAGCACCACGGCCAGCAGGTCGAACAGGTGCCGGACGACGAACTTCCGCTTGTCCACCGCCAGCTTCAGCCGCACGACGTAGTCGACCGCGAACACCAGCCAGACCACCCAGAGCGCGATCTCCAGCCCCGTCCGCACGCCGGGCGTGGCGCCGTCGTCCAGCACCTGCCAGGCGTACGCGACGAGGAAGACGACCGCCAACCCCGTCAGGGGCCACTCGGCGCGCGCCTCCCACTCGGCGAGGCGTCGTTCGTCTGCTTGGAGCATCGCCCCATAGTGAACGCTCGACCTGCGGTTATCCAGCGTTTCAGGGCACCGGGTTCAGGTCTTCGACCGGCCCTTGACCGCTCCGTAGGCCGCGGTGCCGAGGAACAGCACACCTCCGACGACGGCCAACCAGAACACACCCTTGACCACTGCGCCGAGGATCGTCAGCGCCAACCAGATCGCCAACAGCACCGCGATGATCCGGACCATGTCGCGCCTCCCCCTGGGTCTCTTACTTCGTGAACGATCGCCGTGACCGGGAAGTTCCTCAGGCCAGCCACGACTTGAGCCGCCGCATCCCCTCCAGGATGTCGGCGGTGGCGCCCGCGAACGAGAACCGGACGAACTCGTGCCCGTGCACCGGGTCGAAGTCGACACCGGGCACGATCGCGACGCCGGTGTCGTCCAGCAGCCCGCGGCAGAACGCCAGCGAGTCGTCGGTCAGGTGCTTGACGTCGGCGTAGGCGTAGAACGCCCCGTCGGCGGGCGCGACCCGGTCGATCCCGACGTCGCGCAGGCCGCTCAGCAGCAGGTCGCGGTTCTCCCGGTAGCGGTCCACCAGCGCGCCCATCTCGGCGTACGACTCGGGCTCGAACGCCGCCACGGCCGCGTGCTGCGCGAGCGCGGGAGGGCACAGCGTGAAGTTGCCGGTCAACCGGTCGACGGCGCGGTGCAGCCGCGGCGGCACCAGCATCCACCCGAGCCGCCACCCCGTCATGGCGAAGGCCTTGGAGAAGGAGTTGACCACCACGGCCTCGCGCGAGGTCGTCCACGCGCACGCGAGCGGACGCCCGTAGCTGATGCCGTGGTAGATCTCGTCGCTGACGAGCTGGACACCGCGCTCGACGCACCACTCGCCCAGCGCGGCCAGCTCGGCGGCGTCGAGCACGGTCCCGGTCGGGTTGGCGGGACTGGCGACGATCAGCCCGTCGAGCGGTCCGACGTCCGCCAGCATCTCCACGGTCGGCTGGAACCGGGTCTCGGGCCCGCACGGCAGCTCGACGACCTCGCACCCCAGGGCGCGCAGGATGTTGCGGTAGGCCGGGTACCCCGGCCGGGCCAGTGCGACGCGGGCCCCTGGGTCGAACGCGGCGAGGAACGCCAGCAGGAACGCCCCGGACGACCCCGTGGTCATCACGACGTCGTCCGGGCTGATCGACAACCCGTACTGCCGCGCGTAGTGCCCGGCGAGGGCCTCCCGCAGCTCCAGGATGCCGAGCTGCTCGGTGTACCCCAGCGGCTGGTCGAGCAGCGCCCGCCGCGCCGCCTCGACCACCGGCGTCGGCGCGTGGCTGGACGGCTGCCCGGCGGCGAACGAGACGACGTCCCCGTGCGTCCGCTGCCGACGGGCGGCGGCGGACATCACGTCCATCACGTGGAACGGCGGCACGTCCGCCCGAGCGGCTGTGGTCAGGCGGCGCAGGTCATCCGGCATACCGCCAGGCTAGTGCCGCGCGGCGCGACCGGGGCCGGTTCGCCTCAGTACCCCTGGTACCCGCCGCCACCGGCCATGGACGCCAGTCCGGGATGCCCCTCGAACCCGCCGTAGCGCGAGAACGTGTACCGGACCCCGGCGATGATGTTGTCCACCGGGTTGTAGATGTCGTCGTGCCCCGGCAGCTTGTGCGCCTGGAACGTGGGGTCGATGCACTGCATCAGCCCCTTCGACGGCGTGCCCGCGGCGGCGTTGGAGTCCCAGTCGTTCAGCGCGTGCGGGTTGCCGCCGGACTCCTTCTCGATGATCGTCCAGATCTCGTCGATGTTCTCCTCGGTGACCGGGATCCCGTTGGCCTGCAAGATCTTGATGGCTTCCCGGATCCACTGGTCGACGTTGCCGGGGGGCGGGCCGCTGGACGGGGGTGGGCCGCTGGAGCCGAACCCGCCGAAGCCACCGCCTCCTCCTCCGCCACCACCGCCGCTGAAGCCTCCTCCTCCGCCACCGGAGCCGGAGCCGCCGCCGGACGACCCGCTTCCGGTCTGCTGGGCCGCGGCGGGCGCGGCCTCCTGCGGCACGGGCGCGGTCCCGGCCGCGGAGGTCGTGGTCCCGGCCTCCGGCGTGGGGGTCCACTGGATCGGGTTGTCGGGCGCGGGCACGAACACCTGCACGCCGGGGTCGGCCATGGTCGAGAACTTCGGCGCGATGCCCGAAGCCCTCCCCTTCAGCGCTCCCGCGGCCGTGCTCACCGCGTTCTCGACCGTCTCGATCATCGGCCCGGCGTCCCCCGCCGCGTCGGCGCACAGCGCGCTGATGATCCCGTCGACGTCCTCGGGCGGCATCGCGGCGTTCTTCTGCCGGGCCTGCTTCGCGGCGCTCAACAGGTCCTCGCAGATGCGGGTGATCGAAGTCTTGGCCGTTTCCAACGCCCCGGCCACCGATTCCAGATCGGCGGCGGCATTGGTCAACGCGTCCTTGAGCGAATTGCCACTCTTGGTGAATTCACCCATGTAGGCGACAAATCCATCAGCCGACCCGCCTTCCCAGGCGCCGTCGAGCTGGTTCACCGACCGCTGCACCGCGTTCCCGCTGTCGCCGCACTTCGCCGCGGCCTCCTTCCAGCGGGTGGCGATCTCGCGCACCGCCTCGGGCTGCGCCGCGTCCACCTTCTCCGCCAGCGCGGCGACCGCCTGCCCGCCGGGCAGGGCCGCCACCTCGTCCTTCGCGCTCACAGGTCACACCGCCCGGAAGTTGTCGGCGCCGTCGACGTCGATGTTCGCGACGGCCTGCTGGATCGTGTCGAGCGCCCGTTCGACCTTGCCGAGCAGCGTCTCGGCGGCGGCGAACTCGGTGCCCGCGGCCTCGTCCACGCCCGACGCGGCGGACGCCACCGCACCGGAACCCGCCAGCGTGCCGAAGATGCCCGGATTTCCGTACAGGTTGGTGAACCCGTCCCCCACCGCGCCGAATTGTCCGGCTTGACTGGAGACCGTGCTCCGGCACTGGTCCATCGCTTCGGCGTTGAACTTCGCGACCGCCACACCAACCCCCTTCGAATGGTTCATTCGAATGCTAGAGCCGTTCCGCGGCGCGGACGCGGCTTATCGCGGAAAGTCATCCGGAGAGGTCGCTCGGTTCACTCGACACCCGGAGTCCCACACCGGGATCGACGCGGTGGCGCGCGGCGCGGTTCCGCGGTCAGACCTCCTGCACGAGCTCCCACACGCAGGCCGCGAGGCGCGCGTTGTCGACGGGCGTGATCGTGCTCCAGTTCCGACCGTCCGTGCTGGGGCGGACCTGGTGCAGGAAGCGGCCGGAGGTCGTGTCGTGGAACGCCACCACCCGCCCGGCGCGCACCGGGGGTCCGCCGTGCTGCCCGCGTTCGGCACCGAACTGGCCGCGCGTGCCCATGCCCTCGGCCATGCGCGCCAACTCCTGCGCGTCGCTCAACGGCAAACCCTTGCGCTCCAAGGCGAGCACCAGCTTCTCCGGGTTGCGGCCCGCCTCGTCCGACGCCTCGCGCAGCACGTCGTTCGGCAGGCTGATCGAGCGCCCGAAGCCCGCGGGCATGTCGCCCGCGACGGACACGGCGGCCTCCGCCAGCGCGCTGCCCCGTGCCTCGATCAGCCACACCTCGGCGCCGTCGACGACGGCGAGCACCGCGTCCTCACCCGCCGAGGCCGCCAGCCCCTTGATC
This sequence comes from Umezawaea sp., assembly GCF_036375055.1. Lineage (GTDB taxonomy): Bacteria > Actinomycetota > Actinomycetes > Mycobacteriales > Pseudonocardiaceae > Umezawaea. The sequence continues at coordinate 97,519 of NZ_DASUSQ010000063.1, forward strand.
TTCCGGCCACCCGCCCAGATCCAGAGGTCGATCGACACCTGCGGGTTGCCCAGCAGCGCCAGCGCGTCCGCGATCTCGGCCGCGACCCGACCACCACGGGCCAGGTCACGACCTTCGAGCGACGCCCACGCGTTCCGCACGAACTCCGCGCGTTCAGCGTGGGTGATCCCAGGGCTGGGCACGTCGAGGGCGACGTTGCGCCGAGTCAGGCGGGCGGCCTCCCACACGACGTCGAACTCCAGGGTGGAAAGCACGACCGAGCCCGTGGACGTCACTTGTTCTGGGGTTCCTCACCGATGACGGACTGCACGACCATCCGATCGTCGCCGAAGACGTCGTCCGAGTCGACCCCGTACTTGCGCACGTGCTCCTCGTCCTCGTCACCGCCGGCACCCCGCCCGCCCGCCGCGGCGGCGGGCTGCATCATCGACCCGGCACCACCGCGCACGGCGCCACCGCGAGCAGCCGCCCCGGCCGCACCCGCCGCACCCGTGCCGCGGTTCGCGCGCTCGTCGCCGTCCACCGGCACACCGGGCATCCCGGCGGCACCGGACTTGCCCGCGCCACCGATCGTGCCGTTGCCACCCACACCGGGCACACCGGGCTTCACCACAGGAACCTTCGGCGCGGCACCGGTACCGGGTCCACCGGTGCCCCGCACGAGCCGCGCGCCCTTGGCCGTGGCGGCCACCGCACCCAGCCCCGCGGCACCGGCCAACCCGAGCCCGATCCCCAGACCGGGACCGATACCGCCACCCCCCTTGGGGATGCCCGCCGCGGCGGGCGGGTTGACGACCGTGCCGATACCGGGAACCGGCGGCGCGATGCCCGTGCCACCACCGGGGGGCAGCTGCGTGCCGCCACCGGGGAGCTGCGGGGGCGGCAGGACACCGCCACCGGGAACACCACCGACACCACCGACCGGCGACCCGACGGCACTGCCGCCGGGGATGCCGGGGGTGGCGTTGCCGAGCCCGGGGATACCGGTGCCCACCGGGGCACCGACCGTGGAGGAGGTCGCGGTGACCTCGAAGTTCGGCGGCTGACCGGGCACCTGGAACTGGTTCAACGCGTCCCGGCTGGCCTCGGTGTACTGG
>NZ_DASUSQ010000064.1:0-107529 GCF_036375055.1 Umezawaea sp.
CCGGCGCCGGGTGCGGGCCCGTCGCGCGAGCAGCGGTCAGGGGGAGACGGCCTGGCCCTCGTTCTCGGCGACGCCGGGGTTGTTCGCGAAGTTGTCGCGCCACTCGGCCCACTTGTAGCCGAGGCCCTTGTCGGTCACGTACGACGCGCCCCAGCCGGTGCTGTTGAACCGGTTGTCGACGGCCCGCATGTTGCGGCCGTACTTGTTGCCGAAGCCCGCTTCCAGGCCGAGATTGTAGCCGCCGCCCTCCAGCAGGTTGCCCTCCAGGGTGACGTTGTCGATGTCGCCGCCGTAGGTCTGGATGAACATGGCGCCGGTGTCGTTCCCGGTGGAGCAGTCGATCCGGTTGTTGCGGAAGACCAGCCGGCGCTCGGGGTTCGAGCCGGTGGGGAAGTCGCGGACCGTGGCGCCGTCGTTGTGCGAGTCGCCGCCCGCGCGCAGCTTGGTCACGTAGTTGCCCTCGGCGACCGCGTCGAGCGTCTTGCCGGTGTTGAAGAAGCAGATGCCGGAGCCCATGCCGTGCACGTAGTTGCGCTGGAGCGTGGCGACGCCGAGGAACGCGCACGACTTCGCGATCGTCGTGGCGGACAGCTTCGAGCCGTCGATCTCGGAGTCGCGGATGGTGACGGGGCTGCCGGTGACCTGGCAGCTGTCCTCGCACGGCCCGTTGGTCGTGACGATGTGGGAGCCCTCGTTGAGCTGGTTCGGTCGGACGCAGGACTTCTCGATCGTGATGTCGCCCGCGAACAGGGTCAGCGACGTCTCGATCCGGACGCCGGAGATGACCGCGCCCGCCGGGGGAGCGTCACCGCCCTTGTAGAGCGGGAGGGAGTCGCACGAGAGCCCGTGGGCCGCGAGGCCGGTGTTGCCCGCCGTCAGCAGCCAGCCGGGGGTTCCGGCGGGGGCGGGGGTCCCGGTGGCCGGTGGGGGCTGCACGGCCGGGGGCTTCACGAGCGAGGTCGGCTGGGGGGTGGTGGGGGGTGCGGCGGAGCTGGGACCCGGTTCGGAGCCGCTCGACGACGCGCTGGTTGATGTGCTGGTCGAGGGCGCGCCGGAATCGCCCGCGACCAGGCTGGGTCTGGCACCGTGCCCCGGCGAGCACGCCGCCAGGACCACCGCACCTCCGGACAACAGCACGGCAAGTCTCTTCTTCACTGCTCTGGACCTCCAGGCGCGTTCCCGTCGGAGTAGTTCGTGGAGCGCGCTCACGTGTATTCCGGCGACCCGCTGCAATGCCTCGCGGAACTCGGGACGTCCGCGTACACGGGTCGTTCACCGGGCCACACACTGCACGCAGGGCAGGCGCCCGTCAAGCCGTGACCACCCGGTTTCCGTTGTGGGACAACGTCATGATCGTGTTCGCGCGGGTGTGAATCCCGAGGTGGGCAGCCATATCACGGAACAATCAAGGCCGGTGCGGGATTGTGGCGCGACTTCGGATTCGGAAGATCGGTGCCCGATGAATCCCGGTAGGCGGGAACACTGCGTGAACAGCGGTTTCACGGCGAGTGGCAATTCCACGTGACGACAAAGCGCACCGACGCCGATTCGAGGTGGGGTGATGACCGTCGGGACCGTCGATTCCGCCCCGGTGCCCGCCGATCCGCTCCCGCTGTTCCCGCGCCGTTCTCCCCGGTGATCGGCCGCCGTTCCCGAGCGGTCGCGGAGTTCGTACACGATCGGCGCGGACAAGGTCGGGTCGCCACGCAGCGTGACGAGATCGGCGGTCCCGGTCGGCCGGGAGGTGGACGACGGCCGGACGGGCTAACGCCGCTCCGCCCGCGCGCGATGTCCGCTCTGGGTCGGGTTCTCGCGCCAGGAGGCAGCACACATGCAGCTACTCGATCGACTTCGTCCACAGTCGACGGTCGTCGGCGTCGCCGCGCTCGCCGCGGCGCTGCTCGTCGCACCCGTCACGGCGTCCGCCGCGCCCGCGGGCCGGGTGCTCGGCTACGTCGCCAACAACGGCGGCGGCGTGTCCGTCATCGACACGGCCACCAACGAGGTGACCACGACGGTCGCCGACGGCGGCGGTGGTTCGCCCTACACGGTCGACGTCGCGTTCGACGGCACGCGCGGGTACGTGACCAACGTCCGGGACAACACCCTGACGGTCGTCGACGCGCCGACCAACACCGTCGACGCGACCGTCGCGGTCGGGGCGCACCCCGCGGGCGTCGCGGTCTCACCGGACGGCGGCCACGTCTACGTCACCAACTACGGCGACGGCACCGTCTCGGTCGTGGACGTCGCGACGCTCACCGTCGCCGCCACCATCGCGGTGGGCCCCAACCCCGACGGCGTCACCTTCACGCCCAACGGCAGGACCGCCTACGTGGCGCACGACGTCGCCGGGCCGGGCACCGTGTCCGTCATCGACACCGCCACGAACACCGTCGTCGCGAGCATCGCCACGGGCAGCACCCCGACGGCCGTGGACGTCACGCCCGACGGCACCCGGCTGGTCGTCGTCAACAAGGCGTCCGACAACGTCGCCGTCGTCGACACGGCGACCAACGCGGTGCTGGGCACCGTCGCCGTCGGCTTCACCCCGCACGGCGTGTCCATCACGCCGGACGGCGCGCGGGCCTACGTGACCAACAGCGAGTTCGACACGGTGTCCGTTGTGGACGTCGCGGCGCGCGTGCTCGTCGGCTCGGTGCCGGTGGGCGACCGGCCGATCGGCGTATCGCTCACCCCCGACGGCACCAGGGCCTACGTGACCAACAACGGCAGCGGCACGGTGTCGGTGATCGACACCGCGACCCTCGCCGTCACCGCCACGATCCCCGTCGGCGCTCGGCCGGTGGGCGTCGACGTCCACCGCGTGCCGCCCGCGGGCAGCACGCTCAGGGCGGGCTCGGCCACGCTGACGCTCCGGATCCTCGGCTTCACCGTGCGCAGCCTCGACGCGAAGCTCACCCAGACCCGCACCGGTGCCCCGGTGGCGGGCCGCAAGATCGTGTTCCGCACCGTCGGCGGCCTGCTGCTGTGCGGCGCCACCACCGATTCGACGGGCGTGGCGAAGTGCGACGCCTCGGTGTACCCGCTGGTCGGGGTCGGTGTGCTGCTCCAGGGCTACACGGCGAGCTTCGCCGGTGACGACGAGCTGGCGACGGCGGCCTCGCACGGCGCCATCACGCTGCTCTAGCGGGCTGGTCGCCCCGGTCCCGGCCGGGGCGACGAAGTTCACCGTCCGACCGCGTAACGGTTTCCCCGTGGTCGGACGACAAGGAGGTGTCGGCTCGATACGCGGCGGCGGTCGGCGCGCCCGGCCATCGGACAGGGGAGTGTCGCAAGGTGTTCATCCGACGGATCGCAGTGATCGGGACGGGCTACGTCGGTCTCACCACGGGCGCCTGCCTGGCTTCCCTCGGTCACCGCGTGGTGTGCGCCGACGTGGACGTGGAGAAGGTCGAGCGGCTCACGCGCGGCGAGGTCGACATCCTCGAACCCGGACTGCCCGAGCTGGTCGCCGAGGGCATCGCGTCGGGCCGCCTGTCGTTCGTGGTGGGCGCGTCCACCGCGGTGGTGGCGCACGACGGCGGTGCGGAGGTCGTGTTCCTCTGCGTCCCCACGCCGATGGGCGTCGGCGGGCTGGCCGACCTGAAGGCCGTCGAGTCCGTCGTGGACGAATGCCGCTCGCTGTTCGCCGAGGGCTGCGTCATCGTGAACAAGTCCACCGTGCCGGTCGGCACGACGGTCCTCACCTCGGAGCTGTTGGGACGTCCGGACATCTCGGTCGTCTCGAACCCGGAGTTCCTCCGCGAGGGCTCCGCCGTCAAGGACTTCCTGAACCCCGACCGGATCGTGGTCGGCTGCGACGACCAGGACGCGGCCGAGCGGGTCGCCGCGCTGTACTCCCGGCTCGGAGCGCCGACGGTGCTCACCGACGCGGCGAGCGCCGAGATGGTCAAGTACGCGGCGAACTGCTTCCTCGCGATGAAGCTGTCCTACGTCAACGCGGTCGCCGAGCTGTGCGAGCGCCTGGGTGCCAACATCTCCGACGTGACCGAGGGCATGGGCTACGACCGCCGCATCGGCCAGTCGTTCCTGTCGCCCGGTCCCGGCTGGGGCGGTTCCTGCCTGCCGAAGGACACCCACGCGATGCTCCAGGTGGCGGACGCGGCCGACTTCGAGTTCCGGCTGCTGCGCGCCACGATCGACACCAACGACCGGCAGCGCCAGCGCATGGTGGACAAGATCCGGCTCGCCGTCACGGGCAAGCGCACGGGATCGCTGTCGCACGTGCGGATCGGCGTGCTGGGCCTGACGTTCAAGGCGGGCACGGACGACCTGCGCGACTCGCCTGCCCTCGCGGTGGCCGCGCTGCTCAAGCAGGCGGGCGCCGAACTGGTCGGCTACGACCCGGCGATGGGCGCAGGCTCCTCGGTCGCGGTGGGCATGGACGTCGTGGACGACCCGTACCTGGCGGCCAAGGACGTCGAGGCGCTGGTCGTGCTCACCGAGTGGCCGGAGTTCCGCACGCTCGACTGGGCGAGGGTCGCCGGGCTGGTGCGCAAGCCGGTCGTCGTCGACACCCGCAACCTGCTCGACCCGGACGTGCTCAGCCGGGCGGGCCTGAAGTGGACCGGACTGGGCGGTCACCGCTAGGTCCCACCGAACTCGGAGGGGTTCGCGCCGCGGCAGGGGTGGCGTGAGTCCCACCGATATCCGGAGGGGGTTTTCGTCGCGGCAGGGGCGACGGAAACCCCCTCCGACCCCTTGAGGCCCTCCCGCGACGACGCGGACCCGGTGTCAGTCCGCGCGGGGGCGGACCGCCAGCAGCAGCGCGAGGCCGAGCACGGACATCACCAGGCTCATGCCGTAGGCCGTGCGGTAGGTCAGCACCTGCGCGAGGGCGAGCAGCGGGCCCGCGAGCATGGTGGCGACCGTGGCCGAGTTGGTGAACATCGTCGTGGCGTGGCCGGGCCGCTCCGGCGACAGGCTCTGGAAGTACGAGATGCCGATGCCCATCACCGCCGAGATGACGACGGCGCTGAGCACCTGGGCCGCGGCGACGTGCCACGTGCTGCCGGTCAGCAGCATCGCGGCGTGGTAGCCCACGCCGACGACGGCGCCGGCGAGCACCAGCGTGCGCTGGTCCACCCGCGTGGCCAGGACGCCGAAGCCGATCATCAGCGGGATCTCCAGCGCGGCGCACAGGCCCATGATCAGGCCGACGTCGGTCGTCGTGCCGCCCAGCTGCTCGGTGACGAACAGCGGCAGCGTGACCACGCCGAGGGAGATCGCGCCCTGGAGGAGCACGAAGGCGAGCACGGGCAGGGCGAAGCGCGGCGGCGGGCCGGGCACGACCGGCTCGGCGTCCTCCTCGACCGGCGGCGCCGCGGCGACCTCCGGCAGGCGGAGGGCGAGCAGCGCGACCACGGCGAACACCAGCCCGGTCGCGGCGAACAGGCCGGTGAACCCGGTCCGCGCGACGAGCAGCGCGGCCAGCGGCGGACCCGCGACCCAGGCCAGCGAGATCAGCGTGCGCAGGCCGGTGATGATCAGCGGTGCCCTGGTCGAGCCGCCGCGCTCCAGCACCTGGCGGGCGTAGGCGAACATCTGCGGCAGCAGCGACGACGCCACGGCCACCAGAGTCGCCGACACCGCCAGCAGCACCCAGTAGTTCCGCAGCACCGCGAACAGGCCGTACCCGACCGCACCCGTGACCGCGCCGACGATCAGCAGGGTGCGGCGCACCGCCCGAGCGTCGGACAGGCGGCCGAGCAGCGTGCTGGCCACCAGCGACGCCAGCGGCGTGACCAGCAGGAACGTGCCGAGCGCGAGCGGGCTCGCGCCGACCTCCTGGCTGAGGAACACCGACATGAAGGGGAACGCGAGCGCGGCGCCCAGACCGACGGCCGCGCTGACGAGGGACAGGGGGACGAGCGACCGCACCCGGAAGGGCGCGGGACGCTCGGTCGTGACAGCCACCCGTCCATCCTCCCAACCCTCACGGCCCTGGTGAAATCGATTTAGCCCAGGACGTGAGCCATCTCTCGCACTTGATCACTATAACTTCAGTGTTGACCGAAATAAGTGCTCACAGCCGTGGTCACGTGCGTGAACGGTCACCGAACGATCGCGGAAAGTCGCAGGTCACCACGAACAGGTGGTCGATCCCTCTACTCTGGAAGGGCCGACGGCATGAGGAGGAAGTACAGGTGCAGCCACTGCCCGTGGACGGGCCGCAGCGCATCGGTGACTACGTGCTGCTCAGAGGGTTGGGCAAGGGCGCGATGGGGGCCGTGTACCTCGGTCGCTCGCGCGGCGGGCGTCCGGTCGCGGTGAAGGTGGCCCGCGCCGAACTCGCCGAGAGCCCGGCCTTCCGCGAGCGCTTCCGCCGCGAGGTGGACATGGCGCGGTCGGTCGGCGGCTTCTGGACCGCCGCCGTCGTGGACGCCGACCCGGACGCCGACCGCCCGTGGATGGCCACGGAGTACGTGGTCGGACCGAACCTCCAGCAGGCCGTCGAGACGCACGGGCCGCTGCCCGAGCAGTCGGTGCGCAGGCTGGCCGCCGGACTGGCCGAGGCGCTGGTCGCGATCCACGGCGCAGGCCTGGTGCACCGCGACCTCAAGCCGTCCAACGTGCTGCTCGCCTCCGACGGTCCCCGTGTGATCGACTTCGGCATCGCGCGGGCGCTGGAGCACTCCGCCCTGACCGAGGCGGGCGTCGTGTTCGGCACCCCCGGCTTCCTGTCGCCCGAACAGGTCACCGGCACCCGGATCGGTCCGCAGAGCGACGTGTTCGCGCTCGGCGCCGTGCTGGTCTACGCCGCGACCGGCCGAGGCCCGTTCGGCGACGGCTCCACGGCCTCGCTGGTCTACCGCGTGGTGCACCAGGAACCCGACCTGGCGCACGTGCCGCCCGCGCTCGTGCCGCTGATCGTGCCCTGCCTCGTCCGCGACCCGGACCACCGCCCGACCCCGGCCAGGCTGCTCGCCACGATCGACGTGCCGCACCTGGACGACACGTGGCTGCCCGCGCCCGTGCGGACGCTCGTGGAGCAGCGGCACACCGAGCTGAGCGCCCTGCCCGTGCCGAACGGCGCACCGCCGCCGAGCGGCAAGCCCGCGACGCGGATGATGGCCGAGGCCGCGCCGGTGATCGCGGGCGCCGCCGCCAAGCAGGTGCAGCGGGCCGTGCAGGCGGTCGTGGACAAGGCCAAGGCCATCGAGGCGAAGGCCGTGGTGGCCAAGGCGATGGAGCCCAGGGCCGTCGACCGGGCGCCGAAGGTCGAGAAGAAGGCCAAGCCCGCGCCGGTCGCGCAGCCGAAGAAGCCCGTCGGCGTCCGGTTCAAGGAGTCGCGGACGTCGGACATCGGGTGGGGGCTGGTGACCGGGTTCATCACCCTGGTCGCGCTCGCCTTCCAGGGGTCCGGCCAGGTGCAGCAGGACGTCCAGTACGTCGCGCTGATCACCGCGCTGGTGTTCTCGCTGTGGTCGATCAGGATGCTCGTCGGCGCGCTGCGCCCGCGCCTCGGCCTGGAGGTGGGGCCGGACGGGCTCACCGTGTCGAGCGGCAGCCAGGAGCGGAAGCTGCCCTGGTACGCGATCTCCAGGGTCAAGGTCGTGTACCGGCGCGGCAAGCCGTGGCTGGTCGTGTGGCTCGTCAGCGCGGCGGCTGAACCGGCGACGGTGGGGCACGGGACGTTCAAGCCGTACAAGGGCGGCTACCGCGCCTACCCGATCTCCCACGAGAAGGCCAAGACGAGGCAGGGGCAGGACGTGGGCGAGCTGCGCTCCGCGCTGGCCTGGTACGCGGCGTCGTCGTTCGACCCCCGCTAGAGCCGGGCCCGCTGCCCGGTCCTGCCCGGTTCAGCGGCCGGTGAAGGTGGCCTTGCCCGGACCGTCGGCGAGGAACGAGCGGACCGCGTTCGGCAGGTCCTCGGTGGCGAAGAGGGCGGCGGCGATCGTGGTGACGTGGGCGTTCGCCTCGGGCACGCCGCCGTTCTCGAAGTGCGCCAGCACCTCCTTGGTCGCCGCGTGCGCCCGCGTCGGGCCCGCGGCGAGGGTCGCGGCGAACTGGCGGGCCGCGTCGTCGAAGCCGTCGTCGGCCAGGACGCGGTTGACCACGTTCCACCGCTCCAGCGTCGCCGCGTCGTAGCGCTCGCCGGTCATCACGAACTCCTTGGCGCGGCCCACGCCCGCGCGGGCCGCCAGGCGCTGGGTGCCGCCCATCGTGGGGGTGAGGCCGATGACCTTCTCGACCAGGCCGAACTTCGCGCGTGCGGCGGCGAGGATGATGTCGCACGCCACCGCGACCTCGAACGCCCAGGTCAGCGTGAGGCCGTGCGCGGCGAACACGGTCGGGAACGGCAGGGCGGCGATCCGGTCCGGCAGGTCGAGCATCCGGTCGAACAGCACCTTGGCCTCGGCGGGCCCGTTCTGCGCCGAGAACAGCGACACGTCGACGCCACCGCTCACGACCTTCCCCTCGGCGCGGACCAGCAGTGCGCGGGGTGCGTCGTCCTCGACCTCGGAGATCGCCGAGATGAGCTGTTCGTGCAGCTCGGCGGTGTAGAGGTTCAGCGGGGGAGCGTCGATGGTCAGGACGGCCACGCCTGCCGCGTCGCGTTCGAGTTTCACCACCTCGCCACCCTCTCACGGCAATAGGGTCTTGACACTGTCGCAACAACGGTCACAATCGGTTCTCAACGGGCAGCAACCGGAGGGAACCGGGCATGTACGCGGCGGAACGGCACCAACTCCTGGCGCAGAGGTCCCGCCGCGACGGCCGGATCGACGTCGGCGACATGGCCGCGGAACTCGGCGTCGCCCCCGAGACGATCCGCCGCGACCTCGGGGTGCTGGAACGCCAGGGCATCGTCCGCCGCGTGTACGGCGGCGCGGTCACCGTCGAACGCCTCGACTTCGAACCCGGTGTGGCGCAGCGGGACCAGACCAACGCCGCCGAGAAGGACCGGATCGCCCGCGCGGCGCTCGACGAGATCCCCGAACGCGGCACGGTGCTCATCGACGCGGGCACCACCACCGCCCGCCTGGCCACGCTGCTCCCGGCCGACCGCGAGCTGACCGTCATCACCAACTCCGTGCCGGTCGCCGCGATCGTCGCGTCCAGGACCGCCATCACCCTGCACCTGCTGGGCGGACGGGTCCGCGGCACCACCCTCGCGGCCGTCGAGTCGTGGACGCTGAACGCCCTGGACGGCCTGCTGGTGGACGTCGCGTTCCTCGGTGCCAACGGCTTCTCCGCCACCCGCGGCTGCACCACCCCGGACATCGCGGAGGCGGCGGTGAAGGCGGCGATGGTGACGGCCGCCCGCCGCCGCGTCGTGCTCGCCGATTCGAGCAAGCACGGCGCCGACCAGCTGAGCCGCTTCGCCGCGTGGGCGGACATCGACGTGCTGATCACCGACACCGGCCTGGACGCCACGGCGATCCCGGAGCTGGAGGACGCCGGACCGCGGGTGGTGCTGACGTGACCGCCCGGAACTGCCGGACCACCGGCCCGGCCTGTCGATCCCTGGCCTGCCGGATCCGCCCGTTCGGGCCTCGGCGGTCCCGAACCCGGCGAACTCGCCTCCCCCGAACCCGCCCACCCCGCACCCGCGGGGCGGTGACCCGGTGATCGTCACCGTCACCCCCAACCCGAGCGTCGACCGGACCGCCACCCTGGAGCACTTCCGGCGCGGCGACGTCCTGCGGGCCACCTCCACGCGGCTCGACCCCGGCGGCAAGGGGGTCAACGTCGCCCGTGCCCTCGCCGCCGCGGGCACGCCCACCGTCGCCCTCCTCCCCGCGGGTGGTCCCGAGGGCGACCGGTTGGCGGCGCTCCTGGCCCCCGAGGGGGTTCCGGTGGTCGCGGTGCCGATCGCCGGGGCGACGCGGAGCAACATCGCGCTGGTCGAGCCGGACGGCACGACCACGAAGGTCAACGAGCCCGGCCCCGAGCTGTCGTCGTTCGAACTGGCGGCGCTGGAGGCCCGTGCGGCGCTCCTGGCCGCGCGCGCCGAGTGGCTGGTCTGCTGCGGCAGCCTCCCCCTCGGGGTGCCGTCGGACTTCTACGCGCGGCTGGTCCGGGTGGCCCGCGAGGCAGGGGCGAAGGTCGCGGTCGACGCGTCCGGGGAGGCCCTCGCGGCGGCGTGCGCGGCGGGGCCGGACCTGGTGAAGCCGAACCTGGACGAGCTGGTCGAGCTGGCCGGGCACCCGCTGCCGAGGCTGGGTGACGTGCTCGACTTCTGCCGCGCGCTGGTCGGCGGCGGGGTCGGCGCGGTGCTGGTCAGCCTGGGCGCCGACGGGGCGCTGCTGGTCGACCAGGTCGACGCGTGGCACGCGCGGGCCGAGCCGACCGAGGTCCGCAGCACCGTCGGCGCGGGGGACGCGGCGCTGGCCGGGTTCCTGCACGCCGGGGCGTGCGGGGAACGGGCGTTGCTGGCGGCGGTCGCGTTCGGGGCGGCGGCCGTGGCGCTGGAGGGCAGCCGGATGCCGAAGGACGTGCGGACCGACGGGGTGCGCCGCACCGACGTCGACGAATCACTCAACCTCAGTGGAGCCGCGGCATGGACGCCGAACTGATCACCACGGAACTGGTCGACCTCGACCTGGCCGAACGCGACCGCCGGGCCGCCGTGCGGTCCCTCGCCCAGCGGCTCGTGGACGCGGGCCGGGTGACCGACCTGGAGCTGTTCCTCGCCGACGTCGAGAAGCGCGAGGCGCGGATGGCGACCGGCCTCGAAGGCGGGATCGGCATCCCGCACTGCCGCTCCGCCGCGGTCACCGCGCCCACGCTGGCGTTCGGGCGCAGCACCGGCGGCGTCGACTTCGGCGCGGACGACGGGCCCGCGACGCTGATCTTCCTGATCGCCGCGCCGGAGGGCGGCGGCGCGGAGCACATGACGATCCTCGCCGCGCTGGCCCGCAGGCTCGTGCGGGCCGAGTTCAAGCAGACCCTGACCGCCGCGACCGACCCTGCCCTCGTCGCCGCGTACGTCCGCCAGGAGGTGGCCCCGTGAAGTTCGTCGCCGTCACCGCGTGCCCCACGGGCATCGCGCACACGTACATGGCCGCCGAGTCGCTGGAGCAGGCGGCGAGGGCCGGCGGGGACACCATCGAGGTGGAGACCCAGGGCTCGGCCGGATCGGCCCCGCTCGACCCGGCGGTCATCGCCGACGCCGACGCGGTGATCTTCGCCGTGGACGTGGCCGTGCGGGGCCGGGAGCGGTTCGAGGGCAAGCCGGTCGTCGAGGTCGGCGTGAAGCAGGCGATCAACGGCGCCGCGGCGCTGTTCGAGCAGGCCAAGGCAGCCGTGGCGGCCGGGCCGCCCAAGACCGGTGCCCCCGTGCCGACCTCCAGGGTCGGCGCGAGCGACCGCACCGGCGCGAAGGTCCGGCAGTGGTTGATGACCGGCGTCAGCTACCTGATCCCGTTCGTCGCCGCGGGCGGTCTGCTCATCGCGCTGAGCTTCGCGCTCGGCGGCTACGAGATCGTCGACGCCCCGAAGGTGACCGACCAGTTCGACGCGCTCTCGGTGCGGGGCTGGGCCGCGCTGATGTTCCAGATCGGGTCGGCGGCGTTCGGGTTCCTGGTGCCGGTGCTGGCGGGGTTCACCGCGTTCGCCATCGCCGACCGGCCCGCCATCGCGCCGGGGTTCGTCGGCGGCGCCATCGCCGTCACGGTCGGCGCGGGCTTCCTGGGCGGCCTGGTCGCGGGCCTGCTCGCGGGCGGGGTCGTCAGCGCGCTGACGCGGGTGAGGGTGCCGCGCTCGGTCGCGGGGATCATGCCGGTGGTGGTCTACCCGCTCCTCGGGTCGGTCGTGGTCGGCGTGCTGATGTACGTCGTGGTCGGCAAGCCCATCGCCGCCGCCACGACCGGGCTGACGAACTGGCTCAACGGGCTGAGCGGGACGAGCGCCCTGCTGCTGGGCGCGCTGCTCGGGCTGATGATGGCGTTCGACATGGGCGGGCCGGTCAACAAGGCGGCGTACGCGTTCGCCGTCGGCGGCCTCACCACCGGCACCGGGACCTCGCTCCAGATCATGGCCGCGGTGATGGCGGCGGGCATGGTGCCGCCGCTCGCGCTCGCGCTGGCGTCGACCGTTCGCAAGGCGTTGTTCACCGACGTGGAACGGGAGAACGGGCGGGCAGCGTGGTTGCTCGGCGCCTCGTTCATCACCGAGGGCGCGATTCCGTCCGCCGCGGCCGATCCGCTGCGGGTCATCCCCTCCATCATGCTCGGCTCGGCCACGACGGGCGCGTTGTCGATGGTGTTCGGAGTGACCCTGCGCGCGCCGCACGGCGGTATCTTCGTGCTGCCCCTGATCGGGAAACCGCTGCTGTTCGTGGTCGCGCTGGTGATCGGAACGGTGATCTCCGCGGTCGCCGTGATCGTGCTGAAACATCTGAAGGCCGGCGCTCCCCGCGGTGCCGAGCCGGTGGTGAGCACCAGCGCCGCGAGCGCGTGATTGCCTGATCGGGAAGAGGGTCCGGCCGCCGATGATTAGTTCTCGCGGACCTACACCGACGCCATTGCTATAAGAGTCATATGGGTTTGGTATATGTCATGTGATCTGCATCACTTGACTAGACAAAATCACCACAGTTAAGTAGGGGAGTAGTTATCGGCCGCTGAATGAAATGGGGATCAACCAGTGGCTTTCATCATTGAGATGATTTTCCGAGACGCTGGCGACGTGCGCAGATCGATTCACGTGGCACATCGTGATTACTGGAAGCGTCTTGCCGATCAGGGAGTCCTGATCGGCGGCGGGTTGGTGGGTGACGGTTCGGCGGCGATGCTGCTGTGCCAGGCCGCGGACGAGCAGGCGGTCCGCGAGCTCATCCGAGCCGACCCGTACATCAGGTCGCACGTGATCGCGGAGCTGCGCGTTCGCCAGTGGCACGTCCTCATGGGCGTCCCGCAGGTGGAACGTCCGGAGCCCGCGTTGGTGCGCCCGCGTGACGGGCAGGCGGTCGACGCGATCGACCACGACCCGCTCACGCCGCACGAGCGGCGGATCGCGCTGATGATGTTGGAGGGCAAGACCAACCGGCAGATCGCCGAGCACTTCTCGGTGTCCACCCGTGCGGTCGAACTCCACATCACCCGCATCTACCGCAAACTGGAGATCGGTCGCCGCGCGCAGCTCGCCGCGGCGATGTCCTGGGGGCAGGGTCAACGGTCCTACCTGTAGGCACGACGGCGTCCTTCGCTCTGGAAGGGCGCCGTTCGGCCATTCCGCGCGGGGTACGGGCGGGCACGTCAATGGTTCACGCCGGTGGGTCATGTCACAGTGGGCCCCACTGTCGCCATATGAGATGAATAGACTGCTACCAGTTGGTAACTTCTCTGGTAGGAGCCTGTCGTGCGCCGTCCTGTCCTGGCCGCGGTCCTCTCGGCCGCCCTGGCCGCGTCGGCCTGCGCCTCCACCGGGTCAACCGCCGTGAAGTCCGGTCCGGGGGTCACCGAGGACGCGATCTCGTTGGGCGTCCTGACGGACATGAGCGGTCCGTTCGCGCCGACCGCGCTCGTCCGGATCAAGGGCTACGAGCTGTTCATCGGGGAGCTGAACGCCCGCGGCGGCATCTGCGGCCGCCAGGTGCGGCTGACGACGAAGGACCACGGGTTCACCGTCCAGCGCGCCCTCGACGGCTACTTCGAGCTGGAGCCGGAGGTCCTCGGCTTCCTCGACATCACCGGCGCCGCCATGACCGCCGCCATCGCCCCCGACCTGATCCAGACCCGCGCGCTCGCCGCCCCGGTCTCCTGGTCGGCGGCACTGCTGGGCAACCCGCACATGATGATCGTCGGCGGCACGTACGACATCGACGTGATGAACGGCCTCGACCACCTCAAGCGCACCGGTGTGATCGCCGACGGCGACACCATCGGGCACGTCCACGTCGAGGGGGACTTCGGCAAGAACGCGCTGGAGGGCAGCACGTTCGCCGCCCAGCAGTGGGGCATGACCCTGGTCGAGAAGCCCGTCGCGGAGTCGGCGGGCGACCTGGGCACCCAGATCGCCGCGCTGAGGGCGCAGGGCGCCAAGGCCGTCGTGCTCAGCACCAGCCCGGCGCAGACGGCGCTGGCCGTCGCCGCCGCGGCCGGACTCGGCTGGAAGGTCCCGTTCCTGGTCAACGTCGCGGGCTTCGACCCGGCGATCCTCAAGTCGCCCGCCGCCGAGGCCGTGGTGGAGCAGGTGCGGGTCGTCTCGCCCATCGCGCCCTACGGCGCCGACGCGGCAGGGCCGCAGGCCGTGGCCAGGGCGTTCGAGGCCGAGAACCCCGGCATGGAGGCCAACGGCGCGGTGAACCACGGCTACGCGGTCGCCATGGCGTTCGCCGCGGTGCTGGAGAAGGCCTGCGCGGACAAGGACCTGACCCGCGACGGCGTGCTGCGCGCGTTCCAGGACACCAACGGCGTCGAGACCAGCGGCCTCACCGGCCAGCTGCGGTTCTCCCTGGCCGGCAGGCCGTCGGCGACGCAGTCCTACGTCGCCCGCCCCGACGCGAGCGTGAAGGGCGGCCTCGCGGTGAGCGAGAAGCTGTTCGAGTCCGACCTGGTGAAGGCCAAGGGCACGCGCGCCAAGTAGCGACCGCGCGGCGGGCCCGCCGGGCCCGCCGCGACCGCTCCTACTTGCCGAGCCCGGCGCGGCGCAGCGCGTCGGCCATCGCGCCACCAGCGGGAGCGCGGTCCTGGCGCTGCTTCTGCTGCCCGCCACCGCCGCCGCGCTGGCCCTGCCCGCCGCCGCGCTGGCCCTGCGGCCTGCCGCCACCGCCGCCGCGGTTCTGCTCCTTGGGCTTGCCAGGCTCGTCCTGCAACCTCAGCGTGAGGCCGATCCGCTTGCGCGGGATGTCGACCTCCATGACCTTCACCTTCACCACGTCACCGGACTTCACGACGTCGCGCGGGTCCTTCACGTAGTCGTTGGACAGGGCGGAGATGTGCACCAGGCCGTCCTGGTGCACGCCGATGTCGACGAACGCGCCGAACGCGGCCACGTTCGTCACGACGCCCTCCAGCACCATGCCGGGCTTGAGGTCGCCGAGCTTCTCGACGCCGTCGGCGAAGGTCGCGGTCTTGAACGCCGGACGCGGGTCGCGGCCCGGCTTCTCCAGCTCCCGCAGGATGTCCGAGATCGTGGGCAGGCCGAACTTGTCGTCCACGAACTCCTCCGGCCGCAACGACTTCAGCAGCGCCACGTTGCCCACGACGGACTCGCCGCCGACGGACTCCTGCATCCGCCGCACCACCGGGTACGCCTCGGGGTGCACGGTCGAGCCGTCCAGCGGGTCGTCGGCGTTCGGGATGCGCAGGAAGCCCGCGCACTGCTCGAAGGCCTTGGGGCCCAACCGGGCCACGTCCTTGAGCGCCTTGCGCGAGCGGAACGGGCCGTTGGAGTCGCGGTGCAGCACGATGTTCTCCGCCAGCCCGGACGTGATGCCCGAGACGCGGGTCAGCAGCGGCGCGGACGCGGTGTTCAGGTCGACGCCGACCGCGTTCACGCAGTCCTCGACCACCGCGTCGAGCGACTTCGACAGCTTCGTCTCCGCCAGGTCGTGCTGGTACTGGCCGACGCCGATGGACTTCGGGTCGATCTTCACCAGCTCCGCCAACGGGTCCTGCAACCGGCGGGCGATGGAGACCGCGCCGCGGATCGACACGTCCAGGCCGGGCAGCTCCTGCGAGGCGAACGCCGACGCGGAGTACACCGACGCGCCCGCCTCGGACACCATCACCTTGGTGAGCTTGAGGTCCGGGTGCCGGGAGATCAGGTCGGCGGCCAGCTTGTCGGTCTCGCGCGAGGCGGTGCCGTTGCCGATCGCGATCAGCTCGACGTCGTGCTTCCTCGCCAGCCCCGCGAGGGTGTGGATCGACTGGTCCCACTTGTTCGCGGGCACGTGCGGGTAGATCGTCTCGTGCGCCACGACCTTGCCGGTCGCGTCGACCACGGCGACCTTCACACCGGTGCGGAAACCGGGGTCCAGGCCCATCGTGGCGCGGGTGCCCGCCGGGGCGGCCAGCAGCAGGTCGCGCAGGTTCGACGCGAACACGCGCACGGCCTCGTCCTCGGCGAACTGGCGCAGCCGCGACCGCAGGTCGATGCCGAGGTGGACGAGGATGCGGGTCCGCCACGCCCAGCGCACGGTGTCGTTCAGCCAGCGGTCGGCGGGACGGCCGCGGTCCGCGACGCCGAAGCGCTGCGCGATGGCGGTCTCGTAGCTGCTCGGGCCCTCCTCCGGTGCCTCCTCCGGCTCCAGCACCAGGTCGAGCACCTCCTCCTTCTCGCCGCGGAACATCGCGAGGATCCGGTGCGACGGCAGCTTCGTGAACGGCTCGGAGAAGTCGAAGTAGTCGGAGAACTTCGAGCCGTCCTCCTCCTTGCCGTCGCGCAGCTTCGAGACCAGGCGCCCGCGCGACCACATCCGCTCGCGCAGCTCGCCGATCAGGTCGCCGTCCTCGCCGAACCGCTCGACCAGGATCGCCCGCGCGCCCGCCAGCGCCGCCGCCGCGTCCGCGACCTCCTCGGTCACGAAGCCCGCCGCCAGCTCCTGCGGGTTGTGCGACGGGTCGCCGATCAGCTGGTCCGCCAGCGGTTCGAGGCCCTGCTCGCGCGCGATCTGCGCCTTCGTGCGCCGCTTCGGCTTGAACGGCAGGTAGAGGTCCTCCAGCCGCGCCTTGGAGTCCGCGGCGAGCAGCTGCGCGTGCAGCGCGTCGTCCAGCTTGCCCTGGGTGCGGACCGAGTCGATGACCGCGGCCCGCCGCTCCTCCAGCTCGCGCAGGTAGCCGAGGCGCTCCTCCAGCGTGCGCAGCTGGGTGTCGTCGAGCGTCCCGGTCACCTCCTTGCGGTAGCGGGCGATGAACGGCACGGTGGCTCCGCCGTCGAGCAGCTCGACGGCCGCTGTGACCTGCCCCGCGCGTACCCCGAGCTCGTCGGCGATCCTCTGGTCAATGGAAGTCGTCACGGTCAGGCATTGTGCCCGGCTTCACGCCCCCGCGGTCGTGCGGGTGCCGCGACCCGCGCGTCGTCCCGCTGGGCCGTTGGGCCCAATCGGTACCGCCGTCGGGCGACCCCGGACGCCAGGAGTTGACGGAACGCCGCACCAGGCCCCATAACCGGAGTCGTTCTCACGTTCATTCATCCGAGGAGTCGCGCGTGCCGTCCACATCCGCCCGGAAGTTCGCCGAGATCAGCACCCCGCACCCGCCCGCCCGCACGGACGTGGTGGTGCGGAGGGCCGTCGTGCTCGGCGCGAGCATCGCGGGGCTGCTGGCGGCGCGGGTGCTCAGCGACCACGCCGAGGAGGTCCTGGTCGTCGAGCGCGACGCGGGCGGCGCCGACGGCGAGCCGCGCGCGGGCGTCCCGCAGGGCGGCCACGTGCACGCCCTCCTCGCCGCGGGCAACGTGCAGCTCGACCGCTGGTTCCCCGGCTTCACCGAGGCCGCCGTCGCACTGGGCGCGGTGCTGCCGCCCCGCGACGGCGTGAGGTTCTACCGCAACGGCGCGCTCCGGCTCGGTCCGCCGCCCGCGCACGCCCCGGCGCTGGTCAGCACCCGCCCGTTCCTCGAACGGCTGGTGCGCGAGCGGACCGCGGCCGTGAGCGGCGTCGAGTTCGCCACGGGGCGCGCGAGCGGCCTGGTGTTCGACGGCGACCGGGTCGCGGGCGTCCGCTACGTGCCGGAGGGCTCCACCGAGGAGGTGGTGGCGACCGCGGACCTCGTGGTCGACGGGATGGGCCGGTCCAGCAAGCTCGGCGACTGGCTGGCGGAGGGCGGCTGGCAGCGCCCGCCGATGCGGCGGATGCCCATCAGGCTCAACTACGCCACGGCGCTGTTCCGGCGCGACGAGGCGGTCAGCGACACCTGCGTGGCCGTGTCCACGTCGGACTCCGCGCCGAGGGAGGGGAGGGTGGCGCGGATCGCGGGCATCAACAGCGTCGAGGGCGACCGGTGGATCATGCTGATCTCCGGCTACGACGACGACCGCCCGACCCGCGACCCCGAGGACTTCCGGACCCGCTGCCGCCGCGACTTCCCCGTGCCCTTCGGCGACATCGCCGAGCGCTGCGAGATGATCGGCGACGTCGCCACCTACCACCAGGCCGACAGCAGGCGCCGCGACTACCACCTCCTGGACCGCCTGCCCGCGGGCGTCGTGGCCGCGGGCGACGCCGTCGCGTCGTTCAACCCGGTCTACGGTCAGGGCATGGCGTCAGCGGCCCTGCACGCCTCCTGCCTCTCCGCCTACCTGCGCTCCGGCCCTGACCCGTGCGCACCCGCGAGGTCCTACTTCGACGACGTGAAGGTCGTCGTGGACGCGGCCTGGCGGGTCTCCACCCTCGCCGACCTCTCCCTCCCGCACGTGGACGGCCCGTACCCGCGCGGCTACCCCGTCATCAAGCGGGTGGCCGACCTGGTGTTCGAGGCCTCCGCCACCGACCCGGTGGTAGCCGCACGGATGTCCGAGGTCACCGCGATGCTCACCCCGCCGTCAGCACTGGCCAGTCCCGGCACGCTCCTGCGGGCGGTCCGGGTCGCCCTGCGCCCCGGAAAGCCCACCGCGCCGTGATCGCGCTCCCCGGCCCCGTCGGCTTCGTCCTCGGTGGCGGCGGCAGCCTCGGTGCCGGCCAGGTCGGCATGCTGACGGCGTTGGCCGAGCACGACATCGTCCCCGACCTCGTGGTCGGCACGTCGGTCGGCTCGGTCAACGGCTCGCTGCTCGCCCTCGACCCGGAGGGGGCGCCCGAACGGCTGGCGCTGATCTGGGCGCACATGACCCGTCCGCGCGTGTTCCCCGGCGGCCCGATCGCCCAGTTGCGGACGTTGCGCGCCCACAAGAAGTTCCTGTTCCCCAACACCGGTCTCGCCACCGTGGTCGAGCAGGGGTTGGGCGGTGCCGCCGACTTCACCGACCTGCGCCTGCCGTTCGGCGCGGTCGCGGTCGACTCCCTGACCGGCCAACCCGTGCTCATCCGCACCGGGCCGCTCGTCCCCGCGATCCTGGCCAGCAGCGCCATCCCCGGCGTCTACCCGCCGGTGCGCCTGGACGGCCGCGTCCTCTACGACGGCGGTGTCCTGGCCAACGTGCCGATCCGCCAGGCGCTCGCGATGGGCGCGAAGTCGTTGGTGGTGCTGGACTGCGCGTTCCCCGGCCACCTGCCCACGGTCCCGGAGACCCTCGCCGAGACGCTGCTGTTCTGGGCCACCCTGAGCATGCGCAACCAGGCCGTCCTGGAGGTCGAGCTGGCCTCCGCGGAGGTCCCGGTGCTCTACCTGCCCGGCCCGCCGGTCCAGCCGGTGACACCGCTCGACTTCAGCCACACGGCCGAGCTGATCGCCAGCTCGTACACGGCGTCGACCGCGTTCCTGGACACGGTGGCGGTCGACGGGCCGGGTCTGTACGGCGCTCCCGGCGGGCCGCCGGTGGAGACGGTCTAGGGGTTCCGCCGCCACTGTGCGCCAGCTCCACTACCGATCGGTAGCCTCAAGCGACATACTGGTCGGTATGACTGCGATGAGCGTGGCGAACTGGGGCGGGACCAGCCGTTATGCCGATCTCGACGGCCCGGTGCACTACGTCGACTTCGGTGGGCCGGACGACCGGGACGCCCCGACCGTCGTCCTGGTGCACGGGCTCGGCGGGTCGCACCTGAACTGGTGCCTGCTCGCGCCCCGGCTGGTCGAGCACGCCCACGTCGTGGCCGTGGACCTGGCCGGGTTCGGGCTCACGCACCCCGAGGGGCGGCGCACGACGGTCGCGGCGAACGCCCGGCTGCTCGACCGGTTCCTGCGCGAGGTCGTGGGGAAGCCGGTCGTGCTGGTCGGCAACTCGATGGGCGGGATGATCTCGATCCTGCACACCGCGGCCAACCCGGACACGGTGACCGCGCTGGCGCTGGTCGACCCGGCCCTGCCGCTGGTCTTCGGCGTGCGGCCGGACCCGCTGGTCGTGTCGACGTTCTTCCTCTACGCCCTGCCGGGGCTGGGGGAGCGGGTGCTGGCGAGGGCCAGGTCCGGCCAGACGCCGCGCCAGCAGGTGAAGCAGGTGATGAACCTGGTGTGCGCCGACTCGAAGGTCGTGCCGGAGGAGCTGGTCCTGGCGTCCATGAGCCTGATCGAGCAGCGCGCCGAGGTGCCCGGCCTCGACGAGGCGTTCCTCGCGGCGGCCAAGTCGATCGTCCTCGTCAACGCCCGCCGCGGCGGCTACTGGCGCGCGATGAGGAACATCCGGGTGCCCGTCTTCCTGATGTCGGGCGACAAGGACCGGCTGGTCCCCGTCGGATCGGCGAGGGCCACCGCGGCGCGCAACCCGAGCTGGCGGTTCGACGTGTTCGAGGGCGTCGGGCACGTGCCGCAGATCGAGGTCCCGGACGTCGTCGCGGACCGGCTGCTGGACTGGCTCGGCTCACGCTGAGCGCAGCAGCCGCGCCAGCCTGCTGAGCGGAACCCGTTCCCGCCACTGCTCGGACCGGGCCGTGACCACGACCTCGCCCGGCGCCGTCCCGACCCCGGTCAGCCGCAGACCGCCGGGCAGGTCGGGCACCGGGACCTGCCTGCGCAGCGGCAGGAACCCGGTGCGGACCCACAGCTCGCCGTCCCGCACGGACGGCACCAGCGGCACGACACCCCACCGCAGCACGCCGTCCGCGTCGACGTCGAGCCTGCCGATGTCCTGCGCGCCCAGCACCAGCTCGACGTCGACCGGTGCCGCCACCAGCGTCGGACCGGGGTTGACGTGGACGTTCGCGCAGCTCACGGCGACCTTCCTGGCGGTCCGCGCACCCCACTCGACGTCCTCCACGACGACCCGCACGTCGTCGAACCGGCCGAGCGCCACCCCGAGCGCGCCCAGCGTGCAGTCGACGTCGACGACCGTCATGGTCGCGTCGGCCTCGCCCACCCGAACGGTGACCCTCCGGTCCGTCAGGGGTCGGGTGGCGAGCTGGAGGACGGACTGGACCAGACCGGGGATCACCCTGCGGGCGTCGCCGCGACGGCCAGCAGCTCGTCGAAGCCCGCCCTGATGCCGTCGGCCAGCACCTGCACGTCCGGCACGCCGTCGAAGTCCGCGTTGATGCCGAACGTGATCCGGTCGAGGTAGGAGAAGATGCCGATGGAGATCCGCATCGTGCTGGCGATCGGCACGTAGGGGTAGATCTCCTTCAACGCCCGGCCGAGCATGAACAGCGGCACGCGCGGGCCGGGCACGTTCGTCGTCACGGTCTGGAGGAGCTGCTGCGGGAACCGCATCGCGGTGCGCGACCCCAGCGCCAGCAGCGTCGGCGCGGCGAAGTTGCCCGCCTTCGTCAGCACGTCCGCGCCCGCCGCCTGGCGGCTGCCCTTCAGGTCGTCCATCTGCTCGCGGATCGACGCCAGCCGCTCCAGCGGCCCCAGCGAGCTGACCGGCAGGTTCACCAGCACCGCGCTGACCCGGTTGTCCAGCCGGTCGTGCTCGTCCGCCGCGCGCATCGACACCGGCACCATCGTCCGCACGACCTGGCCGTCGACGAGTTCACCGCGCTTCGCCAGCAGCTCGTGGAAACCGTGCGTGATCGCCGTCAGGATGACGTCGTTGACCGTGCCGCCGACCGCCTTGCGGATCTGCTTGACCTCCGCGAGGTCCGCCTTCGCCCACACCCAGCGGCGGTGGGGGCCGATCGGGCCGTTCAGCGAGCCCGCCGTCGACGAGGTCAGCCGCTTCGCCGTGCCCGGCAGGCTGCCGAGGACCGCGCGGCCGATGTCCAGCAGCTCCGACCCGCTGCGCAGACCCCTGGCGAACGCCGGGATCGCGGCCAGGTGCTTGACCGGCGTCAGCACCGCGTCGCGCACGCCGTCCACCACGAGGTCGAGCTGCGACGGGCTGGGCTGCGGCGTCCACGCCTTCGGCTCCGGCAGCTCGGTCCTCTCGCGCCAGTCGAGCAGCAGCTGCATCAGGTCCGTGCCCGCCACGCCGTCGATCATGCAGTGGTGGACCTTGGAGATGATCGCCCAGCGCCCGTCCTCCAGGCCCTCGACCAGCCAGACCTCCCACAGCGGCTTGCTCAGGTCGAGCCGCTGCGCGAACAGCCTGCCCGCCAGGTTGCGGAGCTGGTCGTCGCCGCCGGGAGAGGGCACGGCGGTGTGGCGCACGTGGTAGAGGATCTGGAAGTGGTCGTCGTCGACCCAGACGGGGCGGCCGACGTGCAGCGGGAGGCTCCTCACGCGCTGCCGGTAGCGCGGCACGCTGTCCATCTTCGAGAGGAAGAGCCTGATCACGTCGCCGTACGACGGTGCGGGGCCCTCGAACACGAGCACCGATCCGACGTGCATCGGCACGTTCTCGTCCTCGATGAAGTAGAAGCTTGCGTCCATCGCGCTCATCCGGTCCACAGTGGAGACCGTAGGACTCGCGGTCCGGCGGAGTCCAGGACCACTGGGGTGAGAGCGCGCCCAACCGAGACGTTCTAGGGGTGGCGCAATTCACTTTCAGGAAACATCATGGACACATGCAGTGACGGATTTGCCGACGGAACGGGGGATGGCGATGACAGCCGTACCTTCAGACGCCTACTCCCCGCTGCCGGACGAGCCTCCTCTTCCCCTCGTCGAGGGTCAAGCCCCCGGTCTGCTCTGGTACCTGACGGAACCGACGAGGGCGGCCGTGGACATGGGCCAGTTCGCCGCCACCCGGCAGCTCCTGCGCGCCGCGCCGAGCGGCGACGGCCACCCCGTGATGGTGCTGCCCGGCCTCGGCGCCTCCGACGGCTCGACGTCCGTGCTCCGCCGCTTCCTCGCCAAGCTCGGCTACGACGTCCACGGCTGGGGTCTCGGCCGCAACATCGGCCCGACCGTCCCCGCCGTCCAGGGCATCCGCGCCCAGTTGCGCGCGCTCGGCAAGGTCGACAAGGTCAGCATCGTCGGCTGGAGCCTGGGCGGCATCTTCGCCCGCGAGATCGCGCGGGAGCACCCGGACCTGGTCCGCCAGGTCATCACGATGGGTAGCCCCTACGCGATGACCGACATGCGGCAGACCAGGGCGAACCCCGCCTACCAGCTGCTGTCCCGCTTCTACACCGCGGGCGCCGAGCACCCGCCGCCCGAGCGCGGCCGCCCGGCGTTCCCGGTGCCCGCGACGTCGATCTACTCCAAGACCGACGGCATCGTCCCGTGGCAGGGCTGCGTGTCCGACCCCGGTCCGAGGGCGGAGAACGTGGCGGTCTCGTGCAGCCACCTCGGGTTCGGCTACAACCCGTCCGTCATGTGGGTGGTGGCCGACCGCCTCTCCCAGCCCTACGGCTACTGGCGTCCGTTCACGCCCCCGCCGGGGATGGCGGGCATGTACCCCAGGGCCGCGTAGTCCCCACGACGAAGAAGCCTGCCCCGATCTGTCGGGACGGGCTTCTTCGTCGTGGGCCTTGCCCGCAGTTGAGTGTATCTTTACACTCAGGTCATGGCTGAATTATCCTCTTCTCCGGGTGATCCCCTCCTCACCGAGGAGGAGCTGCTGGCGCTCCGGTCGGTCGGCCGGGTCATCCACCGGCAGGAGGGGCACGTCTTCATCAGCCAGGGCGAGGAGACGGACTTCGCGCTCCTCATCCTGAAGGGGCACGTCAAGATCGTCGTCGGCAAGCCGCCGAGGATCGTCGCCATCCGCGGGCCCGGCGAGATCGTCGGGGAGATGGCCGCCATCCGGCAGAAGCCGCGGTCGGCCAGCATCATCGCGCTCGACGAGGTCGAGGTGCTCCACCTGCCCGCGACCGAATGGCTGAAGTTCCTCTACGACCACCCCCGCGCGATGCACGCGCAGCTCTACGCCGCCGACGAACGGCTGGAGCAGGCGACGCGCAAGATCGTGGAGTCGGACCTGGCCGTCGAGCAGCGCCTGGCGAAGGCCATCGTGGAACTGGTCGACAGCGGGGTCGGCACGCCGGGTGAGGGGGGCACGCTCCTGCGCTTCAGCCAGCAGGACCTGGCCACCCTGACCGGGGCCTCGCTCGACTCGGTCAAGAAGATCATCCGGACCTTCCGGGACGAGCGGCTGGTCGACACCGGGCGTCAGACCCTGCTGATCCGCGGGATCGGCGACCTGGCCCAGATCGCCGACGGCAACCGCACCGCTCTGCTGTGACCGCGGGGAGGTCGTCGATGATCGCGAACCTGCTGCTCGGGCCCGCGTCCGTGATCGCGTCCGTGGTCCTGGCCGTCGCGTCCGCCACGTGGGCGCTGGCGTCGGTGTGCAAGACGGTGGTGCGGGAGAGGTCGCGCACGGCCCGCTTCACCGTCGCGCTCAAGGACAGCGCGCCGGGGGAGCGGGCCGCGATCCTGCGCGCCTGGGTCCAGGTGGAGTCGGGGCGCGCCGACGACCCCGCCGAGGACGAGGAGCCGTCGCCCGACGGGACGCGGCTCGCGTGGGTCAGACGGCTGCTGCCGGGTGGACGCGGGACCGAACCGGGCAAGGAGTAGGGGTGCCGCGGCACGGCCCGGTGGCCGACCTCCTCGACCACCCCCTCATCGCCCGGCTCGTCGCCTTCGGCCTCGACCGCGACGACTTCGTGCTGTTCGGCAGCGCGCCCCTGCTGGCGAACGGCTTGCGCACCGAGATCCGCGACCTCGACGTGGTGGCGCGCGGCGACGCCTGGCGGTACGCGTGGCAGCACGGCTTCCGGGGCGTCGGGGGCATCAGCGGCGACGACGTCGCCCAGTTCTGGGGCGGGCGCATCCAGTTCTCCCGCCGGTGGATGTCGCCCGCCAGGGGGCCGGACGAGCTGATCGACACCGCGCAGGTCGTCGACGGGCTCCGGTTCGCCCTGCTGGAGGACGTCCTCGCCTACAAGCGGCTCCTGCTCAGGCCCAAGGACGTGGCGGACATCGGCGTGATCTCCAGCCTGTCGTAGCGCGGCCTTCGATGTAAAGCATGTTTGACACGATGTCAGCCTTGCTTTACTTTTCTCGGCATGGCCTTCGAGGAAAAGCGCGCGTGGATGATGGGGGCGGTGACGGTGATCGCCTACGCGGTCTACGTCGCCGTCGTCCTGGGCCGTTGGGAGGGCGGGCCGCTCGTCGACGTGCCCTACGTCGGACCGGTGCTGTGGACCATCGGCGGCGCGATCGCGACGACCGTCGTGCTGCACACCGCCATCGCGACGCTCTCGCCCGAGGACGCCGACGTGAAGGACCAGCGGGACCGGGAGATCACCCGGTTCGGCGAGCACTCGGGGCGCTCGCTGGTCGTCGTCGGCGGGACGGCGGCGTTCGTGCTGGCGCTGCTCGACGTCGACCAGTTCTGGATCGCGAACGCCCTCTACCTCGCCTTCGCGCTGTCCGCCGTGGCGGAGTCCGTGGCGAAGGTCGCCGCCTACCGCGGGGGCTTCTGGCCGTGGTGAGGGCGACTCGGGTCACGAACTCGATCAGGGCACTGCGGTTCGCGCACGGGGAGATGACGCAGGCCGAACTGGCCACCGCCATCGGGGTCAGCAGGCAGACCGTGATCGCCATCGAGCAGGGGCGGTACTCGCCCTCGCTGGAGATGGCCTTCCAGATCGCCGAGGCCTTCGGCGTTCCGCTCGACGACGTGTTCCAGTACACCAAGGAGGAGAAGCCGTGAAGGCGATCGTGCAGGACGAGTACGGACCGGCCGACGTGCTGGGGTTCCGGGACGTCGACAGACCCGCGGCGGGTGACGGCGAGGTGCTCCTGCGGGTGCGGGCGGCGGGCGTCGACCCCGGCGTGTGGCACCTGACCAGGGGGCTGCCGTACCCGGTGCGGCTGGTGTCCGGGCTGCGGAGGCCGAAGGCGAAGGTGCCGGGCCTGGACGTGGCCGGGGTGGTGGAGGAGGTCGGGGCGGGCGTGACGCGCCTCGCCGTCGGCGACGAGGTGTTCGGGACGTGCGACGGGGCGTTCGCCGAGTACGCCGTGGCCCGTGAGGACCGGTTCGCGCCGAAGCCCGCCAACCTGTCGTTCGAGCAGGCGGCGGCGGTGCCGGTGTCGGCGTGCACGGCGCTCCAGTCGTTGCGCGACACGGGGAAGGTCGCCGCGGGGCAGCGGGTGCTGATCATCGGTGCGGGCGGTGGCATCGGGGTGTACGCCGTGCAGCTCGCCGCGGTGTTCGGGGCCGAGGTCACCGGCGTGTGCTCGACCGGGAAGGTCGAGCTGGTCCGGTCGCTGGGCGCGGACCACGTCGTCGACTACACGCGCGAGGACTTCGCGGGCGGCTTCGACCTGATCCTCGACATCGCGGGCAACCGGCCGCTGTCCCGGCTGCGGCGCGCGCTCACACCGAGCGGCACGCTGGTGATCGTGGGCGGCGAGGGCGGCGGGAAGCTGTTGCAGGGCACCGACCGCCAGCTCCGGGCGCTGGCCCTGTCGCCGTTCATCCGGCAGCGGCTGTGCACGCTCGTCTCGTCGCAGCCCCTGGCGGACCTGGAACTGCTCGCCGACCTCCTGGCGGCGGGCACCGTGAAGCCGGTCGTCGACCGGACGTTCCCGCTCAGCGGGGCCGCCGACGCCGTGCGGTACCTGGAACTCGGGCACAGCACCGGCAAGTCCGTCCTCACGGTGTGAGGGCCAGGTCTCGGCACCGCGCTCTCAGCACTCCGTCGAACGGGCCCGCGCACCGCACGTCGGTGACCCGGCCGAGGTACGCGTGCGGCACGGTGGCCCGCGGGTAGGCGCAGGTGGCGATCCGGTCGGCCGCCAGGGCGCAGGAGGTCGTGCCGACCACGTCGGCGAAGTCCGCCGCGTGCGGGCCGTGGTGCTCGGTCCGGTGGCCGCGCACCACCACGACCGGCCGGTCCGGGAACAGCGCGGTCAGCGCGGCGCGACGACCAGGACGCCGTCCGGGAACGCCGACCCGGCCGCCTTCGGCACGGCGGTCGGCGTGGCGCCCGCGCCCACGTGCGGCCCCGTCCGTCGCCGATCACCTCGCGCACCCGCGCCGCGTCCCACCGGGCGACCGAGCCGGCAGCCGCACCACCGGGTCGGCCCGCACCAGCGCGGTGATCTCCTCCGGGGGCGGCACGGTCGCGTCGCCCGGCCCACCGGCCGACCTCTCCCCGACCGGGTCGGCCGACGGCGGGGAAAGCGCAGCTCCGGGCCGCCGCGGCCGAGGGGGATCGGGCGGCGCGCCCGGCTTGTAGGCTCGGCTGGTGAGTGAGCACCTGATCCTCGACACGGCCGGCCACGTCGCCACCCTGACGATCGACCGGCCCGCCAAGCGCAACGCGATGAGCTACGAGATGTGGTCCGCGCTGCCCGGCCTGCTCGACCTCGTCCGGCACGACGACGAGATCAGGGTGCTGGTCCTGCGGGGCGGGGAGAACTTCTCGGCGGGCGCGGACATCAGCGAGTTCTCGACGCTGCGCAACGGCGCCGAGGGCGCGGCGAAGTACAACCGGGCGGTGCTCGCGGGGGAGAGGGCCATCGCGGGGCTCGGCAAGCCGACGATCGCCGCGATCACCGGGTTCTGCGTCGGCGGCGGCTGCGAGCTGGCCCTGGCGTGCGACGTGCGGATCGCCGAGTCGGGTGCGCGGTTCGGCATCACACCCGCCAAGCTCGGCATCGTCTACAACTTCACGTCCACCAAGCAGCTCGTCGACGTGGTCGGCCCGTCGTGGGCCAAGCAGATCCTGTTCAGCGGCGAACTGGTCGACGCGGCGACGGCGCTGCGCATCGGGCTGGTCAACGAGGTCCACGAGCCCGGCGCGCTCCAGGCGCGGGTGCGGGAGCTGGCCGGGACGATCGCGTCACGGGCGCAGGTGAGCCTGCGCGGGGCGAAGACGATCGTCACCCTCATCACCGAGGGCCAGCACGAGGAGGACGGCGCTGTGCACGCCCTCTACGAGGAGGCCGTGCACAGCGCCGAGTACGCCGAGGGCGTCGCGGCGTTCCTGGAGAAGCGAGCGCCGAACTTCTAGGGCCGCGCTAGACGTTCGCCGTCTCGGCGGCGATCGTCGTGCTGTCGCCGTGTCCGGTGTGGACGATCGTCTCCGGGGGCAGCGGCAGCAGGCGCGCCCTGATCGACGCGACGATGGTGTCGAAATCCGAATAGGACCGACCGGTGGCGCCGGGACCGCCCTGGAACAGCGTGTCGCCGGTGAAGACGACCCCCAGCGACGGCACGTGGAAGCACACGGCGCCCGGCGCGTGGCCGGGCGTGTGCAGCACGTGGACCTCGCCGCCGCCGACGGTGATGACCTGGCCGTCGGCCAGGTCGCCGTCGGGGGCGCGGTCCGGGTGGGTCAGGTCCCACACGACCCGGTCCGCCGGGTGCAGCAGCACCGGGGCGCCGGTCGCCTCGGACAGCGCCGGGGCGACCCGCACGTGGTCGTCGTGCGCGTGCGTGGCCAGGATCGCGACGACCTCGCGGCCGTTCACCACCTCGAGGATCGCGTCCACGTCGTGCGGCGCGTCGATCACCGCGCACTCCTCGTCGTCGCCCAGCACCCAGACGTTGTTGTCCACGTCGAAGGTCTGGCCGTCCAGCGAGAAGGTGCCGGAGGTGACGCCGTGGTCGATCCGCATCAGAAGACCACCACCGAGCGCAGGACGTCGCCCTTGTGCATCTTCTCGAACGCGGCCTCGACGCCGTCGAGCGGGATCTCCTCGCTGACGAACGCGTCGAGGTCGAGCCTGCCCTGCTGGTAGAGGTCGACGAGCATCGGGAAGTCGCGGCTGGGCAGGCAGTCGCCGTACCAGCTCGACTTGAGCGAGCCGCCGTGGCCGAAGAAGTCGATCAGCGGCATCTCGATCTTCATGTCCGGCGTCGGCACGCCGACCAGGACGACCGTGCCCGCCAGGTCGCGGGCGTGGAACGCCTGCTTCCACGTCTCCGGCCTGCCGACGGCGTCGATCACGACGTCCGCGCCGAAGCCGTCGGTCAGCTCCTTGATGGCCTCGACCGCGTCCACCTCGCGGGCGTTGACGAAGTGCGTGGCGCCGAAGCCCTTGGCCCACTCCAGCTTCCGCGGGTCGGTGTCCACGGCGATGATCTTCGCCGCGCCCGCGAGCCTGGCACCCGCCACCGCGCCGTCGCCCACACCGCCGCAGCCGATGATCGCGACCGAGTCGCCGCGGCCGACGCCACCGGTGTTCATGGCCGCGCCGATGCCCGCCATCACGCCGCAGCCGAGCAGGCCGACGGCGGCGGGGCGTGCGGTCGGGTCGACCTTGGTGCACTGGCCCGCGTGCACGAGGGTCTTCTCCGCGAACGCGCCGATGCCGAGCGCGGGGGACAGCGCGGTGCCGTCCTCCAGCGTCATCGGCTGGGCGGCGTTGTGGGTGTTGAAGCAGTACCAGGGCTTGCCGCGCTTGCACGCCCGGCACGAACCGCAGACCGCGCGCCAGTTCAGCACGACGAAGTCACCGGGCTCGACCTCCGTGACGCCCTCGCCGACCTGCTCCACGATGCCCGCGGCCTCGTGGCCCAGCAGGAACGGGAACTCGTCGTTGATGCCGCCCTCGCGGTAGTGCAGGTCGGTGTGGCAGACACCGCAGGCCTGCACGCGCACCACCGCCTCGCCGGGGCCGGGGTCGGGGATCACGATGGTCGTCAACTCGACCTGCTGCCCCTTGCCCCGAGCGATCACGCCGCTGACTTCCTGCGCCACGTCGTCCTCCGTTTTCGCCGCACGTCGTCGTACTTGAAGTCGATCAGTCAACCAGGCGTTCGCCGTCGAAGACACCCAGGTCCTCGCGGTAGAACTCGATGCCCACGCCGTTCGGGTCGCGGAAGTACAGGCTGTCGTCCACGCCGCGGTCCGGACCCAGGTACTCCACGCCCTCGGCGTCCAGGGTGGCCTTCGCCGCGGCGAACTGCTCCGCGGACACCGACAGCGCCAGGTGCTGCACGGCGCCGATGGTCTCGCTGAAGTCGGGGTGGTCGTGGCCGGGGAAGTCGAAGAACCCCAGCAGGTTGCGGTGGCCGATGTCGAAGAAGAAGTGGCTGGAGCCCGCGTAGTCGCGGTTCTCCACCAGCTCCACCAGCGGGAACCCGAGGAACTCCTGGTAGAACTTGATCGTCGTCTCGACGTCGCGGCAGATCAGCGCGATGTGGTGCACGCCCCTGGTGGGCGAGGGCCCGCGGTCGGCGAGCGGCGTGAGGTACTTGGTCCGCAGCTCGTCCCGACGGGCGCGGACGGCGTCGAGTTCGGCGCCCTCTGGCTGTGGCATGAGGTGCTCCTCCGGTCGCTGGTGGTGCTGCCAACGGCAATGGTAGTTGCGCGTTCAATTTCTTGCCCGGTCATCGGTCGTTGCGCAGCACGCACAGCGTTCCGTCACACGCAACAACCTGCGCCCACGGCGGCGTCCTGTCAAGACGTCCGACCGGGTACTCCCCGTGGACGACGAGGAGCGCCCGCTCCGCGAGGCGGAACGGGCGCTCCCAGTGGTGGTGGTGTGGTCGGTCAGTCCATGTCGCGCTTGTCGCCGGGCCACTCGCCGGTCAGCTTGTCGTACCCGGTGGCGCCACCGCGGTCGATGGCGGCCTTGACGAGCCCGAAGATCGCGCCCTGCACGGTCGCGGCGAGCAGCACCTCGGTCCACGACCGGTCCTGCTGGGTCGGGGTCGGCGCTTCCCTGTCCCCGGAGATGAGCTTCCAGACCTGCCCGAACGCCTTGCCCGCCAGCACACCGCCGAGCACGCTCACCGCCATGCCGAGCGGGCGGTAGAGGATCTTGTTCATCACGCCCTCCCGCGGGTGAGCTTCCACAGCACGAACAGCACCGCGGCGATGATCCCGGCCGTGGCGACCGGGTGCTTGCGGGCCTGGGCGGCGACGGGCTCGGGCAGCGCGCCCACGGCCTGGTCGGCCTTCGCCTTCACCTGCGGCGGGATCGCGTCGACCACGTGCGCCGCGGCCTCGGACGCCTTGGCCCTCGCCTCGTCCGCCTTGACGCGGACCTGCGGCGGGATGGCGTCCACGGCCTGCGCGGTGACCGTCGCGGCCTTGGCCTTCACCTGCTGCGCGGTCTCGGCGGCCCTGTCACCCACCTGCGAGGCCGTCTCGGCGGCCTTGGCGGTGGCCTCCCTGCTCTTCACCTTCACCTGCTGCGCGGTCTCGGCCGCCTTGTCGCCGACCTGCGCCGCGGTCTCCCTACCCTTGGCCTTCACCCGCGCGGGCACGTCGGCCTTGTGCGCCAACGCTTCCACGGTGTCGCCGAGTTCCCTGCGCGTCTTCTCGATGTCGGCGCGCAACTCCGCCGGGTCGGTGGGGACTTCCTTCTGGCCGCTCATCGGTGTGCCCTCTCGCTTACCGTGGCGATGTCCTGCTTCACGCCCTCGATCGCCTGTTCAGGAACGGGTGGTGTGCCCTTGTCGATCTGCTTCTTGCCGATCAGCGCCACGATCCCCGCGACGGCGAAGACGCCGAGCGCGACGACGAAGGCGGCCAGCCACGGAGCCATCACCGTGGCCAGGAGGAGCACGAGCCCGGCGATCAGGGACATCACGCCGAACCACGCGAGGACGCCCGCGCCGCCGAACAGCCCGGCACCGACGCCGACCTTCTTGCCCTTGGCCTGCACCTCCGCGACCGCGAGCTTGATCTCTTCCCTGGCCAGCCTGCTGACCTGTTCCGTCAGCCGGCCGACGAGCTGCGCCGTCGACGCCTCACGCACTGTGCTGTCCATGACCGCCTCCTCTCTCTGAAGGGCGGTTACCCCGATGCGCCGATGTCAACCACCTGGTGTGGTGAATCCGTCCGGTGGTTACCCCTCCGGCCATGACCGACAAGGCCACAGAGCGGATGCCCGCCGCGCCAACGGACCTCCCGAAGCGATCGTGGTGGGAGGTGCTCAAGCGGACGGTCAAGGAGTTCAACCGCGACAACCTCACCGACTGGGCGGCGGCGCTCACCTACTACGGGGTGCTGTCGCTGTTCCCCGGACTGCTGGTGCTCACGGCCGCGCTGGGCCTGATGGGTCCGTCGGCGACGCAGTCGCTCGTCGACAGCGTGAACAGCCTCGGTCCGGGGCAGGCGCGCGACATCATCGTCGGCGGGATCGAGGAGCTCCAGAGGACGAAGTCGTTCGCGGGTCCCCTGGCGGTCATCGGTCTGCTGGCCGCGCTGTGGTCGGCGTCGGGGTACATCGGCGCGTTCATGCGCGCCTCGAACTCGATCTACGACGTCGAGGAGGGGCGCCCCTTCTGGAAGGTGATCCCGCTGCGGCTCGGCCTGACCCTGGGCGTGGTGGTGCTGCTGGTGATCACCGCGGCGGGCATCGGGCTCAGCGGCGGCGTGGCCGAGGAGGTGGGCCGGTTCCTGGGACTCGGCTCGACCGCCGTCACGGTCTGGGACATCGCGAAGTGGCCGGTGCTCCTGGTGCTCGCGAGCCTCGCGATCGGCCTGCTGTTCTGGGCGTCGCCCAACGTGCGCCAGCCGAGCTTCCTGTGGATCACCCCCGGCGGCGCGCTCGCGGTCGTCGTCTGGATCATCGCCTCGCTGGGGTTCGCCTTCTACGTCGCGAACTTCAGCTCGTACAACAAGACCTACGGCGCTCTCGCGGGCGTGATCGTCTTCCTGGTGTGGCTGTGGATCTCGAACCTGGCCCTGCTGCTCGGCGCGGAACTCGACGCCGAGCTGGAGCGGGGTCGCCGGATCGAGGCGGGGCAGTCGCCGGAGCACGACCCGGTGGCCCCGCCCCGTGACACCAGGGCGATGGACGGCGACCGGGCGTAGACCCGGCCGCCTCCCGCACGGCTACTCGGCCGCGCCCTGCTGCGCTTCGGCTTCCTTGCGCACCTCGTCCATGTCGACCTTGCGGGCCTGGTCGATCAGGTCCTCCAGCGCCGCCTCGGGCAGCGCGCCCGGCTGCGCGTAGAGCACGATCCCGTCGCGGACGATCATCAGGGTCGGGATGGACCGCACCTGGAACGTGGCGGCCAGCTCCTGCTGGGCTTCCGTGTCGACCTTGCCGAAGACGATGTCCCCGTGCTTCTCGGACGACTTGTCGTAGACCGGCGCGAACTGGCGGCACGGACCGCACCACGAGGCCCAGAAGTCCACCAGGACCATGTCAGAACCACCGACGACCTCGTCGAAGTTCTTCGTGGTCAGCTCCACCGTGGCCATTCGTCCTCCTAGCTCGACTTGCAGTCCTTGCGCCCCGTCCAACGCGCGGGCGACCTCCAGGATTCCCCAGGGAATTTCAACTCGCTGTGGACATCTTCAACAACGAGTTGTAGCTTTTCGCCACCACACCTGGAGGCGCCGTGCTGATCCGAAGGCTTGCCGTTACCGCCCTAGTCCTGTCCACGCTGGTGGCCTGCGGGAACGACGACGGGGCCGCACCGGCCGCGTCCGGAGGGCCGCAGCCGTCCACCGAGTCGATCGTCTCGTCCGTGAAGAAGGACGACGCGCTCGCCGCGGGCCTGCCGCCCGCCATCGCGTCCGCGGGCAAGCTGCGGATCGGCTCGAACATCCAGAACCCGCCGAACAACTTCTACGCGGAGGACGGCAAGACGGCGAAGGGCTCCGAGGTCGACCTCGCCAAGGCCGTCGCCGCGAAGCTCGGCCTCCAGGTCGAGTACAGCGACATGGCGTTCAGCTCGCTGATCACCAGCCTCCAGTCCGGCCGGATCGACCTGACGATGGCGGCGATGAACGACACCCCCGAGCGCCGGCAGGCGATCGACTTCGTCGACTACTTCACCTCCGGCATCACGATCATGGTGCAGAAGGGCAACCCCAGCTCCGTCAAGGGGCCGGACGACCTCTGCGGCAAGGGCGTCGCGGTCAACCTGGGCACCAGCCAGGAGGCCTACGCCAAGGAGCAGAGCACGAAGTGCGTCGCCGCGGGCAAGGGCGAGGTGACCGTGACCTCGACCGACAGCGACACGCAGAACCAGAACCAGCTGCGCACCGGCCGCGTCGCCGCGATCCTCAACGACCTGCCGACCGCCGTGTACGTGGCGCAGACGGCGGGCAAGGGTGAGTACTTCGAGGTCGTCAAGGCCGACCCGATCAACGGCGGGCCGTACGGCATCGGCGTGAACAAGTCGAACCCGGAGCTGACCAAGTCGGTCCAGGCCGCGCTCC
Organism: Umezawaea sp.; assembly: GCF_036375055.1. Lineage (GTDB taxonomy): Bacteria > Actinomycetota > Actinomycetes > Mycobacteriales > Pseudonocardiaceae > Umezawaea. The sequence continues at coordinate 33,980 of NZ_DASUSQ010000064.1, forward strand.
AGGCGCTGGTGGACGACGGCACCTACGGCAAGATCCTGGCCGAGTGGGACGTCGCCCAGGGCGCGATCGCGAAGGTGACCGTCAATGGCGGGTGAGGACCTCCAGGTCGTCCCGATCCGGCACTGGGGCCGCTGGGTCGTCGGGGCGCTGATCCTGGGGCTGCTCGCGGCGCTCGGGTTCGCGCTGGCCGACGCGCGGATCCTCTACGAGGACGTGCCGGGCTTCTTCACCCACGAGATCATGATCAGCGGTCTGGTCAACACCGTCGTCCTCGCGGTGTGCGCCCAGGCCGGGGCGGTCGTGCTGGGCGTGGTGCTCGCGCTGCTGCGCCGGTCGCCCAACCCGGTGGCCCGCTGGTTCGCCTGGGGCTACATCTGGCTGTTCCGCGGCCTGCCGGTGCTGCTCCAGATCCTGCTGTGGTTCAACCTCGCGCTGGTGTTCGAGTTCATCTCCGTCCCGGTGCCGTTCACCGACGCGTTCCTGCTGCACGAGCCGACGAACGTGCTCATCACGGCGTTCGTGGCGGCGCTGCTGGGGCTGGGGCTCAACGAGAGCGCGTACATGGCGGAGATCGTCCGGGCGGGCCTGAACAGCGTCGACCCCGGCCAGATCGAGGCCGCGAAGGCCATCGGCATGACGCCGGGGAAGACGTTCCGGCGGGTGGTACTGCCGCAGGCGATGCGGGTGATCATCCCGCCCACCGGCAACAACTTCATCAACATGCTCAAGGGCACGTCGATGGCGTCGGTGATCGGGTTCCTGGAGCTGATCCACGCGGCCAACCGGATCTCCTCGGGCAACCTGGAGATCATGGAGACGCTGATCGCCGCCGCCCTGTGGTACCTGATCGTGGTGAGCGTGGCCAACGTCGGGCAGTACTACCTGGAACGCGCCTACGGGAAGGGTGTCCGGTGACTCTCGTTCGTGCGCACGGGGTGCGGAAGTCCTACGGGTCCACCGAGGTCCTCAAGGGCGTCGACCTGACCGTCGACGAGGGCCAGGTCGTGTGCCTGCTCGGGCCGTCCGGCGCGGGCAAGAGCACGTTCCTGCGGTGCGTGAACCACCTGGAGACGATCGACGCCGGTCGGATCTGGGTCGCGGGGCACCCCGTCGGGTTCGTGCTCAAGGGCGGGAAGCTGCACGAGCTGCCCGAGCGCGAGGTGGCCACGCAGCGGCGGGACATCGGCATGGTGTTCCAGCGGTTCAACCTGTTCCCGCACCGCACCGCGCTGGAGAACGTGACCGAGGGGCCGATCCAGGTCCTGGGCCGTCCGCGCAAGGAGGCCGAGCGGGAGGCGCTGGAGCTGCTGACCCGCGTCGGGCTCGGCGACCGCGGCGGCGCGTACCCGCGCGAGCTGTCCGGCGGGCAGCAGCAGCGGGTCGCCATCGCCCGTGCGCTGGCGATGAAGCCGAAGGTCATGCTGTTCGACGAGCCGACCTCGGCGCTGGACCCCGAGCTGGTGGGGGAGGTGCTCGACGTGATGGTGGCGCTGGCCCGCGACGGGATGACCATGATCGTGGTGACCCACGAGGTGGGGTTCGCCCGCGAGGTCGCCGACCACGTCGCCTTCATGGTGGACGGCGCGATCGTCGAATCCGGGACGGCTCGGGAGGTGTTGGACAATCCGCGACATCAACGCACGCGCCAGTTCCTCGCAAAGGTGCTCTAGGTGACTACTCGGCTCCCCGCCTCCTACCTGGTCCAGTTCCACGAGCCGGAGGGGTACCTGGACTTCGGGCGGTTCGGGCCGCCCTCGCACGCCGTGGTCGACACCTCCACGCGGTTGCTGGAGGCGTCCGCCTCGGCCGGTCCATCCACTGTGGACGATCTGATGCGGCAGGAGCTGCGGGCCAAGGCGGCCGCGGCCCGGCTGTGCCGCAGCGACACCGACCACGTGACGCTGCTGCCCAACACCAGCACCGGCCTGTTCCAGGTCGCCCTCGGGGTGACCGGTCAGGTCGTGGTGTCCGCGGCGGAGTTCCCGGCCAACACCTACCCGTGGCAGCGGGCCTGCCGCGCCGAGGTGCGGTGGATGCGGCCTCCGCGCGGCTGGGTGACGCCCTCCGCCGTGCGCGACGCGCTGACCCCGGAGACCACCGCCGTGTCGGTGAGCGCGGTGGACTTCCGCACCGGCTACCGGGCCGATCTCGCCGCGCTGCGCGAGGTGGTCGGGGACCGGCTGCTGGTCGTGGACGGCATCCAGGGCTTCGGCGTCGTCGACGAACCGTGGGAGGTCGCCGACGTGCTCGTCGTCGGCGGGCAGAAGTGGCTGCGCGCCGGGTGGTCCACCGGGTTCATGGTGCTGTCGGACCGGGCGCTGGAGCGGCTGGTCCCGACGGTGTCCGGGTGGACCGGGGCGTTGGACGCCGGGCTGTTCGACGACGACGTGCACCCGGTGGCCGAGGGAGCCGCCGGGTGGTCGATCACGAACCTCAGCCCGATCGCCGCCGGTGCCCTGGGGCACGCGCTGGAACTGGTGGAACTCGGCGGCGTGCAGGCCATCGGCGCCCGGATCGCGGAGCGGTTGGACGAGGTGACCGAGGCCGTTCACGCGGCGGGAGGCGAGGTCGTGTCGGCGCGGGACCGCCGCGCCGGGATCCTGGCCTTCACCGTGCCGGAGCACCCCGCCTCCGTCGTCGGCGCGGCGCTGGTCGACGCCGGGGTCACCGCCACCGTGCGGCCGGAGCACGTGCGGATCACCCCGCACGCGTCCACGACACCGGAGACGATCGCCCGGTTCACCGCCGCGCTGCGCGGTGTCCGGCGGCCGGTGCCGCCGATCGCCCACGCGGTCGAGCAGGTGTCCGGCGGGTCGGACGTGCTGGCCGCGCTGGTGCCCACCGTCAACAGCCTCGCCGCCGCGCTGGGGGCCGGGACCGAGGTCGTGCTGCACGACCTCGGCGCGCTGCCCAACTCGATCGTGGCCATCGCCGGTGACCTGACCGGGCGCGAGGTCGGCGGACCGATGACCGACCTGCTGCTGGGTCTGGTGCGCCGGGGGACCACCCAGGACCTGACGAACTACGAGACCTACGCGCCGGACGGGCGGGTGATCCGGTCGTCCACGGTGTTCCTGCGAGACTCGGACGGCGTGGCCGTCGGGTGCCTGTGCGTGAACAGCGACCAGGCCGTCGCCGGTCGCGTCGAGCGGGTGGTGGAGACGTTCCCCGGTGACGTGGACACGTTGCAGCGCCTGCTGGTCGAGCGCGCGGTGGCCGACGTGGACGTGCCGGTGCCGCTGATGAAGAAGGTGCACAAGTCGACCGTGGTGCGGGTGCTGGACGACGCCGGGTACTTCCTCATCAAGGACTCCGTCGACCACCTGGCCGGGGCGCTGGACGTCACCCGGTACACGATCTACAACTACCTCAACGAGATCCGGGGTACCGCGAAGGCGGGCGGGTGAGCACGGGGCCGGGCGCTCCGACGCCCGGCCCCGCACGGCCCTCGACCAGGGAGCGGAGCCCCGGAGTGGGCGCCAGACCCAGGTTCGCGCGGAGGAGGCGGCTGAACCGGGTGAACGCGTGCACCGCCTCGGACTGGTTGCCCTCCGCCAGGTGGACGCGGATGAGGGCCGCGTGAGCGCTCTCCCGCAACGGGTCGGCCCGCACCACGGCGCCCGCCGCGGCCGTGGCGTCACCGAAGCGCCTCGCCTCGACCAGGCCGTCCACCACCGCTTCCAGCGCGTGGAGCCGGAGTTGGCGCCAGTCCTCGGCTTCGACGAGGACCCACTCGTCGTACCAGAGCGGGAGCAACTCCGACGACAGGGTGGCGACCGCCTCCACACCCAGGTCCGCCGCCGCGTGCGGGCCCGCGTCGAGCAGGCGGTGGGCGAGCGCCCGCGCGTCGTGCAGGTCGACCGTGACCCCTGGGGCGAGTTCCAGGCTCGACGGGGTGATCAGCAGCGTCCGCCTGCCCGCGTCGTTCATCCGGATCAACGTCGACCTCAGGGCGGCGTAGGCGTGCCCCTCGGACGAGTTCGTCCACAGCGAACCCGCCACGAGCAGCCTCCCCACCGCTCGGTGGTGCAACGCCGTGAACGCGAGCAGGCGCTCCGCTCCTCCGGAGACGGGAACGGCCCCGGTGCTCCCGGTGAGCTGGAACCCGTCGAGGAGGGTGACGCGCAAGCCCGTCGCGGTGGGTGGGTTCGGCGCCGACACCGGTGTGGTGTCGAGCAGATCCGAAAGGATGATCACGGGAGAGCCCTTCGACTTCGCCCCGCACGTCCTGCGCACCCGCTGCCGAAGTCGGAGCCTGCTGGGACCGGACCGCCTGATGGCCTCTTCCGATCACGCTACCAGCCTGGGTGTGGTGGGCGACCTCGGTTCACGAAAGCCTTGCCAGCTCTCGAATCCGGCACGCGTGGTGGTCGGGTGCGCGCCGTTCAAACCACTCGTTCAGGGGTCCGCTCCGCCACCCCGTGGTAAGGGGTGGCGGAGCGGATCCGCCTTCCGAGGTCTGGTCGTCCTCGCGCGGGCGGGCGCTACGACTCGCAGCTGTCGCGAAGGTCCGGGGGCACGCCGACGGGGCCGCAGGAGTCGGTGTCGACACCGCCGTTGAGGGTGTCCTCGGCGGAGTCGGTGCCGGGGCCCCTGAGCCTGTCGTTGCCCGCGGAGCCGGACAGGGTGTCGATCCCGAGGCCGCCGTTGAGGATGTCGTCGCCCACCCCGCCGGTGAGCGTGTCGTTGCCGTCGCCGCCGTGGATCGTGTCGGCCGAGGACGTTCCGGTCACGGTGTCGTTGCCGCCGTAGCCGTAGACGGTCTTCCCGGGGCTGGCACCCGTGCAGTCGATCGTGTCGTTCCCGCCGGAGCCGTGCACGGTGGTGTCCGTCTGCGTCACGCCCGGACCGATCACGCACGGGGAGGCCGCCGATGCGCTGCCCGCTCCCGCGACACCGCCCAGCACGATGACTCCGGCGGCCAGGATCGGGTAGAGCTGTCGAATTCGCACTGTGGTTCTCCGTTTCGAGTTCGGAATTTCGGATGAGCACATCGTGCGATACGTGGCGTTACCGGTGCGTGACGCGGTGTGGTTGCCGTGGGACGAGGGGTGGGTTTTCCGCTTACCTGAATTCGATTCGCTCTTTTCGGGGTGGTCGAAATCGAATTCCCGGCGCGGGTCGACCGCGGTCCGAGTGGTCGGGTATGGCGGCTGACGTGCGGTGGGGCCATGAGGGAGCGGCCCTGGTAGGTGCGGCCATTTGGGCTACAAACGCCCCGATCAATTCATCGCGGGTATAGCGTGGAATGTGTTCCCGAACCCCGGTGGCGCGCTACTCCCGCACTAGCTCACCAGCTCGTTCGAATTGTGCTGGTGCATGCGCGCGCTATCCGCGTTCACGCAGTCTGTGCGCCGCACAGACCATCCTCAACCGTGCTCCAGGAAATGAAGCCGTCATGCGTCGAATCCGTACAGTTCTGCTCCGGGCAATGTTCGGCACGACCGTCGTGGTGGGGGGACTGGTCGCCTTGCCCCAGGCGGCGCAGGCCGTCACGATCCCGGTGGCGTGCAGCGAGAACGCGCTGGTCGCAGCCGTCACCCTGGCCAACTCCACCCCCGCCGCGGACACCCTCGTCCTCGCCGGGGGCTGCACCTACGGCATGACCACCAGCCACGGCGGCGCCGCGAACGCGTTGCCGGTCATCACCACCCCGATCGAGATGGTCGGGCCCGCCACCGTCACGAACGCCTCACTGCTGCGCCTCGGGTTGTTCCGGATCGCCGAGGTCGGCCCGACCGGCAGCCTCACCCTCACCACCGGGGTCGCGTTCACCAACGGCAACGTGCTCGGCGACGGCGGCGGCATCCTCAACCACGGTGCCGTCACCCTCACCGGGAGCACCTTGACCGGCAACACCGCGTTGGGCGACGGCGGCGGACTCGCCAACGCGGACACCCCGTCCGGCACCGCGCCCGCCGCGACGTTCACCAACAGCCCGGTGTCCGGCAACACCACCCTGCTCGGCGACGGCGGAGGCATCTACAACGGCCTCCGCGGCACGCTGACCGTCACCGGGGTCGCGGGCAGCCCCCTGTTCATCACCGGCAACACGGCGGGCAGGGGCGGCGGCATCTCCGCGATCAACTCCACCGCGACGACCCTGACCCAGACCGCCGTGACCAGCAACCACGCGCTGCTGCTCGTGGGCGCCTCCGGCGGCGTCCACCGCCAGGGCGGCACGATGACCACCACCGACACCCCCATCACCGCCAACACCCCGAACAACTGCGTCGGCAGCACCCCGGCCGTCCCCAACTGCACCGGCTGACCCCGCGCCGCTGTGCCGGCCCCGACCGGCACAGCGGCGTTCGTCGGTGTCGGGTCAGCGGGTCGTCCAGTGGCCTGCCGTGCCCCGGTGCACCGCCTCGTGGACGGCGTCCCTGGCCCGGTTCGCCTCGTCGTCGGACAGCGTGCGGCTCAGGTCTCGGAGGACGATCCTCAGCAGCACGTTCTTCTGACCCGGTAGCGCCCCCAACCTCGCCGCGGCCGACGGCGGCAACTCCTCGACCGGGGTCTCCGACAGCACCTCGATCTCCTCCGCCAGATCGCCGATGGCCGTGCGCACCTGGTCGCCGAGGGTCTCGTCATCCGCCTGCTCGTCCACCGCGACGGACAGGTCCCGCACCACCGGTGGGTGCCTGGAGACCTGGCGGTACGGGGTGAGGTCCAGCATCTGGTCGGCGATCCTCGGGTCGGTCGCCGAGAGCAGCCTGATGTCGGTGATGCCCTTGCGGAGCATCAGGAGCCGGTCCAGGCCAAGGCCCAGCGCGATGCCCGTGACGGTGGTCGGCAGGCCCGCCCCGTCCAGTACGTGCCTCGCCGCGAGACCGCACTCGGCCACCTCCAGCCACCGGCCGTCCAGGAGGACGTCCACCTGGCTGCCGTTCTCGGTGTACGGGTGGGTGGCCGGGACCAGGCGCAGGGTGGCGTCGGGCAGCGCGCCCCTGATCGCGGTGACGACCAGGTCGTCCAGGTCCCGCGGTGTGCGGCTGATGCGCCACAGGTCGAGCTGGTGCGGGGTGCCGGTGTGCAGGCGGTCCACCGCGTCCCTGCGGTAGACCGCGCCCACGCACGCCAGGAGGACGTCGTCCCAGGTGTCGCCTTCGGCCGCCAGTCGCCTGAGCGACGAGGGGATCATGGCGCTGGCGTGGCTGCGGAGCACCCGTTCGGCGTCGACGTACCTGGTGTAGCGCGCGTCCCTGGTGATGGCGTCCGGCGGGTAGCCGAGGTTGGTGTAGTTGTCGGCGATCGTGGTGACCGGGTCTTCGCGGACCACGCGCAGGTCGGCGGTGGTCCTGGTCGCCGCGAGGACGTCGTCCACGATCAGTTGGACGGCGTGCTCGCCCTGTGCGGGGTCGCTGAGGTCGCGAGGGAGCATGGTGGGTCCTGTTCGGTGGGGTGGACGGGCGGGGGACTCCCCTCGGCCGGTCCGTCACCGGGTACGTGTCAGCGCGCGCTGAGGACCCCGGCGACCGGTGCTACCGGCCGGGGGTGGGTAAATCGGCGCGTCACGTGCACGTGCCAACCGTAGCAGCGGGATCAAGCATGATGTGCGCATGCTGACGAACAAGGGCGCCGACTTCGAGGAGTTCTGGGCCGAGCGCCACCTGTGCACGCTGACCACCGTGCGCGCCGACGGGACGCCGCACGTCGTGCCCGTGGGGGTGACGGTGGACGCGGAGGCCGGTGTGGCGCGGGTCATCACCTCCGGTGCCTCGCACAAGGTCCGGCACGTCCTCGCCGGTGGCGAGGCGGGCGTTCCGGCCGCCGTGTGCCAGGTGGACGGTCGTCGGTGGTCGACGTTGGAGGGGCGTGCCGTGGTTCGGCACGAACCCGAGGTGGTGGCCGACGCCGAACGGCGCTACGCGGCCCGCTACCGGACGCCGCGGGTGAACCCGCAGCGCGTGGTGATCGAGATCAAGGTCACCCGAGCGCTGGGGACCGTGTGATCGCGGTCGTCGGCATCGGCGTCGACGGGTGGGAAGGGCTGTCGCCCGCCGCCCGTGACGAGATTGAGGCCGCACAGGTGCTGATGGGCGACGCCCGGCAGTTGGAGATGGTGCCGGGCGACTTCGAGCGGGTCACGTGGCCGTCGCCGATGCTGCCCGCGCTGCCGGGGCTGTTCGAGGCGCACCGGCACCGGACGGTGTGCGTGCTGGCCAGCGGTGATCCGCTGCACCACGGGATCGGGTCGACGTTGATCCGCTTGCTGGGCGCCGACCGGGTGCGCATCGTGCCGCACCCGTCGTCCGTCTCGCTGGCGTGCGCCCGGCTCGGGTGGGCCGTCGACGACGTCGAGGTGGTCAGCACGGTCGGCAAGCCGGTCGAACTGCTGCACCCCGTGCTGCACCCCGGTCGCCGGGTGCTCGTGCTGGGGTCCACGCCATCGGCGGTCGCCGACCTGCTCGCGGCTCGCGGCTACGGCGACAGCGTCGTCACGGTGCTGGAACGCCTTGGCGGGCCTCGGGAACGGGTTCACCACGATCTGTCCTCTGTGGACTCACTGCACGTGCTGGCGATCGAGGTCGTCGGTACCGCCGTCCAGCCGCGGGTGCCGGGACTGCCCGAGTCCGCCTACGAGCACGACGGCCAGATCACCAAGCGCGAGGTGCGGGCCGTGACGCTGGCGCAGCTCGCCCCGGTGCCCGGTCAGCTCCTGTGGGACGTCGGAGCGGGCGCGGGCAGCATCGCGGTCGAGTGGGCCCGCGTGCACCCCGCGTGCCGGGCGATCGGGATCGAGCACCACCCCGAGCGGGCCGAGCGGATCGGCCGCAACGCGCGGAACCTGGGCGTGCCGGGCGTGCGCGTCGTCGTCGGCAAGGCCCCGGAGGCGCTGGTGGGCTTGGAACGCCCGTCCGCGGTGTTCATCGGTGGAGGTCTCACCGTGCCCGGTGTCGTGGAGGCGTGCTGGGAGGCCCTGCTGCCGGGTGGCAGGCTCGTGGTCAACGCCGTGACGATGGAGTCCGAGGCCGTTGTCGCCGCGTGGCACCCGAGGCTGGGCGGCGACCTGACCCGGATCGCGATCAACCGGGGCTCGCCGGTCGGCGGGTTCACCGGCTGGCGCCCGCACATGCCGGTCACCACGTGGGCCGTGACGAAGGAGACCGAGTGACCGTCCACTTCATCGGTGCCGGACCCGGTGCCGCCGACCTGATCACCTTGCGCGGAGCCACGTTGATCGGCTCCTCACCGGTCTGCCTGTACGCGGGCGCCCTGGTGCCGGTCGAACTGCTGGACCACTGCCCCCCGGACGCACGGCTCGTCGACACGGCGAACCTGACGCTGGACCAGATCGTGGCGGAACTGGTGGCAGCCCACCGGGCAGGCCAGGACGTGGCCCGCCTGCACTCCGGCGACCCGTCGGTGTTCAGCGCCATGGCCGAACAGATGCGCAGACTGGACGCCGAGGGCGTGCCGTACGACGTGACGCCGGGTGTACCCGCCTTCGCCGCGGCGGCGGCATCGCTGAAGCGCGAACTGACCGTGCCGGGCGTCGGTCAGACGGTCGTGCTGACCCGAACCTCGGCCCGCGCCACCCCCATGCCACCCGGCGAGGACTTGACGACGCTGGGCGCACCGGGCGCGACGATGGTGCTGCACCTGGCCGTGCAGCGCATCGAGGAAGTGGTGGCGGAACTGGTGCCGAACTACGGCGCGGACTGCCCGGTAGCCGTGGTGGCCCGAGCGAGCAGGGACGACGAGATCGTCATTCGCGGAATACTTTCGGATATCGCAAAAAAAGTGATCGAAGCAGAAGTAAAACGCACGGCGGTCATCGTGGTGGGCCGAGTCCTGGGCGCCACCCAATTCCTGGACAGCCACCTTTATTCAGCAGAACGCTGCCGCCCATGACAAGAAATCCGAACACCATTCCGGAAGCGCCGCCCTAACCGAACTAGCTGCGGACCAGCGAGGCAGTGCCCGGTCGGGACCCACGCAGCCGGGCTGTCCCTGACCCGGCTCCTGGGCTGGCCGGCCTGGTCTTCGCCGGGATGGAGGGGTGGTGCCTTGTCTGGACTGGCTGAACCGGGCTCTCTCCGGCCCGGCCCTCGGACCGGCTGGCCTGGTCTTTCCCTGGACCGGCGGGGCACTGCCTTGTCTGGACCCACTGTGCCGGGCTTTCCCCGACCCGGCTCCGGACTGGCCGGCCTGGTCTTCGCCGGGACTGGAGGGGCACTGCCCTGTCCGGACCCACTGAATCCGGCCCTCCCCAACCCGGCCCCCGGACCGGCTGGCCTGCTCTTCCTCGACCTGCCCCCCGAACCGGCTGGCCTGCTCTTCCCCAACCTGCCCCCGGACCGGCTGACCTGGTCTTTCCCCCCCCGTCCGCTGAACCCGGCCCTCCCCCGACCCACTGAACCCACCCCGGCCCCCAGGCCCCACCAGAACCGCCCCAACCGGACCCGCACGTCCCCGCGCGAGCCCGGCCGGGCAGCGATCAGCAGTGGAAGATCGAGCCACCGTTGACGAGCAGGCTGTCCTTGATCCAGCCCTGCTTGCCCGTCACCGTGTTCCTGATGTGGGACCACGTCCCGCCGTCGCCCTCGGTGTAGCAGTGCAGGTCCAGCACGTGCGATGCCTGCGCCTGGCCCACCGAGGTGCAGTTCGTGCCCGTCCCGGTGCGGGTGTTCGCCGCACCGGTGCTCTGGTCGGTGCCGCCGTCCTTGTCGCTCCAGTTGTTGTTCGGGCAGGCGGCCCGGACCGACACCCCCGCCCCCGGCTCGTCCGGCGCGGCGAGCGCCGATGGTGCGAGGGACACGAGCGCCCCCACGAGGACAGCGGTGGCAGCGGCAATGGATGTGATGGTGTTACGCATAACATTCCTCCCCTAGACCCCAGTTTCCGAGGAGGCTTTGTGATCATTTATCGCGAATCCCCCGATTCGCTCCTCCCCAGGTGATAAAGACGGTATCCGTCGGTGTTTATTGGTGTCAATCACTCGATAGTGCGGTGCCGGAGTTCGACGAATACCATGAACGCGTGATCCTGATTCTCGGCGGCACCGGTGAGGCGCGGCGCCTGGCGGCCCGCCTCCCCGGTCGGGTGGTCTCCTCGCTGGCCGGTCGGGTCACCGATCCCCGGCTGCCCGAGGGCGAGGTGCGGATCGGGGGGTTCGGCGGGGTCGGCGGGCTGGTGGAGTGGTTGCGCGTCAACGACGTCACGGCCGTCGTCGACGCCACGCACCCGTTCGCCGCGACCATGACCGCGCACGCCGTCGAGGCCACCGCGCTCGCCGGGGTGCCGCTGCTGGTGCTGCGCCGCCCCGGCTGGACGGCGCGACCCGGTGACGACTGGCGGTGGGTGGACTCGCTGGAGGAGGCCGCCGCGACCCTGCCGGGCGAACGGGTGTTCCTCACGACCGGGCGTCAGGACATCGGGGTGTTCGCCGGGGTCGACCGCTGGTTCCTCGCCCGCTCGGTCGAACCACCGGAACCCCCTGTGCCGCACCGGCTTCACGTCCTGCTCGACCGAGGCCCGTTCACCGTGGACGGTGAGGTCGCCCTGATGCGGCGGCACGCGGTCGACGTGCTCGTCACCAAGGACAGCGGTGGGGACCAGACGGCAGCGAAGCTGGTCGCCGCACGACGGCTGGGCATCCCCGTGGTGGTCGTGCGCCGCCCGCCGCCGCCCGCCGCGCCGACCGTGGACTCGGTCGACGCGGCGGTGGAGTGGGTCAGGCGGGGTAGCGGCGGGGCGTGAAGACCTGGCCGCTGCCGGTGGTCCTCGTCGTCGTGGAGCCGATCAGCAGCAGGCAGCGCATGTCCACCTCGGTCGGGTCCAGGTCGGCCAGGCGCACGACCCGGACGTCCTCCTGCTGCCCGCCGACGTCCCGGCCGATCACCACGGGGGTGTCGGGGGAGCGGTGGGCCAGCAGGAGGTCCCTGGCCGCCTCCACCTGCCACGTGCGGGTGCGCGACGCGGGGTTGTAGACCGCCAGCACGAGGTCCGCCCTCGCGGCGGCCTCCAGCCTGCCCGCGATGACCTCCCACGGCTTGAGCCGGTCCGACAGGGACAGCACGCAGTAGTCGTGGCCCAGCGGCGCGCCGACCCGGCTGGCCACGGCGTGCGCGGCCGTCAGACCGGGCAGCACGCGCACCGGCACCGAGGAGAACTGCTCCTCGTCACCGACCTCCAGGACGGCGCTCGCCATCGCGAACACACCGGGGTCGCCGGAGGACACGACGACGACCCGCGACCCGGACTTGGCCAGGTCCAGCGCGAACGCGGCGCGCTCGGCCTCCACCCTGTTGTCCGACGGGTGCTTGCGCTGGTGCGGGTTCGGCGGCACGCGGTCCAGGTACGGCCCGTAGCCGATCAGGTCGTCGGCCGACGCCAGCGCGGTGCGCGCCTCCGGGGTCAGCCACTCCGGCCCGGCCGGACCGAGACCCACCACGACGACCTCGCCGACCGCGGCGCGCTCGCGGTGCGGGACCCTGCTCGGCAGCACGGCGAGCGAGAAGTACGGCACGGTGTCCGGGTCCACTTCGGACAGTGCCGCGGTCCGCTCCCGGCCGGTGGTGGCGCGCTCGACGTACCAGGCGTCGTCCAGCCGCCCGGCCGACTCCAGAGCCGTGCGCACGTTCTTGAACGTGCGGCCCAGCTTCATGACCGCCGCCGAGTCCGTGTGGGCCAAGCGGTCGGCGAGCACCTCCGCGGGCAGCGTGCCGGGCAGGATCGTCAGCACCTCGTCGCGCTCCACCAGCGGCCTGCCGAGCACCGCCGACCCCGCGCTGACCGACGTCACGCCGGGCACCACCTCGGTCGGGTACCGGTCGGCCAACCGCTTGTGCAGGTGCATGTAGGAGCCGTAGAAGAACGGGTCGCCCGCCGCCAGCACGACCACGTCGCGGCCCGCGTCCAGGTGGGCGGCCAGCCGCGCGGCGCACTCCGCGTAGAACTGGTCTATCTCGCCCTGGTAGTCGTCGGTGTCCTCGGTGGTGACCGGGTACACCAGCTGCTCCTCGATCTGGTCGCCGCGCAGGTAGGGCGCGGCGGTCGACCTGGCGATGCTGCGGCCGTGCCGCGCGCTGTGGAACACGACCACGTCGGCCGCGCCGATCAGCCTGGCCGCCTTGACCGTGACCAGTTCCGGGTCGCCGGGGCCGACCCCGACGCCGTACAGCCTGCCCGTCGTCATTCTTCCTCGCTCGCGATCGCGTTGACGGCCGCGGCGGTGATGGCGCTGCCGCCCCGCCGCCCGCGCACGACCAGGTACTCCAGGCCCAGCTCGTTGGCGGCCAGCGCGTCCTTCGACTCGACGGCCCCGATGAAGCCCACCGGGATGCCGAGCACGGCCGCGGGTTTCGGCGCTCCCGCCTCGATCATCTCCAGCAGCCGGAACAGCGACGTCGGCGCGTTGCCGATGGCGACGACCGAGCCTTCGAGGTGGTCGCGCCACAGCTCCATCGCCGCCGCGCTGCGCGTGGTCTCCAGCCGGGCGGCCAGGTGCGGCACGCGGGCGTCGCCGAGCGTGCACAGCACCTCGTTGTCCGCGGGCAGCCGCCGCCGGGTGATGCCCGCCGCGACCATCGTGGCGTCGCACAGCACCGGGGCGCCCGCCAGCAGCGCGGCACGGGCGTCCGCGACGACGTTCGGCGAGTAGCCGATGTCGCCGACCAGGTCGACCATGCCGCAGGCGTGGATCATCCGGACCGCCACGCGCGAGACGTCCGCCGGTAACCCGCCGAGGTCCGCCTCGGCGCGGATCGTGGCGAACGACCGGCGGTAGATCTCGGCGCCGTCCTGGATGTAGCTCGTCAACTCGTCTCCTCGTAGCCGTCGCCGGTCGCGACGAACTCGATCACGTCTCCGGACGGTCGTCCGCAGCGTCGTGCGCAGCCCGCCCAGTGCACCGGTCGGGTGTGGGGCGTGCCGAGCCAGTCCCGCGCGTCGGCGCGGACGTCGGCCAGCGACTTCGCGCAGCCCGGCCGCCCCGTGCAGGCCGTCACGCCGTGCCAGGGCGAATCGGGCTCGGTGATCAGCCCGAGCCCGGTGAGGTCGGGTGCGCCGGGCAGCACCAGGCCGCGCCACGGCGTGAGCCGGACCCCCGTGCCGAGGTCTGCGAGGGCGGCTGCCTGGTGGGCGTCGAGGCGGCCGAGCGGAGCGCCCACGACGAACCGGTCGCCCGCGGGGCCGGGGAGCGGGGGAGCCGTCGTGATCGTGAGGCGCTCATCGGTCGGGGTGCCGAGGGCCGCGACGATGCGGGCCACGAGGTCGGGCACCTCGGCCAGCCGCCACGCGCTGCCGCGGTCGGCGGCGAAGATCCGGGCGGCCTCGACCACGGCGGCCACGGGGTCGGCGGGGCGCAGGCCGGTGTCCTCCCCGGCGAGCAGCAGGGCGTCGTCCACCAGACCCACGTCACCGCCCAGACCGGCCACCTCCGCGCCGACCGTGACCAGGAAGCGGCCGGGGAGCTCGGCGAGTTCCGGAGTGGCGCAGATCGCGCTGTCGAGGCGGTCGACGGTCGGTTGGGTGTCGTCCGAGAGGGGCGCGGCAATGATGTTGCGCACACGTTCGTGGGTCAGGGAGGGCAGCAGGCCCGCCGCGGCCATGCGGTCGCCCAGTTCGAACTGGGCCCCCCGAGCAAGACCGCGGATCTGGAAGTTGGCCCTGGAGGTCAGTTCGAGCTGCCCGTCGCCCAGGTCCGCCGAAGCGGCCACGATGGCCCTGAACTGGCCTTTCGTCAGTGTGCCGCCGGGTACGCGGATGCGCGCGAGGCCGCCGTCCGCCGCGGGGTGCACGTCGATCGCGCCTGGACAGGCGTCGGCGTGGGTTCGCTCCTTCGGCACGCGCCGGATGCTACGGGACGTCCGGGAGGGGGACGTGCGGTGCTTTTTCCCGCACGTTCGTCGACGGGGTGCGGGTGTCCCGCACATCTCTGTACTGTCAGGCCGAACGGCGAAGCAGCGAGGAAGTCGGTGCGAATCCGACGCGGTCCCGCCACTGTCACCGGAGTGATCCGGGAGCCAGGAACTCCGCTCCGCCGTGTGCCGACGACTTGGGGCGAGGACCCCGGAGTGGAGCTTTCGCGTGATCCTGCTGCTGTCGACCTCCGACACCGACCTGCTGTCCGCACGGGCCAGCGGTGCCGACTACCGGCTCGCCAACCCGTCGCGCCTGGGCGTCGAGGACCTGCCCGAGCTGGTCGAGGGCGCCGACGTCGTCGTCGTGCGCATCCTCGGTGGCCGTCGCATGTGGGAGGAGGGCCTGGACGCGGTCCTGGCCGGTCCGCGCCCGGTGGTCGTGCTCGGTGGCGAGCAGAACCCCGACGCGCCGCTGATGGAGCTGTCCACGGTGCCCGGCGGCGTGTGCGCGGAGGCCCACGCGTACCTCGCGCACGGCGGTGCGGCGAACCTCGCGGAGCTGCACAACTTCCTCTCCGACACGATCCTGCTGACCGGCAACGGCTTCGCGCCGCCGGTCCCGGCACCCAACTGGGGGCTGCTCGACCGGCCCGAGCCGACGACGGACGGGCCGACCGTCGCGGTGCTGTACTACCGCGCCCACCACGTGGCCGGGAACGTCGCGTTCGTGCACGCCCTGTGCGACCAGATCGAGGCCAAGGGCGGTCGGGCGCTGCCGGTGTACTGCTCGTCGCTGCGCACGGCCGAGGCCGAGCTGCTGGCCGTGCTGGGCACCGCGGACACGCTGGTCGTCACGGTGCTGGCGGCGGGCGGCAGCAAGCCCGCCACCGTGGGCGCGGGCGGCGAGGACGAGGCGTGGGACGTGGGCGCGCTGGCCGCGCTGGACGTGCCGATCCTCCAGGGCCTGTGCCTCACCAGCAGCCGCGCGGCGTGGGACGAGAACGACGACGGCCTGTCGCCGCTGGACACCGCGACCCAGGTCGCGATCCCGGAGTTCGACGGCCGGATCATCACGGTTCCGTTCTCCTTCAAGGAGGTCGACGAGGACGGCCTGACGGTCTACGTCGCCGACCCGGAGCGCGCGGCGCGGGTCGCCGGTATCGCGCTGGGGCACGCCCGGCTGCGCCACACCCCGCCGTCGGAGCGGAAGATCGCGGTGATGCTGTCGGCGTACCCGACGAAGCACTCGCGCATCGGCAACGCGGTCGGGCTGGACACCCCGGCCAGCGTCGTGCGGCTGCTGACCGCGCTGCGCGAGCGGGGCTACGACATCGGCGCGCCCGGTGAACTCCCCGGCGTGGAGCAGCTCGACGGGGACGCCCTGATCCACGCGCTGATCGCGGCCGGTGGGCAGGACCCGGACTGGCTGACCGAGGAGCAGTTCACCGGCAACCCGGTGCGGATGACCGCGGCGCGGTACCGCGAGTTCTTCGCGACCCTGCCGGAGGACACCCGCGCGGAGGTGGAGCAGCACTGGGGGCAGGCGCCCGGTGAGCTGTTCGTCGACCGCTCGCACGACGCCGACGGGGAGATCGTGCTCGCGGCGCTGCGGGCCGGGAACGTCGTCGTCATGGTCCAGCCGCCGCGCGGCTTCGGGGAGAACCCGATCGCGATCTACCACGACCCCGACCTGCCGCCGAGCCACCACTACCTGGCCGCCTACCGCTGGCTGGCCGACGACTTCGGCGCGCACGCCGTCGTGCACGTCGGCAAGCACGGCAACCTGGAGTGGCTGCCCGGCAAGACCGTGGGCATGTCGGCGGGCTGCGGGACCGACGCGGCCCTGGGCGACCTGCCGCTGATCTACCCGTTCCTGGTGAACGACCCCGGCGAGGGCACGCAGGCCAAGCGCCGCGCCCACGCGACGCTCGTGGACCACATGGTCCCGCCGATGGCGCGCGCCGACAGCTACGGCGACATCGCCCGGCTGGAGCAGCTGCTGGACGAGCACGGCAACATCGCCGCGATGGACCCGGCGAAGCTGCCCGCCATCAGGGCCCAGATCTGGACCCTGATCCAGGCCGCGAAGCTCGACCACGACCTCGGGCTGGAGGACCGCCCGCACGACGCCGAGTTCGACGAGTTCATCCTCCACGTCGACGGCTGGCTGTGCGAGATCAAGGACGTCCAGATCCGCGACGGCCTGCACGTCCTCGGTGAGGCCCCCACCGGGGACGCCCGCGTGGGGCTGGTGCTGGCGATGCTCCAGGCGAAGCAGATGTGGGCCGGGCAGGTGGCCGCGCTGCCGGGGCTGCGGGAGGCGTTGGGGCTCAACGAGGACGGGTCGGAGTCGCGGACCACCACCGACGACGTCGAGACCACCGCGCGGGCGCTCGTGCAGGGCATGGAGGACGCGGGCTGGGCGCGGGAGGCCGCGCGCGGGCTGACGGGGTCCGAGCAGGTGGCCCGGATCCTGGAGTTCGCCGCCGACGAGATCGTGCCCCGGCTGGCGCGCACCACCGACGAGATGACGAACGTCCTGCACGCGCTGGACGGCGGCTACGTGCCCGCGGGCCCGTCGGGGTCGCCGCTGCGCGGCCTGGTCAACGTGCTGCCCACGGGGCGGAACTTCTACTCGGTCGACCCGAAGGCCATCCCGTCGAGGCTGGCGTGGGAGACCGGGCAGGCGATGGCCGAGTCGCTGCTGGCCCGCTACCGCGAGGAGACCGGCGAGTGGCCGCCGTCGGTGGGCCTGTCGGTGTGGGGGACGTCGGCCATGCGCACCTCCGGCGACGACATCGCCGAGGTGTTCGCGCTCATGGGCGTCCGTCCGGTGTGGGACGACCAGTCCCGCCGGGTGACCGGGCTGGAGCCCGTCCCGCTGGAGGAGCTGGACCGGCCGCGCATCGACGTGACGGTCCGGATCAGCGGGTTCTTCCGGGACGCCTTCCCGCACGTCGTGGCCATGCTGGACGACGCGGTGCGGCTGGTGGCGGCGCTGGACGAGCCCGCAGAGGCCAACTTCGTCCGCGCCCACGCCCAGGCCGACCTCGCCGAGCACGGCGACGCGCGCCGGGCCACCATGCGGATCTTCGGGAGCAAGCCGGGCGCGTACGGGGCCGGGCTGCTGCCGTTGATCGACAGCCGGAACTGGCGCGACGACGCCGATCTGGCCGAGGTGTACGCGGTGTGGGGCGGGTACGCGTACGGGCGCGAGCTGGACGGCGTCCAGGCCCGGCCCGACATGGAGTCGGCCTACAAGCGGATCGCCGTGGCGGCCAAGAACATCGACACGCGCGAGCACGACATCGCCGACTCCGACGACTACTTCCAGTACCACGGCGGGATGGTCGCGACGGTGCGGGCGTTGACCGGCAAGGCGCCCGCCGCGTACGTCGGCGACAGCACCCGACCGGACGCGGTGCGCACGAGGACGTTGAACGAGGAGACCACGAGGATCTTCCGGGCACGGGTGGTGAACCCCCGGTGGCTGTCGGCCATGCGGAAGCACGGGTACAAGGGTGCGTTCGAACTGGCGGCCACTGTGGACTACCTGTTCGGGTACGACGCCACGACCGGTGTGGTGGCGGACTGGATGTACGAGAAGCTGGCCGAGACGTACGTGATGGACCCGGAGAACCAGAAGTTCATGACGGAGTCCAACCCCTGGGCCCTGCACGGGATTTCGGAGCGGTTGCTGGAGGCGGCTGATCGGGGGATGTGGGAGCACCCCAACCCCGAGACGGTGGCGGCGCTCCAGGCCGTGTACCTCCAGACCGAGGGGGATCTGGAGGATCGGTGACGGTGTTCCGGGGGCCAGCGGTGGGGGTTCGTGGTGGGTCGGCGGTCGCCGGGCCTGTCGGGTAGCTGTCGGCCCCGTCGGACCGGGTAGCCGCGAGTTCAGGGGGATCGGGCTGCCGCCGGCCCCGGTGGTGCGGTCGACGTGACCAGGGGCCCCCTCGATCCGACCCCGTGGTCGGGCTGGGGGCAGGTGGTGACACCGGGGTGGGGGTCACATCCCCCGAGCAGATCGGCCGTGGTTCGGGGAAGGCCCCGGCTGCCTGTTCGTCGCCTGGTCGGCTCACCCGTGGTTGGTGCTCAAAGGGGGCAAACCAGGCGTGGGCTGGGGTTTGGGTGCGCCAGTCGGGTGCCGTGCGCTCGACTTGGGTCTGTGAAGACCTAAGATGTCGCCCATGACTCATGGGGCGCTGGTGTTCGGTTGGGTTTCGCGTGACTGACGCGGCCCGTGGTCGACGCCTGGGCGCTCGCATCGAGGAGGTCGCCCGTGAGGCGGGCGTCTCGAAGTCGACCGTTTCCCGGGTCATCAACGGTGAGCAGTACGTCAGCTCCAGGGCTCGCGAAGCCGTGCACGCGGCCATCTCCAGCCTCGGGTACAGCCCGAACCAGGCTGCTCGGACGTTGGCAGGCAGTCGGACCAACTGCATCGCGCTCGTCGTGTCGGAGCAGGGTAGTCGGGTGCTGTCCGATCCGTTCTTCGCCGGTGTCCTCCGCGGTGTGCACGCCGAGCTGACCGGGCACCGGGTGCAGCTGGTGCTGATGATGAGCCAGCAGGACGACGAGAAGGACCTCGTCGGCTACCTGTGCGGCGGGCACGTCGACGGTGCCCTGGTGGTGAGCCTGCACGGGCAGGACCCGTTGCCGCGCACGCTCGCCGACGCCGGGTTGCCGATCGTCGTCGGTGGGCGGCCGTTGGGGGCGTCCGGTGTTCCGTACGTGGACGCGGACAACTTCAACGGCGCGCTGGAAGCCGCACGTCACCTGGCTGTGACGGGGCGGCGTCGGATCGCCACCATCGCCGGTCCGAAGGACATGGCCGTGGGCATGGACCGGTTGAGCGGGTGGCGGCGGGGGTTGAGCGAGTCCGGGTTGGAGTCCGACCTGGTCGCGTACGGCGACTTCACGCCCGAGAGCGGTGCGTTGGCGATGGCCGATCTGCTGGCCAGGGAACCGGCCATCGACGGTGTGTTCGTGGCCGCGGACATCATGGCCCTGGGGGCTCTGCAAGCGTTGCACGCCAACGGCAAGCGCGTGCCGGACGACGTGGCCGTGGTCGGGTTCGACGACCTGGCCCTGGCGTCCACCGCCGTGCCGCCGCTGACCACGGTCAAGCAGGACGTGGAGCAGCTCGGTCGCACGATGACGTGGCGGCTGCTCGCCGAGTTGGCGGGCGAGGACGGGTTGCCGCCGTCGTTGCTGCTCCCCACCTCGTTGGTGGTGAGGGCCAGCGCCTGATCCTCCCGCGGGTGCGTGCCGTGGACGTCTCTGTCCACTGTGAACACCCGCCCGAGCCGACGCGCCGGAACTCCCTGCCGCCCAACGCCTCGACCGGGTCGCGTCCGCGCGGACGCGACCCGGTCGCCTAGCGCAGGGCCCGCTTGGTCTGGCGGCGCAGCTGCATGATCCGGGCCGCGCCGACCAGCGCGACCAGCAGCGCCCCACCGATCGAGGCGAACAGCAGGGCCACGCCGAGCGGCAGCGTGAACGCGCCGCCGAGGAAGTGGATCGTCACGTCGGTCAGGTTCTGGAGGATGAACACCAGCAGGAAGATCAGCACGAAGATCGCCACGATGACGGCGACCCACGTCCCGCTGATCCGGGTGGGTTTGATCTTGGCGTGCGACGTCGGCGCCGGGGCCGACGTCGGCTCGACGGGTGCGCTCGGGTCGATCACGGCAGGTGGGTGCGTGATCGACTCGTCCGCGGGCGTCGACGGGTCCGCCGGAGCACCGAGGTCCACCGGGTGGACGTCGGTCGTGCGGTCATCACGGGGAGTGTTCACCCGAACCAGTATCGACCCCTCCGGGTGTTTCCGCAGCGCACGTCATCCGCACGGCGCAGTGAACGGCAGGCCGGGGAAGAACCGGTCCCAGTCCTGGCGGCTCAGGGGCCCGCCCGCGCACAGCCGGGCCACGGCGCCCGCCTCGTCGAAGTCCCAGCGGCGGGACGAGCCGTCACCGCTCGACGTCATCACCACGGCGTTGCGGTCGGACCCGGCGCGCGGCGTGAACTCGATGCTGTGCACGGTGGTCGTCGGGCCCGTGACGGTCGCGGGCGCGCCCGGTCGCCGCCGGTCGGTGATGGTCCAGAGCCGCACGGTGTCGTCGCCCGCCGCGCTCGCGAGGTGCTCGCCGTCCTCGGAGATCGCGAGCGCCTTGATCCCGCCGGACTGCGCCGTCAGCTCGGACAGCTTCTCGGGCCGCAGCGGGTCCGCCAGGTCCCAGAGCCGGATGACGCCGTCCACGCCGCCGGTCGCGAGCAGCCGCCGGTCCCGCGAGAGCGCCACCGTGGAGATGTGCGGGATGCTCCGCAGCTCGCCGAACACGAACGGCCCAGCGGGGGAGTCCAGGCGCCACAGGCCGGTGGTGCTGTCCTCGTCGATCGTCACGAGCACCTGCCCGCTCTGGTCGAACCGCACCTCGCGACCGCGAACCCCCGGCCGGGACAGCGTCGAGACCAGCGCGGGCGCGCTGGGGTCGGCCATGTCCCACAGGCGGACCGACGTGCTGTCGTCGGCGTCGACCGTGGCCATCCGGCTGCCGTCGGGGGACAGCGACGCGGCGATCAGCCGGTTCGGGAACCGGTGCAGGAAGGCGGGTTCCGCCGCGTCGGTGAGGTCCCAGACCTCCTCCAGCGTGGTCGCGAGCACCCGGTCGCGCGAGGTGAACCCGAGCGACCGCACGGCGTCCGGTTCGCTCGACCCGTCCGGCACGGCGGCCTGCCCCCTGCCCCGGACGGGGTTGCCGTCCGGCCCCATCGACGAGTCCGCCCTCGGGATGACCCGGCGCACGAGGTGGTCGCCCCAGGTGGCCGTCGAGGTCGTGAGCAGGCCGTCCACCACGTCCCTGGTGGGTTCCAGCCGGTAGGCGGCGACGCTGAGCTTCTTGGCGAGCGTGGGGTTGCTGTCCCGCATCCGCACGGCCGCGCTCGCGATCTGCTGCGCCACGGCGATGTTGCGCTGCTCGTCCGCCAGAGCCTGCGCCCGGATCGTCTGCACGATCGCCCCGCCCGCGAGCACGAGCAGCACCAGCAGCAGCGCGACGAGCTGCCGCAGCCTGCGCGTGCGGCGCAGCGCGAGGCTCTGCTCCCGGTCGCGGGCGCTCAGGCTCGCGGTGAGGAACTCCCGCTCGCGCGAGCTGAGCCGCACCTCGTCGCGGGCCGCCCACTCGGCGGCGGCGTCCAGCCGGGTGCCCCGGTAGAGCGAGTCGGGGTCGCGGGCCAGCAGGTCCCACGTGGCCGCGGCCTCGGTGAGCTGCCGCCCGGTGCGCAGGCCGTCGCGGTTCTCGTTCAGCCAGCCGCGCAGCCGGGGCCACGCGCGGATCAGCACCTCGTGGGCGATCTCGACGGCGTCCTGGTCCAGCGTCAGCAGCCGGGCGTGCGCCAGGCGGTCCAGCACGACCTGCGTGTCCACGTCGTCGGTGTCCAGCTCGCCGCGGGCGAGCCTGCGCTTGGTGTCCTCGGTGCGGTCGCCCAGCGCGGTGAGCCGCAGGAAGACCTGCCGCGCGAGCGCCCGCTGGTCGGTCTCCAGCGCCGTGTACGTCCGTTCGGCGGTCTGCGCGAGCGCGTGCTGGATGCCGCCCGCGGCCTCGTACCCGGCCAGGGTGAGGGTGGTCCCGCGTCTTCGCCGCCACGTCTCCAGCAGCGCGTGCGACACCAGCGGCAGCACGCCGGGCTGACCGGTCGCGTCCGCCACCAGGCGCGTGACCAGCGCCGTCTCGACCGTGCAGCCGACCTTGGCGGCGGGCCGCATGATCGCCTGGCGCAGCTCCTCCGCCGACATCGGCCCCAGCAGCAGCTGCGCGTCCCGCAGCGCCTCCACCAGCCCGGTGTGCTGGGCGCAGTGCCCGTAGAAGTCGGCGCGGACGCCGATCACGACCTGGCAGCGCGTCCGCGACGCGTCCAGCAGGGCCTCGATGAACGCGGTGCGCGCCGCCGTGTCCTGGCAGAGGGTGAAGACCTCCTCGAACTGGTCGACCACCAGCACCAGCGCGTCCACCTCGGCGCCGATGACCCGGTCCAGCACGTCCGGGCTCAGGTCCAGCTCGGCCGGGGTGACCACGACGGAGGAGGTGCACTCCAGCGCGCCCTCGGCGATCCGCGGCACCAGCCCGGCCCGCAGCAGCGACGACTTGCCCGCGCCCGACGCGCCGAACACGCCCACCAGCCGCCGGTCGGACATCCGGTCGACCAGGTCGTCCAGGAACCGCTCGCGGCCGAAGAAGCGGTCCGCGTCCTCGGGCTGGAACGCCGCCAGTCCCGCGTAGGGCGGGGTGCCGCCGTCGGACGGCGGGGTCTCCGACGGCGCGACCTCGGCCGCGACCTCGCGCCACCGGCTCTCCCACACCCCTGGGTCGCCGTCGCACGCCTGCACGTAGGCCAGGGTCACGGCCAGGCTCGGCAGCTTCCGCCCGCCCGCGGCGTCCGAGAGCGTCGTGGCCGAGTAGTGCGCGCGGGTCCCCAGCTGGCGGTAGGTGCGCCCGCCCGCCTGGTCCCGGAGGGTCCGCAGGTCGGCCGCGAACCTCAGCAGAGGAGTGTCACCGTCGTCGAGCGGGCGTTCCCCACGCGGCACCCTGCCACCTCCTCGTCCCGCCCCGATTGTCCTGAGCTGCTCCTGGGACGTCCAGTGGGCTCGTCCCGGCCACGCGGGGCTAGGGGCCTCTAGGGGTTGTCCGTGGTTGTGAAACGTCGTTATTTTTCCGGTGTGGCCGGTCGCTGTCGCCCGGCCCTGGAGAACAGCTAACGGAGGTGGGTTGAGCCATGGGCGTAGGCGCATTCACACTCAGCGGACTCGATGTGCCGGAACCACGTGCGGCGACAACGCCACCGTTCGTGATGTGCGCGTTCGACACCGAGTCGAACGCCGCGGACCACCTGGTGTCCGACCACTCGGTCGGCTGGGCGGTGTCGCTGGGACTGCTCCCACCGCACGGGATGGCCGAGTTGGCCGGGATGGACCTCGGGTACCTCGTGGGCTACGGGTTCCCGAACGCCGACTACGAGCAGCTGCGGCTGGTGGGCGACTGGGCGGTGCTCCAGGCGGTGCTCCAGGACGAGCACCTGGCCGCCGAGGACCTCGACCTCCTGCTCGCCGTCCTGCGCGCCGAACCGGTGCCTCCGGGAGACCCGAGAGCCGACGCGATGGCGGACCTGCGGACCAGGCTGCTGGCGCTGGGCGGGCCGGAGTGGCTGGAGTCGTTCGCGGACGAGGTGGCCCGGATGTTCGACGGGTTCACCCGCGAGGCGCTCGACGACCACCACGGCCGGGTCCCCAGCCCCGAGGCGCACGCCGCCCTGCGGGAGCTGACCGTCGGCCTGCACCCGATGTTCCGGTTCGGCGGACCGGTCGACGGGATCGACCTGCCGCCGAAGGTCCGCGAGCACTCCGCGCTGCGCGAACTCGCCTCCACCGCCTGTCGGATCGTCGGCTACGCGCGCGACCTCTACACCCACCGCGCCGAGATCGCCCGCGGCGGTGTGCACAACCTGGTGCTGGTGACCATGCGGTCCCAGTCGGTCGTGCTGGACCAGGCGGTGGACCGCGCGGTCGAGATCCACGACGACGAGGTCCGCGACTTCGTCCGGAAGGCCGCCGACCTGCCGTCGTTCGGCGGACAGGTCGACGAGCAGGTCCGCGGGTACGTGGGGCTGCTGCGCCGCTGGATCGGCGGCCACCGCAAGTGGGCGGAGTACACCGGCAGGTACCGCGATCCCGGCTGAGCGTTGGCGATCCGTTCACCTCGGCCGCCTACGGTGCGCCCACGCGCGGCCGGAGGAGGGCGCGCCGGAGAGGACGGAACACCCATGCGGAGACCACTCGTGCTCGGGGCGGCCCTGCTCGTGGCGGTGGCGGGCGTCGTCCCCGGCGCCTCCGCGTCCGGTCCGCACGACTTCGGACGCGCCACCCTCACGGGGTTCGCCTCGCTGCCCGCCGAGACGTTCGTGCCGGGCAGCGAACCCTCGGGCGCCGCCCTGGGCGGCACGCCGTCCAACGGGATCGTGCCCCCGTTCGCCGACCAGCCCGTGCAGGGCTTCAGCGGTGTCGTCCGCAACGACGACGGCACGTTCGAGGTGCTGTCGGACAACGGTTACGGCAGCAGGGCCACCAGCGCCGACTTCCTGCTGCGGATCCACCGCATCGCGCCGGACTTCGCCTCCGGCGGCGTCGACGTGCTCGGCGGCGTGACGCTGACCGACCCGCGCGGGCTCGTGCCGTTCCCGCTGACCCGGCCCGACCGGGTGCTCACCGGCGCCGACTTCGACGTCGAGTCGATCACGCGGGTCGCGGACGGCGGTTACTGGCTCGGCGACGAGTTCGGCCCGTACCTGCTGCACGTCGACCGCGCGGGCAGGCTGCTGGCCGCGCCCGTGCCGCTGCCCGGCGTGTTCGCGCCGGAGAACCCCGCCGGACCACCGAACCTGGGTGGCAGCAAGGGTTTCGAGGGCTTGGCGCAGTCGCCCGACGGCAGGTTCCTGTACCCGCTGCTGGAGGGGACGGTCACCGGCGACGTGCCGGGGACGCTGCGGCTCAGCGAGTTCGACCTCGCCCGCGGCGCCTACACCGGGCAGGGCCACCGCTACCGGCTCGGCTCGCCCGACCTCGCCATCGGCGACCTGGTCGCGGTGGACCGCGACCGCTTCCTGGTCCTGGAACGCGACGGAGCCCAGGGCGCGGACGCGCTGGTGAAGCGGATCTACCTGGCCGACCGGCGCGACCGCGACCGCGACGGCTACCTGGACAAGACCCTCGTCGCCGACCTGCTGGACATCGCCAACCCGCGTCGGGTCGGCGGGTTCGGCGAGACGTTCCGGTTCCCGTTCACCACCATCGAGGACGTGGTGGTCCTGGACGACAGCACGCTGGGGGTGTTGAACGACAACAACTTCCCGTTCTCGTCGGGGCGCACGCCGGGCGAGGCCGACGACAACGAGTTCATCACCATCAGGCTCGCCGAGCGGCTGCACGCCGACCCGCGCGTCCTGCGCTGACGAGGGAGCGCCTCTCCCACGACGGGAGGGCGCTTCCCCGACCCGGTCATGCCCCACCGCCCTCCTCGGGGGTGAGCGCCACGGCCAGGTCGGCGGACGCGCAGGCCGCGGGCCCGGCGGCGGACGCGGCGGTGGAGCCCGCGGGTGCGGTGGTGGCCGTGGACGGGCCGGGCGACCGGGCCGAGACCGAGGCCGGGGCGCTCGACGGCGTCCCCCCGCCCTGGCTCGTGCAGGCGCTGAGCAGGGCGGCCGAGACCGCCAGGGTGATCTCGCCGGTGGTGCTCACGACGGGCCTCCCGTGATCAGTTCTCGCCGATGACCGGGCTCAGCCGGACCTCGGCCCCGCTGACGGGCACCGACGGCCACGGCGACTTCTCGGACACGTCCTCGGCGGACGACGGCAGCGAGAACGCGACGGCCGACACCGGGTTGGCCTGCTCCCCGGTGCGCTCGACCAGGTAGGAGACGGCCGAGCCGCCGGGGGTGGTGGTCACCGGGACCGCGGTCGCGCCCGGCTGGGGCGTGGCGGAGACTCCCGGCGCGGTGTCGCCGTCGGAACCGAAGAACACGACGTCCGCGGGCACGCCCGCGAGCGTGCAGCGCGTGGTCTGCCCGGCCGCCGTGCAGCGGATGACGGAGGCGGAGTGCCCCGCCGCGTGCTCGGGGCTCCTGCTGACCGCGACGTCGACGTCAGCCGCGCCGCGCTCCGGGGCGTCGCCGGGCACCGCGCTCGCCACCCCGGCGAGCACGGCGGTGGACGCGACCGCGAGGACGGCACCGGTGCTGATCGACTTGCGCATGGCGCTTCCCCTCTCGTTGGTCCACGTCCCCCGTGCACCGGGGAACGTGTTCTCCGGGGATGTGCCCGAGCGCTACCTCCCCCACACCTTTCTCGAACATCGTCACAACCGGCCGACTCCGGGCCGGAAAAGCGGTCGGAAATGCTCAGCGCGCCCGCACGCCGTCGAGCAGCCGCCGGACGGCCTGCCCGCCGCCGCCGCGGACCTGCACGACGAGCACCACGCTCCTGTCCGCCGCGTCGGTCAGGACGGACTCGTCGACGCCGCGGCCGGGGCAGCGGTCCCACCGCCGCACCACCCCCGACCAGTGCGGTGACCCGACCCGCGACTCCGCCGCCGCGCCGCACCCCGCGTGCTCGCCGGACCAGCTCCGCGCGTCCGGGGCGTCGACGCGCCCGATGAACAGCCCCGGACCGTCCCCCGCGAGGTCGTGGAGGCGGCCCAGGTCCGGCGCCGCTTCCAGCGCGGGCCGCCGCACGCCGTCCGCGCCGGGCGTCCAGCCGCCCGTCCTGACCTGCCTGGCCCACGTGGCGGGCACGGTGGCGCTCACGCCGTCGGGAGCGGCGACGGTGGTCTCCGAGCCGCCGGGGCCGTCCGCGCTCACCGCGGCGAGCACGAGCGCCACGGGAACGGCCGCGGCGGCCACCGCCCGCGCCCGGCGTTCGCCCACGGCGTGCCGCAGCGCCGCGCAGAACGCGTCCGCCGCGTGCGCGCCCAGCTCGACCCCGGCTGAGCCGGTCCTACGCCAGCACGGCGGTGACGTAGGGATCGGGGTCGGCCAGGATCGCGCGGACGGCCGAGCCCGCCGCCCCGTGCACCGCGGCCTCCGAGCCCAGCGTGGACGCGATCACCTCGATCGGCGACCACTCCGAGCTGACCACCCGCTGCGTCAGCTCCGCCCGCAGCGGATCGCACAGCCACGGCGCGAGGCGGGCGTACGTGCCGCCCAGCACCACGGTCGGCAGGTCCAGCAGGTTGACCACGCCGGACAGCGCGACGCCGAGCGACTTCGCCGCGGACCGGGTGGCGGCCAGAGCCTTCCGGTCGCGGTTCGCGAGGCGCTCCAGCAGGTCGGTGACCAGCTCCTCCGGCTCGCGGTCGTCGAGCACGCCCGCCTGGCGCAGGATCTCCTCCTGGCCTGCCACGCGCTCCAGGCAGCCTCGCGAGCCGCACGGGCACGCGGGGCCGCGCGGGTCGACCATGATGTGGCCGATCTCCCCGCCGAACCCGAACACGCCCTCGAACAGGCCGCCGTCGACCACGATGCCCGCGCCGATGCCGATCTCGCCGGACACGTGCACGAAGTCGCGCGGTCCCGTGCCCTGCCACAGCTCGGCGAGCGCGGCGAAGTTCGCCTCGTTGCCGACGATCACCGGGATCTCGTCGAGCCCGGCCCGCCTGCTCAGCTCGCCGCGCACGTCGACCTCCCGCCAGCCCAGGTTCGGCGCGACCCGCAGGATGCCGGTGGCGGACTCGACCAGACCGGGCACGGCGACGCCCATGCCGCCGACCCGCACGCCCATCCGCTCGGCCTCGGCCAGCGCGGTCCTGACCGCCTTGGCGACGCGGGACAGCACGCGGGCGGGGGAGGGGGTGCGGTTGTCCGCCGAGTGGAGCCAGCGCGCGCGGACCTCGCCGGTCAGGTCGATCAGGCACGTGGCGAGGTAGTCGACGCCGATCTCCACGCCGAGGCCGTGCGGGCCGTCGGGCGCGAGGTAGAGGGCGGTGCCCCGCCTGCCGGGGCCGGGGCGGACGGCCGCCGCGCCCTCCACGACGAGGTTCGCGCCGATCATCCGGTCCACCAGGCTGGAGACGGTGGCCTTCGTGAGGCCCGTCCGCGCGGCGATCTCGGCGCGCGAGTGGCCGGACGGATCCGCGATGGCGTTGAGGACCAGGGCGCTGTTGTGCCTGCGAACGGTGTGCTGTCCGGCCGGCTGCGGTGAGGACACCGGGGGATGGTAGCCGTTCCACCACCGGGTGAAGGCGTTGACCTGCCGACGAACGCGCTATAAGTTTAGGCATCAAACTTATAGGAGGAGGACCCGTGGCAACGAAGCCCACTCGCGAGGACCGGTTCAGCTTCGGGCTGTGGACGGTCGGCTGGCGAGCACAGGACCCGTTCGGCGAGGCGACCCGCCCGGCGCTCGACCCGGTGCACGCGGTGCACAAGCTGTCCGAGCTGGGCGCGTGGGGCATCACCTTCCACGACGACGACCTCATCGCGTTCGGCACCGAGAGCGGCGAGCGCGACAAGCGGATCTCGTTGTTCAAGGACGCGCTCGACGAGACCGGCCTGACCGTGCCGATGGTGACCACGAACCTGTTCACCCACCCGGTGTTCAAGGACGGCGGCTTCACCAGCAACGACCGCGGCGTGCGCCGGTACGCGCTGCGCAAGGTGCTGCGCAACCTCGACCTGGCCGCCGAGCTGGGCGCGAAGACGTTCGTCCTCTGGGGCGGCCGCGAGGGCTCCGAGACCGACGCCGCGAAGGACGTCCGGTTCGCGCTCGACCGGTACCGCGAGGCGCTCGACACCCTCGCGCAGTACTCGATCGACAAGGGCTACGGCATCCGCTTCGCGCTGGAGCCCAAGCCGAACGAGCCCCGCGGCGACATCCTGCTGCCCACGATCGGCCACGCGCTGGCGTTCATCTCCACGCTGGAGCACCACGAGCTGGTCGGCGTGAACCCCGAGGTCGGCCACGAGCAGATGGCGGGCCTGAACTTCGTCCACGGCATCTCGCAGGCGCTGTGGCAGAAGAAGCTGTTCCACATCGACCTCAACGGCCAGCGCGGTCCGCGCTTCGACCAGGACCTGATCTTCGGCCACGGCGACGTGCTGTCCGCGTTCTTCCTCGTCGACCTGCTGGAGAACGGCGGCTACGACGGCCCCCGGCACTTCGACTACAAGCCGCTGCGCACCGAGGACTCCGACGGCGTGTGGTCCAGCGCCGCCGCGAACATGCGCACCTACCTGCTGCTCAAGGAGCGCGCCGCGGCCTTCCGCGCCGACCCCGAGGTGCAGGAGGCGCTGGCCGCCGCGAAGGTCGCCGAGCTGGGCGAGTCGACCCTCGCCGCCGGGGAGACGACCGAGGCGTTCCTGGCCGACCGGTCCGCGTTCGAGGACTACGACGTGGACGCGGCCGGTGCGCAGGGCTACGGTTTCGTCCACCTGTCGCAGTTGGCGCTCGAACACCTCCTGGGAGCTCGCTGATGGTGCTGGTCGCCGGGATCGACTCGTCCACCCAGTCCTGCAAGGTCGTCGTCCGCGACGCCGAGACGGGTGCCCTCGTCCGCGAGGGCAGGGCTTCACACCCCTCGGGCACCGAGGTCGACCCGGCGGCCTGGTGGGCCGCGCTGGGGCGGGCCGTCGACGCCGCGGGCGGTCTGGACGACGTCGCGGGTGTGTCGGTGGCCGCCCAGCAGCACGGCATGGTGTGCCTGGACGCCGACGGGAACGTGGTCCGTCCGGCACTGCTGTGGAACGACACCCGGTCGGCCGCCGCCGCGGCGGCGCTGACCGAGGAGCTGGGCGGGCCGGAGAAGTGGGCGCAGGCGGTCGGCAGCGTGCCGGTCGCGGCGCTCACCGTGACGAAGCTGCGCTGGCTGGCCGAGCACGAGCCGGAGAACGCGGCCCGCGTGGCCGCGGTGTGCCTGCCGCACGACTGGCTGACGTGGCGGCTCGCGGGCGCTCCCGGCCTGGACGCGCTGGTCACCGACCGGAGCGACGCCAGCGGCACCGGCTACTGGTCGCCGTCCACCGGGGAGTACCGGCTCGACCTGCTCGACCTCGCCCTGGGCCACCGCCCGCTGCTGCCCCGCGTGCTCGGTCCCGCCGACCACGCCGGGACCACGGCGGCGGGCGCCGTGCTCGGGGTGGGTGCGGGCGACAACGCGGGCGCCGCGCTGGGCGTGCAGGTCGGGCCGGGTGACGTCATCGTCTCCATCGGCACGTCCGGCACGGCCTTCGCCCGGTCACCGCACCCGTCGGCGGACGTGTCCGGTCTGGTCAACGGGTTCGCCGACGCGGAGGGGACGTTCCTGCCGCTGGTGTGCACGCTGAACGCCTCCAGGGTCCTGGACGCCACGGCGCGGGTGCTCGGTGTCGACCTCGCCGAGCTGTCCGGGCTGGCGCTGTCGGTGCCGTCGGCCGACGGGCTGGTCCTGGTGCCCTACCTCGAAGGGGAGCGGACGCCGAACAAGCCCGACTCGACCGGGGCGCTGCACGGGCTCCGGTTGGACACGGCCACCCCCGCGCACTTCGCGCGGGCGGCCGTGGAGGGGATGCTGTGCAGCCTGGCCGACGCCGTCGACGCGCTCACCGCGGTGGGCACGCCGATGAGCAGGGTGCTGCTGATCGGCGGCGGCGCCCAGTCACCCGCGGTGCGGGAGACCGCGCCCGCCGTGTTCGGCTGCCCGGTGCTCGTGCCCGAGCCCGGCGAGTACGTGGCCGACGGAGCGGCCCGGCAGGCCGCGTGGGCGGTCAGCGGGGAGCCGGCCCCTCCGCACTGGGGGGAGTCGCTGCGCACCACCGGCTTCGAGGCCCCCGCCACGCCCGGCGTCCGGGCCGCGTACGCGGCTGCCAGGGAATTGACGGTGTCGCGCGGTTGACGGTGGGTACCCCCTCGACATGAACCGCCGCACCGGAACGCCCCCGCCCCGACCTCCCGTCGGTGCGGGGGCGTTCCGCGTGAGCGGACGAGTGGAGATGGGGAACCGTGGAAACCAAGCGAACGAGCCCGGCGCCGACGGACGAGGCGCGCTTCGGCGGGTACGGCATGTGGGCACCGATGATCCCGATCAGCAGACACCCCGACGAGTGGGTGTGCTGGGTCGGCGATCCCGATGACGGCCTGGAGCCGGTCATCGTGCGCAGTGTGGACTGAGGGGGACCGGGTGCGCGACGGGCTGGGCGACCGGTCACCCGCGGATCCGGTACCCGCATGAGGGTCGTCGTCACCGGGGCGACCGGCAACGTCGGCACCGCGCTGCTGCGGAGGCTCGACCCCGGCGTCGAGGTCGTGGCGGTCGCGCGGCGGCTGCCCGCCGCGGGGCCGCCCTACGACCGGGCGGAGTGGAAGCGGATCGACATCGGGGTGCCCGGTGCCGAGGAACCGCTGGCCGAGGCGGTGCGCGGCGCGGACGCTGTGGTCCACCTGGCCTGGCTGATCCAGCCGAGCCGCGACGAGGCGACCACCCACCGCGTCAACGTGCTGGGCAGCGAACGGGTGTTCGCCGCCGCGGTGAGGGCCGGTGTGCGGCACCTCGTGCACATGTCGTCCGTCGGCGCGTACACGAGGGCGGACAAGGACCGCCGGGTCGACGAGCTGTGGCCCGTCGGCGGCATCCCGTCCTCCTGCTACAGCAGGCAGAAGTCGGCCGTGGAGCGGCTGCTCGACGGCGTCGAGCGGGACCACCCCGACCTGGTCGTCTCCCGGCCGCGCCCGAGCCTGATCCTCCAGCCCGACGCCGCCAGCGAGGTCAAGCGGTACTTCCTCGGGCCCCTGGTGCCGACCGCCCTGCTGCGCCTGGCGGCGGCGCGCGGGCTGCCGGTGCTGCCGCTGCCGCGCGGGCTGGTGCTCCAGTTCACCCACGCCGACGACGTCGCCGACGCCGTGGCGCGCGTGCTGGACACCCGGCTGCCGGGAGCGGTGAACATCGCCTCGGAGCCGGTGATCGGACCGCGCGACCTCGCGGCCCTGGTGGGGGCCAGGCACGTGCCGGTGCCCGAGACCGCCCTGCGGGCCGTGGCCGCCGCGACGTGGAGGCTGCACGCCCAGCCCACGTCACCCGGCTGGATCGACCTGGCGCTGGGCGCGCCGATCCTGTCCGCCGAGCGCGCCCGTGCCGAACTGGGGTGGACACCCGCCTCCGACGCCCGCGAGGTCGTCCGGCAGCTCGTCGAGGGCATGGCGCGGCGGGACGGCGTGCGGCGGAGCCCGCCGCTCCACCCCGGTTAGAACAGGGTCGACCAGTTCATCACCTGGGCGACCACGAAGCCCATGACCATCAGGGTCATCACCGCGATGATCACCAGCACCACCGGCCCGATGGCGCGGGACGGGATGGGCGGGTCCTTCGGCCCCGCGGGTGTCTGCGCCGAGTCGGGGGGCGTGTCGCCGGGCCGGACGCCACCTCCGCGTTCCAGGTCTGGTGTGCGGTACGGGTCCGGGTCCGGTGGGGTCGCTGTCATGGGAGCGGGGTACCCCGTTCGGCCCAACCGGAACCGGAACCGGACCGAACGGGCACTTCGCCGGTTTAGCCGATCGGGGGGCTCGGGTAAACAGGACCATGAGCGGAGTCCAGGACGAACTGCTGCGCACCCTTGTGAAGGTGGCGAACGCGTTGCGCGCCGCCGACATCCGCTTCGCGTTGACCGGCGGGTGCGCCGTGTACGCGCGCGGCGGTCCCGCCACCGAGCACGACGTCGACCTCCTGGTGAAGGAGGAGGACGCGGCCAAGGCCAGGTCCGCCCTAGTGGCGGCGGGCTGCCGGGCCGCGGACGCGCCGGAGAACTGGCTGCTGAAGGTCTACGACGGCGATTCGCTGGTGGACCTGCTGCACCGTCCCAACGAGATCCCCGTGACCGACGACATGCTCGACCACGCCGAGGAGCTGGCCGTCAGCTCCGTCTCGCTGCCCGTGATGCCCGCGACCGAGGTGATGATCAGCAAGCTGCTCGTGCTGGACGGTCACCGCTGCGACTTCAGCGAGCTGCTGCCGTTCGCGCGAGCGCTGCGGGAGCAGATCGACTGGCGGAAGGTGCGCGAGTCCACGGCGGACTCGCCCTACGCCGAGGCCTTCCTCGTCCTGGTCGAACGACTCGACCTGGTGGCTCCCCAGCTCACCAGCGTCCGGAGGAGTGCGTCATGACCTCAGAGCCCTACCTGTCCGCTCGGCTGCGGCGCGCCATCGCCGAAGACCCGAGGACGACCGAACTCGGCGTGCGGGTGACCGTGCGCGGCGACCACGTGCTGCTGTCCGGCGACGTGGCGTGCGAGGAGCGCCGCGCCGGGCTCGAAGCCGTCGTGCACGAGATCGCGCCGGATCTCCAGGTGGTGGACGACGTCCGCGTCGTCAGCGTCGCCGAACCCGAGGGAAGCGAGGAGCTGCGATGATCCGGATCGCCGCGGTCGGCGACGTGCACCTGGGAGCCGATGCCCGAGGCCGGATGCGCCCCGCGCTGGAGAAGGTGGGGGAGCACGCCGACGTGCTGCTGCTGGCCGGTGACCTCACCCGGCACGGCACGCTCGACGAGGCGCGGGTCGTCGCGGAGGAGTTCGCCGACCTGCCGGTGCCCGTCGTCGCCGTGCTCGGCAACCACGACCACCACGACGACAAGCCCGTCGAGGTGGCGAAGGTGTTGACCGACAGCGGGTTGCACGTCCTCGAAGGCGACGCGGTGGTGTTCCGCGTCGGTGACGAGCGGATCGGCGTGGCGGGCGTGAAGGGCTTCGGCGGCGGTTTCGCGGGCAAGTGCGGCAGCAACTTCGGCGAGCGCGAGATGAAGGCGTTCGTCGGCCACACGATCGGGATCGCGGACACCCTGCGGGCGGCGCTGCACTCGATCGATGCGGACGTCAAGGTCGCGCTCACCCACTACTCGCCGGTGCCGGACACCCTGCGCGGCGAGCCACCGGAGATCTACCCGTTCCTCGGGTCGTACCTGCTGGCCGAGGCGATCGACGCCACCGGGACCGACCTGGCGATCCACGGCCACGCGCACTTCGGCACCGAGCACGGCATGACGCCGGGCGGGGTGCGCGTCCGCAACGTGGCCCAGCCCATCATCCGCGCCGCCTACACCGTGTACAGCGTCGAACCGATGGTTAGGTCGGCCGTGGCTGGGTAACAAGAGGTCATGAGCGATGCCGACGTGACCCGATCGGCGGGTCCCTCCGCCATGTGGGCAGGCCCCAGGGACGCGCCCGCCGTCGTCGTGCTCGACCCCGCCGGAGTGGGCAGGCACGGCGACCTGCCCGCCACGTGGCTGCCCCTGAGCGAGCACCTCCAGGTGTTGTGGTGCAGGCTGCCCGCGGCGGACGGGCCGTGGCGCGAGGTGTCCGACGTGCTGGAGGAGTTCGAGGGGCGCGGCGTCCCCGTGCACGTGCTGACCAGCGGCCCCGCCGCGGCCAGCGCGCTGTACCTGGCCGACCGCCACCGCGACCTCGTGCGGTCGGTGCTGCTCGTGGACCCCGAGGAGGGGCCGGACCGCACGACCGGCCAGGCCGCCGACGTCCGCGTCATCGTCCGGCGCCCGCTGCCGCTCGGCCACCCCGACGTGGTCGTGGAGGTCGTGCGGGTGCTGCTGGAACTGGACGACGGCGAGCACACCGCTCCCCGGACGCCCGCCATGTCGTCGTTGCTCGGCGACGCCGCCACCGCCCTGCGCGAGTCGGTCGTGAACCTGCTGGACCGGGTGCGCCGGGCCTGACACCCGCTCTGGCCGCGCGCCGTGGAATTAGGCTGTTCGGACCGTTTGTCCGGTTGGTCCACGGGTAAGAAGACGGGTATGAGCGAGGCCGAGGAATCCGACCAGGAACGGTTGAGGCGCAACCTCAACGAACTGCTCCAGGAGTTGCGCGTCGTCCAGGCGGGGGTGCAGATCCTCTTCGGCTTCCTGCTGTCGATCGTGTTCACCGACCGCTACCGCGAGGTGGACCAGTACATCCGGATCACCCACCTGGTCGCGATCCTCTTCGCCGCCACGTCGGTCGCCCTGCTCACCGCTCCCGCCGCCTGGCACCGCGCGCTGTTCCGCCGCGGCAGGCGCGAGGACGTCATCGAGATCACCCACCGCTTCACCATGATCGGCCTCGGGACCCTGGCCGCCGCGATGACCGCCACCGTGCTGCTGCTCGGTGAGGTCATCGTCGGCGGCTGGATCGCGATCGTCTTCGGCGTGGTGGCGGGCCTCGGGTTCGCCACGCTGTGGTTCCTCCTGCCGTGGCGCGAACGCCACCGCGACGACCTCGACGCCCCCGGCCACCCGGAGTCCCCGCTCACCGTCTGAGCGGGGACGCCCCGGTCACGGCTGGAGCAGGATCTTGATCGCGTTGTCCTGCTTCTTCTGGAAGATCTCGTAGGCGTGCGGCGCCTCGGACAGCGGCACCCTGTGCGTCGCGAAGTCCTCGGTGCCCAGCGGGTCGTCGTCGGTGAGCAGCGGCAGGATGTCGTCCACCCAGCGCCTCACGTTGGCCTGGCCCATCCTCAGCTGGATCTGCTTGTCGAACATCGTCAGCATCGGCAGCGGGTCGGCCATGCCACCGTAGACACCGGCGAGCGAGATCGTGCCGCCGCGCCGGACCACGTCGATGGCCAGGTGCAGCGCGCCCATCCGGTCGACGCCCGCGGTCCGCATCAGCTTCTCGGCGAACGCGTCCGGCAGCAGACCCGTGACGTGCTGGGTCAGCTTCGCCACCGGGGCGCCGTGCGCCTCCATGCCGACGGCGTCGATCACGCAGTCCGGACCGCGTCCGCCGGTGACGTCGCGGATGTGGTCGGCGAGCTTGCTCCCGTGCCTGCTGAGGTCGAACACCTCGACGCCGCGGGCCTTGGCGCGGGCGAGCCGCTCCGGCACCAGGTCGACACCGATGACCTTGGCGGCACCGCGGTGCTGGGCGATCCGGCACGCCATGTCGCCGATGGGCCCGAGCCCGAGCACGGCGACGGTGCCGCCCTCGGTGACCCCCGCGTACTCGACGGCCTGCCACGCGGTGGGCAGCACGTCGGACAGGTAGACGAACCGGTCGTCCGGCGGCCCGTGCGGCACCTTGATCGGCAGCGTGTTCCCGAACGGCACCCGCAGGAACTCCGCCTGCCCGCCGGGCATCGAGCCGTAGAGCTTGGTGTAGCCGAACAGCGTCGCGCCCATGCCCTGCTCGCGGACCTGCGTGGTCTCGCACTGCGAGTGCAGGCCCTGTCCGCACATGAAGCAGGTGCCGCACGAGACGTTGAACGGCACGACCACCCGGTCGCCCGCGCTCAGCGCCGTGACCTCCGCGCCGACCTCCTCGACCACCCCCATGGGCTCGTGCCCGAGGATGTCGCCCTCGGTCAGGAAGGGGCCCAACACCTCGTACAGGTGCAGGTCCGAGCCGCAGATGCCGCTGGAGGTGATCCGCACGACCACGTCGGTCGGATCCTTCAGGACCGGATCGGGCACGGTGTCCACGCGCACGTCGCGCCTGCCGTGCCAGGTGACTGCCTTCATGTCGTCGTCCTCCCGAGGAGCCTTGAGGTCTCCCGCAGCGTTCCCGCGAGCGGCGGTGGCAAACCTCCGGCGGCCACGTCGTCCGGACCCGGTGCGGTAGCTCGCGAAGAGCAGGAGCCGGTTGCCTCGATCAGGTGAAAGGCTTGCTGTGCTTGGAATCTGGGCTACCTTGGGGGAGGAGATCCGATCCAGGTCGGGGACCGGGTCGTCGACTCGAGGAGCATCCGGTGCCCACGGACGTGCGAGGCGTGCTGACGGTGGAACGGTGGCGGTTGGCGGGAGCGAACGTCATCGCCGCGCGAGGTGATCTCGACCCTGGGTCCGTGCGCAGGCTCCGCTGGAGCATCGACAGCGTCGCGCCGGGCTCGGGTCCGCTCATCCTGGACCTGTCCGGCGTCGGCGTCCTCGGCCCGGTCGGGGTGGCCGCCCTGCTGGAGACCGCGCGTCGGGCGCGGGCGTTCCGGATCGATTTCCGCCTCGTCTGCTCGGCCGAGGTCGACCAGGTGCTCGACCAGGTCGGTGTGCGGGACGAGTTCGCGGTGTTCGACTCGCGGACGGCCGCGCTGGCCCACGCCGAGTAGGTCCCCACACCCCCGGCTCGACCCGCACCCGGTGCTCCTGGCCGACCCGGTAGCCGACACCGCGCACCGTGCCGATGACGGCCGACGCGTCGCCGAGCGTGCGCCGGATCCGGCGCACGTGCACGTCCACGGTCCTGGTGCCGACCGCGGTGGACGCGCCCCGCACCTGGTCCATCAGCGCCGTCCTGCGGTGCACCCGCCGCGGCTGCCCGCACAGGTGCAGCGGCAGGTCGAACTCCAGCCGGGTCGACCGCACCGGAACACCCCGGTGGAGCACCCGCCGGGAGTCCAGGAGGACGCGCAGCGCCGGGCCGGTGCTCCGGTGCGACGGCACCTCGACGTCCACGGCAGCCTGCCCGAACGCGGTCCCGAGCGCGTCGGCCACCCGCTGGGCCACCGCGGAGGCCCGCGCGGCCGTGACGCGGATCACGAACGTGACCTCGGCGGCGTCGGGTTGGCCCGGATCTCCCACACGGGTGATCCGGCCCTCTTCGTCACGGCGCGTCAACGCCTTCCACTAGCTGGACGTGCTTGACGGGCTGAGCTTCGCCAGAGCGGACACGAGCGGTGACAGCTCCGGGAGCTGCCCGGCGTCCGCCAGCGCCTCGCCGAGGGCGGTGTCGTGCGTCGGCCGCGCGGCGTCGAGCAGCGCGACGCCCGCCTCGGTCAGCTCGGTGTAGATGCCGCGCCGGTCGGTGGGGCACAGGTACCGCGAGAGCAGACCGCGGTCCTCCAACCGGGTGACGAGCCGCGTGGTCGCGGACTGGCTCAGCACCACGGCCTGGGAGACCTGCGACATCCGCAGGTGGAAGTCGTCCTGTCGCGCGAGGACGTCCAGCACGGTGTACTCGCTGACGGAGAGCTGGTGCCCGCGTTGCAGCGCGCGTTCGAGCCTGTCCTCGATGCGCGCGTGCAGTGCGGCGAGCGTCCGCCAGCCCTGAGCGCGGGCCTCGGTGGCGTCCTCTGCCAGTGACACGGTTCACCTCTCCCCGGTTGCGCCCCGGACGGACCAGGGGCAGTATCAAGCGTGTGCAACAATCGGCGTCTGCAAGTATTGCGCACGCTGACTACAGCTTACCGCTGACAAGAAAGGGCACCGTGAACATCGACCTCACCGGCCGCACCGCGCTGGTCACCGGCTCCACGGCCGGTATCGGCTACGCGACGGCCAAGTCCCTCGCTCTCGCGGGCGCCGCGGTGGTCGTCAACGGCCGCGACCAGCAGCGGGTCGACGACGCCGTCGACAAGCTCCGCGAGGAGACCGGCTCCACGACCACCACGGGCGTCGCCCTCGACCTCGCGACCGCCGAGGGCGCGGCCGACCTCGTCGCCGGGCTCCACGACGTGGACGTGCTGGTCAACAACCTCGGCATCTTCGGCGCCAAGCCCGTGTTCGAGATCCCGGACGAGGAGTGGACCCGCTACTTCGAGGTCAACGTCCTGTCCGGCGTGCGGCTGGCCAGGCACTACGCGCCGGGCATGGCCAAGCGCGGCTGGGGCCGGGTGATCTTCGTCAGCAGCGAGTCGGCGATCCAGATCCCGACCGAGATGGTCCACTACGGCATGACCAAGACCGCGCAGATCGCGGTCTCCCGCGGCATGGCCCAGGAACTGGCCGGTACCGGCGTCACGGTGAACACCGTGCTCCCCGGTTCGACCCTGACCGAGGGCGTGCGCGAGTTCATCGCCGACCGCGTCGGCGCCGACGTCCCGTTCGAGGAGGCCGAGCGCCGGTTCATGGAGGTCGAGCGCCCCACCTCGCTGCTCAAGCGCCTGATCCGCCCCGAGGAGATCGGCAACCTCATCACCTACGTCGCCTCCGACCTGTCCTCCGCCACGACCGGCGCCGCGCTGCGCGCCGACGGCGGCATCGCCAACACCCTCATCCCGTGAAAGGACCCGACCCCATGACCTCGGTACCCACCGTCACCCTGAACAACGGCGTCACCATGCCGCAGATCGGCTTCGGCGTCTTCCAGGTGCCGAACGCCGAGACCACCGCCGCCGTGGCGGAAGCGCTCCGGGCCGGCTACCGCAGCATCGACACCGCCACCGTCTACGGCAACGAGGAGGGCGTCGGCCGGGCCATTGCCGAGGCGGGCGTCCCGCGCGAGGACCTGTTCATCACCACCAAGCTGTGGAACTCCGCGCAGGGCTACGACTCCACGCTGCGCGCGTTCGACGAGAGCCTGTCCAGGCTGAAGCTCGACTACCTCGACCTGTACCTGATCCACTGGCCCACCCCGGCCCGCGGCCTGTACACCGAGACGTGGAAGGCGTTCGCGAAGCTGGCGGCCGACGGCCGCGTCCGCGCGGCGGGCGTGTCGAACTTCCAGCCGAACCACCTGGCGGAGATCGTCGACGCCACCGGTCTCGTGCCCGCCGTGAACCAGGTCGAGCTGCACCCGCGCCTGACGCAGGAGCCGCTGCGGGCCTTCCACGCCCAGCACGGCATCGTCACCGAGGCGTGGTCCCCGCTCGGCCAGGGCAAGGGCCTGCTGGACGACCCGGCCATCGGCGCCGTCGCGGCCAAGTACGACCGCTCGCCCGCCCAGGTCGTGCTGCGCTGGCACCTCCAGCTCGGCAACGTGGTCATCCCCAAGTCGGTGACCCCGTCGCGCATCGCGGAGAACATCGACGTCCTCGACTTCACCCTGGACGCCGCCGACGTCGACGCCCTGTCCGCGCTCAACGCCGACAGCCGCGTCGGGCCCGACCCCGACACCAACAACGAGGCCTGAGCCGGAGAACGCGGAAGGGCCCCCGGCCGGTCGCCGAGGGCCCTTCCGCACCGGTCCTGACTACCGGCGCCAGCTCGGCTGCCGACGCCTGCCGGGCACCGCCTGGACGGTCTCGGCGGCCTCGACGGTGTGCCGCAGCAGCAGGGCCGTGGTCACCGGGCCGACACCGCCGGGCACGGGCGTGAGCGACCCGGCCTTCTCGGCCACGGCCGGGTCCACGTCCCCGACCAGTCCGCCGTCGGCGGTGGCGTTCGTGCCCACGTCGACCACGACCGCGCCCTCGGCGACGTGCTCGGCCTTGATCAGGCCCGGCTTGCCGACGGCCGCGACCACGACGTCGGCCGTGGTGGTGACCGCGGCCAGGTCGGCGGTCCGCGAGTGGCACACCGTCACGGTGGCGTTCCGGTCGAGCAGCAGGTGCGCGACCGGCTTGCCGACGACGACCGACCGGCCGACCACGACGACGTGCTTGCCGTCGAGGGGCACCTCGTGGTGGTCGAGCAGCGCGACCACGGCCGCCGCGGTGGCGGGCGCGAACGCGGGCAGGCCCGCGGCGAGCCTGCCGAGCGACGTCGGGTTCGAGCCGTCCACGTCCTTGCGGACGGCGATGGTGCCCGCGAGGTCCGCGACCGACAGCCCGGCGGGCAGCGGTGTCTGGAGGATGACGCCGTGCACGGCGCCGTCCACGCTCAGGGCGGTCAGCGCCTCGGCGACGTCGGGTCCGGTGGCGGTGGACCCGAGGTCGACGACGTCGCAGGTGATGCCGACCTTGGCGGCGGCCTTCGCGATCGACCGGACGTACCAGGCGCTGGCCTCGTCGTCGGTCGCCGTCACCACGGCCAGTCGTGGGGGAGTGCCGTCGGCGGCCAGCTTGGCCGCCCGCTCGGTCACGTCCTCGCGGATCGTCGCGGCGAACTCCTTGCCGGACAGCGTGATCACTTGCGGATCTCCTCGCGAACGCTTGCGGTCACCTGGTCGGCCCGTGCGACCAGTGCGTCTACATCGGACACCACGGCGGCGCCGTTGATCTCCACGTTGACCCGCGCCGTGGTCGCCGCGGCACGGGCGGCGTCCGCCGCCGCGGCCACGTCGGTGATCACGTTGCGGTTGCCCACCGGCAGCAGCACCTCGGCCAGCGCGACCAGCCGCTCGGCGACGGCGATGGTCCGCGTGGGCGGGACCGCCGCCCCCGCAAGCGCTTCCGCGATGGCGGCGGACCGCTCCGGACCCTTCGGCAGCCGGTAGGCGTCGGTCACGGCGGTGAACGCCCGCGCGTCGTCGTCCGCCAGCTGGAGCGCCTCGACCCGCAGGACGTCCACTTCGGACAGCACCGCGCCGATGGTCTCGGCGTGCTCCGCGTGCTTCGGCCCGTCGCTGTAGCGGGCGACCATGCCCAGCAGCGCCGCGGACTGCGCGGCGTGCAGGGCGGCGGTCGCCCCGCCACCCGGCGCGGACACCCGCGCCGCCAACCGCTCCAGGAACTCGCCTACGGTCTGGTCACGCATCACGCGTCGAGCGAGCGCACAGCCGCCGCGAGGCGGGTGACGCCCTCGTCGATCTCGCTCGCGGACAGCCCGGAGAACGCCAGGCGCACCGAGTCGTCGCCGCCGTCGAGCAGGAAGTCCGCGCCCTTGACGAACGCGACGCCGTGCTCGGCCGCCTTGACCGCGAGCGCGTCGATGGACACGCCGGGCAGCCGCACCCACATGAAGTACCCGCCCTGCGGGGCGGTGTACTCGGCCGTCGGCAGCTCCCGCGCCAGCGCCGTGACCAGCGCGTCCTTGCGCTCCCGCAGCGCCGCGCGGACCGTGTCGATCGACTTGTCGAGGCGACCCGACCGGCAGAACTGGTTCACGATCGACTGCGCGACCATGTTCGGCGAGATGTACGTCGTGGTCGCGAGCTTGGTGATGCCCTCGATGACCGACACCGGTCCGACGAGGTAGCCGACCCGGATGCCGGGGCACACCGTCTTGGAGAACGAGGACGCGTAGACGACCTTGTCGGCCTTGTCCTGCGACAGCATCGTGGGCATCTGCTCGCCCTCGAAGCGGATCGAGTAGTACGGGTCGTCCTCGAACAGGACGAAGTCGTACTTCGCGGCCAGCTCCAGCAGGCGGGCCCGCTTGGGGGCGCTCAGCGTGTACCCGGCCGGGTTCTGGAAGTTCGGGATGATGTGCGCGAGCTTCGGCCGCACGCCGCTCTCCAGCAGCGCCTCGACCGCGTCGACGTCGATGCCGTCGGAGTGCAGCGCGACCGGGTGGACCTCGGCGCCGCGCTGGCGGAGGTTGAGGAGGGTGCGGTCGTAGGTCGGCGCCTCGACGATGACGGCGTCACCGGGGGAGACGAGCTGCTCGAACAGGAACGCGTCCGCCTGCATCGAGCCGTTGGTGACCAGCACCTGCTCGACCGGGACGCCGTGCTGCTCGGCGATCCACTTCCGCAGCGGCACGTAGCCCACGGCGGTGCCGTACGCGGTCGTGCCCGCGGCGTCGTTGGCGAAGGCGAGCTGGGTCGCCTCGACCAGACCTTCGGTGTCGATGATGTCCAACGAGGGGGCGCCGCGCGTGAAGCCGATCGCTGCCTGGGAAGCCATGGCGCGAAGCCTACCTCCGCCGACTTTCCCGCTTCAGAGGCTCCACTGGTGGGCCGGGTCGACGTCGTCCGACCTCGTCAGCACCGAGCGCGCGGCGGTCAACCCCGCCCCGCCCTCCGCGGTGAGCCCGTTGCCGGAGCGGCCGAACGCCGCGCCGAGGTGGACGCGAGCCGCCGCGACCCCGCCGCCGGGCTCCCGATCGGCCAGGTCGGCGGGCTCGCGCCGAACAGCGGCGACGCGGACGCGGTGAAGGCGACCATCGCCCGGTCGGTCACCGAAGCACGGGTCGGGCGCGCCGCCCGCGTCCAGCACCCGGCGCGGCGCGGACTCGACCGCGGAGCGCGGCACCACCACCGCGTTCTCGTCGCTCACCACGCGTGAACGCGGGGGAACCGCTGGTCACGGCCTAGTGTTCCGAGTCGCCCACGACCTTGCGCAACTGCGTCAGCGCCCGGTGCTGCGCCACCCGAATGGCACCGGCGGTCGACCCGATCGCCTCGGCCGCCTCGTCCGCGGACAGGCCGAGGACCACTCGCAGTACCAGGATCTCCCGCTGGCGCTCCGGAAGCGTCCTCAACAATCCACCCATTCGAGTGGACAGATCGTCGAGCACCGCCCGCTCCTCCGGCCCCGCGGCCGTCTCCTGCACGTCGGGCAGATCCGACATCGGCTCGGTGCGGTTCTTCGCCGACGTGCGGTGGGCGTCGGCGACCTTGTGCGCGGCGATGCCGAACACGAACGCCAGGAACGGCCTGCCCTGGTCGCGGAACGTGGGCAGCGAGGTCAGCACGGCCAGGCAGATGTCCTGCGCCACGTCGTCCGCCGACCCGAACGTGCGCTCGGTGCGCCCGACCCGCGCGCGGCAGTAGCGCACCACCACCGGCCGGACCGACTCCAGGAGCAGCCGCGTCGCCTCGGAGTCGCCGCGGACGGCCCGTCGCACGACCTCGGGGTCGGGACCGGGGTCGCAGTGCTCGGATGAGTGCGCCACCGTCCGGACCACCCCCGCTCCTCGGATCCGCCGAAGATCTTCCACCGGTTGCCGCAAGGTGCCGCCGCAGTCTTGCGGACCCGGTGGAATGATCCGCGCGGCCACGCGCGTTGACCCGTCCGGAAGGCGAACCGCACACCACGGATTCCACACCGAGGAGCACACGTGAAGATCGGCATCATCGGAGCGGGCAACATCGGCGGAGCGCTCACGCGCAGGCTGACCGCTCTCGGCCACGACGTGTCGGTGGCCAACTCGCGGGGCCCGGAGACGCTGGCGGACCTGGCCGCCGAGACCGGTGCCACGCCAGTGCCGTTGACCGAGGCCGCGCGCGGGGCCGAGGTCGTGATCGTGACCATCCCGCAGGGGAAGGTCCCGTCGCTGCCGAAGGGCCTGCTGGACGAGGCCGCTGAGGGCGTCGCCGTGATCGACACCGGCAACTACTACCCGCAGCGCGACGGCCGCATCGAGGAGATCGAGAACGGCGTGACCGAGAGCCGGTGGGTCGCGAACCAGCTCGGCCACCCGGTGGTCAAGGTCTTCAACGGCATCCAGGCCCTGCACCTGAGGGACAAGGGAGTGCCCGCGGGCACGCCGGGCCGCATCGCCCTGCCGGTCGCGGGGGACGACCCGGCCGCCAAGGCGACGGTGCTCCGGCTCGTCGAGGAACTGGGCTTCCACGCCCACGACGCGGGCTCCATCGACGAGTCCTGGCGGCAGCAGCCCGGCTCGCCCAGCTACGGTGCGGACGCGTCACCGGAGAAGCTGCCCGAGTTGCTCGCCCAGGCGAGCCCCGACCGAACGCCGGAGTTCACCGCCTGATAAGCGCCACTAGTGGGGAGTACTCTCCCGTGCCGTGACCACGGCACGGGAGTACCTCCGCGTTTCGAAGGACAAGTCAGGCCACCAGCGTTCCAACGAGGAGCAGCACGCCGATCACGAGGCCTTGGCTGACGCACGAGGGTGGTCGCTCGGCAAGCCGTACCAAGACGTCGTGTCCGCTTCTCGTTACTCGGCCAAGGTTCGTGGTGGGTTCGCTGAGTTGATCGCCGACCTGCATAGCGGCGAGTTCGCGGCGAGTGTGTTGCTCCTCTGGGAATCATCAAGAGGATCGCGGCAGGTTGGTGAATGGGTGGAGTTGATCGGGTTGTGCGAGAAGGCATCGGTGATGATCCATGTCACTGCGCATGATCGCACCTACGACCCTTCGAATCCTCGCGACCGCCGAACGATCCTCGAAGACGCGGTCGACTCGGAGTACGAAG
Organism: Umezawaea sp.; assembly: GCF_036375055.1. Classification (GTDB taxonomy): domain Bacteria; phylum Actinomycetota; class Actinomycetes; order Mycobacteriales; family Pseudonocardiaceae; genus Umezawaea. The sequence goes on from NZ_DASUSQ010000064.1 coordinate 78,978, forward strand.
CCGCGAAGACTTCGACCCGAGGTAGGCGTACAGCCGCGCAAGCCGCGTTGAACGGTCAGCCGTGGGCCCGCATCCCCTTTGGCTACCGGCGAACCCGCGACCCCAACACGGGCCGTGTGGATCAGCAGGAGATAAATCCCGAGGAAGCCGAAGTCGTACGTGAACTGTTTGCCCGGATCATTGCCGGTCACTCGTTTCGCGGTATTGCCACGGACTTCGCGGAGCGCGGCATCACGCGTCGAAGTGGGAAAGCCTTCACCGGCCGCGATCTAGGGGTGATGGTGTCCCGCGTGCTGTACATGGGGCAGCGCTCCCACAAGCCACGCGCAGGTGGGCCACTGACGATCTCCGTCGCTGCATGGCCTGGAATCATCAGTGAGGCTGATTTCCTAACTGTGCAGAGGATCATCTCAGCTCCGGAACGAGTGTCGACGCGAGCTGGGCGAGGAACGCACCTGTTGTCGATGATCGCTCGTTGCGACGTGTGCGACGCGAAGCTGGCCGCGCGTACTCGACACGGCGAGATGGCCTACACCTGCCACGCCGCAGGGCACGTCGGAGGGTTCAAGTCCGACTTGGACGTCTATGCCGAAGAGGTCATCATTTCCTACCTTTCGTCGGAGGCTGCTCACTCGGCCATCAACGCGGGCATGGCGGACGAGAAGAAGCTTGCCGAAGTGCGTGATGGTGTCGCGCGTGCGCGTCGTGACTTTGACGAACTCGCCGATCAGGTGAGCGCGGGCACCCTGTCGGCGGTATTCGCCGCGCGGGCAGAGCCCGGCATCCTTGCCCGGCTCCGGGCGGCTGAGCAGCGTGAGAAGGCGCTCAAGACCCCTGCGGCACTCCAGGGGGAGACCGGGCCTCGCGAGTGGGTGCAGGCGCGCTGGGACGTCGCTCCGATGGCGGCAAGGCGGACGCTGGCGCAGACGCTGTTCAGCCCTGACCTGATCGGCACTCTGCGGCTGATGAGGAGTCCGACGCCGGGTAAGCGAGTGCCCGTCATGGACCGCGTCGTGTGGGTGCGCCTGGTGGACGGCAAGGAGGTCCGAGTCCCCAGGGGTCGGTGACAATCGGATCACACGCTCGGACGGCCAAGTTCGCAACCAGTCAGCTTGGTTGGGAAACTTTTCGTTACCTGCCAACGGTTTCCGGTTCGAACAGGTCCGGAACGGTTCAGGCCTCTTCGCTCTCGGAGCTTGCACACGGTTCGGAAGTCTTTGTGTAGCAGGGTATATCGACACGGAACGCTACTGCGGGCGGCCTGCTGCATCCAGATCGGCTCTGGCCGGAATGCCGCACGTGCAACGACCGTTGGCGGCAGGTTGAGGGAATCCCCTTGCGCACCAAGCAATCCGCGGATTGTGCGCGGTGATGAGCCTGGTCAACGCCCCTGCGGCCGTGATGGTGATCATCGGACTCGGTACCGCGTACGCGGTCGGGCGCACCCTGATCGACTGGCACCGACGCTGACTCGGTGCCTCCCGGTCATGGCGCGGTGGGAGGCCACCTGCTCATGATGGGTGCCGCGAAGGCTGAGCGGCTACTGTCCGGATACTCTTGCTCGGCAACGAAAGCTTGAGGTCGGACCTGTAACCGCAGGTCAAGCTCACGTCGTCCCCACTAGTGGAGTTCACCGTCTGATGAAGCCCTTCGTCCACGAAGTCCGCTCGACCCGGATCGTCTTCGGCTCCGGCACCGTCTCGCAGGTGCGCGCCGAGGTGGAACGGGTGGGCGGCAACCGCGTGCTCCTGCTGGCGAGCGAGCGGCTGGACGACGTCGCTCGACGGGTCGGGGAGTCCCTCGGCCCGTCGCTCGCGGCCCGGTTCGACGGCGCCGCGATGCACACCCCGGTGGAGGTGACCGAGCGCGCGCTGGAGGTGCTGCGCTCCCACAGCGCGGACTGCGTGGTCGCGATCGGCGGCGGTTCCACCACCGGCCTGTCCAAGGCGCTGGCCGCGCGCACCAACGTGCCGCAGGTGATCGTGCCGACGACGTACTCGGGCTCCGAGGTGACCGCCGTGCTCGGCGAGACCAGGGAGGGCCGCAAGACCACGAGGTCGGCCCCGGAGATCCGCCCGGAGACCGTGGTCTACGACGTCGACCTCACCCTCGGCCTCCCGGTGCCGCTGTCGGTCACCAGCGCGGTCAACGCGCTCGCCCACGCCGTCGAGGCGCTGTACTCGCCGCAGGCCGAGCCCGTCACCGACGCCATCGCGCTGGACGCGATCACCCGCCTGTCCCGCGGCCTCCGGGCGCTGTCCGCCGACCCGTCCGACGTGGACACGCGCGCCGACCTGCTGACCGGCGCGTGGCTCGCGGGCACGTGCCTCGGCTCGGTCGGCATGGGCCTGCACCACAAGCTGTGCCACACCCTCGGCGGCTCGTTCGGCCTGCCGCACGCCCAGACGCACACCGTGGTCCTGCCGCACGCCATGGCGTACAACGCCCCCGCCGTGCCCGAGGTGATGGAGCGGATCGCGGGGGCGCTCGGGGTCCCGGACGCGCCCGCGGGCGTGTTCGACCTGATCGCCGAGGTCGGCGGGCCCACCTCGTTGCGCGCCCTGGACTTCCCGCTGGAGGACGTGCCGCTCGCCGTCGAGCTGGCCACCGCGCGGGCGTACCCGAACCCGCGCGAGGTGACGTCGCCGGGCGTCGCCGGGCTGCTGTCGGACGCGTGGCACGGCAGACGTCCCGCGAGCCGCGTCCCCGACCTGGGGTGGCTGACCGCCGAGGTCGTCGCGAGCTTCGACGCGACCCCGGACCCGCGCACCCGCGCGCTGCTCGCGGACCTGGTGCGGCGCCTGCACTCCTACGCCACCGAGAACGACCTGACGCAGACCGAGTGGCGGCGCGCGATCGACTTCCTCACCCGCACAGGGCAGATCAGCAGCGCCGTGCGGCAGGAGTTCGTGCTGCTGTCCGACACCCTCGGGCTGTCCAGCGTGGTCGACGCGCTGACGAACTCCCGCACGCCCGGCTCGACGCCGTCCGCGGTGCTGGGACCGTTCTACGTGGACGGTCCGCCCGCCGCGCCCTCCGGCGCCGACCTGGCCTCGGGGGCAGCGGGAATCCCGCTGTGGGCGGACATCCACGTCACCGACCCGGACGGGATGCCGGTCGAGGACGCGGTCGTCGACGTCTGGCAGGCCGACGACGACGGCTTCTACGACATCCAGCTGCCCGACCTGGACGGCCCGGTGCTGCGGGCGAGGTTCACCACGGACGAGGCGGGCCGCTTCACCTTCTGGTCGATCCTGCCGTCGGCGTACCCGATCCCGGACGACGGCCCGGTGGGGGAGATGCTCGCCGCGACCGGCCGCCACCAGTACCGCGCCCCGCACCTGCACTTCATGATCAGCGCGCCGGGCCACGAGCGGCTGGTCACCCAGCTGTTCGTGGCGGGCGGCGACCACCTTGACTCCGACGCGGTCTTCGGCGTCAAGGAGGAGTTGGTCGTGGACTTCCGCCCCGCCACCGGTGCGACGCCGGACGGCAGACCGGTCGAGGGGCCGTGGCGCCGCCTGGACTTCACGTTCCGCCTGGCCCGGACGACGGGTTCGTGAAACCGAACCAACAACGTTTGCAGCCCATCCGGCGCATTGTCGTTCCGTAACACCGAGTTTACGGTGATTTTGCGTCGACCGGCGCGAAATGGCCATGATCTTCCAGGAGTTGCCATGCGCGTCGGTGCGCTCTTAGCCTCACTGCTCATGATCGGGGCGGCGGCGCAGCCCGTGTCCGCCGCGCCCGCGGACCCCCGTCCCACCGCCATCGTGTCGCTCGGCGACAGCGCGATCTCCGGCGAGGGCGCGGGGTCCTACGAGCCCGGCACCGAGGGCGAGAACGGCAACTGGTGCCACCGCTCCACCAGGGCGCTGGTCCACCAGACGGCCGTGGCGGACCGCACCTTCAACCTCGCCTGCTCCGGCGCGGACTCGGCCAACGTCTCGCTGGCCGACACCGTCCACTACACGGAGGGCTCGCAGGCCAGGCGCCTGATCGACATCGCCCGGCAGAACCGCGTGACGACCGTCGTGCTCCAGGTCGGCGCCAACGACGACCCGCAGTTCGCCGACACGATCGTCAGCTGCATCGCGGCGTGGCTGAACCCGTTCGGCAGCCCGTGCCGCTCGGCGCTCCAGACCCAGTGGCCCGCGCGGCTCGCGGCGATGGCGCCCAAGGTGGAGAACGCCATCGCCGACGTCCGCTCGGCCATGTCGCAGGCGGGCTACGCGGCGGGCTCGTACAGCTTCGTCCTCACCTCGTACGCGTCGCCGCTCACCGAGAAGATGGACAAGGTCCTGCACGGCCCGCACGGCTGCCCGGTGCGCCTGGCCGACGCCGAGTACGGCCGGACCGTGGCCGTGCCCCAGTTCTCCGACGCGCTGCGCGGCGTGGCGACCAGGACCGGCACGAAGTTCCTGGACTTCGCCCGCGCCACCGAGAACCGCGAGGCGTGCAGCAACAAGAGCGGCAGCTCGACCGGCGAGTGGCAGCGCCGCATCACCGTGGACCCGGAGGCCCTGGTGCACGGCGGCCTGGACGCGATCGGCATCCACCTGGCGCAGCAGTCCTTCCACCCGAACGCGGCGGCCCACGCGCAGCTGGGCCGGTGCGTGACGGAGTTCGTGCAGTCCGGCACCCAGGCCGCCCGCTGCCTGGTGGGCGCGGACGGCAACCTGCACGCGGTGCAGTAGCGACCGGCGACCTCCGGCCCGGTCCCCACCTCGGGGACCGGGCCGGACGTGCGCGCTCAGGCGGCGACCTCCTGGCTGAACTGCGTCCGGTGCAGCTCCTCGTACCGGCCGCCCGCGGCGAGCAGCGACGCGTGCGTCCCCCGCTCCACCACGCGCCCGTCCTCCACGACCAGGATCAGGTCGGCGGCCCGCACGGTCGACAGCCGGTGCGCGATCACCACGGACGTCCGCCCGGCCAGCGCTTCCCCCAGCGCCTCCTGCACGGCGGCCTCCGACGTCGAGTCCAGGTGCGCCGTGGCCTCGTCCAGCACCACCACCCGCGGCCGGGCCAGCAGCAGCCGCGCGATCGTCAACCGCTGCCGCTCCCCGCCGGACAGCCGGTACCCGCGTTCGCCGACCACGGTGTCCAGCCCGTCCGGCAGCGACGCGATCAACGACGACAGCCGGGCCCGCTCCAGCACGTCCCACAGCTCCTCCTCGGACGCGGACTCCCGCGCCAGCAGCAGGTTGGACCGGATCGACTCGTGGAACAGGTGCCCGTCCTGGGTCACCATCCCCAGCGCGGCCCGCACGGACGAGGCGGTCAGGTCCCGGACGTCCACGTCCCCCAGCCGCACGCTGCCGGAGTCCACGTCGTACAGCCGGGCCGCCAGCTGCGCGATCGTCGACTTGCCCGCGCCGGAGGACCCCACCAGGGCCACCATCTGCCCCGGCTCGACCCGGAACGACACGTCGTGCAGCACGTCCACGCCGCCGCGGGTGTCGAGCGCGGCCACCTCCTCCAGCGACGCCAGCGACACCCTGTCCGCCGACGGGTAGGCGAAGGTGACCCCGGAGAACTCCAGGCCGACCGGGCCGTCGGGCACGGGCACGGCACCGGGCTTCTCCGCGATCAGCGGCTCCAGGTCCAGCACCTCGAACACCCGCTCGAACGACACCAGCGCGGTCATGACCTCGACCCGCGCGCTGGCCAGCGCCGTCAGCGGCGTGTACAGCCTGGTGATCAGCAGCGCCAGCGCCACCACCGCGCCGGGCTCCAGCGAGCCGCGCAGCGCGAAGAACCCGCCCAGCCCGTACACCAGGGCGAGGGCCAGCGAGGACACGATGGTCAGCGCGGTCAGGAACACCCACTGCACCATCGCCGACCGCACGCCGATGTCCCGCACCCGCCGAGCGCGGGCCGCGAACTCCGCGGACTCCCCGGCGGGGTTGCCGAACAGCTTCACCAGCGTCGCACCCGGCGCCGAGAACCTCTCGGTCATCTGGGTGCTCATGGCGGCGTCGTGGTTCGCGGCCTCCCGCTCCAGCGCGGCGAGCTTGCCGCCCATCCGCCGGGCGGGGAGCACGAAGACGGGCAGCAGCACCAGCGCCAGCAGCGTGATCTGCCACGAGATGCCGATCATCACGACCAGCGTCAGCAGCAGCGTCACCAGGTTGCTGACCACGCCGGACAGCGTGTCGCTGAACGCCCGCTGCGCCCCGATGACGTCGTTGTTGAGCCTGCTCACCAGCGCGCCGGTCCGCGTGCGGGTGAAGAAGGCGACGGGCATCCGCTGCACGTGGTCGAAGACGGCGGTGCGCAGGTCGAGGATCAGGCCTTCACCGATGCTGGAGGACAGCCACCGGGACAGCACCCCGACGCCCGCCTCCACCACGGCGATCACGGCGATCAGCCCGGCGAGGCCGACCACGACGTTCAGGGGCCCGCCGTCGTTGATGGCGGTGACGATCCGGCCCGCGATCACGGGTGTCGCGACGGTGAGGACCGCGGCGACGACGCTCAGCGCCAGGAACCGGGCCAGCCGGGAGCGGTGCGGTGCGGCGAACCGGGCTATGCGCCCCAGGGTCGCCTTGGAGAACGGTCGCTTGTCCTGCTGGGCGTTCATGACGTGGTGCAGCGACATCCACGCGGTGACATCCATGCTCATGCGGCCGACGGTAGGACCTCGACTTAAGGTGAGGTCAACCGGAAAAAAGGCCCTGCAACGCGGTGTGGGCCCGCACTCCCCATGGAGTACGAGCCCACAACTTCACGAACAGATCAGACGGTGCGGACCTGCTGGGCCTGCGGGCCCTTCTGGCCCTGGCCGATCTCGAACTCCACGCGCTGACCCTCGTCGAGGGACTTGAAACCGCTGCCCGTGATCTCCGAGTAGTGGACGAAGACGTCAGGACCGCCACCGTCCTGCTCGATGAAGCCGAAGCCCTTTTCGCCGTTGAACCACTTAACAGTGCCCTGCGCCATGCGACTAACTCCTTGTAAGCCTGAGTCAGGTCCTCACGACGAGGAACCCTGATCTCTCCCGGTATCTTGCCACGTCCGGGCCGGTTTTGCGCCGTCGTACTCGCAGAAGCGGGCTAAATCACGTTGTTCGGCCTGGTCAGAGCCATATTTTTCAGTGCGGCTCCCGCGTTTTTCGGGCCCTTCGGCCCTCATTTTCCCGCCTGGGCCACCTGTTCGAGTGAACTGGACGCCCGAAGTGGCCGGGGGGAAAATCGCACACTACCTGTGATGTGAATCACATATTTTCTCGTTTCGTCAGGAAATCAAGTCGAAAATTCGCGTCTCACGTCACGTCGACCACCAGGGCGGTGGCGTTGTCCGTGCCGCCCGCGCGCAGGGCGGCCCCCACCAGCAGCGCCGAGGCCGCCGCCGGGTCGCCCGCGCCCGCGAGGACGAGCCGCAGGTCCTCGTGCGCGAGGCGCCCGTGGACGCCGTCCGTGGTGAGGACCAGCCTTCCCGCGCCGCGGGGCGCGTGCGCCAGCCCGATCGACGAGGGGTCGCTCATCCGCACCGAGTTGGTCACCACGTGCTCCATCCGCGGCGTCGGCGTCCGCCCGCGGGCGCGGAAGTGCTCGGCCACCGTCTGGTCGGTCGTCAGCCGCGTCAGCGCCGTCCCGTCCCAGAAGTAGGCCCGCGCGTCACCCGCCCAGGCCACCGTGAAGCCGCCGCCGAGCCGGGGAGCCGCCGTCACGAGCACGGCGTCACCCGCCAGGTGGCGCTCGTCGTCGGGCAGCCACGCCTCCAGCACCGCGCGCGCCGCCGCCACGGCCCGACCCGCGCCGAGCCGGGCCGCCTCGCGCGCCGCCGCCCCGGCCGCGAGCCGGGCGGCCCTCCCCGCGCCCTCGGAGTCGCCGATGCCGTCCGCCACGGCGAAGGCCAGGCCGCCCGAGGAGGGGTCGCGGCAGGTCGCCGCGGCGTCCGCGTTGTGCCCGCGCGGCCCCCGCTCGCTGCACGTCCCGCTGGTCAACCGGACCGGCCGCGGCACCTGTTCCACCAGCATGGCGTCCTCCTCGTCGTTCGCTCTGACCCCAGGAAGCCAGACAAACCGAAGAAACAAGCCAGAACCACCTGTCAAGACGCTGAGAAACCTCCTACTTACAGGGGTTTCTGCCGCTGCGACCGGTCGCTACCGTGTCGCTTCCCCGGCACGCTGCCGGCCTACTGAGGGGTGGATCGGATGAGGTCAAGACGGAAGCAAGCGGCAAGAGCGGTGATCGCGGTGGGCGTCGGCTCCGCCGTCGTGTTCGGGCTCAACGCGCCGGTCTCGGCCGCCGCGGAGAACGTCCTCCGCGCCGACCGCGCGGTCGCCCGTTCCTGCTTCGCCGGAGTGCTCCCCGCCCGCACCGCGGGGGTGGACCGCCGGGAGGTGACCTCCACAGTGGACGGACTCGTCCAGGCGCGGTTGGCCGCCGGGAACGGCGGCACCGGCGACTGGGACGTGGCCGTGTTCGACAAGGCGAACGGAAAGCTGGTGGCGGCGTCGACCGCGCTCGCCTCCCGCGAGCTGGCCGAGAGCTTCGTGACCAAGGGGCAGCAGCTCGTCGTCCAGGGCTGCCGGTACGCCGGTGACACCCGCTCGGTCGTGCTGGGCGTCGACTTCCTCGCGCTCACGCCGCAGGGCACGCCCACCCCCGGCGTGACCGCCGAGACGGCCCCGGAGCGCGCCGAGCTGGTCCGCGTGGCCACCGCCGACCAGCAGGACAAGAACAAGCTGCTCGGCCTCGGCCTCGACGTGACGGAGAAGGCGGACGCCACGGGCGTCGACGTCGTCCTCGCGGGCGAGGCCGACCGCGAGGTGCTGCGCGGGAGCGGGTTCCGCTTCGAGGTGCTGAACCCCGACCTGTCCGCCACCTCCCGCGAGAACGCCCGCGAGGACGCCGAGTTCGCCGCGACCACCGAGCGCACCGGGCTGCCCTCGGGCCGCACGGGCTACCGGCACCTGTGGGACTACAACTTCGAGATGAAGGAGTTGGCGCGCGAGAACCCGAAGCTGGTGCGCGCCTTCACCCTCCCGCACGCCACGGTCGAGGGCCTGGACGTCGTCGGCGTCGAGGTGGCGACCAACGTCGCCAACACCGCCGACGGCAAGCCGGTCAACCTGCTGATGGCGCTGCACCACGCCCGCGAGTGGCCGTCGGGCGAGCACGCGATGGAGTGGATCTACGAGCTGGTCGACGGGTACTCCCGCGACCGGGAGGTGCGAGGCCTCGTCGAGCGCACCCGCAACATCATCATCCCGGTGGTCAACGCCGACGGCTTCACCATCTCCCGCGAGGCCGAGCCGAAGGGCGACTTCAGCCGGTTCGACTACGAGATGAAGCGCAAGAACTGCCAGGCGGACGACTCCCCGGAGCAGTTCCGCACGGGCGTCTGCAAGGCGAACCCGGCGGGCGCGCAGCGCGGCACCGACCCGAACCGCAACTACGCGGGCTTCTGGGGCGGCGCGGGCGCGTCGACCTCCTGGTCGGGCGAGACGTTCCGCGGCTCCAGCCCGTTCTCCGAGCCGGAGACGCGCAACATCCGCGACCTGGTGTCCAGCCGCCAGGTCACCAACCTGATGACCCTGCACACCTACTCCAACCTGGTGCTGCGCGTGCCCGGCGTGTTCGGCACCCGGCCGCCGCTGGACGAGCCGCTGAACAAGGCGCTCGGCGACCTCATGGCCTCGCGCAACGGCTACACCAGCCAGCCGTCGTGGGCGCTGTACGACACCAGCGGCACCACCGAGGACTGGTCGTACTGGGCGACCGGCGGCTACGGCTACACGATGGAGATCGGTCTCGACGGCTTCCACCCGCAGTACTCCACGGGTGTCGTCGCCGAGTACCTCGGCCAGGCCCCGGCGCAGGGCGCGGGCAAGGGCGGCAACCGCGCCGCCTTCCTCGACATGCTGAGGAACGCGGCCACCCCCGAGGCCCACTCGACGCTGGTCGGCACCGCGCCGCGCGGCTACGAGCTGGCGCTGCGCAAGTCGTTCCAGACGCCCACGTCGCCCGTCCGCCAGCCGGACGGCACGACCAAGCCCGCGATCTACGTGCAGGACACGCTCAACTCCACGCTCGACGCGACGGGCGGCAGGTTCTCCTGGGCCGTCAACCCGTCGACCCGCCCGTACGTCGCGGGCCGCTACGGCCGCGACCCGCAGGCCCCGGTGCAGCAGGACATCCAGCTCGCCAACCCGGAGGGCGTGCCCGCCGAGAACACCCGGTACCCGGCCGACCCGACCGCGGACCGCATCCCCTTCACGGTCAAGGGGATGCCCGAGGTCGACAACGGCAAGGTCTCCATCACCGTCAACTGGGGCTCCCCGGCCACCGACTGGGACCTCTTCATCGTCGACGCCGACGGCGAGACCGTCACCTCGTCCGCCGCGGGCGGCACGAACAGCGAGACCGCGGTCCTGTTCGACCCGCCCGCCGGTGAGTACACGGCCGTGGTCGTCAACTACAGCCAGGCGAACCCGGCGACGCCGGACGACTGGACGGGTGGACTGGTCGAGTTCGCCCCGCCGGTCCCCGCCACGTACGGCCCGAAGGAGTCGTACACGCTCACGTGCAAGGACCGCCGGGGCCGCATCGTCGGCCTGACCGACGTGTTCGTGGACCGCGGCCAGACCGTCGACGTCGGCGCCGTGTGCACCGACTCGGCCCGCGCCACCAAGCAGCGCAAGCGCTAGCCGGAGCGCGGGGCCTCCCGGACGTCCGGGAGGCCCCGCGCCGCCGACCGGGGGCTCAGCAGGTGGGTGGTAGCCAGCCGGGCTCGCCGACGACGTCCTCGGGGGACGCCGTCATGGTGTTCGGCCGCTCCGGCGTTCCGACGCCGAAGCTGAACCCGACCAGCCCGCCGGGGCACACCCGCAGCGCGCTCGGACCGCCGTCGGTGCCGCTGCCGCGCCAGGCGAGCGGGTCGAGGGCGACCCGCCACACCTTCCAGTGCGCCTCGCCGCCGACGTGCCCGTCGCACGCCTCCGCGGCGGGGAGGCCGTCGACGCGGCACACGTAGTCCCGGTCGCCGTAGGACCCGGTCCCCGCGCCCGCGCGCACGGCGAACCCCGCCCGCTCCAGCGCGGCCCGAGCGGTCCCCGGATCGCCGGAGGCGCACCGGACCGCGGTTCCGGAGCCGCCCGCGCCCGTGGTGTCGACCGCGACCGTGACCCCCGAGGGCGACGGGCACGGTCCCGCCGTCCAGGTCCCGTCCGCGGGCACGACGGCGGACAGCAGTGCGGACGTCACGGCGGCGAGGCGGCTGAGGGGCGTGAGCACGGGCCGCACACTACGTCCGGTGACCACATCGCGCTCCTCGACCACCGAGAGCGCTCGGAGTAGCGCAGATCACTGGTCCCCCGCCGGAAGTTCGTTGTGGTTCAACAACCTTTGGGACTTATGTCCGGTTAAAGGGTCTTGTCGGCGTGATCACGCGGTTCCAGGATGGGCGAACACGGTCGGATATCACCCGTGCGGGTGATCAAGCCGACTGTCCGAAGAGGACCGACCAGGCCCTCTCGGCAGCCGAAAGGTTCGTTCGCGTGGCACGCAGAGGCCTCATCGCCGTCATCGCCCCCCTCACGCTCGCCGTCACGTTCGTGACCGCCGGGGGTGGCACCGCCCAGTCGCAGGTGCCCAACCAGAGCCCGGTCAACATCACGATCGGCTCGATCAGGATCGACCCCGCGCAGCCGAGGCTGATCACCTCCTACGGCCACTCCGACGTGGAACTGGAGTACGTCCGCAAGGACGCGGCCAGCGCGACCGGGTGCACGACCCGGCACCACGAGGAGACGGAGGAGGCGAACGTCGTGCCCGGCGCCGCCCACGTCACCGTGGCCGGGGTCCGCTACGAGCTGGAGCAGTTCCACTTCCACACGCCGTCCGAGCACCGCTTCCAGGGCCGTTCCGACCCGATGGAGATGCACTTCGTGCACCGCAGCGCGGCGGGCGCGCTGCTGGTGGTCGGCGTTCCGCTGCGCGCGGGCGCACCGTCCACCGTGGACAGGGTGCTGGCGAGGCTCGCGCCCGAGTGCGGCGAGAACGTCGAGGTCGGCGACGTGGACCTGAACTCGCTCCTGCCGCGCAACCACACCACGTTCCGCTACAACGGGTCGCTGACCACCGCGCCGTTCACCGAGGGCGTGCAGTGGTTCCTGACCAGCGAGCTGACCGTGTCCCAGGCGACCATCAACCGGTTCCAGGGCCTGTTCACCAGCGGCAACGCCCGCGCCACCCAGCCGCTCAACGGCCGGACCGTGACCGAGGTCCCGCAGTTCTAGCAGGTCGGCGGGGCCGTCCGAGGAAGCGGACGGCCCCGCCGGGTAAATGGGGGGCGTCGGATCTGGGGCCGATGGCAGGATGGGCGGTATGCCTGGAATCTCGACGCCCGAAGAGCTCGCCTCCCGCACGTCCCGCGCCCTCGCCGCGGCGGTCGGGGCGGGCCGCGCCCTCGGCCTGGAGGTGACCGAGCCGAAGGTCCTGCACGACGTGTTCTCCGTCGTCGTGCACCTCGCGCCCTCGCCGGTGGTCGTCCGCGTGCCCACCGTCCTGGTGCCGTCGTTCCGGGCCGACCTCGTCGCCCAGCACCGCCGCCAGAGCGACGAACTGGCCGTCGTCGGCTGGCTGGCCGACCGCGGGTTCCCGGTGATCCCGCCGAGCCCGCTCGTGCCGCGCGAACCCGTCCAGCGCGACGGCTTCTCCATGACGTTCTGGCAGCTGGTCGACATCAGGCAGGACGTCGAGCCGGACTACGCGCACAACGCCGCCGCGACGGCCGAGCTGCACGCGGCGCTGAGCGACTACCCCGGCGAGCTGCCGTTCATGTCGTCGTTCGACCACACGGTCACCGAGAACCTCGACTTCCTCGCGTCGCGCCCCGACCTGATCGACGCCGCCGACCTCGACCGGGCCCGGCGCGAGTGGGCGGCCCTGGAGCCGGTCGTCGGCTCCCGCGAGGGCTTCGCGAAGGCCTTCCCCGACGTGGCGGTGCAGACCGTGCACGGCGACTCGCCGCCCGCGAACCTGGTCTCCACCGTCCACGGCGACCTGCACGCGGACTTCGAGCTGGTCACCAGCGGACCGGTCGAACGCGACCTCGTGATGATCGGTCCGGACGGCGAGGCCGCCTACGACCGCGCCGCCGCCGCGCTGGGCCTCCCGCCCCTGAACCGCGAGGTGCTCGCCGTGATGGGCGCCGCCGGGTTCGTCCAGGTGGTCGCCTGCCTCGCGCTGGTGCCGCAGCTCCCCCTGCTCGCCGAGGGCCTCAAGCCCGCGCTCGAGGCCTGGCGCGCCACCCCGCCCGCGTTCTAGCTCAGCCCATCGACTTCTGGCCGTCGATCGACTCGCGCAGGATGTCGGCGTGGCCCGCGTGCTGCGAGGTCTCCGCGATCAGGTGCAGCAGGACGCGGCGCGCCGACCAGGACTTGCCCGCCTCGAACCACGGCGCCACCGGCAGCGGGTGCGCCACGTCGAGGTCGGGCAGCGTCGCGACCAGCTCGTCGGTCGTGCGCGCGACCTCCTCGTAGGCGTCCAGCAGCCCGGCCAGGGTCTCGCCCGGCATCATCCGGTGCTGCTCCTCCCACGGGATCGCGCCGTCCTCCATCAGCGTCGCGCCGCCGACGATGAACCGCGACCAGGACGCCTCGGTCGCGGCGACGTGCTTGATCAGCCCGCCGAGGGACAGCGCGCTCACGGTCGGGTGCGAGCCCGCCTGCTCGTCGGTCAGCCCCCGCGTCGTGCCGCGCAGGAAGAACCGGTGCTTGGCCAGCGTCTCCAGCAGGTCCGCTCGTTCGCCGGTGGTGGTGAGGGTGCCGGTCATCGTGTCCGCCTTCTTTCCTCTGAGCTGATGAGAACGAGCCTAGAAGGCATCGCGGACACCTCCTGTCCTCGATCGCGGGCGGATCCGCGGAGTTCCGCGGCGACCGTGCCGGGTGAGCCGACAACTAGACTTGACGGTCAAGAACCGGGACCACCGAGGAGACCACGCATGGGCGCGCGCACCGACCGGACGACCGCAGAGCCCGATCTCGGCGTCCTGGCCGGCAGGTTGCTGTTCGCGTTCCAGCGGGAGATGTTCACGACGTTCGCGGAGAAGGGCTTCCCCGACCTCCACCCCCGCCACGGCTCCGTCCTCGCCTACCTCGACAAGGACGGCGTGCGCGCCACCGACCTGTCCCGACTGTCGGGCGTGCACAAGCAGGTGATCGGCACCGTCGTGGACGAGCTCGAACGCCTCGGCTACGTCGAGCGCAGGCCCGACCCGGTGGACCGCCGCGCCAAGCTGATCTGCCCCACCGAACGCGGCCTCGACCAGATGCGCGTGGCCGACACGTTCGTGGCCGCCCTGGAACGCCGCCACGCCCGCCGCATGGGTCCGGAGGCCTACGCGCAGTTCAAGAGCATGTTCACCGACGTCGTGGAGCACCAGCGCCGCCGCGTCGAGCCGTAGCCGGGCACGCCGGAGCCGCGCCCACCGTGAGGAGGACGCGGCTGAGGCGGGACCGTCAGTTCGAGATCACCGCGAAGACCGTGCCCTGGTCGTCGCTGACCAGCGCGGACCGCCCGTAGGGGCTGTCCGAGGGCGGCAGGATCACGTGGCCGCCGAGTTCCGCGACCTTCGCCACGGCCGCGTCCGCGTCGGCGACCGAGAAGTACGTGACCCACGAGGAGGGCGCTTCGGCGAACGCCCCGCCGATCCCCGCGACGGCCTCGCCGCCGAGCGACGCGGCCGAGTACTGGAAGTCACCGGAGCTGAGGTCGTCGTAGGCGTAGCCGAACACCTGGGCGTAGAACTTCTTGTTGCCCTCGAAGTCGTGGCTCGTGTTCTCGCTCCACGCGATCGCGCCGGGCTCGTTCACGAGCTGCGCGCCGGTGTGCTCGCCCGCCTGCCACAGGCCGAACACGGCGCCCTGCGGGTCGAGGGCGATGGCCATGCGGCCCTGGCCGAGGACGTCCGAGGGCTGCACGAGGATCTTGCCGCCTGCCGACTCGACCTTCGCCGCGGTGGCGTCGACGTCGTCGGTGGCCAGGTAGGTGGTCCACGACGGCGGCTGCGACGTGTCCTGCTGGACGCCGAGGCCCGCGACCTTGCGGCCACCGAGCTTCGCGGACCAGTAACCCATCTCGGCGGGTTCGAGCTGCTCGGCTTCCCAGCCGAACAGACCCGAGTAGAACGCTGTGGCCTTGTCGACGTCGGCGCCGAGGTCGGCCCAGGCAGGTGTGCCCGCGGGCCATGCCGTGTCGCGAGTGACCATTTCTAGCCTCCGGGGAGTAGCGGAGTGGGGGCTCCGAAGCTAGCGGCGGGTCCCGCGCGTTGTCGTCCGGTGGAGCCGGAAGCAGGGGTGGTGGCGCGGAAAGTTAGGGGGCCTCGAACAGGGTGCTGACCGACTCCCCGTTGTGGATCCGGCGCATCGCCTCGGCGAGCGGGCGGGCGACGGACAGCACCTTCAGCTTGGGCACGTGCTTCTCCTTCGCGATCGGCACCGTGTTCGTGCAGACGATCTCCAGCACGTCCGGCGCCGCGCCGAGCCGCTCCAGCGCGCCGTCGGAGAACAGCCCGTGCGTGCACGCGATCCGCATCGTGCCGCTCTCCCGCTCCCGCAACCGCTCCAGCAGCTCCACGACGGTGCTGCCCTTGGCGATCTCGTCGTCCAGGACGATCACGTCCTTGCCCCGCACCTGGCCGATCACCGCGCTGATGTGCACCTTGTCGTCGGCGAACCGCTGCTTCGCGCCGGCCGCGACGGGCACGCCGAGGATGCGCGCGAAGTGCGCCGCCTCCTTGGCGTTGCCGAGGTCGGGGGAGACCACGACGGTGTTGCTCAGGTCGTACTGCTTGAAGTGCGCGGCCAGTTCGCGCAGCGCGTGCAGGTGGTCGACGGGGATGCTGAAGAAGCCGTGCACCTGCGGCGAGTGCAGGGTCATCGCGAGCACGCGGCTCGCGCCCGCCGTGACCAGCAGGTCCGCGACCAGGCGGGCGCCGATGGAGATGCGCGGCGCGTCCTTCTTGTCGGACCGGGCGTAGGCGTAGTGGGGCATGACGACGGTGGTGCGGGCCGCGGACGCGCCGCGGGCGGCGTCGAGCATCAGCAGCAGCTCGACGAGGTTCTCCTGGACGGGCGGCACGAGCGGCTGGATGAGGAACACGTCCCGTTCCCGGCAGTTCGCCTGGAGCTGGACCTCGATGCAATCGTTGGCGAACCGCTGGACCCTGGTGGGAAGCAGGGGCGTGCCGAGGTGGGTGCAGATCTCGGCCGCGAGCTCGGGATGGGCAGTGCCGGTGAAAACCGCGATGTCACGCACCCTTCGAGCCTAATCGCGCCGACGGCTCCGATCGGGTGTTCCCGCGCCGCTTCGGCGGGTGATGTTCGTCGGTGTGATACTCCGCCGATGGAGTTGCGCCACCTCGAGTACTTCGTCGCGGTCGCCGAGGAGCTGAGCTTCACCCGCGCGTCGCACAGGCTGCGGGTCGTGCAGTCCGGGGTGTCGACGGTGATCCGCGCGCTGGAGCGCGAGCTGGGCGCGCCGCTGTTCGACCGGTCCACCAGGGAGGTGGCGCTGACCGACGCGGGCAGGGCGCTGCTGCGCGAGGCGCGGACCACCCTGGACGCGGCGCAGGCCGCCCGCGACGCCGTGCAGGAGGTGGTGGCGGGCGTCCGGGGCACGATCAACCTCGGCACCATGACCGGTCTGACGCTGGTCGACCTGCCCGGTCTGCTCGGCCGCTACCACGTGGAGCACCCCGGGGTGACGATCCGGCTGCGCGCCGCCACCAGCGGCACGAGCGGCCTCGTGACGTCGCTTGTGGACGGTGAGCTGGACGTGGCGTTCCTGGCGCTCAACGACTCCCCGCCCGCCGGTGTGACGGCGCGGGGACTCGTCGTCACGTCCGTGGTCCTGCTGGTGCGCGACGACCACCCGCTGGCGGGCCGCGCGAGCGTGCGCCTGACCGACCTCGCGAACCAGGAGTTCGTCGACACACCGCCGGGGTGGGGCAACCGCGTCCTGGTCGACCGGGCGTTCGCCGCGGCGCGGGTCGAACGGCGGGTCACCGTCGAGGTGGCGCACCTGAACGCCGTGCCGGACTACGTCCACGCCGGACTGGGCATCGCGCTGGTGCCGGACTTCGACCTGGTGCTCGCCGACGACGTGCACCAGGTCGCCGTGTCCGGAGTGGACCTGCGCTGGACGCTGTCCCTCGCGACCTCCTCGACCCGGCGGCCGAGCGCCGCCCTGCGCGCGCTGCTGGCCATGGTGGACCAGTACGTGCGGCCTAGCCCCTGAGCAGCCTGCGTCCCGCCGTCGCCGACACCACCAGCACGGCCGCCGAGAACCCGAGCACCGCGTACGGCGCGGCGACGTACTGGGCGGCGATGCCGAGCAGCAGCACGGGCACCGCCAGCCCGAGGTAACCGGCGAGGAACAGCCCCGCCAGCGCCTCCCCGCGCGAGGTGGGCGAGCTGAGCGCCGCGACCGTCGAGACCGCCCCCTTGAACAGCACGCCCATGCCCGCGCCCGCCGCCGCCCCGCCCACCAGGAACAGCGGCAGGCTCGACGCGAACAGCGCCGCGGTCACGACGGCGAGCCCTGCGCTCATCGTGGTGGTGCCGACGGCGAGCTGGTGGCGCGTGCCCTTGCGGCGGAACAGGATCTGCGTCGACGCCGCCGAACCGAACACCAGGAACGCCACCGCGCCCGCCAGCGCGCGCGACGGCATGTGCAGCGTGTTCGCGACGAAAGCCGGGGCCAGCGAGGTGAACAGGCCCAGGGTGGCGAACGAGGCCCCCGCCGCGGCGCCCGCGGCGAAGTAGTGCGCCCTGGCCAGTTCCGGCACCGACACCCGCTGCGGGTGGTACGACCGCGACTCGACCGCGACCGTCTCCGGCACGAACGCGACGACGGCCGCGCTCACCACCAGCAGCACCAGGAACACCGCGTACGACGTCGTCAGCGGCCCCGTGACGTACTGCGCCAGGACACCGGAGACCAACGTGCCGAACCCGAGCCCGCCGAGGTTCGCCGCCGTGGCGACGAGTTCCGCCCTGCCCAGCCCCGCGTGCGGCCGGTCGTCAGCGTGCAGCTCGGACAGGTAGGCCGTGGCGGTCGCCGTGATCATGCCGACCCCGACACCGGTCACCAGCCGCGCCGCGAACAGTTCTGCCACCGTCGTCGCGACCAGGAACACCACCGCCGCCCCCGCCAGCAGCAGCAACGCGGGCACGAGCACCGTCCGCCGCCCGACCCAGTCGCTGACGTGACCGGCCAGGAACAGGCTCAGCACCACACCCACCGCGTACGCGGCGAACAGCACCGTCACGACGAACGACGAGAAGTGGTCGCGCTGCTGGTAGAGCACGTAGAGCGGCGTGGGCACCGTGGAGAACGCCATCGCGACCAGGAACGAGGACGCGACAACCCAGAACCCGTGGCCCGCACCGAGCAGCGGTCGGTGCGGTGCCGTGGGGCGGGTGAGCACCGTGGCCGAGTCGGTCATGACGTGCGCCTCCTGTCGAGCGTCGGTCGGTCTCCGTCGAGCGTGCGCCGCCCCTCTGATCACGTCCAACGACATCTGATGCTGCCATTCATCTCAATCCGGGATAAATGCATGTCAGATGCCCTGCAATCGCACGACGTATGGGCGCGATCACAGCCTCTCCCTGCCCTCCGGGCGGCGTCGGAAACAAACTGACCGATCGGTCCACTGGGATATGGTTGGACCGTGGTGAACGACGACCCGCTGGACAATCCCCTGCTCACGACCTTCGGACATCTGATCGAGGTGTCGGGCAGGCTCCAGCGTTCGCTCGGTCAGGTGCTCGACGAGCGGTCCGAGTTGCCGATCGGGTGGTTCGAGGTGCTGCTCCGCCTGTCCCGCTCCGAGGACGGTCAACTCGCGATGGGCGTGCTGGCGGACCAGATCGTCCTGACGACCGGCGGCGTGACCCGCTTGGTGGACCGCATGGAGAAGGCGGGCTACGTGGAACGCCGCCCGTGCCCCGACGACAGGCGGGTCCTGTACGCGGGCATCACCGACGCGGGCTCGGCCAAGCTCCACGAGGCCGCAGGCGTACACGTGGAAGGCCTGCGCCAGGCGTTCGACGTCTTCTCCGCCAAGGAGTTGACCGCGTTCGACCGCCTCCTGGCCAAACTGAGGACCGCCACCTAACCCACAGTGCTGCCCCACTGGACGTTGGTAGCTGGTCAACACCCAGGACAGCTGACGACTCAGGAAGCAGACACCCGCCGTCTCGCCGCCCTTCCCTTCAAGTAACCCCGCACGAGGAACCCTCAGGGGAAGAGTGCCTCGCAAAGGACGCTTCGACGCACAAGAGCTGGTCTGATGGCCAGACGAGAACGACTGACACCGAGTGGATCGTCCCTGTTCATCTGACCAAGCCAGCCCCTGCCACCCTGGCCAGCCCCTGCCACCCTGGCCAGCCCCGCCACTCAACCTCACCTCCACCCGCTTCCACTCCTGCCCACCGCAACCCTGGGTGCTACGGCCCGTGGCTACCCCGCTGCCACAACCCGTGACCCCATCACTGCCGCTGTGCCGTTGCCAGTGGCCTCCCGGCTACCGCTGTGCCGTCACTCATAACCCCATGGCTACCGCTGCGCCGTCGCCCGTGACCCCATGACCATCCCCTGTGTGGTCGCCGTAGCCGCACCGCCACCCCAGTCCCGCCACCCCAGTCCCGCCACCCGTCTCCCGTCTCCCGTCTCCCGTCTCCCGTCTCCCAAGGCTCACGGCTACCGGGTGTGCCCCCGCCACCCCAATCCCCGCTGGTGCCCGACCGATCGCGCGCCTAGGGTCGCCGAACATGGAGATCCCCAGGTACGGATCGGGTGCGCTCTCTGACGTGGTGCCCTCGCTGCTGGCAGGCCTGGACGTGCCCGGCACGGTCGACGTGCTCGGCGTGCCCGGTGCTCGACGCGTCTGCCTGCTGCTCATCGACGGACTCGGCTGGGAACTGCTCCGCGCCCACGCCGACGCGGCCCCGTTCCTGTCCTCACTGCCGGGGAAACCGATCACCGCCGGATTCCCGTCCAGCACGGCCACGAGCATCGCCGCACTGGGCACCGGCCTCCCCACCGGCGAACACGGCATCGTCGGCTACAGCTTCGAAACAGGCTCCGTGCTGCTCAACTCGTTGGGCTGGAACCACCACGGCACCTCCGACCACGCGGACCTCCGACGCACCGCCGTGCCCGAGGAAGTCCAACCGCACCCGACCACGTTCGACCGCGCGGCAGCGGCGGGCGTGACCGTCCGCGCCGTCGCGCCATACCAGCAGGAAGGCAGCGGCCTGTCCCGCGCGGTCCTGCGCGGAGCCCTGTTCCACGGCGTCTACGCACTGGGCGACCTGGCGAGCGCCGCCCTGGACGCGCTCGGCTCCGCCGACCGGGTCTTCTGCTACGCCTACCACGCCGACCTGGACGCGCTGGGCCACCTCTACGGCCCGGACAGCGAACCGTGGCGGTTCCAGTTGTCCTACATCGACCACGTCGCCGCCTCGATCGCCGCACGCCTCCCCACCGACGCCGTGCTGACCGTCGTGGCCGACCACGGCATGGTCGAACTCAGCGAGGACAACCGGATCGACTTCGACACCGAACCGACCCTCCAGGCAGGCGTCCGCCTCCTGGGCGGCGAGCCACGAGTCCGCCACGTCTACACCGAACCCGGCGCCACCGACGACGTCCTCGCCGCGTGGCGAGAGGTGCTCGGTGACCGCGCCTGGCTGCTGCGTCGCGACGAAGCCATCGCTCTAGGCCTGTTCGGCCCCTCGGTAGCGGTCCACGCGTACACCCGAATCGGCAACCTGGTCGTGGCCGCACGCGACACCACCGCGATCGTCCGAACCTCTGTCGAATCCAGGCTCTCCTCCTTCATCGGCCAGCACGGCTCACTGACCTCCGCGGAGCAGTTGGTCCCTCTCCTCTTCGCCTCCTAACGACCTGCCTCCCTGAACGCCTCTCGAATCGCGGCATCATCGGCTCCCGCACCGAGGAGTTGGCGCAACAGCAACCGCGCCTTCAACGGATCCAGGAACCCGGCCGACACCAGCCCGCGCTCCCGCAGGTCCTTCTCCGACCCGCTGAACCCGTAGGTGTGCTCCAACACCGATCCGGCACCCGTTCGCGAAGCGAGCACCACCGGTATCCGCGCCACCAGTCGCACCAA
Source organism: Umezawaea sp. (assembly GCF_036375055.1). GTDB lineage: Bacteria > Actinomycetota > Actinomycetes > Mycobacteriales > Pseudonocardiaceae > Umezawaea. The sequence goes on from NZ_DASUSQ010000064.1 coordinate 100,128, forward strand.
CGGCTCCACCCAGCTCACCGGCACGTGCCCGGCACCGAACGCCGCCACCACAACCCCGTCAACCCGCTCCTCCACTCCCTCCAACAGCACCCCTTCATCACCGAGCATCGCCGTCACCACCGCCACCGTCGCCGACCTGGCCTCGGCGAACGGCACCGGCGCCCGCCGCTCGACCCGTTGCAGCATTCGCGCGGCACCTTCGACGACGTACCCCAGCGGCCCACCGTTGGGCGACCGGAACGTGCCGGGACTCGAACTGTGCGTCTTCCGCACCCGCCGCGCCGCGTGGATCTCGTCGGCGAACACCACCAGACACCCCTGTCCCCGCGCCTCCTCACCAGCCGCCACCTGGATGGCCGCCAACAGGTTCGCCGGCCCATCCGCTCCGGCCAACGTCGGATTCCGCATCGCTCCGGTCACCACGATCGGCATGTCCCCGTCGTAGGCGAGATCCAGCAGGTACGACGTCTCCTCGATCGTGTCCGTCCCCTGCGTCACCACGACTCCGTCGACATCCACCCCCCGAATCGCCTCGTACAGCGCCGCGACGTCCTCGAACGTCACCGAAGCCCCGGGTACCTGCCGAAAATCCACCACCTCCAACGACACGTCGACGTCACCCAGTCCAGGCACCGCCGCCAACAGTTGCTCAGGCGACAACGCGGGCACCGCCCCGCCACCACGAGACGCCACCATGGCGATCGTGCCGCCCAACCCGAACACCGCCACACGCTTGCCAACCGCCACCGCGAGTCCTCTCCACGCCCGATGATCAGGTCATGGTTACCTGATTCCTGCTCATCAGGCACGGCGGGTCGTCGAGCGGCGAGTTGTGCGGCAACCGTGCAGGCAAGCCGCGATCACCGGATCATCTGGATTGCCGGACCTCCTCGTCGTGCCGGACCGTGCCGTGCCGTGCCGTGCCGTGCCGTGCCGGACCGGACCGGACCGTGCCGTGCCGTGCCGGGCTTGCTTGGTGCCCTGGGCTTCGCCGGCCGGATCGAGTCGTGCTGGAGCTGGAGCTGGCGTGATTGTCTGCTGAGAGGCAGGTCGTACCAGTTCCGCGTTATCTCAGCCCCGTGGGTGTGCCGACCAAGACCGGTGTGTCCGACCCCCGCTTGGGCCAAGGCGGATCGACCCGGCCAACGGTCGCTCCGTCCAGGCTCCGCACCGCTCACCCGGCCTTCGCCTTCTCGATCGTCGCCTCGATCCCGTCCAGGATCACCTCCAATCCCGTCGCGAACGACTCGGCCATCGCCGACTCCAGGTACGGCTTCTTCGGGTCGTCCGGCGGCGCGGGCTTGTCCTGCTCCATCTTGATCGCCATCGGGAACCGGGCCGCGAAGTCCGGCGCCACCTCCACCAGCAGCGGTGACCGCGAATGCCACCAGTCCTCGTCGGACACCCCCGTTTCCTCGGCCGCGGACCGCGCCTCCGCCTCGGTTCGCGCCGCGCCGCGGACGAAGTGCAGCACCACGCCCAGAATCCCCCGCAGCACAGGCGGTCTCAGGCCCGTCTCGTGCAGGATCCCCGACGCTGTCTCGAGCGTGGCGAACTCGTTGGGCCCCAGCACCGGTCTGGCCTGGGACACCTGAAGCGTCCACGGATGGCGCAGGTGGAACTCCAGGTGGTCCTCTGCCCACGACGTGACGGACCCGCGCCACCCCCGCTCCGACCTGTAGCCCGTGGGCAGTTCGCCCAGCACCTTGTCGTACATCAGGTCGACCAGGTCGCCCTTCGTGGGGACGTACGTGTAGAGGGCCATGGCCGTCCGCCCGAGCCGTTCGCCGACCGCTCTCATCGACAGCCCGGACATGCCGTCGACGTCCGCCACGCCGATGGCCGTGTCGATGATCAGGTCGACGCTCAGTCCCGGCTTGGGCCCCGGCCGCTGGCTCGACACCCTGTTGCCCCACATCACGTCCATGGACCAACGGGGATCGCCCTGCCCGGCGTAGACGACCATTTGCATCTCCTTACGCCATAAAGTATCGTCGCGATCACCTTACAGCATAAAGAGACTCTGGGGGAGTACGTGGAGTGTCGCCCGATAGACGTAAGCAAGCATCACGGCAGGTCCGAGGGCATCCTTGGCCGCATGTGCACCGCCATGTCGCTCAGGAGCGCCCGATGACCGCCGGGCAGCGGTCCGCCGCGGACAGCCACGACGTGATCGAGGTCCGAGGTGCCAGGGAGAACAACCTGGCCGACGTCTCGCTCGACATCCCCAAGCGCCGACTGACGGTGTTCACCGGTGTGTCCGGGTCGGGCAAGTCCTCGCTCGTGTTCGGCACGATCGCCGCCGAGTCGCAGCGCCTGATCAACGAGACGTACACGGCGTTCATCCAGTCGTTCATGCCGAGCCAGGGCAGGCCGGACGTGGACGCGCTGCGCAACCTCAGCGCCGCGATCATCGTCGACCAGGAGCGGATGGGGTCGAACTCCCGTTCCACGGTCGGCACGGCGACCGACGCCCAGACGATGCTCCGGATCGTCTTCAGCCGCCTCGGTGAACCGCACGTCGGCACGTCGTCGGTGTTCGGCTTCAACAACCCCGAGGGCATGTGCCTGGTGTGCGAGGGTCTCGGTCGCGTGTCGGCGATCGACGTCGACCAGATCGTGAACCGCGAGCTGTCCCTCAACGAGGGCGCGATCACCGTCCCGGGTTTCACCACGGACGCCTGGTACGTGCAGACCTACGTCCACTCCGGCTTCTTCGACCCCGACACCAAGCTGAAGGACTTCACCCCGGCGGAGTGGGACGACCTCCTGCACAAGCCGACCACCAAGGTGAAGATCGGCACGACCAACGTCACCTACGAGGGTCTCGTGGTGAAGGTGCAGCGGCTGTACCTCTCGAAGGACCGCGAGTCGATGCAGCCGCACATCCGGGCCTTCGTCGACCGGGCCGTCACCTTCGACCGCTGCGCCGCCTGCGAGGGCACGAGGCTCAACCCGGCCGCGCTGTCGTCGAAGATCGGTGGGCGCAACATCGCCGAATGCGCGTCCATGCAGATCAGCGACCTGGCCGAGTTCGTCAGCAAGATCGACGACCCGTCCGTGGGGCCGTTGCTGGCGACTCTGCGCGGCACCCTCGACTCCCTGGTCGAGATCGGGCTCGGCTACCTGAGCCTGGACCGCGAGTCGGCGACGCTCTCCGGCGGTGAGGCTCAGCGGGTGAAGATGGTGCGGCACCTGGGTTCCAGCCTGACCGACGTCACGTACGTCTTCGACGAGCCGACGGTCGGCCTGCACCCGCACGACATCCAGCGGATGAACAACCTGCTGCTCCTCCTGCGCGACAAGGGCAACACCGTGCTCGTCGTCGAGCACAAGCCCGAGGTCATCGAGATCGCCGACCACGTCGTCGACCTCGGTCCCGGCGCGGGCCCGTCCGGCGGTCGGATCTGCTTCACGGGCGACGTGGCATCGCTGCGCACGTCCGGCACGTTGACCGGCAGACACCTGGACCACCGCGCCCAGCTCCGGGAGAAGGTGCGGGAACCGCGCGGCTACCTGGAGATCAGGGGCGCCGCCACGCACAACCTGAAGAACGTCGACGTCAACATCCCGCTCGGCGTTCTGACCGTGGTCACCGGTGTGGCGGGGTCCGGCAAGAGTTCGCTGATCCACGGCTCCCTGCCGCGCCGTGACGGGGTGGCCGTCGTGGACCAGTCGCCGATCCGCGGTTCCCGCCGGAGCAACCCGGCGACCTACACCGGCCTTCTGGACCCGATCCGGACCGCTTTCGCCAAGGCCAACGGTGTGAAGGCCGCCCTGTTCAGCGCGAACTCCGAGGGTGCCTGCCCCCACTGCAAGGGCATCGGCTTGGTCTACACCGACCTGGCGATGATGGCGGGTGTCGCGTCGGTGTGCGAGCAGTGCGAGGGCAAGCGCTTCACTCCCAAGGTGCTCATGTACACGTTGCGTGGCAAGAACATCAGCGAAGTACTGGCCATGCCCGTCACCGAAGCCCGCGACTTCTTCACCTCCGGCCAGGCCAGAGCCATCCTCGATCGCCTGTCGGACGTGGGCCTCGGCTACCTGGGTCTCGGCCAACCGCTCACCACCCTGTCCGGTGGCGAACGGCAACGCGTCAAACTCGCCATCCAGATGGCCGAGAAGGCCACGACCTACGTGCTGGACGAGCCGACGAGCGGCCTCCACCTGGCCGACGTCGACCAACTCCTGGCACTGCTGGACCGCCTGGTGGACGACGGCAACACGGTCATCTGCATCGAACACCACCAGGCCGTCATGGCCCACGCCGACTGGATCATCGACCTCGGCCCCGGCGCGGGCCAGGACGGTGGGCAGATCGTCTTCACCGGCACCCCCAACGAACTGGTGGAGTCCGGCGACTCCCTGACCGCCCGCCACCTCCGCACCTACGTCGGGGCCTGACCCGAGAAGGAATCCCGTGCACCAGCAACCGATCCGTGAGATAGAGGTCGTCGCCACCCGACGCATCACGCCGCGCATGGCGCGAATCACCTTCGGCGGTGACGAGCTGGCCGACTACACGTCGGTGGAACTCGACCAGCAGGTCAAGCTCTACTTCCCCAGACCAGGGCAGCCACGTCCGGTCCTGCCTTCGCCCGATACCGACTTCATGAGCTGGTACCAGGCGTACAGCGCCATTCCGGAGTCGGAAAGACCGTGGATGCGCAGCTACACGATCCGTGCCCACCACGCGGAGAGCGCCACGATCGACATCGACTTCGTCCTGCACGAGCACGCTGGTCCGGCAACCCGGTGGGCTGAAACCGCACAGCCGGGTGCTGTTCTCAGCATGTTCGGCCCATCCGCCGCGTTCGCGAGACCCACCTCGCTCGCCACGTCCATCGCGGGAGCCGACTGGCTCCTGCTGGTCGGGGACGCGACCGCCCTACCCGCGATCGGGTCGATCCTCGACGGTGTTGCCGCGAACACCCCCGCGGTGGTCTACCTCGAAGTAGCGGACGAGGGCGAACACCAAGCCTTGTCCGGTAGCGCCGCCGTGCACTGGCTGCATCGTGACACCAGCACGGCACCTCCTGGTGCTTTGCTGGTGGAGGCCCTCACGTCCGCGACCCTGCCACCGGGTGCGCCCTTCGCGTGGTTGGCAGGTGAGGCTGGGGCGGTCCGGACGCTCCGGCGTCACCTGATCAGCGATCGAGGGCTGCCGAAGGCGTCGATCGACTTCACCGGTCACTGGCGTCAGTCCCTGTCCCAGGACGACGCGCCCACCAAGGAGGACATCGAGGAGGCCAATGAACGTCTAGCCGCTGCTCAGTAGTACTGGGCTTCTCCGAAGGTCGGTGAGCGGACGTCCGGGTTCGGCACGTGGCCAGGCAGGATCGTTGGATCCGCGGGCCTGGGTGGCCGACTGCTGATGAGGGCGTGCTCACCTGGCTGAACCTTCTGGTGCACCGGAAGGTGGTCGGGTGAGACGGCATGCCGAGGTGTGCGGGTGGAGTGCGGTCGAGTGGGTGCCACGGTTGGAGGGTGAAGGGCTGGCTGGACACAGGACGTGGTGATCGGTGAACGCTGTGGGTGTGGTGCGCTGGCCATCGGGCGATGTCGGAATGCCTGTGCGGCAACGGACGTGGCTAGACGTCCAGGTCGATCGGTGGGCCTGGTTCGGCGGTGGCGGCGCCTGCGGTGTGGGATGCCAGCCAATCGTGGAACGCTGTCGCGCCTGCCTCGGGGACTTGCACCGTGATCGTGGCGCGCCGGTCGTAGGCGACGCCTGCGACTCGATGGCCCGCGGCGTGCAGGGCGTTCTCCAGTCTGCCCGCGTCGGCGTGGTCGACGGCGATGGTGAACGTGGCGAACCTGGCGCGTTCGAGGGTGCCGATCGCGTCCACCGTTTCCGACACCGCTCGGCCGTAGGCGCGTACCAGGCCGCCCGCGCCGAGTTTGATGCCGCCGAAGTACCTGGTGACCACGGCGACCGTGTCGGTGAGGTCGCGTCGGACGAGGACTTCCAGCATCGGCACGCCCGCCGTACCGGCTGGTTCGCCGTCGTCGCTGGAACGCTGTGTTCCGTCCACGCGGAACGCGGAGCAGTTGTGGTTGGCGGACCAGTGTTCCTTGCGCACACCCGCGATGAACGCCGCCGCCTCGGCTTCATCGCCGACTCGGCCGACGCTGCACAGGAAGCGCGATCGTTGGATCTCGATCTCGTGGACGCCGTCACGCGCGATCACCCGCATCGCACCAGTATCGACCACTGCTGCTCCTGGGTAGTGCAAGCGGTGTGAAGCCGGGTCCTCAGGTGGGTGATGGTGGTCGTGTCGGCATGGGCGTGGCGGCCGGGTTCCGTGGCACCGCGTCCGGATCGGGTGTAGGTCATGCCGGGCCGCGAAGGTAGGCGGTCGAGACGCTGGGAGGTGGACAAGTCGGGAGATCGGGAGGGTGGAAAGTCGTCCGCAGCGGACCGCAAGGATCTCCTCGCGGTTCGCGGTTCGCGGTTCGCGGTTCGCGGTTCGCGGTTCGCGGTTCGCGGTTCGCGGTTCGCGGCTCGCGGCTGGCGGCTGGCGGCTGGGCCACGACTGTCGTGCGTCAGCGCGGGGACCGAGCTGTGGTGATGCCAGCAAAGTCACGGCGGCAAGTACGGCGGCGGTGGTCTCGGCGGGACCGTAGGTCGAGTGGCGCAGCCAGCCGAAGTAGACGAAGTCGATAGCGCCCAGCACCAGCAGGGCGAACGCGAGCACCAACCGGAAGAGCAGGCGCGGCCAGTGGTTCGCTGTCATGTCGGACGAGCCTGATCGCCGGGATCGATCACGGGATCGGCCGAAAGGCAGAGGCGTTCGAGCCTGCGGAGGGCGCTGAAGTCTGTTGTGGACTGCCAGCGCCGTGGCCTTGGTAGAGCGCACTTGCCACGCACAACGCCTGTCCGCGCGGCGGTGAGAGAGGGGCCGATGGTCCGGAGGGGCCGATCGTGAGGAGGGCTGGTAGTGGAGATAGGCCGGTAGTGGGGAAGGGGCAGCGGTAGGGAAGGGCTGGTGGTGGGGTGGCGGGTTGGAGGTGAGGGGGACCGACAGTGAAGGAAGGGCCGGTGGTGGGAAGAGTTGGCGGTAGCGGAGGGCCTGCGGTCGGGATGGGCTGGGGACTTGGGATGGGCGTGGGGGATGAGGGATGGGCCGGTGAAGAGGTGGGCCGGTGGAGAGATGAGTCGGTGAGAGGTGGTCCGGTGAAGGAGTGGTCCGGTGGCGGGATGAGCCGGTGAAGGGGTGGTCCGGTGGCGGGATGGGTCGGTAGTGGAAATGAGCCTGTAGTGGAGACGGGTTGGTGGTGAGGGAGAACTGGCCTTGAGAGAGGACGGTCATGGGTGAAAGCTGGTGGTGGGGAGGGATCGCCGGAGAGGGAGGGGCGTGGCGAGGGAAGGAGATGGAGGGGGAAGGAGACGGTGGTGGGG
>NZ_DASUSQ010000065.1:0-66682 GCF_036375055.1 Umezawaea sp.
CCTACCCCTTCCAACACCAACACCACTGGCCCACACCCGCCAGGACCCTCCGCCACTCCCCCGTCCACACCGGACAGGAGGACACCGAACACCCGTTGCTCACGGCGAAGGTCGACCTCGCCGACGACACCACCGTCTACACCGGACTGCTCGACCGGGTCGAGCACCCGTGGCTCGCCGAGCACTCGGTCGGCGGTCTCGCGCTGCTCCCCGGCTCCGCGCTGGTGGACCTGGTCTGGCACGTGGCCGAGGAGAACGGTTTCCGGTCGGTCGACGAACTCGCGCTGCACGCACCGGTCCCCGTCCCCGACGAGCCGGCACGCCTGCGGGTGACCGTGTCCCCGGAGAACCGGGAAGCCCTCGTGCACACGCGGGGTCCGGACGGCGAGTGGGTGCACCACGCCACGGCCGCGCTCGGCGCCGAGGCGCCCGACCCGACCGACTCGCTGGCCGAGTGGCCGCCTCCGGGCGCGGAGCCCGTCCCGGTGGACGACCTGTACCCCGACCTCGTCGCGGGCGGCCTGGACTACGGTCCGACGTTCCGGGCGGTGCGCGGGGTGTGGCGCGACGGCGCGCACACCTACGTCGAGGCCGCTCTCCCCGACGGCACCGACACCCTCCACTTCGGACTCCACCCCGCCCTCCTCGACGCCGCCCTGCACCCGCTCGCGCTGGGGAAGTCCGACGAGCAGGTCATGCCCTTCGCGTTCACCGGCGCCGTCCTGCACGCCAGGGGCGCGTCCGTGCTCCGGGTGCGGCTGACCGTGCGCGGCCGTGAAGCGCTCAGCCTCCTGGCGGCCGACGTGTCCGGCGCCCCGGTGGCGTCCGTCGACGAGCTGCGCCTGCGCGCCGTCCCCACGGTCACGCGCGCGCAGCGCAACGAGCTGTTCCACCTGGCGTGGCGCCCTCTCGACGAGGCGCCGAACGGGGAGAGCACCGAGCGCCACACCTTCCTCGGCGCGCCGGGCTCGACCTCTGCCCCGGAGCACCACACCGCGGTCGTCCTGCACTTCCCGGCGGCCACGGGCCTCGACCGGCTGGGCGACGACGTGGTGACGGCGGTCCAGCGGCACGGCGCCGCGCTCGCCGCCTGGCTCGAAACCCCCGGCAACGACGAGATCCCGCTGATCGTCGCCACCACCGGCGCCGTCGCCACCGAACCGGGCCCGCTGGACCTCGTGCACGCTCCCCTCTGGGGCATGACCCGCGCCGCGCAGGCCGAGCACACCGGCCGGATCGTGCTGCTGGACCTCGACCCGGCCGATCCGGTGCCGGACGACGTCGACGAGCTGCTGAACGCGGTGCTGGCCTCGCAGGAGCGGCAGCTCGCCGTGCGCGGCGGCGTCCTGCTCGCACCGCGCCTCGCCCCGGTTCCCGTGCCCGAACCCGACCGGCCGGACCAGGACGGGACCGTGCTCGTCACCGGCGCGAACGGCGGCATCGCGTGGCACGTCGCCGAACACCTGGTCACCCACCACGGGGTGAAGCACCTGCTGCTGCTCAGCCGCTCGCACCCGACCGCGCTCGCGGAGCACGTCACCTCCCTCGGTGGTGTGCCGATCGCGCTGGCCTGCGACGTCGCCGACCCCGACCGGCTCGCCGAGGCGCTGGCGGCGATCCCGGAGGAGCACCCGCTCCAGGCCGTGGTGCACACCGCGGCGGTGCTCGACGACGCCACGCTGCGCGGCATCACCGCCGAGCAGCTCGCCAGGGTGCTGCGCACCAAGGTGCGGGGCACGCTCGTGCTGGAGGAGCTGACCCGCGGCGTCCCGACCGTCCTGTACTCCAGCGCGGCGGCCACGTTCGGCGGTGCGGGCCAGGCCGGTTACGCGGCGGCCAACACGTTCCTGGACGCCTTCGCCCACGACCGGAGGGCCGCCGGTCTGCCGGTGACGTCGGTCGGCTGGGGGCTGTGGGACACCGGCACCGGCATGGCCGCCCGGTTGGGCGAGTCCGACCTGCGCCGCGTGCGCCGGGGCGGTTTCCTGCCGATGTCGCCCGCGCGGGCGCTCGCCCTGCACGACGTCGTCGGCGGCGCGGGTCACGCGCACCTGGTCGCCAGCCCGATCGCGGTCGGGTCGCTGCGGCACGAGACCGCGCACCCGCTGCTGCGCGAACTGGTCCCCGCCAGGGCGAGGACCCGGCTGCGCAGCGCGGCCAACGCCGAGGACGCCTCCGAGCTGGTGATCAGACTGCGGGCGCAGGCGGAGGACGAACGCCGGGCGACGCTGCTGGCCATCGTGCGCGGCCAGGCGAACGCGGTTCTCGGCCACCCCGAGGACCACCCCGTCGACGACGCGCAGCCGTTCCGGGAACTGGGCTTCGACTCGCTCACCGCGGTCGAGCTGCGCAACCGCCTGCACGCCGCGACGGGCCTGCACCTGCCCGCCACGGTGGTGTTCGACCACCCGCGTCCCGAGGCGCTCGCCCGGTTCCTCGGCGAGCGGCTGCTCGGCGCCGCCGCACCGCGCGAGCGGGTGGTGGCGGCCTCGTCCGCGGAGCCGATCGCCGTCGTCGGGCTGGCGTGCCGGTTCCCCGGCGGCGTGGCGGGCCCGGAGGACCTGTGGCGGCTGCTGGCGGAGGGCGGCGACGCGATCGGGGCGTTCCCCACCGATCGGGGGTGGGACCTCGACGCGCTGTTCGACGAGGACCCGGACCGGCCGGGCACCAGCTACGCCCGCGAGGGCGGTTTCCTGGAGGGCGTGGCCGACTTCGACGCGGCGTTCTTCGGCATCTCCCCCCGCGAAGCGCTCGCCATGGACCCCCAGCAACGACTGCTGCTGGAGACCGCGTGGCACGCCGTGGAGGACGCGGGCATCGATCCGACGACGTTGCGGGGCACGCCGACCGGGGTCTTCACCGGCATCAGCAACCAGGACTACACGCGGCTGGCGCGGGACCTGCCGCCGGAGGTCGAGGGCTACCTGGGCACCGGCAACGCCGGGAGCGTCCTCTCCGGGCGGCTGGCCTACGTGCTGGGGCTGGAGGGGCCCGCGATGACGGTCGACACGGCGTGCTCCTCCTCGCTGGTCGCGCTGCACCTGGCCGCGCAGTCGCTGCGGTCCGGCGAGTCGACGCTCGCGCTGGCGGGCGGTGTGACCGTGATGGCCACGCCCTCGGTGTTCGTCGAGTTCAGCAGGCAGCGCGGGCTGGCCGCCGACGGGCGCAGCAAGGCGTTCGCCGCGACGGCGGACGGCATGGGTCCGGCGGAGGGCATCGGGGTGCTGCTGCTGGAGCGGCTCTCCGACGCGCGGCGGAACAACCACCGGGTGCACGCGGTCATCAAGGGCAGCGCGGTCAACCAGGACGGCGCGTCCAACGGCTTGAGCGCGCCCAGCGGTCCTGCCCAGCAGCGGGTCATCCGCACCGCCCTGCACAACGCCGGGCTGGCGCCCTCGGACGTCGACGTCGTCGAGGCCCACGGGACGGGGACGGCGCTCGGCGACCCCATCGAGGCCCAGGCCCTGTTCGCGACCTACGGCCAGGACCGCGACCGGCCCCTGCACCTCGGGTCGATCAAGTCCAACATCGGCCACACCCAGGCCGCCGCGGGCGTCGCAGGCGTGCTGAAGGTGGTGCTGGCGATGCGCCACGGCGTGGTTCCCCCGACCCTGCACGCCGCCGACCCCACGCCGCACGTCGACTGGGACGGGCAGGTCGTGCTCACCACGACCCCCGTGCCGTGGCCGGAGACGGGACGCCCCCGGCGAGCCGGTGTGTCCGCGTTCGGGATCAGCGGGACGAACGCCCACCTGGTGCTCGAACAGGGACCCGAGGTCCCGGAGCCGGTCGGCGACACCGGCCTGCCCGTGCCGGTGCTGCTGTCGGCGCGGACTCCGGGTGCGCTGCGCAACCAGGCGCTCGGCCTGCGCGACCACCTCGCGACCTCGTCGCCGCGGGCCTGCGCGCACACGCTGGCCACCGCGCGCACGGCGTTCCCGCACCGGCTCGCGCTGGTCGCCGCGCCCGGCGCGGACATCCGCGACGAGCTGACCGCCCTGGCCTCCTCGGTGCCGTCGTCCGCGCCGCCGGACGGGCTGACCGCGTTCCTGTTCACCGGCCAGGGGTCCCAGCGGGCCGCGGGCGCGGAGCTGTGCGAGCTGTTCCCGGTGTTCGCCAAGGCGCTCGACGAGGTCTGCGCGGCGCTGGACCAGCACCTGGGCCTGTCCACCCGCGGCCTGGTGCTCACCCCGACCGCCGAGCAGTTGGCGCGCACCGACCTGGTGCAGCCCGCGCTGTTCGCGCTCCAGGTCGCGCTCGCGGCCCTGCTGGACACCGAGCACGGCGTGCGACCGCGGGTGCTGCTGGGCCACTCGGTCGGCGAGGTGGCCGCGGCGCACGTCGCCGGGGTGCTGGACCTGGCCGACGCCGCCGCGCTCGTCACCGCGCGGGGCAGGCTGATGGCCGAGCTGCCCGCCGACGGCGCGATGGTGGCCATCGCCGCCTCCGAGCAGGAGGTCCTCGCGGCGATCGAGGGCCTGGAGCACGAGGTGTCGGTGGCGGCGGTGAACGGCCCGCTGTCGACGGTGCTGTCCGGCACCGGGTCGGTGGTCGACGAGGTCGCGGCGCGGTTCGCCCGCACCAAGCGGCTCCGCGTCGACCGCGCCTTCCACTCGCCCCAGCTCGACGGGCTGCTGGAGGGGTTCCGGGAGGTGGTGGAGGGCTTGGCGTTCCGGGCGCCGGACGTCCCACTGCTGTCCAACGTGGACGGACGGGTCGTCGGGGACGAGGTGACCACGGCGGAGTACTGGGTGCGCCAGGCCAGGCGGCCGGTGCGCTTCGCCGACTGCGTCGGGGAGGCGCTGCGGCTGGGGGTGACCCGGATGGTCGAGCTGGGACCGGACGCGGTGCTCACCCCGTTGGTCCGCGACCTGGTGCCCACCGACCACGTCGTGCGACCGCTGGTGCGCCGCGGGCACAGCGAGGCGGAGACGCTGGTCCGGGCGCTGGCGGGGCTGTGGAGCGGCGGAGCGGCCGTGCGCTGGTCGACGCTGCTCCCCCGGTCCGGCGGCACCGCTCCCGGCTACGGCTTCGACCGCAGGCGCTACTGGCTGGACGGCGGGTTCACCGTGACCGCGGCGCCCGCCGCGGCCGGAACGCCGTTCGACGGCGGCGGTGTCGACGACCTGGTCCGCCGCACGGCGGCGGCGGTCCTCGGCCACTCGCCGGAGGACTTCGACCCGGACGCGCCGTTCGCGGACCTGGGCATCGACTCGATGACGGCGACGGAGCTGCGTGGCAGGCTGGAAGCGGCGGCGGAGGTCCGGCTCACCGCGACGGCCGTGTACGACCACCCGTCGGCGAACGCGCTCGCGGCGCACGTCGCCGACCTGCTGGCGAAGCCGGAGGCCGCGCCGTCGAGCGCCATCGGATCGCTGTACTGGGCGGCGTGCTCGGACGGCCGGTCGGCCGAGGCGGGTGAGCTGCTGCGCGCGGCGGCGCGGCTCCGGCCCGCCTTCACCGCGGCGGACCCCCCGGAGCCGCCGACCCCCGTGCGGTTGTCGTCGCGGTCGGGCGAACCGGTTCCGCTGCTGTGCCTGCCCTCGTTCAACGCGGTCGCCGGTCCGCACGAGTTCGCCCGCTTCGCCGCCGCGCTCCCGCACGAGGTGTGGGCGTTGCCGGAGCCCGGTTTCGGGGCCGGGGAGGCGATTCCCGCCGACCTGGCCGCGATCGTCGCCGTGCAGGTCGCGGCGGTCCGCGCGGTGTCCGGCGGACGGCCGTGCGTGCTGGTGGGGCGGTCGGCCTCCGGCCTGCTGGCCAACGCGCTGGCCGCGGCTGTCGAGGCGGAGGGCGACCCGGTGCGGGCGGTCGTGCTGCTCGACGTCTACCCGCCCGCGTTCACCGAGGAGAACGACTGGGTCGAGCGGGAGCTGAACCTGGCCGTCGCCGCGCGGGAGAGCGGGGCGGTGCTGCACGACGACGCGCGGCTGATCACGATGGGCCGGTACTTCGAGGCCTTCGCGGGGTGGCGGCCCTCCCCGACCGGCGCGCCGACGCTGCACGTCCGCGCCGCCGAGCCGTTCTCCCCGGCGATCACGGAGTTCGGGGACTGGCGGTCGTCCTGGGACCTGGAGCACCGGGAGGTGGACACCGCGGGTGACCACTTCACGATCCTGGAGGGGTTCGCGGACACGACCGCCGCCGCCGTGGACGCCTGGCTGCGGACCTGACCCACGACACGAGGGGGGGCTCCCCGGATCACTCCGGGGAGCCCCCCTCGGTCCATCGACGTCGTGCGGTCAGCGCGGCGGACCGAACCAGGTCCGCAGGGCGGTGTCGAGGTGCTCGGCGTGGTCGCCGTCGTCGTCGGGGGCGACCCAGCAGACGTGGCCGTCCGGCCGCACGAGGACCCCGCGGGCCGACCAGGGCGACAGGTCGCCGTCGGCCACCTCCACCCGGTCCGCCCAGCCCCGCGCGCGCCCGGCGTGCTCGGCGCCCGCCACCAGCACACCGCGCCCGGAGCGCAGCCGTTCGAACAGCCGACCGCGGTCGAGCGCCAGGTCGGGCATCCGCGCGCCCAGCACCTCGTGCTCCACCCCGCTCCCCATCTCGTAGCGGACGTCGAGGCCGGACAGCATGCCCGCGAACCGGTCGTTCACCTCGCGCATCCGCAGCAGGTCGAGGAACGTGCGCCGCAGCGGGTCGTACTCCCGCGCCGGATTGGTCAGGAACGCCTGCACGCGGGTGTTCTCCAGCACGCGGGCGCCCACCGGGTGCCGCTCGGAGTGGTAGGTGTCCAGCAGGCCAGCGGGCGCGTGGCCGAGCACGTCCGCGGCCAGCTTCCAGCCCAGGTTCACGGCGTCCTGCACACCGACGCTCAGCCCCTGACCGCCCGCCGGGATGTGGATGTGCGCGGCGTCGGCGACCACGAACACCCGGCCGAGGCGGTAGTCCGCGGCCTGGTGCGCCGCGTCGGACAGCCGGGACGCCCACTCCACCTCGGCGATGTCCACCGCCGAGCCGTAGCGCTGCGCGACGGCCGCGCGGACCTCCCGCTCGGTCACCTCCGCGGCCGCCTCGCGCCCGTGCTCCGCCCACACCACCCGGTAGCGCCCGTTGGGCAGCGGCACCAGCGGGTAGGACACCTCCCGCCGGTCCCGGCGGTCCTCGCCCAGCAGGTCCGAGGTGCGCCGCGGCTTCGTGAGCACCTCCGGCGGCGCGGACCGCAGCAGCACGTCGGCGACCACACCGGAGAAGTCCGTCGAGGTGCCGGGGAAGTCGAACCCCGCCAGCGCGCGCACGGAGCTGGCGTGGCCGTCGCAGCCGACCACGTACCGGGCGTGGAGGTCGACCACGCCGTCGGGGGTGGAGACGACCGCGGTGGCCCGCTCCTCGTCCTGGGACAGGCCGATCAGCTCGTGTGCGCGCGACACCCGCACGCCGAGCCTGAGCAGTTCGGCCTCCAGCACCCCTTCCAGGAGGTTCTGCGGGTAGATCAGGTGGTACGGGTGCGCGCTGCCCCACCTGTCGTAGGTCAGCGGCACCGGCAGCCCGGCGAAGTGGCCGTCGGGGATGCGGGCGACCGCGTCGGCCAGGACGGCGTCGAGCAGACCTCGGCAGTCCAGCAGCTCCACGGTCCTGGGCTGGAGGCCCAGCGCCTTGGAGTGCCGGTTGGGTTCGGGCAGCAGGTCGATCACGGCGGGCCGCACGCCCGCCAGTGCCAGTTCGCAGGCGACAGCCAGGCCGGACGGCCCCGCTCCCACCACCAGGACGTCCACAGCGTTCATCACGGCCTCACACGCCTTGCGGCAGTCGGAACAGGTTGTCGGGGTCGTAGCGCCGCTTCACGCGGACCAGCTCGGCGTGGTTGTCGCCCCAGTAGGCCCGCTGCCAGTCGGCGAGGTGGGGGTCGGGGAAGTTCACGTAGGAGCGTCCGCTCGACCACGGGTCCAGCAGGGTGAACCCGCTGTCCACCCAGGACTCCGCGCGCCGCCTCCCGCCCTCGTCCGGGACCTCGGGCAGCAGCAGCACGTGGCCGATGAGGAACCGGGCGTCCCGGTGGGCGTAGGCGGTGGCGTCGGCGGCGACCCGGTTGATCGCGCCGCCCATCGCGGTGAAGTTGACGAACCGGGTCTGCCCGGCCTCGCGGTCGGCGCCGAACCCCTCGACCAGCGCGGAGATCCGCTCCGCGTCCAGCGGCCGGTCGAACAGCCGGTTGCGCTCGCGCTGGAACCGCTGGCGGGGCAGCACCGCGCCGGGGCGGGTGCCCTCCCGGTGGCACTGGTCGACGGTGAGCCCCCGGCCACCGCCGTAGATCCACATCATGGTGTCGAAGTAGGTCTGGTCGAGCACGACCTCGGCGACCGGTTCCACGCCCGCGGCCGCCACGAGGTCGGCCAGCAGCGCCTCGGCCCGCGCGGGCGGCCCCATCAGGGTGCCGATCATCGCGACCGTGACGGGTTCGCCGGGCGCCGCGTCGAGGAGCACCAGGCTGATCGACGTGCTCAGCTCGTCGGGTGCGGCGAGGACCCAGTCCTGCCAGGCGGACAGCACGTCCACGGCGGCGTCGCCCGTCCACACGAGGTGGAACAGCACCATCCTCGGGATGGGTCGGGGCACCACCTCGAAGTCCACGACGGCGCCGAAGTTCCCGCCGCCACCGCCGCGCAGCGCCCAGAACAGGTCCGGGTGCTCCTCCGCGGAGCAGCGCAGCGCGGTGCCGTCGGCGAGCACGACCCGCGCGGACACCAGGTTGTCCGAGGCGAGGCCGTGCTTGCGGCTCTGCGGCCCGTTGCCGCCGCCGGAGACGAACCCGCCCGCCGCGACCGTGGGGCACATCCCGTTGGCCACCGCGAGCCCGTCGGGCCACAGCGCGGCCAGCGCGTCCACCGCCTGCGTTCCCGGTCCGATGTGGACGGTGCGGCCGTCGTGCCGGACGTGGTCGAGGCGAGACAGGTCCAGCACCAGGCCGGAGGTCGTGGACCAGCCCGCGAAGCTGTGGCCGCCGCTGCGCAGCCGCACCGGCACGTCGTGCTCGGCGGCGAAGGCCAGCCCGGCGCGCACGTCGGCCTCGTCGGCGCAGTAGGCGACGCAGGCGGGTGCGACGGCGTCGTACTCGGCGATCTGCAACCGCACCGCCAGGTCGTAGGACGGGTCTCCGGGGAACACCGCCTCACCGCGCAGCAGCGACGGCAGCCGGGTGAGGTCCAGCGCCGGAACCACCACCGTCAGACGACCAGCGTGCGGATGGCCGGGACCGGGGGTCCGACGAGCTCGCAGATCGTCCTCGGCCCGTCCTGCCCGCCGTTGACCACGGTGACCAGGTGTCCGGGGGCGAACGTGTACAGGCCGGGCTCGGTCGCCAGGAAGCGGGTGTGGCCGCCGCTGAGCAGGACGGTGTGCCCGATCCTGGCCGGTTCCACGTTGGTCAGGCCGTTCGCGGTCGGCTCGAAGTCCACCGGGCCGGTGACGACCACGCCGAGCTTCCCGGTGATGTCGTTCGCCGGGCGCTCGAACTTGGTGCCGTGCAACGTGCGCAGGGTCAGCCACAGGTCGACGTGCGAGCCTCGGGGGACCACCACCGGCGCGGTGATGCCGAACTCGATCTCGTCGACGATCGGCTCCGCCCGTTCCGGCAGGCTGCACGAGTAGTTCACCCGCACGGTCCCGGTGTGCACCACCAGCACCGAGCCGTTCAGCTCGACCGCGGCGGAAACCCCGTCCGCCTGCGGGGTCGACACCGGGTCAGTCGCGCTCACAACCACGTTCGAACACCTCGTCACATCGCACGACGACTGCCGTCAGCCGTTGGGGAGCACCCAGATCACCGGCTCCCGGAGCACCGGTCAACCCCTAGCGCGGCCCCCTAACCCGGTCACCCCAGAACACCGGTCACACCGGCCGCGACCTGCTCGTCCGTGGCTAGTCTGCGATGAGGTGCCCACCTCCCAACAGGAGAGAGCCGATGAGCCAAGCCGTCGTCGAACTTCCTCTTCCCGTGCAGGAGAAGCGGCCGGGCACCAGACCGCGGATCGTCGGGTCGGGCATCGCCGTGCCGGAGCGGTCCTACAGCCAGCTCGACGTCCTGGACCGCTACGGCATCACCGACGGCCGGATCCGCTCGATGTTCCTCAACAGCGCGATCGACCGCAGGCACCTGGTGCTCCCGCCCGTCTCGCCGGACGGCGGCCCCGGCGTCGAGACGCAGGGCCAACTGCTGGCCAAGCACCGGGAAGAGGGCGTCCGGCTGGCCGCGAGCGCCGTGCTGGACTGCCTCGACCGCGCGAACGCCGACCTGTCGGACGTGGGCTACCTGTGCTGCGTCACCTCGACCGGCTTCCTCACGCCGGGAGTAAGCGCTTTCCTGATTCGTGAGCTGGGCCTGCGCCACCACACCGGGCGGTTGGACGTGGTCGGCATGGGCTGCAACGCGGGCCTCAACGGACTGTCCGCCGCGACCGGCTGGGCGGCGACCCACCCCGGCGGCCTGGCCCTGACGGTCTGCGTCGAGGTGTGCTCCGCGGCCTACGTCTTCGACGGCACCATGCGCTCCTCGGTGGTCAACTCGCTGTTCGGCGACGGCGCGGCGGCGGTCGCGCTGACCACCGACGGCGGCGGGGCCGACAGCGGCGCCCCCGAGGTGCTGAAGTTCGCCAGCTGCGTGATCCCCGACGCCATCGACGCGATGCGCTACGACTGGGACGACGAGCAGGGCAAGTTCAGCTTCTTCCTGGACCCCGGCGTGCCCTACGTGGTCGGCGCGCACGCCGAGACGGTCGTCAACCGGCTGCTCGCGGGCACCGGCCTGCGGCGGTCCGACATCGCGCACTGGATCGTGCACTCCGGCGGCAAGAAGGTCATCGACTCGGTCCGGGTGAACCTCGGCCTGACGCGCCACGACGTGCGGCACACCACCGGCGTGCTGCGCGACTACGGCAACGTGTCCAGCGGCTCCTTCCTGTTCTCCTACAAGCGCCTCGTCGACGAGGGCGTGGCCGCGCCCGGCGACCACGGCGTGCTGATGACGATGGGGCCGGGCTCGACCATCGAGACCGCCCTGCTGCGCTACTGACCCGAGGTGGTGCCCGTGCCCCTGTCCTCCCCGTCTCCGCTCAGCGGCGTCCCCGGCGTCGACGCCGCACTGCTGGCCGAACAGGCCGGGGCGTGCGACGAGACGATCGCCGCGCTGCCGCCGAAACCCGTGCGCTCACCGGAGGAGCAGCGGATCGCCGACGCCGCCCACCACCCGGTCCGGTGGTTGCGCGACCGCTTCCTGCTGCGGCACGGCAGGCGCGTGTACGAGTCCGCCACCGGCGGGTTCGAGCGGCGCCCCCGGCTGGCCCCGCTCGCGGCCGAGGTCGCCGACCTCTACCCCGGCCTGCTGCCCGGCCGCGCCCGGTTGGCGGAGGAGGACGGCCTGCCGCAGGCGCTCAAGGAAGGCCTGGCCATCGACCAGGGCATCTTCTTCCGCCGGGTGCTCGGCGACCCGGTGACCGGCGAGCACCTCGTGGACGCCATGCGCGCGCCGACCCAGCGGGCGCTGCACCTGCTGACCGCGTTCGAGTCGCTCGGGGAACTCGACCTCGGCACCGTCCACCTGGAACGCGTCGACGACGTCGCGCACGTGACCCTGCGCAACCTCGACTGCCTCAACGCCGAGACCAACGAGCTGACCGCGGACCTCGAAACGGCGGTGGACCTGGTCCTGCTGCACCAGGACGTCCGGGTCGGACTGCTGCGCGGCGCCGAGATGACGCACCCGCGCTACGAGGGGAAACGGGTGTTCAGCCCCGGCATCAACCTCAAGCACCTGCACGCGGGCCGCATCTCCTACACCGACTTCCTGCTCGGCAGGGAACTCGGCCTGCTGAGCAAGCTGCGGCGCGGCCTGCGGCCCGACGAGGGCGATCCGGGGTCCTGGCCGCACCTCGACGTCGCGAAGCCGTGGGTGGCCGCGGTCGACACGTTCGCGATCGGCGGTGGCATGCAGGTCCTGCTCGCCGTCGACCACGTGGTGGCCGCCGACGACGTGTACTTCAGCCTCCCGGCCGCCCAGGAGGGGATCGTGCCGGGGATGGCGAACCTGCGGCTGGCCGCGCTGTTCGGCGGACGGCTGACCAGGCAGGTGATCCTCGACGGCAGGCGCGTCCCCGCCCACGCCCCCGAGGCGCGGCTGCTGTGCGACGAGGTGGTCGCGCCGGAGCGGGTGGGCGAGGTCGCCGCGGCCGCGGCGAAGCGGCTGGCCTCCCCCGCCGTGGCGGTGAACCGCCGCATGATCGACCTCGCGGAGGAGCCGCCCGACCGGTTCCGCGCCTACGCGGCCGAGTTCGCGCTGGCGCAGGCGCTCAGGTTGCACAGCGCCGACGTGCTGGACAAGGTGCACCGCTTCAGCACGGCGGGACGTGCCGGGTGAAGCCGGTGCAGGCGCTGCTCCGGGTGCTGCGCGACGAGGGTGTGACGAAGGTCTTCGGCAACCCCGGCACCACCGAGCTGCCCTTCCTGGACGCGCTGGTCGACGCGCCCGACATCGAGTACGTGCTGGGCGTGCACGAGGGTTCGGTCGTCGCGATGGCCGACGGGTACGCCCGCGCCACGGGCAGGCCCGCGTTCGTCAGCCTGCACGTCGCGGCCGGGCTCGCCAACGGTCTGGTCGGGCTGCTCAACGCCTCCAGGTCGCGCACCCCGCTCGTGGTCACGGCGGGGCAGCAGGACCGCAGGCACCTCTCGCACGACCCGATGCTCTCCGGTGACCTCGTCGGCCTCGCGCGGGCGGCGGTCAAGCACACCTTCGACGTGCGGCACGCCCACGACCTGCCCGTCGCGCTGCGCCGGGCCTTCCGCCTCGCCGTCCAGCCCCCGGCCGGGCCGGTGTTCCTGTCGATCCCGATGGACCTGCTCGCCGAGGACGTGGAGGTGGTGCTGCCCGAGCGCTCCACCATCCGGCCGCCCGGTCCCGCGACGGGGGTGGGCGAGGCCGCCGACGTGCTCCGCGCGGCCCGCGAGCCCGCGATCGTGGCCGGTGACGGGGTCGGCCGGTCCGCGGCGGTCGCCGAACTGGTGGGGGTGGCGGAGGCGCTGGGCGCGGCCGTCTACCACCAGCCCTTCAACGACGGCATCGACTTCCCGACCGCGCACCCGCTCTACCGGGGTGCGCTCCCCGCGACCCACGCCGGGATCCGGGAGCGGCTGGAACCCCACGACGTCGTGTTCGTGGTCGGGTGCCACGCCTTCATGCCGCACCACTACACGCCGGGTTCGCCGATCCCGGCGGGCACGCGCGTGGTGCAGCTGGACGACGACCCGTCCGAGCCGGGGCGGAACTTCGCGGTGTCCCCCGGCATGGTCGGCGACATCCGCGCCACGATCGCCGAACTGGCGAAGGTCCTGCCGCGGAGCGGTCGCACGTACCACCGCGCCGACGAGTCCGAAGTGGACTTCGAGGTGCCGGACGTCCGGGCTCCGCTGGACCCGCTCGTCGCGGCGCGCGCGGTCGCGGCCGGGCTGACCGAGGACGCGGTGCTCGTCGAGGAGGCCATCACCACGGGGGTGCTGCTGCGCGGGGCCCTGCGGCAGTCGCGGCCGGGGTCGTACGTGCACACCGTCGGCGGCGGTCTCGGCTCCGGGATCGGCATGGCCGTCGGCACCCGCCTCGGTGATCCCACCCGGCCCGTCGTGGCCGTGCTGGGCGACGGGTGCGCCCTGTTCGGCGTGCACGGCCTGTGGAGCGCGGCCCGGTGCGGCGTCCCGGTGACGTTCGTGGTGATGAGCAACGGCGAGTACCGGACCCTCAAGGAGACCCTGGACTCCTGGGGCAGCCGCGCCAGCGAGGCGGGGCGCTACCTCGGGGTGGACCTGGGGCGGCTCGACTTCACCACGGCGGCCGACTTCTTCGGCGTGCCCGCCGTGCGCGTCGACTCGGCGAAGCAGCTGCACGAGATCGTCGCCACAGCGGGCGACCGGCACGGCCCGCTCCTCGTGGACGTGCCGATCACCGGACACCAGGAGCACCCGTGATCACCCCGCCCCCCATGGGTCCCGGCCTCTCCCCCGTCGTCGAGCCCGCCACCGGGGCCGTCCTGGGTGGTTTGCCGGTGCACGATCCCCGCGACGTCCGCCCGGTCGTGGCCGCAGCGGCCGTGGCGCAGTCCGACTGGGCGGCGACGCCCGCCGTGGAGCGGGCCGAGGTGCTCCGTCGTGCGGCGCTGGTGCTGCGGGAGCACCGCGCCGAGGTGGTCGAGTGGCTGGTGCGGGAGAGCGGGTCCGTGCGGGGCAAGGCGGAGCACGAGGTGGGGTCGGTGCTCGACGAGCTGTGGGTGGCCTCCGCGTTGCCGACCCAGCCCTACGGGCAACTGCTGCCCGACGCCGGGGGGCGGCACAGCTCCGCGCGCCGGGTGCCGCTCGGCGTGGTGGCCGTGATCAGCCCGTGGAACGTGCCGCTGCTGCTGGGCGCGCGGGCCGCGGTGCCCGCCATCGCCCTGGGCAACGCCGTGGTGCTCAAGCCCGACCCTCGCACGCGGGTGTGCGGCGGGCAGGTGCTCCTGGAGGTGTTCCGGGAGGCCGGTCTTCCCGAGGACGTGCTGCGCGTGGTCGACGGCGGGGCCGACGTGGGTCGTGCGCTGACCGTCGACCCCGAGGTGGCGATGGTGGCGTTCACGGGCTCCACGGAGGTGGGCAGGCACATCGGCGCCGAAGCGGGCCGCCTGCTCAAGCGCGCCTCGTTGGAGCTGGGCGGCAACAACGCCGTCGTGGTGCTCGACGACGTCGACCTGGAGGCGGCGGCCTCGGCGGCGGCCTGGGGCTCGTTCTTCCACCAGGGCCAGGTGTGCATGGCCGCTGGACGGCACATCGTGCTCGACTCGGTCGCCGACCGGTACCTGGAGCTCCTCTCCGAGCGGGCCGACGCGCTCGCGGTGGGTGACCCGTGGCGCGAGGACGTCGCGCTCGGGCCGCTGATCGACGAGGCGCAGGCGGCGCGCGTGGACCGGATCGTCGCCGAGTCGGTGGCCGCGGGCGCGAAGGTGCTGGCGGGCGGCACGCGGGACGGCCTGTTCTACCGGCCGACGGTGCTGGCCGACGTGACCGCGGACGCGCCCGCCTTCACCGAGGAGGTGTTCGGGCCGGTCGCCCCGGTGGTCGTGGTGGCCGACGAGGACGAGGCGGTGGCGGCGGCCAACAACACCGAGCACGGCCTGGTCGCGTCCGTCCTGACCGGATCGGTGCGGCGCGGCCTGGCACTGGCCGACCGGCTCGCCACGGGCATCGTGCACGTCAACGACCAGACGATCGAGGACGACGCCTACGTCCCGTTCGGCGGGTGGGGAGCCTCGGGCAACGGCAGCAGGCACGGAGCGGGCCGCAGTTGGGAGGAGTTCACCCGCTTGCAGTGGCTGACCGCGCGCGACCACGTCCAGCCGTCCCCGTTCTGACTCAGCGGCCCTCCCAGCGCGGCTCCCGCTTCTCCGCGAACGCGGCGGGCCCTTCCCGCGCGTCACGGCTGCGCGACCTGACCCGCTCCCAGGGGTAGTCGGCGGCGAAGGCCTCCTCCAGCGGCATCGTCACCGACCGCGTCGCGGCCTGCTTGACCGCCCGCACGGCCAGCGGCGCGGCCCGCAGCAGGTCCTCGACCCACCCGTCCACGCACGCGTCCAAGTCCTCGGCCGGGACCACGTCGTTGACCAGTCCCAGTTCCCACGCCCGCCGCGCGCTCATCGGCCGTCCGGTCAGCAGGTGTCCGAGCGCGACCCGGAACGGCGCCTGGCGGGCCAGCCGGAACACCCCGCCCGCACCCGCGATCAGCCCCAGCTTGGCCTCCGGCAGGGCGAACACCGCGTCGTCGGAGGCCACCACGACGTCGCAGGCCAGCGCCAGCTCGAACCCCCCGCCGTAGGCGTACCCGCGCACCTTGGCGACCACCGGCTTGGCCAGGTCGAACCGCTCGGTCAACCGCGGCCAGCCGGGTTTCCCCTCGCTGCCGAAGGAAGACGGCCCGACCTCCCCCGCGCTCTCCAGCGCCGCCAGCTCCTTGAGGTCCTGCCCGACCGAGAACGCCTGCTCACCGGCGCCGCTGACCACGGCGACCCACAGGTCGTCGTCGGCCTCGAAGTCGTCCCAGACCTCGGCGAGTTCCGCGTGCATCCGGCGGTTCATCGCGTTGAGCACGTGGGGCCGGTCGAGCACCACGTGCGCGACCCTCCCCCGCTTGTCGTAGCGGATCTCGGCGCGGTCGTCCCCCATGTCCCCACCGTACCGGACGGCTTCGCCACACCGTCCACAGTGGATTGATAACGCGGGTCGGCTCACGAACTTGACGGCGAGCGCACCCGGCACCGCCGCGACGACCGAGCTCAGGAACAGCGCGAAGCAGTTCGGCCCGGCGTCGCCGATCGCCAGCAGCACGGTGCCCACGACCGGGACCAGCAGCTGCGGGAACTGGTACGACAACGCGATCACGGCCAGGCCCGCTCCTGGCTCCGAGGTGGCGGGCAACACCTCGGTCAGCATCGCCAGGTCGACGGCGACGAACGCGCCCTGCCCCATCCCGGCGATGGCGATCGCCGGCACGAACACGGGCGGACCGTCGGCGAACAGGCTGACCAGCAGGCCACCGGCGGTCAACAACGCCGAGGTCCACACGATCAGTGAGGTTGTCCCCTTGATCCGGACACCCTGATCCCAGACAACGGTCCGGGGGAAGGGACAACCTCAGGTGGAGCGCATTCGGCAAGAAACGCGGCCGCAACGGAAAGATGACCGGTCCGCCGGTCCGCGACGACCTGGTCCGGCGTGACGTCACCGCCACCGCGCCGAACCGGCTGCGGCTGGCCAACATCACCGAACACCGCACCACAGAAGGAAAGCTGCATCTCTGCGCGGTCAAGGACGTCTGCTCCAACCGGATCGTCGGCTACTCCATCGACTCCGGATGAAGTCCCGCCTCGCCGTCACCGCGCTCACCAATGCCCTCGCCCGCCACGGCCTGACCGGCTCGATGGCTCCGGACCGCAATCGTGACCTGGATCGAGCGCACTTGCCACCGCCGCAGACGCCAAGCCGCTCGCGGCCGGTCGACCCCCATCGAATACGAAACAATCATGACCACGCCAGCCAGCCAAGCTGGCGTGACCACCACTGTCACCTACTCGTGCAGCAGACCCCTCGGTGTTCGCAAGAACGGTGAGATAGTGCTGAGGGCATGAGACGAAGGCACCTCATGCCTTGTTTTAGCCAGGCGTCCGGCGATCACGGTTGTCGATAGAGGCGATGGGGGTAGACGTTGTACGCGTTCTGTCGATACGGGGCCGCGTTGATGCTGGTCTTCTATGGGTTCGCGAAGCTCAACGGGTCGCAGTTCACGGTTCTGTCGTCCGAATTGGACAAGCCGATGGGTGATGTCTCAGGTTTCTGGCTGACCTGGCACTACTTCGACTTCTCGCCGGTTTTCGGCACGTTGGTCGCGCTGGTCCAGATCACTCTCGGG
Organism: Umezawaea sp.; assembly: GCF_036375055.1. Taxonomy (GTDB): domain Bacteria; phylum Actinomycetota; class Actinomycetes; order Mycobacteriales; family Pseudonocardiaceae; genus Umezawaea. Next base: position 17,417 of record NZ_DASUSQ010000065.1, read on the forward strand.
GTGCTGTTGTGCTGGCGCAAGACCACATTGGTGGCCGCGTGCGGCGGGCTGGGCGTGCTCGCCACGATCACGCTGATCGACCTGACCTACGGCGTCGACGCCAGCGGTACCGTGATGGCCGCGGCAACCACCGCCTGCCTGGGTTTCGTGGTGACCCGGCATCGTGCTGACCTCGTGCGCGCGCTCTGGACCGACCAGCGCTCCACCGACACACAAGGTGTGCGCGAGGTCATCGTGAGAGTGATCATCCAGGTCGCGGTGTTGGTCGCCGCGTTCGCCGGCACATACTGGATTGCCAATGAGAACAACCGTGCGCCGACACCGCTGGACGGCGCCTGGGAGGTCCGTACCGGGACCTACCAGCCAGTCGGCACTGTTCACCCGGTTGAGCGCCTGTACTTCGAGTACAACCGCGCCTACCTGGTGGTCTTCCGCTTCGGCGATCAATGGATCGAGCACCATTTCGAGGTTGACCCCGCACAGCGAGAGCTGCGGATATGGGACCAATGGCTCCGCAAGGACACACCCCTGTTGTTCAACGGTGCCTATGAGCTGACCGGCGATCGACTGGTGATCACCGGAACCTTTGATGACAACGCCTCCCCCGTTCGCCTCGAGCTCACTCGGCTCAGGAATCGCTGAAACGGATCCAAGCCACTGTTTTCGCATGTCAACGGCGCGCTCATGCCGTGAAGCGGCACGGCCAGGGCCGCCCGCCCTGCGCTGCATCGCAGCAAACGCCGCGACACGCCCGAGCGTCATGCTCCGTGAAGAGCAAAGTGTCACCCTGGGTTAGCAAACTGCTTTCGGGCTTGACGCAGACCTACTCGAAGATCATGCCGGTTAAGCCTGCATCCGCTGCCCCGGCCCGCGCTTGGATCCGCGGGCGCGGCCGAGGTCGGTCGAGATCATCGTCAACCTGGGTTGTGATCCTGGTGGCAGAACACCTGCGCGTCGGTGCCCTCGAAGATCATGTTGCTGATGCTCAGCCCAACCCGCCGTCCATCTCGAGCAGGTGCTCGCCCCGCAGAACGCGGTCGCCATCAATGGATTCTCTTCGGCCTGCACCGACGCAGAAGGTGGCGCCCCGACGAGGAGGAGAGGCGTGGCCCGCTCCTCGTCGCGGCAGTCTCGCTCTTACCTGGTTGGCAGGGCGATCACAGGACGAGCATGAGCTTGCCGCCGGGTCGGCGGGACTGGCTGAGCTCGGCCACCTCCTGGATCCGGTCGAGCGTGTAGGTGCGGGCGACCGGTACGACCAGGATGCCTTCGCCGGCGAGCCGGGCGAACTCGTCCATCTGGTCGTACCGGATCTCGGTGGTGATCCGGACGCCCAACTCGGCCGCGGCGGCGAAGTCCGAGACGGTGAGGACGCGGTCGGGATCCCCGGTCAGCTCGATCAGGGTCGGTAGCGAGCCGCCGGCCGGGCGACCTCAATGCGGTCGTGGTGCTGATGCTCCGACAGCAGACCGGCCACTGCCCGGACCGTGTCGGCCAAGGTCTCCCGACGACTGAGATGACGGGTCAGTGATCGCCAGTTCTTCAAATGAGCGATGCCGTGCTCGACACGGGTACGACGTGAGGAATGGTCCTTCCGTAGCCGCGTATGGATCTCCTCGTACCAGGCTGGTGGATTCCTACGGAACTCCCGGTAGGACGGGGTGCTCACATGCCCGGCCGTCACCGCCTCGGCCCGCAGGTCGACCGGCCCGCGGTCGGCGGCGGCGCCGGTCGGCCGCAGTCGGACGACCTCCACCACCGCGGCATCTTCCTCGTGGACATACAGGACTCAAGCTCGCGTCACGACGACGTGAAACGCCTGCATCGGGCCAAACTTGCGCAACAGCGAGTCCGACACAGTGCACATGGTGACCGAGACCATCTACGACAACGTGATACGGCACGGATACGGACGGATTGACCCCGGCTCGTACGAGCCACGCACGGTACCGGTCAAGAGCCGGAAATTGCGGACGTGGGTGTCGTGGCCTGATTTCTGGAGCCAGTTCTAGTTCTAACGATCGCTCGCTTGTACGTCTGAAGCGCCTACGAGGAACACCTGCCGCTACATCGGTGGGCGGTTCCAGGGTCAGCGTCATCGTCGTCGGGCCTGGTTCGCGGCCGGTGCGAGTGGTTCCGAGTGCCCTGGAGTGCCTCGGTGCCACAACTCGATCTTGTGCCTGGTGGTGCCCCTCTCTGGCCGGACGAAGCGACTCCTACCGCCTGCGGAGCGCAGCGCCGCACCTGCGGTCAAGACCGGTGGCGGCGGTCCTGTCCGCAGAGGTCGGGTGCGATGTTCGCCTTTGTTCGTTCACGTCTGCCGTTCGACCGTGAAGAACCGATCCGGACTACACCTGGTGGCGATCAGTCGGGAGAGCCGAGCAATCCGGAAAGAGGAAGCACACCATGCCGATCAGTGCACACCTGAGTCGACTGGGCATCACCGCGGCACTCGTGGTCGCGTCCGCTGTTCCGCTGGCGGGAAGCGCCATGGCCGCGTCCGACGCACAACCGCGGAGAGCGTTCGACTGCCAACTGCACCTCCAGGTCGCGGGCTACCCGCTCACCGAGCCCAGGGTGAACGCCTGCGCCACCGGAGCGGAAGGGAGTTGGCTCGACTGGCTCACCTGCTACGCGGGGCTGCTCGGATCCGGCGTCGACCAGCGCACCGCCGAACTCGCCTGCAACCTCTCGCAGGATTGAGCATTCCCGCACCGCGGATCCGCGAGTGTTTCCGGTCGGCACGGAACTGGCCCTCCCACGGCCAGTTCCGTGTCCGTGCGACGTCGCGCGCTGACCGGCGACCCGCGCGGGTGCGGGTGCGACAGGAGGAAGACGGCGTTTCGAGGTGCTGGTGGCTCTCTTGTCTCATGGCACGAACCGGCCGTGAGTGGTGTCGGGCTCCGGCGGCTGGTGGCCTGCGAAGCGGACCTCACCGGCCATCGAAGGATCACCGGGGATTGCGAACCCCTTGTGCACGGCGAGCGGCAGTAGTGCGGTGTGCGGGACCGGTGATCATCTGAAACCGCACTTGCGATGCGGAACCTGTTGCACACAGCAAGAACGAGGGCGTCGCACGTGACCGGACGCCCTCGCAACGACCACTTCTCCACGCCGTCGGGTCTGGCCGGGTGGAGCCAGGGCGGGACCGCCCGCCGGATCAACGCCCGCGCCCACCTCTACGACGCACGACAGAAGATCGACAACGGTGTGCGCCATGGCCCGCACGACCTCCGGGTCCGGGCTCTGGCCGGGCTGCGCGGGCAGGGCTGTCCGGTGCTGGACGCCGACGTCGCCCGGCTCCCGCCGTACGTGCGCCCCCGCGTCCGGGTCCACGGCCACCACACGGTCACCCTGCCCGACCTGAGCGGACGCACCTACCGGGCGCCGCGTGACCCGGACGCGGCGGACGAGCGGTAGCCGGTCCGCCGGCTACCGGTGGCCTCGGCCAGCCGGAGAGCACCTACCCCCGTCCGGCTTTCTCAGCTCCTGGCGTGCAAGCCGCCGGCGTGTGCGTGCCGCGAGGCCTGCCAGGTGGTGACCTACGGGACAGGCCTCAGATCCAGCGGATGACCTCGTCCGGGTCGGGGCGCCCGGCCGGGCGGAAATCCGTGCCCTTCGTGTACGCGACCGGCGTGAGCACGGCCTGCGCGACCGTTTCGTAGTCGAGTCCCAGGATGTCGGCCACGTCGCGTTCGCGGGCGAGGTGCATCGACGTCCACGCGGTGCCCAGCGCGCGGGCGCGGGCGGCCAGCATGAAGCTCCACGTGGCCGGGATGACGTTGCTCATGCCGGCGACCGCCCACTGCCGGTTGGGGCCTTCGTTGCAGGCCAGCACCAGTACCGGTGCGTCGCCCATGTGCTCGCCCAGGTGGTCGGCGGAGCTTGCCACCCGCTGCTGCACGGCGTCGCGGGCGTCGTCACCGGTGGGCTTGCCGGGATATCCCGGGGAGGCCTTGTACCCGGCGTACACCTCGCGGTAGACGTCTCCGACCGCCCGGCGTTTCGCCTCGTCGCGGATCACGACGAACCGCATGGTCACGATGTTCGAGCCCGACGGCGCCTGCAGGGCCATCGCCACGCACTCGCGGATCGCGTCGTCGGGCACCGGACGGGTGAAGTCGAGGCGCTTGCGGACCGCCCGCGTGGTGGAGAGCAGCTGGTCCGGGTCGAGATCGAGCAAGGTCATTCGGCCACCCTAGGGTCGAGGTTCATCGCGGTTGGGGGGTCTCGGTCGTGGTGGCGAGGGAGCGGTCCATGGCCGCGATGTACTGGGTGAGGGCGTGGCAGTGGTGCTCCAGCAGGGCGATGCGGTCGGTCATCCGGTCGCGCTCACGCACGAGCATCGCGCGCAGCTCAGGGTCGGGATCGGCGACAACGATCTCCTGGGGCTGGTTGAGGCACGGCAGCATGTCGCCGATGATGCGCGTGGGGATGCCGGAGTCGAGCAGGCCGCGGATCTTCTTCACCCGGTCCACCAAGTACTCGTCGTACTCTCGGTAGCCGTTCTGCTGCCGCCGCGGCGTGATGAGCCCCTGCTCTTCGTAGTAGCGCAGCATGCGCGTCGGGACCTCGGTGCGTTTCGCCAGCTCACCGATCTTCATGACCACCTCCCCAGCACCCGCGCAACGTTACAGCGATGTCAAGGTTGACGGGGTGTGAGTGACCCCTCGTCGCTCGGAATTGACATTCACATGATGTGAAGGTTGCACGATGGTCGCATGTCCCGGACCCGCAGTGCCGCTCTCGGGCGATTGCGGGTCCGCGATCACCCACACCTGGCCGCCCCCAGCCCAGTCGTCCTTCGTGCGTCGACTTGCCCGGCCCAGACCTGGCTCCCGCGCCCGCCGACGGTTCGCGGACGTCGCACCGATCGATCTTTCCCTTCCGACCTCCCGAGACAGCGAGCACGCACATGAGCAACCCCGCGGAATTCGACCTCGCCGCGCCGGAACCGGCGGTCCACTCCGGCGACCGGCTCCCTCCGGGCGTCGCCTTGATCATCGGGATCCTGATCGTCTCGACATTCATCGTCTTCCTCAACGAACTGCTCCTGGGAGTCGCGCTCCCGACGCTGATCGCCGACTTCGGGGTCACCCCGAGCACCGGGCAGTGGGTCACGACCGGATTCCTGCTGACCATGGCCGTGCTGATCCCGGCCAGCAGTTTCGTGATGCGACGGTTCCCCGTGCGAACGGTCTTCCTGGTCGCGCTGTCGCTGTTCATCGCCGGGACGGCGCTCGCCGCGATCGCCCCGACGTTCGGCGTCCTGGTGACCGGCCGGATCGTCCAGGCCTCCGGCACCGCCGTCTTCCTGCCCCTGTTGATGACCACGACCATGCGCCTGGTCCCGGCCGGTCGCCGCGGTCAGATGATGGCGATCACCACGGCCGTCCCGGCCGTGGCACCGGCGGTCGGGCCGGCACTGTCGGGTCTCGTGCTCTCCACACTGAGCTGGCGCTGGCTGTTCATCCTGGTGCTGCCGATCGCGGTTGCCGCCCTGGCTCTGGGCGCGTGGAAGTTGCGCAACACCACCACCCCGGAGCCGGTGGCCCTGGACGTGCCGTCGCTGCTGCTGTCCGCGCTCGGGTTCGGCGGCCTGGTCTACGGACTCTCCCTGATCGGCGAGGCGTCCTCCGGGCACACCCCGATCCCTCCCTACCTGCCGGTCGCGGTGGGGCTGGTGGGCCTGGTGGCGTTCGTCCTGCGGCAGATTCCCCTGCAACGTCGCGACAGCGCGTTCCTGGACATGCGGATCTTCCTACGAGGGTCGTTCACCGCACCTCTGGTGGTGATGCTCTTCGTCGCGGGCAACGGCATCGGCCTGCTGGTCGTGCTCCCGCTGGTGCTGACCCACGTCACCGGGCTGAGCACCCTGCAACTCGGGCTCTTCCTGATCCCGGGCGGGGCGGCGATCTCGATCGTGGCGGCTGCGAGCGGCCGGGTGCACGACCGCTTCGGCCCACGCCCGTTGATGATCCCCGCTGCACTCGTCTGGCTGGCCGTCCTGTGGTTCTTCAGCCGGGTCGACGAGAGCACGAGCGTGGTCACGCTGATCGTCGCGTGGCTGGTGTTCACCAGCGCGCAGGCCGCGATGTGGGCCACGCTCACGACGAGTGCGATGGGCGGCCTGCGCCCCGAGCTCTACCCCCACGGCGCCTCGGCCTTCGCCACGGCCCAGCAGCTCGCCGGTGCCGCCTTCGGTGCGGTGTTCGTCTCCGCCTACACCATCGGTTCCGGTGCCCGCGACGCCGGCGTGCTCAGCACCGCCCAGGCCACGTCCGCCGGACACGCCGCCTTCCTGACCGCCGGGGCCATCGGCCTGCTCGTGCTGGTGGGCGCCTTCTTCATCCGTCGGACACCGGATCCGGCCGCCGACGGTCCGGTCCCGACCGCACCGGTTGGTGGCGAGACGGCCACCGAGGCAGCGGTCAGCGAGACGGTGGCCCGGTGACCACGACGGACAAGCAGCTCAGCAACGCGGCACCTACCCCACCGATACCCCACCGAGTACCCGGGCACGACCTTGCGCACGAACCTCGACGTGCCCCACCAGTACGGACTCGACCCACGCATCACCGGCACCGAGCAGTGACCGGACCCAGGTGATCGCCGCAGGTACGAGACGACCGTTTTGCGTGCCGCGCCCGAGGCGCGCATGAACGACCCGCAGCACATCACCCAGGAGGAGAACTTCATGAAGATCGGCATCATGGGAGCCGGCAGCATCGGCAGCGTGCTGGCCCAGCGGCTGAGCGCCCACGGCCACCACGTCGAGATCGCGAACTCGCGCGGTCCCGAGACGATCCCCGCCGACGTCCTCGCCACCGGCGCCAGGGCGGTGCAGGCGGCCGACGTCGCCGCGGACGTGGACGTCCTCATCACCTCGGTCCCCCTCATCCGGGTGCCCGACCTCAAGCCGCTGCTGACCGGCCTGCCCGCTGACGCCGTCGTCATCGACACCTCGAACTACTACCCGACCCGCGACGGGCACATCGCGGCCCTCGATCGCGGGCAGGTGGAAAGCCGCTGGGTCGAGGAGCACCTCGGCCGGCGCGTCGTCAAGGCGTGGAACGCCATCACGGCACAGTCCTTCGTCGCCTACGCGAACCCGAGCGGCACCCCCGGCCGGATCGCGATCCCCGTCGCCGCGGACGATGACGACGACCGGGCCCTGGGCATGTCGCTGGTCGAGCAGACGGGCTTCGACGGCTTCGACGCCGGCACCATCACCGACTCGTGGCGCCAGCAGCCGGGCAGCCCCGTCTACTGCACCGACCTCACCGCCGAACAGATGCCCGCCGCGCTCGGCAAGGCCATCGCCGAACGCTCCCCGAAACGCCGGGACCTGGCGATGCACGTCATCGCCGAACTGATGGGCGACCCCACCAGCGACCTCGGCAAGGACTTCCTGGTCCGGGTCAACCGCCTCATCCACAACTGACCCACGCTCCGGCCTGCGCCCGCCCGGCCACCTCGACGTTGCTGCGGCCGGGCGCAGTGTCGTGACGACGTGAGGCTGTCGACATGACCGGCAGCACAAACCTGAGCGCATCGGCTCCGGCAGCCGACAGCGCACCCCGGCGCCGACGGCAGATCCTGCTGGAGTGGCCCTTCCCACCCTGGTCGACGACCTCGGCGTCACTTCCACCACCGCACCATGGCCCACCGTTTACCCGCTGGCACTCGCGATCCTCATCGGCCACTGGCTTCCTCGTGCGGAAGCTCCACCCCCGCACGATCTTCCTCAGCTCGGTGTCGCTGTTCACCGGCCGCATCTTTCAGGCGGTCGGCCCCGCGCTCTCCGGGTAGAACGACGGGACCATCACCCGCCCGCCGGGAGCGGGAGCCAGGTCGTCGAGCTGGGCCCGGCGCTGCTCGTACGGCGCGGCCAGCAGGGAGTCGCCGACGAACTGGAGCAGGTAAGGCGGAGAAGTGCACCGGCACCTGCGCGGCGAGCCGGGTGGTGGCGGTGCGGTGGCACCGCGGGCGACCGAACTCGGGGCGGGGGCGATCGGGTCATGGGTCCACGGTGTCCAGGTAGCGGTGCAGGGCCGCGGCGCCTGCCAGCATCGCTCGGGAGCGGGTGTCGAGGGCGCGGCGGCGGTCGGCGAGGGCTCGGGTGATCCTGGCCGGGTCGCGGGTGTCGCGGAGTTCGTCGAGCAGCAGGCGGATGTCGGCGATGGTGTGGCCCGCTCGGCGGAGTTGGCCGACCAGGTGGGCGTCGCGGACGTCGGCCGGGGCGTAGACCCGGTGGCCCTGGTGGTCGCGGGTGGTGCGCAGCAGGCCTTCCCGTTCCCAGCGGCGGACCGTCGCGGGTTGCAGGCCGAGGCGGTGGGCCAGGGGGCCGATCGAGATCGGGCCGCCGTCCCACGACTGGACGGTGAGGTCTCGCAGCGTGGTTTCCACCGCGTCGACGGTGGCGCGTGCCGAGACGAGGCCCGCGTGGCTGCGGTCGATCAGGTCGAGCGCGTCGTCCTGCCTGCCCTCGTTGACCGCGACCATGATCGCGGAAGCCGTCGCGTGGCCGTGACCGGGCGCCAAGGCCAGGAACGCGGCCAGGGCCTGTGCGTGACGCCGGGTGTAGCGGCGGTGGCCCGAGTCGGTGCGGTCGGCGGGCGGCAGCAGGCCCGACTCCTCGTAGTTGCGCACCGCCTGGCTCGACAGCCCGTGGCCTCGCGCGAGGTCGATCGGTCGCATTGCTCCCCCGGTTGAAGGTTTGTCGGAGCCCACCTGCGGAAAGCGGCTCGAAGGTTCACACGAATGTTCAACGATACGGTTGAGCTGGTCAATCGCAGACCGGAAGGACCGATGATGACCGGCGGCATCCCCACACCACTGATCAGCGCGGGCGGCGACGACCGCCAGACGATCGGCGAGACCATCGCCGCGCAGGTCGCCCACCTGCCGCACCGGCCGAGGCTGATCGGACTCGGCGAGCCCACGCACGGCGAGGACGAGTTCGGCCGTCTCCGCAACGCCGTCTTCGCCGCGCTCGTCGACCGGGCGGGCTTCACCACGGTCGCCCTGGAGACCAGCGCCTGGCACGCCCGCGTCGTCGACGCCTACGTCAGGGGCGGCGAGGGCGACGAGGACGAGGTCATGGCGACCGGCTTCACCCACGACTTCGGCGCGTCGCCCGCCAACCGGGCGCTGGTCCGCTGGGTGCGCGAGCGCAACCGGCACCGCCCGCGCGCCGAGCACCTGCGGTTCACCGGTTTCGACGCACCCGTCGAGATGGCCGCGGCCCCCAGTCCGCGATCGGCGCTCCAGGTGCTGCACGACTTCCTGAGCGGCTACTTCGACCTCCCGGCGTGGGAGACCGTCGACCGGCTGCTCGGCGCCGACGAACTCTGGGAGGAACCGGCCGCGGCCCGCGACCCCGCCCGGTCGATCGGCGCCGACCCGCGCGTCCACGCGCTGCGCGCGCTCACCGACGACCTGCGCTGGACCCTCGCGGGCGACCTCCCGCGCCTGCGCGACGACACCAGCCCCCACACCATCGAGGACGTCCAACTCGCGGCCCGCACCGCCGCGGGCCTGCTCGCCTACCACGCGGCCATGGCGCGGGACACCGAGAACCGCTGGCAACGCCTCGCCGCCATCCGCGACACGATGATGGCCGAGAACCTCCAGGTGCTGGCCGACCGCGGCCCGACCTTCGCGTTCGCGCACAACCAGCACCTGCGCACCGGCTCCACCTCGACGCCGTTCGACACGACGACGCTGCGCTGGCAACCCGCGGGTGCCCTCCTGGCCGACCGCATGGGCGAGGACTACCGCGTGATCGCCTGCGCCCTCGGCGAAGCCACCCACCTCGACCTCCCCGCACCCCCGCCGGACACCGTCGAAGGCGCGCTCCACGAGGCCCTGTCGCCGGGCATCCACCTCCTGTCCGCGCCTGAGCTGCTGCCCCTGCAACAGCGGAGCGTGCCCCGGAAGAGCCCGACCTACCGCTTCTTCCCGATCGACGAGACGTTGCTCGGTCAGGTGGACCAGGTGTTGTTCCTGCCCACCATCACGGGTGAGGGGGATGCGGCGGGGTGGTGGGCTCAGGGAGCCGGTGGAGGAGGACAGGATTCCGCTGTGGGATAGCCGCAGCGGTGAGAGTCGGGTGGGCTGGTGCGGCGGGTGGGGTGGTCTGGCGGGCGGGGTGGTGCGCCGGGCGACGCGTGGCACGTCGGGCGGGGTGGTGCGCCGGGTGCGCTGACGCGCCAAGTGGGTTGGTGCGTCGGGCGGGTGGTGCGCCAAGTGGGTGGTGCATCGGGTGCGTCGGGCGGTCTGGCGCGTAGGGCGGGGTGGTGCGCCAGGTGGGGTGGTGCGCCAGGTGGGGTGGTGCGTCGGTCAGGCGGGACGGCGGCGGGATGGTGTCGGTCTGGCAGGTCGTCGTGCCTCGCCGACACCATCCGGAGGCCGCCCGCGCCGGCAGGCAGTCACGGACGAACCTGCGTGGTCACGGTGTGGCTCCCTCCACCAGTTCCGTCAGGTCGGCCAGCAGTTCGCTCGCGGACACGGCGTCCAGTGCGGCGAACGTGGTGTCGCTCTGGTTGGCGTGCCAGCGGTGGCCCTCGGTGTTGCGGCCGAGGTACACCCGGTGCAGGGTTTGGTCGCCCAGTGCGTCCAGATCGCCCACGACCAGGCCGGGATCCAGTTCCACGATGGCGTGGAGGCCGTCCGTGAGGTGCTTGAACAGGCCGGCTTCGACGCCGCCGTCCATCGGCGCGCTGCGCTCCCAGCCCAGGCGCACCAGCAGCAGCACGCGGGTGGTGGGCAGCACCACGCCCTCGAACCTGGCCAGCCTCGTCGCGGCCAGCTCCTCCTCGGTGAACTCGTGGACCGGGCGGCCGAGTTGCGGGAACGGTTGCAGGATCTCGTAGTCAGCGAACACCTCCGACCACGCGGCCACCGACTCGCCGAGGTGCACCGGGTGCGCCACGCCCACCACGGCGTCCTCCGGCAGCACGTACACGTCGTCGTCCACGGTGGACAGCGAGCGGTCCTCCGCGACCCGGAACGACCCGACCACGGCGCCCGAGCCGTCCAGCACCACCCACACCAGCCGCCGCACCAGGTGCACCAGCAGCGGGTGGCCCGCGAGGAACTCGGTGAACTCCGCGCCTGACCACGTGCGGCCGCTCGCCATCGCGCGCTCCAGCCTGGTGAGCTGGTCGGCCGCGAGCGTGCGCACGTCCTTCTTCAGACCGGTGAACCGCTGGTACGCGGCGGTCGCCAACTCCTCGTCGTCCTTCACGCCCGGCTTCGGCAGCGCCTTGCGCGGCGTACCGTCCTCATCGGACACGAACGGCTTCAGCCGCTCGTCGAACCCCACGACGAACCGGCGCGGACCGTAGTCCAGCACCAGCGAACCGTCCTGCGACAGGCCGAGGTCCGGGACGAGGCGGTCGGCCAACCGCTCCGGCGACAGGCCCAGCCTCGCCGCGACGTAGGCGATCTTCTCCCGCGCCCGCTCGCGCAGCCCGGCGAACTTCACCTTCTGCGCGATGCCGTTGAGGTGCATGAGCGCGACGTCGGTGCCGATGTCGGCCAGCACGTCCAGACCGGTCACGGCGCGCGCGTGGCCGCCCTCCCCCGGCCAGGAGCGGATCACCGGCGCGAGCGCGCGGACCGTGTCGTCGTCGCCGAGCACGCCCAGCGCGCTCAACGCCCAGCCGTCCTTGGGCGGCATCCCGGCCGCGCGCCACTGCTCGAACAGCTCCCAGACGAACCGGGCGAGCGACGCGGGCTCGCACGCCTCGACGACCGGCTCGACCCCGCCGTACGGCTCGCCGGGCCGGGACAGCACGAGCATCGTCACCAGGTCGCGCACCGCGTCGGCGGACAGCGCGAACGGCTGACCGCGCAACCGGACCTGCGGCAGCGTCGCCACGTCGACCCACGCTCCGGCCACCGGCAGCTTCTTCGGCAGCAGGAGCAGCGGGTCCGTCGCGAGGACCGTGCGCACCGCGTCCGCGCCGAGGGGCGACGTGGCGCGGAGCACCGCGGCCTCCCCCACGTCCGCGGCGATGAGCCGCACCACGTTCTCCGCCGCGGCGCGCTCGCGGCCGACGGTGCCGAGGGCGGTGGGCAGCAGGAACGGCAGGGCGGCGGCGCCGTGCCGGGTGAGCCAGGACAACGCCTGCGGGCGCAGGGTCTTCTTGTCCAGCGCGGCGACCATCGCCCGCGCGACCCGCTCCTCCAGCACGGGCTGGAGCACGTGCAGGGCGTCGGCGGAGGTGGCGAGGCTCAGCAGCGCGGGCAGCGCGGCGAGACCGAACCGCTCCAGCAGCGCCGAGCCCCACGACTCCAGGCGCCAGGTGGAGGACGGCCGGTACTCGGCGATCAGCGGCTCGACGAGTTCCAGTGGAGCGTGCAGGAGGGTGGAGTGCGTGATGGTGCCGCGCTGCGCGTGCTGCGCCACGTCGGCCGCCCAGTCGGTGGTGGGGCTGTGGTAGAGCAGGTTGACGGCGCGCTCGGCCGCCGCGGCCCGCTCCTCGCCCGGCAGCCAGGCGATCCGCGCGGTGTCCGTGACCGGCAGGTCGGGCACCACGACCGGCGGTGCGGGCCGGGGCCGCGTCCACGGTGGGGTGCGCAGGACGTCGGGTAGCAGGTCGACGGGTGCGTCGGGCAGCCGTTCGACCCCCACGAGCAGCGCCCGCGCCGCCTCGCGCTCGGCGGGCGCCAGACCGGGGACGACGGCGTCCACCAGGGCGGGGACGGCGACGAGGAGGCCGCGCAGCAGGTCTCGCGCGGCGGGTGACCACGGCTGGTCCGCCACGGCGGCCTCGGCGAGCAGGCGGACCGCGCGACGCGGGTAGCGGCGCGCCGCCTCCTGGAGCGCGGAGCGGACGTGCGGCACCTCTGCCCGGACCAGCAGTCGGGTGAACGCGTCGTCCGTCGGCATCTCGACCAGCGCGGCCAGCAGCTTGCGGGTCAGGTCCGTGTCGGCGCCCTCCAGCCACTCGGCGAACGCGGGCGCCGCGCCGGGGCCGAGGGTGCGCAGCAGCGTCGGCACCACCCGACCGTCGCGGTCGACGGCCCGGTGCGCGGTGTACCGCGACAGGTTCGCGAGCTGCCCCGGTGCGCTGACCGCGGCCAGCGTGCAGGCCGCCGTGATCCAGCCCGAGGTGCTTTCGGTGGCGGCGACCGCCCGCTCCACCAGCGCGGGTTCGGTCGGCAGCAGGAACGCCGCGACGCAGGCCCCGGAATCGTTGGTGGACAGCGCGCCGACCTCGGCGACCGCCGCGGCGTAGTCCTCGTCGCCCGCCGAGGCGAGCGCGCGCCGGACGTCGCCGCGCACCTCGTCGACGGCCGCCCCCCACGGCAGCCGGTCGCCGGGGCGTGTGCGGCGCAGGAACTTCGCCCTCGGCGTGGCTCGGTCGGCGTCGACCGCGATCTCGGTCACGAGCACGGTGGCGACGGCCGCGAACGCGGGCCCGTGGCCCAGGACCCACTCCGACGCCAGCTTCGCCAACTGGCGGCGCTCCTGGTAGCCGACGACCGCGGCGAGGGCGGCGGCGGCGGTCGCGGCACCCAGCGGGTCGGCGGCGCCTGCGAGGTACCGGGCCATCGCGTCGGCGAACTCCGGCTCGGACCTCTCGACCAGCGGGCCCACCGAGTGCCGGTACTGATCGAGCAGCGCGGCGGAGGCGCCCGCGGCGGCCGGGTCGGCCTTGAACTTCGCCCTGCCCTCGTCCCGGCGCGGGTAGGCGGCCCGCACCTGGGTGCCGGGGGCGAACACGTCCTCGTCCGGCCAGTCGGTGGCCTCCGGCGCCGAGGAGGGGCGGGTGGAGGTGGCTGCCGGCTCAGCGGCGGTGGACGCGGCTGACGGTGGGGCGGCTGCGGGATCCCCGGAAGCCGGCACGACCGGCGCTGCCGCCGGCGGTTCGGCGGCGGTGGGCACGGCTGACGGTGGGGCGGCTGACGGTTCAGCGGCGGTGGACGCGGCTGCGGGCGGGGCTGCTGCGGGATCCGCGGAAGCCGGCACGACCGGCGCTGCCACCGAGGGTTCAGCGGCGGTGGACGCGGCTGAGGTCGAGGCGGCTGCGGGTTTGGCGGAAGCCGGCACGACCGGCGCTGCCACCGCCGGTTCAGCGCTGCTGGGCACGGCTGCGGTCGAGGCGGCTGTCGGCTCGACGGCGGTGGGCGCGCCGATCTCGCGGTAGCCCTTGCGGAGCTTGCCCGCCGCCTGGGCGGACAGGAACGCCTCGGCCGCGGCGACGTCGGCGAACTCCTTGCGCTTGGTCTGCCCCGTCGTGCCGAGCCGCCCCCAGCGGACCGTCACGGCGGTGTCCTCACAGGACGCCTCCCAGAACTTCTCCGAACTTCCCCCGACGTACTCCAGCCGACGCACGAGCCCTCCCACCACAGTGGATCGATGTCGACCGCACGGTAGCCCGACGCACCGACAATTCCAGCAGCGGTAGCGCTGACCTGGTCATTCCCTCCCGTGTGGACGTTCACCCCCAGGACGGCGGGGCGAGCAGGTCGGCGGTGACGTCGGCGGTGCTCGGGCACCCGGCGAGCGCGAGGGCCAGGTCGAGGTCGGCCAGCAGGCAGCGCAGGACGTGTGCGACACCGGCCTGGCCGTCCAGCGCGAGCCCGTACAGGTACGGCCTGCCGTAGAGGACCGCGTCCGCGCCGAGCGCCAACGCCTTCAGGACGTCGCTCCCGGTGCGGACGCCGGAGTCGACGAGGACCGGCACGTCGTCGCCGACGGCCGCGCGGACGGCGGGCAGCGCGTCCAGCGCGGCGACGGTCCCGTCGAGCTGGCGCCCGCCGTGGTTGGAGACGACCAGCCCGTCCACCGCGCCGAGGTCGAGGGCGCGGCGGGCGTCCTCGGGGTGCAGGACGCCCTTGAGGAGGATCGGCAGCGAGGTGACGGTGCGCAGCCAGGGCAGGTCGTCCCAGTCGAGGGCGGGGTTGGCGAAGACGCGCGCCCAGTGCCCGACCACGGCCGCCCCGTCGTGGTCGGCGGGCAGGCCCGCCCGGAACGCGGGGTCGGAGGTGAAGTTCGCGATCCCGTGGCCGTGCAGGAACGGCAGGTGGCCGTTGTCGAGGTCGGTGGGCCGGTAGCCGAACGTCGGCGCGTCGACCGTGAGGACGATGGCCGTGTAGCCGCTCCGCTCGGCGCGGCGCACCAGGGACGCCGCCACCTCGCGGTCCGACGGCCAGTAGAGCTGGAACCACCTCGGCCCCGCACCGGCCGCGGCCGCCACGTCCTCCAGGCTGTGCGACGAGCCGGTGGACAGGACGAGCGGAACGCCCACCTCCGCGGCGGCCCCGGCCGTGGCCAGCTCACCCTCGGCGTGCACGACGGTCTGGGCCGCGATCGGCGCGAGCAGCACCGGCGCGGGCAGCCGCAGGCCGAACAGCGACACCCCGAGGTCGCGCCGGGCGGCCCCGCGCAGCATCCGGGGCACGAGCTGCCGCCGGGTGAAGGCGCGGCGGTTGGCCCGGCCGGTCTCGCCGGTCCCGGCGTCGCCGAGGACGTAGCCGACCGCGGCTGGCGTCAGGACGGCGCGCGCCCGTTCCTCCAGCGCGGTCAGGTCGGTGGGCAGGGCCGGGGTGCCGCCGGTGGTCCCGGCCAGGTAGATCTCGCGCACCAGGTCGGCCGGGGTCCTCGGGTGCACGCGGCCCGCGAGGAGCCGGGTCACGGCGGGATCGCCGGAGGTGAGGGCGAAGTGGCCGCCGGACAGCACCTCGGTGTCGCAGTCCAGGGCGGTGTGCCCGGCCCAGCCCCGCACCTGCTCCGGGGTGTTCTTCGGGTCGGCGTCGGCGAGCAGCACGGTGATGGGCGCCTTCACCAGCGCGTCGGGCGGGCAGCGGTAGCGCCGCAGAGCCCGGTGGTCGGCGCGCAGGAGCCGGAGGATCTCCGCGACCACGTCCTCCTCCCGCAGCAGCGCTTCCGGCACGCCGCCCAGCCGCCTCAGCTCGGCGACCACGCGCGCGTCGTCCACCGCGTCGAGGTCCTGCTCCTCCCAGTCCTCGCTCGGCGGCCGGGCGGCCGAGACGAACAGCCGGGCGACCGAGCCCCGTTCTTCGAGCAGCCGGGTGGTCTCGAACGCGACGAGCGCCCCCATGCTGTGCCCGAGCAGGGACAGCGGCCGGTCGGTGTAGGGCGCGAGGAGGCGGGCGGCCTCGCCCGCGAGGTCCGCGACGTCCGCGGCGCAGGCCTCGGACCGGCGCTCGCGGCGGCCGGGGTACTGGAACGCGAGGACCTCGACGTCCTCGGGCAGGGCGCGGGCCAGCGCCGTGAAGGCGTCGGCGGAGGCGCCCGCGTGCGGGAAGCACGCGAGCCGGACCGCGGGGTCGCGCCGGGGGTGCGGCGAGCGCACCGGGGAGATGTCGGTCAGGGTCATGGCGTCCCGTCCTCGGGTGCGGGGCCGGTGGGCTCACCGAGGCGGTCGGCCAGGTGTGCCGGGGTCGGCCAGTCGTAGATGAACGTGGCGGGCAGGCGGACGCCGGTCGCGGTGGCGATCCGGTTGCGCAGCTCCACCGCCGCGAGGGAGTCGAGGCCCATCCGGTCGAACAGCTCGCGCGGGTCGACCGCCTGGCCGGACGCGTGGCCAAGGACGACGGCCGTCTCGTGCCGGATGGTGTCCAGGAGCGTCGGGCCCGCGGCCGGGGCGGACGAGGTCGGGGCGGGGGTCCGGACCAGGTCGCGCAGGTGGCCCGGCACGGTGTCCCCCAGACCGTCGAGAACCCACTCGGCGGCGACGGCGGTCGGCGCGTCGCGGCGCACCGCCGCGTCGAGCAGGGCCAGGCCGCGCTCGTCGGACAGCGGGGCCACGCCCGTGCGCGCCATCCGGGCGAGGTCGGTGGCGGCCAGGTCGGACCCCATGCCGTCGGAGCCCTGCCACAGGCCCCAGACCACGGAGATCCCCGGCTGCCCGGTCGAGCGCCGCAGCTCGGCGAGGGCGTCCAGGAACGCGTTGCCCGCGGCGTAGCCCGCCTGCCCGGCCGTGCCCAGGGTCCCGGCGAGCGAGGAGAACAGGACGAACGCCCCGAGGTCGCGGGTGGCCGCGTGCAGGTTGAGGGCCGCGTCCACCTTGGGCCGCAGCACGCGGTCCAGCTTGTCCGGGGTGGTGGACGCGAGCACGCCGTCGTCCAGCACGCCCGCCGCGTGCACGACCCCGCCGATCCGGACGCCGTCGCGGGCCAGGTCGGCCAGCACCGCGTCCAGCTCGGCGCGGTCGGCGGCGTCGCAGGCGAGGGTGCGGACGTCCGCCCCGAGGCCCACCAGGTCGGCGACGGCCCCGGCCGCCGCACCGCCCGGCTCCGGGAGGTGCCTGCCCATCAGCAGCACCTGCCGCACGCCGTGCTCGACGACGAGGTGCCGGGCGACGAGGCGGCCGAGCTGGCCGTGGCCGCCGGTGATCAGCACGGCGCGGGTGGTGTCCCACGCCTCGTCCTCCTGCGGGAGGGTCAGCACGACCTTGCCGATGTGCCGGGCCTCGCCGAGGTGGCGGAACGCGCGCGGCGCCCGCCGGACGTCCCAGACCGACACCGGCGGCGGGGCGAGGACACCCCGGTCGAAGAGGTCCACCAGGGAGGCGAACATCTCCCGCGTCCGGTCGAGACCGGATTCGCGCACGTCGTAGGCGCGGTAGGACACGCCGGGGTGCGCCGCCGCGACCGCGTCGGGGTCGCGGCGCTCGGTCTTGCCCATCTCCAGGAAGTGGCCGCCGCGCGGCAGCAGGCGCAGGGAGGCGTCGATGAACTCCCCGGCCAGGCAGTTGAGCACCACGTCCACGCCCCGGCCGCCGGTGGCCGCGAGGAAGCTCCGCTCGAAGTCGAGCGTGCGGGACGAGGCGATGCGGTCCTCGGTCAGGCCCGCGGCCCTCAGGGCGTCCCACTTCGCCGGGCCCGCCGTGGCGAAGACCTCGGCACCCAGGTGGCGGGCGAGCCGGACGGCGGCCGTGCCGACGCCGCCGGTCCCGGCGTGCACCAGGACCGACTGGCCCGCGCGCAGGCCCGCCAGGGTCACCAGGCCGTGGTACGCCGTCAGGTAGGCCACCGGGACCGCGGCGGCCTGCTCGAACGTCCAGCCGTCCGGCACGCGGGCCAGCAGCCGGTGGTCGGTGAGCGAGACCGGTCCGATGCCCGCGAACAGGCCCATCACCCGGTCGCCGGGCCGGAGTCCGACGACGCCGGGGCCCGTCTCGACGACGACACCCGCCCCCTCTCCGCCCTGGCCGGTGCTGGTGGCGTCCGGGTCGACCGACGGGGGGATCACCCCGAGGGCCAGCAGGACGTCGCGGAAGTTGAGGCCCGCGGCTCGCAGCCGCACCCGGACCTGACCGGGGCCGAGGGGTCCGCCCGCCTCCGGCCACGGGGCCAGCGCCACGTTGTCGAACGTCTGCCTGCCCACGAAGTCCAGGCGCCAGTGCCGCTCCCCCGCGGGCGGGGTCAGCACCGCGTCGGGCTCCACGTCGGTGAGCGTCGGCCGGTGGGCGGTGCCCACGCGCAGCGCGAGCTGCGGCTCCCCCGTCGCGAGGGCCGCGGCGAGGGCGCGGCGGGACGCCGGGTCGCCGTCGGAGTCGAGGAGGACGAACCGGTCGGGGTGCTCGGCCTGGAGCGCGCGCACGAAGCCCCAGGCGGCGCGGTGGGCCAGCCCGGCCGGGTCCTGCTCGCCGTCCACGGCCACGGCGCCGCGGGTGCACACCACCAGTCGCGCGCGGGCGAGCCTGTCGTCGGTGGTGAGCACGTCGGCGCAGGCCAGGACCTCGTGGAGCACCTCGCGCACGGCGGCGGCCGGGTCGTCCACGGTCCTCGGGCAGGACAGGAGGACCCAGTCCGGGGCCTCGCCGCCCGCCAGGCCGTCGACGAGGGCCGCGAGGTCGTGGTGGACGGTCGCGCCCGTGTCGGCGAGGTCGTCGCCGGGCGGGGCGACGAGCGCCCACCGGTCGGTCGCGACCGGCGCGGGAAGGTCGGGCAGCGCGGTCCAGGACGGGAAGAGCAGGCCGTCGGCGCCGGTCCCGTCGGCGCGGGGCAGCAGCGCGAGGGAGCGGATCGAGACCACCGGGTTGCCGTCGACGTCGGCCGCGTCGACCGAGACCGAACGGGCCCCCGCGGGGGCGAGGCGAACGCGCAGGCGGGAGCCCGCGGGAGCCAGGGTCCGCGCGCCGGACCAGGTGTAGGGCAGCAGGGTCTCGGCGGTTCCCAGCGCGGCGGCGTGCAGGGCGGCGTCGAGCAGGGCCGGGTGCACGGGGTAGTCGGTCGGGTGGAGCCTGCCGTCGGACAGCGCCACCTCGGCGAAGACCTCCTCGCCGCGCCGCCACAGGGCGCGGACGGCCCGGAACGCCGGTCCGTACTCCAGGCCCCTGGCGGCCAGGTCGGCGTAGAGGCCGTCGGCGGGCACGGGTTCCGCGTCCGGGGGCGGCCACGCGCGCAGGTCGGCCGGGGGTTCGGCGGGGCCGCGCGCGAGCGTGCCGTGGGCGTACCGGGTCCACCCGCCCGCTTCGCCGTCGTCCCGGCGGGCGTGCACGGCGACGGGCCGCACCCCGGCGGCGTCGGGGGCGGCAACGGAGACCCGCACCTGGAACTCCGCGTCGTCGGGCACCGCGAACGGGGCCTCCAGCACGAGTTCCTCGACGACGTCGCAGCCCGCCCGCTCGGCCGCCCACGCGGCCATCGACAGCAGGGCGGTCCCCGGCACCAGGACCGTCCCGGCGACGCGGTGGTCGGCCAGCCACGGGTGGTCGGCCAGCGACAGCCGGCCGCTCAGCAGCAGGCCGTCCGAGTCGGGCAGTTCGACGAGCGCGCCGAGCAGCGGGTGCTCGGACGGGGTGAGGCCCGCCGCGCGCAGGTCGGCGGTCGGCAGGCCCGACGGCGCGGGCGCGGTCAGCCAGTAGCGCTCGCGCTGGAAGGCGTAGGTCGGCAGCGGGACGCGGTGGGCGCCCCGGTCGGCGAAGACGGCGGCCCAGTCGACCGCCTGTCCGGTGACGTGCAGGTGGGCGACCGCCGCCAGCAGCGTCTCGGGCTCCGGCCGGTTCGGCCGCAGCGACGGGACCGGTGCGCTGGTCGGGATCGCCTCGGCCAGGCACTCGGTGGCCAGCGCCGTGAGGTCGCCGCCGGGACCCAGCTCCTGGAACCGGGTGCAGCCCAGGTCCACCAGGCTGTGCACGGCGTCCTGGAAGCGGGTCGTGCCGCGCGCGTGGCGCACCCAGTAGTCGGGGTCGGCGAGCTGGCCCGGTTCCACCGGCTTGCCGGTCAGGTCGGACACCAGGGTGATCCGCGGTTCGCCGGGGGTGGTGCGCGCGGCCACGTCGCGCAGCTCCGCGAGCACCGGGTCCACCAGCGGGGAGTGGAAGGCGTGGCTGACGCGCAGCCACGTCGCCGTGCCGCCCGCCGCCCGGAACGCCTCCACGACGGCGGTGAGCGCCTCGCGGTCGCCGGAGAGGACGGTCGACTCCGGCGCGTTGACGGCGGCCACGGCGAGTTCGTGCTCGTGGCCCGCCACGAGCGCGGCGGCCTGGACCTCGGTCGCGCGCAGCGCCACCATGGCGCCGCCCTCCGGCAGCCGGGCCATCACCCGACCGCGGGCGGCCACGAGCGCGGCGGCGTCGGTCAGCGTGAGGACACCCGCCACGTGGGCCGCCGCCAGGGCGCCGACCGAGTGGCCGAGGACGGCGTCCGGTCGCACGCCCCACGACTCCAGCAGCCCGAACAGGGCGACCTCGCAGGCGAAGAGGGCGGGCTGGGTCCAGTCGGTGCGGCCGAGCAGGGTGGGGTCGGTCGCGAAGACCACGTCGCGCAGCGGGCGGTCGAGGTGCGGGCGCAGGGCGTCGCACACGGCGTCGAAGGCCTCGGCGTACGCCGGGAACGTCCGGTACAGCTCCTGGCCCGTGCCGGGGCGCTGGGCGCCCTGCCCGGCGAACAACAACGCCGTGCGTCCCTCGCCCGCGATCCCCCTGACCAGCCGCGACGACGTGCCGTCCGCGGCGATGGCGTGCAGCCCGGCCTCGAACTCGGCGCGGTCGGCGGCGAGCAGCACCGCGCGGTGCTTCAGCGCGCCCCTGGTGGTGGCGAGGGAGAAGCCGAGCGAGGGCAGGTCCGCGGTCGGGGCGCCTGCCAGGTGGCCCAGCAGCGCGTCCGCCTGGGCGCGGAGCGCGGGCGCGCTGCTCGCGGAGAGCAGCAGCGGCACGGCGGTCAGCGGCTGCCCGCCCGCCGCCCGCACGGCGGTCTCCACGGCCGGGGCGGCCTCGACGACGAGGTGGGCGTTGGTGCCGCTGATGCCGAACGACGACACCGCCGCGCGCCTCGGGTGCTCGGCCTCGGGCCACGCGATCCGCTCGGTCAGCAGCGCCACCCTCCGGTCGGACCAGTCCACGTAGGGCGTGGGCCGGTCGACGTGCAGGGTCGCGGGCAGGACGCCGCGGCGCAGCGCCTCGACCATCTTGATCACGCCGCCGACCCCCGCGGCGGCTTGCGCGTGACCGATGTTGGACTTCAGCGAGCCCAGCAGGAGGGGGCGCTCCGGCGTGTGCGCCCGCCCGTAGGTGGCGAGCAGCGCCTGCGCCTCGATGGGGTCGCCGAGCTTGGTGCCGGTGCCGTGCGCCTCCACGACGTCGACCTGCGCGGCCGAGACCCCGGCGTCGGCGAGGGCGCGTTCGATGAGCTGTTCCTGGGCGGCGGCGCTGGGCGCGGTCAGGCCGTTGCTGGCGCCGTCCTGGTTGACCGCCGAGCCGCGGATGACCGCCAGGACCTCGTGGCCGTTGCGCACCGCGTCCGAGAGCCGCTCCACGAGCAGCAGCCCGGCGCCCTCGGCCCAGCCGGTGCCGTCGGCGGCCTCGCCGAACGCCTTGCAGCGGCCGTCGGCGGCCAGGCCGCGCTGCCTGCTGAACTCGATGAACGAGGTGGGCGTCGCCATGACCGCCACGCCGCCCGCGAGGGCGAGCGAGCACTCGCCGCGCCGCAGCGACTGGGCGGCCAGGTGCAGGGCGACCAGCGACGACGAGCAGGCCGTGTCGACCGTGACGGCCGGACCGGTCAGGTCGAACGTGTAGGCGAGCCGCCCGGACGCGACGCTGCCCGCGCTGCCCGTGCTCAGGTACCCCTCGTACTCGCGCGGCGCGGGGACGAGCCGGGACGCGTAGTCGTCGTACATGGCGCCGACGAACACGCCCGTCCGGCTGCCCCGGACCGACGTCGGGTCGAGGCCCGCGCGTTCGAACGCCTCCCAGGCGACCTCCAGGAGCAGCCGCTGCTGCGGGTCGATCGCGTGCGCCTCGCGCGGGGAGACGCCGAACAGGTCGGCGTCGAAGTTCGCGGCGTCGTGCAGGAAGCCGCCCTCGCGGGCGTAGGACGTCCCGTGGTTGTCCGGGTCCGGGTCGTAGAGCGCCGACAGGTCCCAGCCGCGGTTGTCCGGGAACGGGCCGACCGCGTCCACCCCGTCGGCGACGAGCCGCCACAGGTCCTCCGGAGACGCGACACCGCCGGGGTAGCGGCAGGCCATGCCGATGATCGCGATCGGCTCGCGGTCCCTCTCCTCGGCCTCGCGGAGCCGCTTGCGGTAGTCCTGCGCGTCGGCGACGGCCTTCTTCAGGTAGGTCCGCAGTTCCTCTTCGTTTGCCACGTGCTCTCAGCTCTCCGCCGTCGTGCTGCTCGTCCGGTTCGGGTGGGGGTGGGACCGCTAGGTGAAGTCGTTGATCAGCGCGAACAGCTCCTCGTCGCTCGCGGAGTCCAGTGGGGCCCCGGTGTCCTGCTCGGCCCGACGGCCCGCCGCCTCCTCGGCGACGTCGAGCAGCGCCCGCAGCTCCGCCGTGATGCGGGCGAACGCGACGGGGTCCTCGGCGGCCGTGCGCACCGCCTCGGTGAGGCCGCCGAGCCGCGCCGTGACCGGTTCGTCGGCCGGGGCGCGCTCGGCCTCGACCAGCTCGCGCAGGTGCCGCACGAGGGCGGCGGGCGTGGGGTGGTCGAAGACCAGGCTCGCGGACAGCCGCAGGCCGGTGCTCCTGGTCAGCAGGTTGCGCAGTTCGACGGACGTGAGCGAGTCGAGGCCCAGGTCCCGGAACGGGCGGTCGGTGCCGACGGCGGTGGGGTCGCTGTGGCCCAGGACGGTGGCCACGTGCCCGCGCACGAGGTCGGTCAGCACCCGGTCGACCTCGCTGTCCGGCAGCGCGGCGAGCCGGGCCGCGCCGGGGGCGGGCGTCGCGCTCGGCCGCGCGGCGGTCCGCGGCGCGAGGCCGGACAGCAGGGGCGGCACGGGGTCGCGCAGGCCGTCGAGGTCCAGGCGGGTCACGGCCAGCACCGGCTCGGTCGCGGACATCGCCGCGTCGAACAGGGCCAGCGCGTCGGCCGTGGCCAGCGGGCGCAGGCCGGTCCTGGCCAGGCGCCGCAGGTCGGTCTCGGCGAGGTGCCCGCTCAGCGCGCTGGCCGTCTCCCACAGGCCCCACGCGAGGGACCGCGCGGGCAGGCCGAGCGCCGCGCGGTGCTCGGCGAGGGCGTCCAGGGAGGTGTTGGCCGCCGCGTACGCCGCCTGCCCGGCGGTGCCGAGCAGGCCCGCGACGGACGAGTAGAGGACGAACGCGGACAGGTCCAGGTCCCTGGTCAGCTCGTGCAGGTGCCAGGCGGCGTCGAGCTTGGCCGTGAGGACCCCGTCGAGGCGTTCCTCGGTCACGTCCGCGAGGACCGCGTCGTCGGCCACGCCCGCGACGTGCACGACCGCGGTCAGCGGGTGTTCGGCGGGCACGGCCGCCAGCACCGCCGCGAGCGCGTCCCGGTCGCCCGCGTCGCAGGCGGCGGTGGTGACGTCCACGCCGAGGGCCGCGAGTTCGCCCACCAGGTCGCGCCCGGCGCCGCGCCGGGAGACGAGGAGGAGCCTGCGCGCCCCGTGCTCGGTCACCAGGTGGCGGACGAGGTG
This sequence comes from Umezawaea sp., assembly GCF_036375055.1. Classification (GTDB taxonomy): domain Bacteria; phylum Actinomycetota; class Actinomycetes; order Mycobacteriales; family Pseudonocardiaceae; genus Umezawaea. Next base: position 41,280 of record NZ_DASUSQ010000065.1, read on the forward strand.
CGTGCCGAGCGCCCCGGTCGCCCCGGTGACCAGGACGGTGCCCCGGTCCCACCGGGCCGTGGCGGGCGCGGGCGGTCCCGCCGCGGCCAGCCGGGGCACCAGTGCCCGGCCGTCGCGCACGGCGAGCTGCGGTTCACCGAGCTCCACCAGTCCCGACGGCACGGTGTCGGAGTCCAGGTCGGCCAGCACGACCCGGCCGGGGTGCTCGGTCTGGGCGGTGCGCACGAGTCCCCACACCGCCGCGGCGGCCGGGTCCGTGACGCCCTCGCCGCCGGTCGCGACGGCGCCGCGCGTGGCGACGACGAGCGTCGAGCGGGCGAACCGCTCGTCGGCCAGCCACGTCCGCAGGGCGCGCAGGGTCCGGCCCAGCACCGCGCGGGCCGCCGAGGGGACGTCCGGTCCGGTGGAGCGGGCCTGGAGGACCGCGGTCTCGGGAACGGGGTCCACCGCGGCGAGGAACTCCGCCGGGTCCCCGGTGATCACCGGAGTCCCCCCCGCCGCGCGGAGGGTGGCGGGCAGCGGGGTCCACGCGACCCGGTGCAGCCCGCCCGACCGCACGGCACCGCGCTCGAACGGGCGCAGGAGCAGGGATTCCACGGTGGCGACCGGCGCACCGGTTCCGTCGGCGACCGTGATCGACGTCAGCTCCCCGGTCGTCCGGAGCCGGACGCGGAGCGAGGACGCGCCAGCGGGGTGCAGGCCCACCCCGCGCCACGTGAACGGCACGCGCGGCGCGTCGGCGTCGAGCAGCAGCGGGTGCAGCGCGGCGTCCAGCAGGGCGGGGTGCAGCGCGTAGCGGCGGGCCTCCGACCGCGCGGGCTCGGGCAGGTCGACCTCGGCGAACAGCTCGCCGTCCCCGCGCCACACCCGGCGCAGCCCCCGGAAGGCGGGACCGTAGTCGAAGCCGGGCAGGGTGCCGTAGAAGTCGTCCACGGCCACCTCGGCGGCGGCGGGCGGCCACGGGGCCAGGCCCTCGCCGTCATCGGCGGCGGGGGTCAGCACGCCCTCGGCGTGCGCCGTCCACGGCCCGCCGTCGGACCGGGCGCGCAGGGTGAAGCCGCGGTCCCCCGCCTGGCCCGCCTCGCCGACGGTGAGCTGGAGCTGGAGCGCGTCCGACGACAGGACCAGCGGCGCCGACAGCGTCAGCTCCCCGATCCGCGGCACCCCGAGGTGCTCGCCCGCGCTCACGGCCATCTCCACGACGGCGCTCGCCGGGACCAGGGGGACGCCCGCCACCACGTGGTCGGCCAGCCACGGGTGCGTGCCCGTGGCGAGCCGACCCGTGAACACGTGGACGTCCCGGTCGGCCAGGCCCACCACCGCGCCCAGCACGGGGTGCCCCGTGCCGGTCAGGCCGAGACCGCTCGCGTCGACCGGCCCGCCCGCGGCCGAGAGCCAGTACCGCTCGCGCTGGAACGCGTAGGTGGGCAGGTCGACCCGGCGCGCGCCGGGGAACACGGCCCGCCAGTCCGGTGCGGCGCCGCGCAGCCGCAGCAGGGCCACGGCCCGTGCGACGGACTCGGCCTCGTCGCGGCGGCGGCGCAGCGTCGGGACCAGTTCCCCGGTCGGCTCGGCCAGGCAGGTCCGCGCCAGCGCGGTCAGGACGGCGTCCGGGCCGAGTTCCACGAAGTCCGTGACGCCCTCCCGCTCCAGGCAGCGCACGCCGTCGGCGAAGCGCACGGCCTCGCGGACGTGGCGCACCCAGTACTCGGGCGAGATCACCTGCTCCTCGTCGGCGAGGTCGCCGGTCAGGTTGGACACGACCGGGACGCGCGGGGGGTGGAAGGTCAGGGTGCGCACGACGGCGCGGAACTCGTCGAGCACCCCGTCCATGTGGGCCGAGTGGAAGGCGTGCGACACGGGCAGCCGGGTGGTGCGGACGCCGTCGGCCCGCCACCGGGCCGCGACCTCGTCGGCCGCCTCGGCGTCACCGGAGACCACCACGGCCCTCGGGCCGTTGACGGCCGCGACGCCGAGCCGGTCGCCGTACGGCGCGAGCGTGGCGCGCACGTCGTCCTCACCGGCCTCGATGGCGATCATCGCGCCGCCGCGGCGGGCCGCCTGCATCAGCCTGCCGCGCTCGGCGACCAGGACGCAGGCGTCGGGCAGGTCGAGCACGCCGGCCGCGCACGCCGCCGAGACCTCGCCGACGGAGTGGCCGAGCACGTAGTCGGGTGCGGCCCCCCAGTGCCGCAGCAGCCGGTGCAGCGCCGTCTCCACGGCGAACAGCGCGGCCTGGGTGAACACCGTGTCGTCCAGGAGCTTCGCCTCGGGCGAGTCGGCCTCGGCGAACAGCACCTCCTTGAGCGGACGGGGCAGGAGCGGGTCCAGGTGGCCGCACACCTCGTCGAGCGCCGCCGCGAACACCGGGTGCGCCGCGTGCAGGCCCGCGCCCATGCCGGGCCGCTGGCTGCCCTGGCCGGTGAACAGGAACGCCGTCTTCCCCGGCGCCGCGGCCCGGTGGCCGAGCACGACCCCCGGTGCCGCTGAGCCCGCGGCGATGGCGGACAGACCGCGCAGCAGGGTGTCCCGGTCCGCGCCGACCACCGCGGCACCGCGGTCGAGCAGCGCGCGGCCGGTGGCGAGCGAGTAGCCGACGTCGGCTGCCGACAGCTCGGGGTGGTCCTTGACGTGCCGGGCGAGCCGGGCGGCCTGCTCGCGCACCGCCTGGTCGGTCCGGCCGGTCACGATCCACGGCACGACGCCGCCGCTCGGGGGCGACGGCGGTTCGGCGTCCGGGACCTGTTCGAGGATGACGTGCGCGTTGGTGCCGCTGATCCCGAACGACGAGACGCCCGCGCGCCTCGGCCTGCCCTGGTCCGGCCAGTCGCGCCGCCGCGTCAGCAGGGACAGTCCGCTGGTGTCCCAGTCGACGTGGGGCGAGGGCACGTCGGCGTGCAGCGAGCGCGGCAGCACGCCCGCCCGCAGCGCGCCGATCATCTTGATCACGCCGCCGACGCCCGCCGCGGCCTGGGCGTGACCGATGTTGGACTTGAGCGACCCGACGAACAGCCGGTCGGCCTCGCCCCGGCCCGCGCCGTAGACCGCCGCCAGCGCCCCGGCCTCGATCGGGTCGCCCAGCACGGTCCCGGTGCCGTGCGCCTCCACGGCGTCGACGTCCGCGGGGGTCAGCCCCGAGTCGGCCAGCGCGGACCGGATCACCGCCTCCTGCGACGGGCCGTGCGGCGCCGTCAGGCCGTTGGACGCGCCGTCCTGGTTCACCGCGCTGCCCCGCACCACGGCCAGCACCCGGTGCCCGTGCCGCCGGGCGTCCGAGAGCCGTTCCACCAGCAGCAGGCCCACGCCCTCGGACCACCCGGTGCCGTCCGCGCCGGCGCCGAACGACTTGCACCGCCCGTCCGCCGCCAGCCCGCGCTGCCGGGAGAACTCGACGAAGGTGTGCGGGCTGCTCATCACGGTGACCCCGCCCGCGAACGCGAGGTCGCACTCACCGGAGCGCAGCGAGCGCACGGCCAGGTGCAGCGCCACCAGCGACGACGAGCACGCCGTGTCGACCGTCAGCGCGGGACCCCGCAGCCCGTAGGTGTAGGACAACCGTCCGGAGAGGACGCTGGAGAGGTTGCCCGCCAGCAGGAACCCCTCGAACTCCTCGGGGGTGTCGGCGAGCCGGGACGCGTAGTCGTCGTACATGGCGCCGGTGAACACGCCGGTGTTGCTGCCCCGCACCGATTCCGGGTCGATGCCCGCGCTCTCGAAGGTCTCCCAGGCGGTCTCCAGCAGCAGGCGCTGCTGCGGGTCGGTCGCGGTCGCCTCGCGCGGGGACAGGCCGAAGAACTCGCGGTCGAACAGGTCCGCGTCGTGCAGGAAGCCGCCGTCGCGCGTGGTCGAGGTGCCGGTCCGCTCCGGGTCCGGGTCGTACAGGTCCTCGGCCCAGCCCCGGTTCGTCGGGAACCCGCCGACGGCGTCAACGCCGTCGGCGACCAGGCGCCACAGGTCCCGCGGCGACGAGACCCCGCCGGGGAAGCGGCACGCCATGCCCACGATCGCGATCGGCTCGTCGGCGCCGACCCGCGCCGCGCGCCGCGCCGTCGGCTTCGCGCCCGCCACCTCGGCCAGCAGGTGCGCGGCGAGCCGGTCGGGCGTGGGGTGGTCGAAGGTCACCGAGGCGGTGAGCCGCAGGCCGGTGGCCGTGCCGAGCCGGGAGCGCAGGTCCATGCCCGCCAGCGAGTCGAAGCCGAGGTCGTTGAACGTGCGCCGCGCGTCCACGGGTCCCTCGTGGCCGAGCACCGCGGCGGCCTCGGCGCGGACCAGGTCCAGGACGGCGGCGGCCCGCTTCGCCTCGGGCAGCGCGGCGACGCGGCCCGCCCAGTCCGAGGTGGGCCGGGGGCGGGCGGCCGGTCGGGGACGGGCCCGGAGGAGGGGGCTCGACGGCTCCAGCGCCGCGGGCACCACCAGGGGGTCGCCCGCCGCGAGGGCCGCGTCGAACAGCGCGAGGCCGCGGGCGGCCGTCAGCGGCCGGACGCCGGTCCGCCGCCACCGGGCCAGGTCGGCGTCGGTCAGCCCGCTCCCCATGCCCTCGTCCCACAGGCCCCACGCCAGCGAGGTGCCCGCCAGGCCGCGGGACGCGCGGTGGTGGGCGAGGGCGTCCAGCACCGCGTTCGCGGCGGCGTAGTTGGCCTGGCCCGCGGTGCCGATGATGCCGGAGACGGAGGAGAACAGCACGAACGCCGCGAGGTCCGTCCCCTCGGTCAGCTCGTGCAGCACGCGCGCGGCGTCGGCCTTGGGCCGCAGCACCTCCGCCAGGCGGGCCGGGGTCAGGTTCTCCACGGTCGCGTCCGCCAGGACGCCCGCGGCGTGCACCACGGCCGTCAGCGGGGGCCCGACGACGGCGAGCACCGCGGCCAGCGCGTCGCGGTCCGCGACGTCGGCGGCGGCGATCGTGACCTCGGCGCCCAGCGCGGTCAGGTCGGCGGCGAGGGCGTCCGCGTCCGGCGCGTCCGGGCCGCGGCGGCTGACGAGCAGCAGGTGCCGCACGCCGTGCTCGGTCACCAGGTGCCGGGCGACGAGGGCTCCGAGACCACCGGTGCCGCCGGTGACCAGCACCGTGCCCCCCTGGTCGAGGCGGCGGGCCGTCGTGGTGGTCGACCGGCGCCTGGCGAGCCGGGGGACGTGGAACTCCCCCGCGCGCACGGCCACCAGCGGCTCGCCCGTGGCCACGACGGAGGGCAGGAGGTCGGTCGCCGCGTCCGCGTCGAGGTCGGCCAGCAGCACCCGGCCGGGGTGCTCGGACTGGACGGTGCGCACGAGGCCCCAGACCCCGGCGGTGTCGAGGTCCACGTCGTCGGTCGGGCGCACCGCGACGGCGTTCCGCGTGACCACGAGCAGCCGGGCGTCGGCCGGGCGGTCGGTGGCCAGCCACTCCTGGACGGTGCGCAGGACACCGGGGAGGGTGTCGCCCGGCACGACGTCGACTGTCGGGGACGGGTCCGCGACCGGGATCGGGACGACCGGCCAGTCCACGGTGAACAGCGCGTCCGTGGCGGGCGCCGCGAGCCGCCGCCTGGCCACCGGGCGCAGGGTCAGCGACCCGACCGTCGCCACGGGGGTTCCGTCGGGTTCGGTCAGCACGAGGGCGGTGGTGCCGTCGTCGTTCGGCGTGGCGCGGACCAGGAGCTCGGTGGCACCGCTGGGGTGCAGGGTGACGTCGCGCCAGCTGAACGGCAGGAGGATCTCGTCGTCGGCACCCGCGGCGTCCAGGACGAGCGCGTGCAGCGCGGCGTCCAGCAGCGCCGGGTGCACCCGGTACCGTTCGCCACCCCTCGGCGGCTCGGGCAGCCGGATCTCGGCGAACGTCGACGTGCCCGCCCGCCGGACGGCGTGCAGCCCCCGGAAGGCGGGTCCGTAGCGGTAGCCGAGGTCGGCGAGGCGCTCGTAGGCGTCGGCGACGGGCACGGCCGTCGCGTCCTCCGGCGGCCACGCGGTCGGCTCGTCACCCGGTTCGGCGGCGGGGGCGAGGACACCGGCGGCGTGGCGGGTCCACGGGGCCCCCTCCGGCCGGGCGTGGACGGTGAAGGCGCGGTGGCCCTCGGCGTCCGGGGCGGCCACCTGGAGCTGGAGCGCGGTGTCCCCCAGCGGTTCCAGGGGTACCTCCAGCGTCAGCTCGTCCACCCTCGGGACGCCGAGCCGCTCGCCCGCGGCCACGGCCAGTTCGAGGAACACCGTGGCGGGCACGAGGACGCGGTCGGTGATCACGTGGTCGGCCAGCCACGACCGGGCCGACGGCGTGACCCGGCCGGTGAACAGGGTGTCCCGCTGGTCGGCCCGGTCCACCTCGCCCGCCAGCAGCGGGTGGTCGGCGGGCACGAGCCCCAGGGAGCGGGCGTCGGCCCGCGCCGCGGGGGCCTGCCAGAAGTGCCGCCGCTGGAAGGCGTACGTGGGCAGCGGAGCGGGGGTCGCGCCGGGGAAGAACGAGCCCGCGTCCAGCGGGGCGCCGTTGACGTAGGCCTCGGCGAGGCCCGCGCCGAGGGTCGCGACCTCGTCGCGGCCCGCCCGCAGCAGCGGCACGACCGTGGCGGTGTCCGGCAGGACGGCCGCCGCCAGCGGGGTCAGGACGGCGTCGGGGCCGACCTCCAGGAACACCGTGGCGCCCAGCGCGGCCAGCGCGCGGGTCGCGTCGGCGAACAGGACGGTGTCGCGGACCTGCCGCACCCAGTGGTCGGGCGAGGCCAACTGCTCGGCCGTGGCCCGCTCGCCCGTGACGGTCGAGACGACCGGGATCCGGGGCGCGTGGAGGTCGACGTCCGCCGCGACCGCCCGGAAGTCGTCCAGGACCGCGTCCATGTGCGGGGAGTGGAAGGCGTGGCTCACGGTCAGGCGGCGCACCCGGCGGCCCGCCGCGCGCCACCGGGCGGCGACGCGCTCGGCCTCGGCCGCGTCGCCGGACACGACCACCGAGCGGGGACCGTTGACGGCGGCGAGCGAGACCAGGTCAGACAGCGACTCCCGCACCTCGTCCGGCTCGGCCTCGATCGCGATCATCGCGCCGCCGGGGGGCGCCGACATCATCAACCGGCCCCGTGCCGCGACGAGCCGCGCGGCGTCGGGCAGCGAGAGCACGCCCGCCGCGTGGGCCGCGCCGATCTCGCCGATCGAGTGCCCGGCCACCAGACCGGGGACGGTGCCGTGGTGCGCGAGGAGCCGGACGAGCGCCGTCTCCAGGGCGAACAGGGCGGGCTGGGTGTAGGAGGTGAGGTGCAGCGGGCCGCTGTCGTCCGCCGCGAACACGACGTCGCGCAGCGGCTCGTCCAACAGGCCGTCGAAGGCGGCGCAGACCTCGTCGAAGGCCGCGGCGAACACGGGGTGGGCGGCGTGGAGACCGCGACCCATGCCCGCGCGCTGGGCGCCCTGCCCGGTGAACAGGAACGCGGTGCGCCCGGCGTCGACCGCCGAGCCGCGGTGCAGGTTCGGCGCCGCGGTGCCCGCCGCGAGCGCGTCCAGGCCCGCGCGGAGGTCACCGCCGAGGACCACCGCGCGGTGCTCGAAGACCGAACGAGCGGTGGCCAGGGCGATCCCGACGCCCGCGGTGTCCACTCCGGACTCGTCGAGGTGGACGCGCAGCCGGGAGGCCTGCGCCCGCAGCGCGGCCTCGCCGCGCGCGCTCAGCACCCACGGCGCCGCCACCCCCGGACCGCCGTCGGCCGCGGCCTCGGCGGGCTCGGACTCCGGGGCCTGTTCGAGGATCAGGTGCGCGTTGGTGCCGCTGATCCCGAACGAGGAGATCCCCGCGCGGCGCGGCCGTCCCGACTCGGGCCAGTCCTGCTGCTTCGACAGCAGGACGAGACCGTTGGTGTCCCAGTCGACGTGCGGTGTCGGCACGTCGGCGTGCAGGGAGCGCGGCAGCACTCCCGTCCGGACGGCGCCGACCATCTTGATCACGCCGCCGATGCCCGCCGCCGCCTGGGCGTGGCCGATGTTGGACTTGAGCGACCCGACGAACAGCCTGCGCCCGTCGGACCGGCTCCCGCCGTAGACCGCCGCCAGCGCCTCGGCCTCGATCGGGTCCCCGAGCACGGTCCCGGTGCCGTGCGCCTCCACGGCGTCCACGTCCGAGGCGGCCAGTCCCGCGTCGGCCAGCGCGGACCGGATCACCGCCTCCTGCGACGGGCCGTGCGGCGCGGTGAGGCCGTTGGACGCGCCGTCCTGGTTCACCGCGCTGCCCCGCACCACGGCCAGCACGGGGTGGCCCAGCCGCGTGGCGTCCGACAGCCGCTCGACCAGGACCAGGCCCACGCCCTCGGACCAGCCCGTGCCGTCCGCGCCCGCGCCGAACGACTTGCACCGCCCGTCGACCGCCAGTCCGCGCTGCCGCGAGAACTCCACGAACATGCCGGGCGTGGCCATCACCGTGGCACCGCCCGCGAGCGCGAGGTCGCTCTCGCCCGAGCGCAGCGAGCGCACGGCCAGGTGCAGCGCCACCAGCGACGACGAGCACGCCGTGTCGACCGTCAGCGCGGGCCCGGTCAGCCCGAGCTGGTAGGCGATGCGCCCGGACGCGACGCTGGTGGTCGTCCCGGTCAGCACGTGCCCGTGGGTCGACTCGGGAGCCTCGGCCATCCTCGGCCCGTACTCCAGGGCCGTGGCGCCGACGAAGACGCCGGTGGCGCTGCCCCGCAACGACTTCGGGTCGACGCCCGCCCGTTCGACGGCCTCCCACGCGGTCTCCAGGAGCAGCCGCTGCTGCGGGTCCATCGCCTCGGCCTCGCGCGGCGAGATCCCGAAGAACTCCGCGTCGAACTCGCCCGCGTCGTGCAGGAAACCGCCGTGCCGCACGGTGCTGCGCCCCGGCAGGCCGGGCTCGGGGTCGTACAGGTCGGTGTCCCAGCCGCGGTTGGCCGGGAACTCGCCGACCGCGTCCACGCCGTCGGCGACCAGGCGCCACAGGTCCTCCGGCGACGAGACCCCGCCGGGGAAGCGGCACGCCATGCCCACGATCGCGATCGGCTCGTCGGCGCCGACCCGCGCCGCGGTCGAGGTGTTCGCCGCGACCGCACCGTCCTCCTCGGACCGGAGGAACGCGGTCAGCGCCGCGGGCGTCGGGTGGGAGTACAGGAGCCCGCTCGGCAGCGCCAGACCGGTGGCGTGCGCGAGGGCGGTGCGCAGCTCGGTGGCCATCAGCGAGGTGAAACCCAGGTCGGTGAACGCGGTGTGCGCCGGCACCCGCTCGCCCGGTGCGCTGCCGAGCACGGCGGCGACGTGCCTGCTCACCAGCTCCTCGACGTCCGCGGCCGGTTCGACGGGCCTCGGCTCGCCCGCGGGGCCCGGCAGGGCCGGGGTGATCCGCTCGCGGTCGTCGAACCAGTGGTGCGCGCGCTGGAAGGCGTAGGTGGGCAGCTCGACGTCCGCGGCGGCCGGGTCGTCGGCGAGCACCGAGGCCCAGTCGACGCCGTGGCCCCGCACGTGGGCGTGCGCCACCGCCGTGAGGGCCGTGTCGACGTCGGGGCGGTCCGCGCGCAGGACCGGGGTGGCCACGACCGCGCCGGGATCGGGCAGGCACGCCGCCGCGTGCGCCGAGAGGACGCCGTCCGGGCCCAGCTCCAGCAGGGTCGTGACGCCCTCGGCCGCCAGGGTGCGGACCGCGTCCAGGAAGCGCACCGGCCGCCGGACCTGCTCGACCCAGTGGTCGGGTGAGGTGAGGCGGTCGGCGGTGGCGACCTCACCGGTCACCGTGGACACGACCGGGATCGCCGGTGCCGCGAGGGTGAGCGGGGCGACCGCCGCGCGGAACTCGTCGAGCACCGCGTCCACGTGCGGCGAGTGGAAGGCGTGGCTCACGTCGAGCCGCCTGGTCCGGTGCCCGAGCGCGGTGAACGCCGCCGCCACGCGGAGGGCGGCCTCCACGTCCCCGGAGAGCACCACGGAGTCGGGACCGTTGACGGCGGCGACGGCCAGCCGCCCCTCCTCGGAGCGCAGCAGGTCGTGCGCCTGCGCCTCGGTGGCCCGCACCGCCACCATGGCCCCGCCCTCCGGCAGGGCCTGCATGAGCCGGGAGCGGGCCGCCACCAGGCGGGCCGCGTCGGGCAGCGCGAGCACCCCGGCGACGTGGGCGGCACCGATCTCGCCGATCGAGTGCCCGGCGACGAAGTCGGGGCGCAGCCCCCACGATTCGAGCAGCCGGAACAGCGCCACCTCCACGGCGAACAGCGCGGGCTGGGTGAAGCCGGTGCGGTCCAGGTCGGCCCCGCCCTCGGCGATCACGTCCGCGAGCGGCCGGGGCAGCAGCGGGTCCAGTTCCGCGGCGACCTCGTCGAACGCGCGGGCGTAGCGGGGGAAGGCGTCGTAGAGCCCGCTGCCCATGGCGGCGCGCTGCGACCCCTGCCCGGTGAACAGGAAGCCGAGCTTCCCCGGAGCGACCGCGCCCGTCACGACCGAGGCCGACGGCAGCCCGGCGGCCACGGCGTCGAGTCCGCTCAGCAGGCCCTCGCGGTCCGCGGCGGTGACGACCGCGCGGTGGCCGAACACGGCCCGGCGGGTGACCAGGGCGCGGGCGACGGCGGTGGGCGCGTGCTCGGGGTGCCGGGCGGCGAAGTCCCGCAGCCGCGACGCCTGCGCGCGCAGCGCCGCGTCGGTGTGCCCGGACACCACCCACGACAGCGCCGCGCGGTCGTGGCCCTCGACCGGCGCGACCGCGGCCGTCCCCACCGGCGGCGGCTCGGTCACCACGACGTGGCAGTTGGTGCCGCCCATGCCGAACGAGCTGACGCCCGCCACCAGCGGGCGGTCCTCGCGCGGCCACGGGGTCAGCCGCCGCTGCACCTCCAGGCCCAGCCACACCAGGGAGATGCGCGGCGCGGGGGCCTCGAAGTTGAGGCTGGACGGGATCCTGCGGTGGCGGATGCTCAGCAGCACCTTGATCAGCCCGGCGATGCCCGCCGCGCTCTCCAGGTGCCCGATGTTGGTCTTGACCGAGCCGATCCGCAGCCGCGCGTCGGCGGGGCGGCCGGTGCCCAGCGCGGCGCCGAGCGCGGCGGCCTCGATCGGGTCGCCGACAGGGGTCCCTGTCCCGTGCAGCTCGACGTACTGCACCTCGTCGGCGGCGATGCCCGACTTCCCGTAGGCCTCCCGCAGCATCGCCTCCTGGGCGGACGCGCTCGGCACGGTGAGGCCGTCGGTGGCGCCGTCGTTGTTGAGCGCGGTGCCGAGGATGACGCCGTGGACGCGGTCGCCGTCGGCCAGCGCCAGGCTCAGCGGTTTGAGGACGACGACCCCGCCGCCCTCGCCGGGGACGAAGCCGTTGGCGCGGGAGTCGAACGCGTACGTGGTGCCGTCCGGTGACAGCCCGCCGAAGCGCAGCTCGGCCAGCACGTTGCCGGGCAGCAGGTTCAGGTTCACGCCCGCGGCGATGGCGAGGGTCGACTCGCCGCCGCGCAGGCTGGCGCACGCCAGGTGGACCGCGGCCAGCGAGGAGGACTGCGCGGTGTCGACCGCGAGGCTCGGCCCGTGCAGCCCCAGGTGGTAGGAGACGCGGTTGGCGATGATCCCGCGGTTCACGCCGGTCATCGTGTGCTGGGTGACCGCCCGGTCGCCGTGCTGGTGGACCAGGGCCGCGTAGTCGTCGCGCAGCGCGCCGACGAGGACCGCCGTGCGGCTGCCGCGCAGCGACTCCGGGACCACGCCCGCGTCCTCCAGCGCCTCCCAGACCAGTTCGAGCACGAGGCGCTGCTGGGGGTCCATGGCCGCGGCCTCGCGCGGGGAGACGCGGAAGAACGCCGCGTCGAAGTCGCCGACGGCGTCGAGGAAACCGCCTCGCCGGGGGCCGGGAACGCCCTCCCACCGGCCCGGCGGGGCGTCGACGACGGCGCTCGCGCCGTCCTCCAGCAGCCGCCAGAAGGCGGCGGGGCCGTCCGCCCTGGGAAAGCGGCACGCGACGCCGATGACGGCGACGGCCTCCAGCTCGGGCTCCGGGACGCGGTGGGTGTTCTCGGCGGACACGTGACTCCTCACTCGACTTCCGTAGGTGCGGTGCGGGAACCCCGGCCCGCTACCACTCCACCCGCAGGCGGGCGAGGCCGCGGATCGACATCCCCTCCTTCCAGACCACGGCGTCGGACCCCGTGGCGACGCGCAGTCCGGGGAAGCGGCGCAGCAGGCGTTCCAGGACGATCCGGAGCTGGAGCCTCGCCAGCGGCGCGCCGAGGCAGCGGTGCACGCCGTGCCCGAACGTCAGGTGCGCGGCGCCGTGACCGCTGGGGCACAGGCCCTCCGGCCGCTCCCACGCCGCGGCGTCCCGGTTCCCGTGCAGCAGCGAGACGACAACGGCCTCGCCGGTGCGGACGACGACGGTCCCGAGCCGCACCGGTTCCAGCGCCACGCGGGGGAAGCTGAGCGGGGTGGACGGGGTGAGCCGCAGCAGCTCGTCGACCAGCCCGTCCAGGTTCTCGGGGTGGGCGCGGAGGTCGTCGAGCACGACGGGGTCCGACAGCAGCGCGAGCACCGACAGGCCGATCTGGCCGACGGTGGTCTCGTAGCCCGCCATCAGCAGGGACAGGCCCAGCGTCAGCATCTCCCCCGGCGACAGCCTGCCCTGGTCCTGCGCCGCGATCAGGTCGGTGAGCAGGTCCTCGTCGTCGCTGTCGCGCTTGCGCGCCACCAGCTCCGCCATGTAGTCGACGAGTTCGAGGCGGCGGCGGGACTTCTCCCTCGGCGAGCTGGCGGAGATGTCGAACAGCACCTCGACCCAGTCGCGGAAGACGTCGCCGTCCTCGGCCGGGATGCCGAGCATCGAGCAGAGGACGGACAGCGGCAGCGGGGTGGCGAGCAGCCCGATCAGGTCGGCGCCCGGCCCGGCCGCGGCGAGCGCGTCGAGGCGCTCGTCGGCGAGGCGCTCGACCGCGGGCGCCATGGCGGCGACCCGGCGGGTGGTGAACGCGCCGCTCACGACGCGGCGCAGCCGGGCGTGGTCCGCGCCGTCCATGCTCATCACGGCGTCCGGCGCGGGCTGCGCGTCGTTGAACCTCGGCGAGTGCGGCTTCGTCGCCTCGGCCCGGCTGAACCGCTGGTCCGCGAGCACCGCCCTGCCGAGGGCGTGGTCGCGGACCAGCCACATCCCGTCGCCCACGGGCGTGACGAACGGGACGACCCCGCTTCCCGGCTCCATGAACGCCGGGAGCGGACCCAGGTCGTCCACACCGTGCTCCTGTGCCACTCGCGTGCTCCTCTCCGCTACCACGTCCGTCGTCCCGCCGTCACGCCGTGATGCGGCGTTCGGCCTCGCGCAGCGTCTCGGCCCGCCGGTTGAACGCGATCCGCACGTGGTCGCGCCCCTGCGCCGGGTCTCCGAAGAACGGCGCTCCGGGCGCGAGCAGCACCCCTGCCCGGTCCAGCAGGTCGTGGGCGAACGCCCGGCAGTCCACGCGCCCGCCGGTCAGCGGGCTGATGTCGGCGAACAGGAAGATGCCGCCCTCCACGGGCGTGAACTTCATGCCCATGCCGGAGAAGACCTCCTGCGCCAGGTCGCGGCGCAGGCTCATCTCGCGGCACACCTCGTCCAGGTCGACCGACCGGGCGGCGCTCGCGGCGGCGGCCTGGAGCGGTGCCGCCGTGCCGTTGGTGGTCAGCTCGTGCACGCGGCGGAACGTCTCGCTGCGCTTGGCGTCGCTGCGCAGGAACCCCAGCCGCCAGCCGCTGATCGCGTGGCTCTTGGACAGCGAGCCGATGACGACGTTGCGGCCGGTGAACGCGGGGATCTCGGTGGCCGAGACGTGCCGCCTGCCGTCGAAGGTGAACGAGCGGTACACCTCGTCGCAGATCACCGTGGCGTCCCAGCGTTCGCAGAGCGCGGCGATCTCCTCCATCTCCTCGCGGCTCAGCACGCGGCCGGTGGGGTTGGCCGGGGTGTTGAGCAGCACGGCCCTGGTGCGGGAGGAGAACGCGGCGGCCAGCTCGGCCGGGTCGTAGCGCCACTCGGGCCCGTGCAGCCGCACGTACCGGAGGCGGGCCCCGACCAGCGCGGCCGACGCGGCGAGCTGCTCGTAGCCCGGCGAGAACAGGACGACCTCGTCACCGGGGTCCAGGGTGGACAGGAGTGCGATGTAGAGCGCCTCGGTGGCGCCCGCGGTGACGGTGATCTCGCGGTCGGGGTCCGCGCCGTCGCCGAGCATGTCGGCGATCCGCTGCCGCAGCTCGGCGACCCCCGCGGGGTGCTCGTACTGGTTCCGCCCGGCGCGCATGGCCTCGGCGGCGTCCTCGACGAGGCTCTCGGAGGTCGCGGGGTAGCCGGGGGTGCCGACCGCCAGGTCGACCGCTCCGCTGGCGCGGGCCATGACGAACAGTTCGGTGAGGCTGTTGCCCGCGAGGCCCGCCGTCCGCGTGGACGTGGGTGATCTGCGGGGCGCTGGGTGCGCCATGTCGTCGTCCTCCAGGAGTGGGTCGGGTGCTTCAGATCTCGGGCCAGTCGGACGGGTCGATCCCGTGGCGGCACAGGAAGGCGTAGGCGATCCGCTCCAACCCGATGCCGACGCACCCGGAGTACGCGGGGGCGCCGCCGGGCGTCGTGATGTCGAAGGCCTCGCCGAACTTCGTGCCGTGCAGGTTGAACGAGCCGACGGAGATGGTGCGGCCGTCGACCACGGGCATCTGGAGCTCGTACTTCATCCTCAGCGCCCGCTGGACCATGGCCCGCTTGGCGTCGGCGCCGTTGGTGAAGAACGGGTCGTTCGCGACCTCCACGTGACCCGCGAGCCGGAGGTCGTCGACCAGCGCGCAGACGGCCGTCACGACGTTCTGCCGCAGGTCGGTCACCGCCTTGCGGCTGCCGAAGAACACGATCTCCCGCATGGTGAAGTCCCACAGCCGTTCCAGCGTGCGGTGGTAGCGCGACTCGAACCGGAAGATCTTGCCGGTGGCGGTCAGGACCGCACCCGCGTCCGGCACCTGCCGCCCGGCCAGCTGGTGGTAGGAGTGGTAGCAGACCGTGGGCGACAGGCAGTACCCGATGTGCTCGGTCCGGCCGTCCAGGAACGCCGTCCTGTCCTCCGCCGCCTCGAACTCGGTCGCGAACCCCTGGTACACGTCGGCGTCGGACCGGAAGCGGCCCGCGGTCATCAGGAACTGCGGGAACGAGTCGAAGTAGCCCGCCCGGTGCAGCACGGAGGTGGGGATGAGGGCCGGGTAGCAGTTGTCGACCGCCCCGAACCCCTCCACGGCCATCGTGCGCACGCGGTGGTCCAGCTGGTAGAGCAGGCGGGCGAGCACCCCGGTCGCCGCGTAGGCCCCGTCGCCCATGCGGGTCACGAGCCCGTTGTCCTCCAGGTCCGCGAACCCGATCCGCGAGGCGCGCGGCATCGCCATCGACTGCCACACCGCGGGGCTGTCCTCCACCGCGCCCTGGGGCAGCACGTCGCGCCGCACCACCAGGTTCAGCTTGCGGCCGATCTCGGACGGGTCGACCTCGCCCGCCGTGGAGATCTCGATCTCCCGCACCTCGCCGCCCCGCCCGTGGACGAGGGTGAACCCGTGGATCTCGGACGCGGCGTAGTAGACGCGCTTCGCGAACTCCTCCGCCATGCCCGGAGGGACCTCCGGGGAGAGGGTGATCGAGTATTCCGGCATGGGTCTGACTCCTCAACGGCGACGAGCGCTCACTGGTCGACAGCTCCGCGGCTGTCCTGGTCACGGGGGTGCGAGGGGGCGGCCAGCTCGCCGCGCACCAGGTCGAGCAGCGCGGTGCGCGCCGTGTGGACGAAGAAGTGGCCGCCGGGCAGGACGTGGTGGGTGAACCGGCCGGTGGACTCCTCCGCCCAGGGGTCCACCCGAGCGGGGGGAACGTCGGTGTCCTCGCTGCCGGTGAACGCCACCACCGGGCACGTCAGCGGACGCTCGGGCGTGTACGCGTAGGTCTCGAACACCGCGAAGTCCGCCCGGATCGTCGGCAGGAAGCGCCGCAGCAGCTCCGGTTCGGCGAGGACCTCGTCCGGCAGCCCGCCGAGCAGCCGGAGCCGGGCGACCACGTCGGCGTCGGACCCGTCGTGCACCGGCGGGTGCACCCGCGGCAGCCGGGGCGCGGGCCCGCCGGACACGAACAGCGCCAGCGGCTCGCCCGCGCCGCGGCGGCGGAGTTCCCGCGCCAGCTCGAACGCGACGAGCGATCCCAGGCTGTGGCCGAAGAGCGCGTGCGGCACGTCCAGCTCGTCGCTGATCGCCGACGCGAGCGCGTCGACCACGTCGTCCAGCCTGCCGAAGGCCTGCTCCCGCAGGCGGGTCTGGTGGCCGGGCAGCTCGACGGGGCAGACCTCGACGTCGTCGCCGAGGGCACCGCGCCACAGGTGGTAGACCGAGGCCGCTCCGCCCACGTACGGCAGGCAGAACAGCCGGACGGCGGGCGCGTGCGGGCGCGGCGGGCCGACGATCCAGCCGCCCGCCCGCCGGTCGGCACCGCGGGACGCGATGGGGTGCACGGGGTTCCTCCTCTCGGCTACTTGGAGATCTCGGCGTCGACGTCGGGTTTGCCGGTGTCGTCGGCGTCGGCGATCGACGTGGCGATCTCGGGCACGGGGACGCGGGCCACGAACAGCGAGACCGCGCACAGCACGGCGGCGACGGTCATGACGACGTACATGACCTGGTGGCCCAGGACCCCGATGAGCGCGGCGCCCGCGGCGATCGACGCCGACTGGACGGCGTCGGTGACGCTGCCGACCGCCGCGTTGGCCCGCCCCTGCATCCGCGAGGGCGTGTAGAGGTGCAGGGCGGTGCCCAGCGCGACCATCACGAACGGCAGGCCGAGCCCGAACAGGACGACGCCGACCAGGAAGAAGGGGACGCCCGGCACGAGGCACAGCCCCAGGCCCGCGGCGATCAGCACGTACCCCGCGCTGGTGCTCCTGACCTCACCCCAGCGCTTCACCGCGGTGCCCGCGATGAGTCCACCGAGGACGGACCCGCCGCCCTGGAACGAGGTGATCACACCCAGGAACGCGGCCTGCTGGCCGAGTCCCTGGTTCGCCGCGAAGATGGCGGTCTCCAGCAGGCCGACGACGGCCATGAACCCCAGCGTCGTGAGCGAGAGGCGCAGCAGGAGCGGCACGCCGCGGATGAACCGGAACCCGGCGAGGACGGAGGTGAGGAACCGCTCCCCCGCGGGCTCGGGCTCGGACTCCACGACCTTGATGGAGACCAGCAGCAGCACCGCGACCACGAACGTGCCGGTGCCGAGCACGGCCAGCGAGCGCCCGCCGAACGCGACGTAGGCCGCCGCGCCGAGCGCCGGGGACACGATGCGCACGCCCTGGCTGACGGCGATGATCAGCGACCGCGCCGCCGCCGCGTCGGCGGAGGGCAGGACGTCCTTCAGCAGCGCCGGGGACGCCGGGCTGGCGGACAGCACCCCGTAGCAGAAGGTGACCACGTAGATGATCCACACCTGCTCGACGCCCCGCACCGCCAGCAGGGCGAGGAACAGCACCGCCATGCCGCTGTACATGCCGACCATCAGCCGCTTGCGGCTGACCCGGTCGACGAGGTGGCCGAGCAGCGGCGCGAAGAGCCCCGGCACCGTGATGGCCAGGAACACCGCGCCCGCGGCGGCGTTCGACCCGGTCAGGTCCTTGACCCAGATGGCGAGCGAGAGGTAGACGGCGGTCTCGCCGAAGCTCGTCACCACCCCGCAGACGAAGAGCCTGCGGAAGCGCCGGTTGGTGCGCAATAGCGTCCACATGAGAATTCCCCTTGGTGCCGCAGGCGCGGTGGGCAGGCGGCGGGCCTGCCCGGATGGTCGGTCAGCGCTCGCCCATGGCCACGCGGAGGCTCCTGGGTCGCATGTCGGTCCAGACCTCTTCGATGTGCTCCAGGCACGCCTCGCGGCTGCCGGTCACGCCGACGGTGCGCCACCCGGCCGGAACGGCCCGGCCCACGGCCCAGATCGAGTACTGCTCCTCGTCGTTGACGACGACGTCGTACTCCGGGGCGGTGGTGGTCGACGACTCGGTCATGGTGGTTCTCCTCGCTGGTGTTCGGACGGGGGTTCAGCTGGTGGGTGCGTTCTCGGTCTCCCGCGAGACCGAGTCGACGAGGCGGCGCAGGGTGGGTTCGGCCAGGAAGTCGGCGAGGTCCACCACCACTCCGAAGGACTCGTCCACGCGGGCGAGCAGCTTGAGCGCCTTGATGGAGTGGCCGCCCAGCGCGACGAAGCTGTCGTCGGGACGGGCGGTGGCCGTGCCGAGCGATTCGCACCAGAGCGCCGTGACGGCCTCCGCGAGCGGGTCGTCGGCCGGGGGCTCCCCGGTGTCGCCGCCGGACGCCGGGAGGTCGTCCGGCAGGGACGCGAGCAGGGCGGCGCGGTCCACCTTGCCGTTCGCGTTGAGGGGCAGGCGATCGGTCACGACGATCGCAGGCACCATGTACTCCGGCAGCCGCGCGCGCAGGCCGTCGGCGATCCCGGCGGCGTCGGCCAGTGCCGCGCCGCCCGTGACGCAGGCCAGCAGTTCGGTGCTGTCGGCCGTGGCGCGGGCGAACACGACCGCGTCGGTGACGTCCGGGAGCGAGCGCAGCGCCAGTTCGATCTCGCCCAGTTCGACCCGGAAGCCGCGGACCTTGACCTGGTCGTCCGTGCGGCCGACGAAGTGGAAGGTGCCGTCGCCCCGCGGGCGCACCCGGTCGCCGGTGCGGTAGAGGCGACCGCCCGCCGGGCCGAACGGGTCGGGCACGAACGAGGCCGCCGTGAGCGCCGGGTTGCCGTGGTAGCCCAGGGCCAGGCCCTCTCCCCCGACGTACAGCTCGCCCTCGACGCCGGGTGCGACCGGTTCGCCGTGGAGCCCGAGCGCGTGGGCGGTCGAGCCGGAGACGGCCCGGCCGATCGACAGCGGACCGGGGTCGAGGTCGGCGGGCGTGACCCGCTGGAGGGTGCTGACCGTGGTGTTCTCGGTGGGGCCGTAGACGTTCACGACCCGCGCGGGCGGCTGGTTCGCCAGCAGCCGCGCGAGGCGCTGCTCGTCGGCCTTCTCCCCGCCGAAGATCAGCAGCCGGACCCCGCTCATCGCGTCGGGCTCGAAGTCGATCACGGTGTGGAGCAGCGCGGTGGGCAGGCCGAGCACGCTGATGCGCTCCTCGGCGAGGAAGGCGCGCAGCCGGGCGGGTGACAGGGCGTCCTGCTTGTCGCCGACCACCAGGACGGCGCCGGAGCCCAGCGCGCCCCACAGCTCCAGGATGGAGGCGTCGAACGCCGGGTTGCACAGGTGCGCGACCCGGTCGTCGGCGTGGTAGACGATGCCGTCGGCGTCGGGCACCAGTCGGCTGATCCCCCGGTGCGGGACGACGACGGTCTTGGGGCGCCCGGTGGAGCCGGAGGTGGAGATCAGGTACGCGGGGTCCTCGCCGACGACCCGCACCGGGACGGCCGGGTCGGCGTCGCGGCCGGCCAGCAGGTCGGCCAGTTCGAGGACCGGCACCTCCGGCGGGAGCGACGGGTGCGGTCCGGCGACGAGCACCGCGTCGGCCACGCCGAGCAGCGCCGTGCGGACGCGGTCCGGCGGCTGCTCGGGGTCGAGCGGCAGGTAGGCGCAGCCCGCGTAGAAGATGCCCAGGTAGGCGCACACCGAGTCGATCCCGCGCGGCAGCGGGACCGCGACCACGCCACCCCGGCGCAGGCCCGCGGCCCGCAGGCCGGTGGCGATGGCGACCGCCCGCTCGTCGAGCTGCCGGTAGGTGAGTTCGACGCCGCGGTGCCGCAGCGCCGGTGCGTCCGGCCGTTGCGCGGCGCGCAGGCGGACCAGCTCCGGGATGGGCCGCCGAGCGCGGGTCGGGGCGCGTTCCGGGTCGGTGCGGGCCGCGGTGGCGGGTGGGCGGCCCGGCAGGCGCAGGGGCGCGTCCGGGCGGGAGAACGCCGCGCGGGCGGCGTCGAGGAGTCCGGTGTGGACGTCCGCGGCCCGCTCCGCGGAGAACAGCCCGGTGAGGTGCTCGAACTCGGTGGTCGTGCGGTCCGCGTGGCGGGTCACCGACCACAGCAGCTCGTACTTGGCCGTGCCCGTCGGCAGCAGTTCGCGGTGCGCCACCAGGTCGTCCAGCCGCAGCGCGCTGTCCGCGGCGTCGAGGTAGGTGAGCCCGGCCTGCACGAGCGGCGCGCGGGCCGGGTCGCCGCCGGGACCGAGGTCCTCGACGATCGTCTGGAACGGCACGCCCCGGTGGGCGAGCGCCTCGGCGGTCGCGCGCCGGACCGCGCGGGCGAGGTCCCTGGTGGTGGTGCCGTCCGGGAGGGCCAGCCGCAGCGGCACCGGGTCGACGAACATCCCGATCTCGCCGCGCTGCTCCGGGGTGCGCGAGGAGGCGGCGATGCCGATCACGACATCGCGTTCGCCGGTCAGCGGGACCAGGCCCGCCACGTAGGCGACGATCCAGGTCATGAACGGGCTGAGCCGCTCCTGGGCGGCCAGGTCGGCCATGCCCGCCAGCAGGTCGTCCGGGGCGACCAGCGCGTGCACGGCGCCCGCGCTGCCCGGTGAGGCCGTCCGCGGCAGGTCGTGCGGCAGCGCGATGCCGCGCGGGGCACCCGCGAGGGTGCGCCGCCAGTAGGCGCGGGCCTCGTCCTCGTCGAACAGCCGGGAGGCCGTCTCGGGGAGCGCGTCGGGCCGGGGGTCGGGTTCGACCCCGGAGTAGAGCTTCCCGAGGTCGTCCTCCAGGATCGCGAGCGAGGCCCCGTCGCACACCAGGTGGTGCACGGTGAGCAGCAGCAGGTCGTCCTCGTCGCCGCGGTCGACGGCCAGCGCGCGCAGCAGCGGCGGGTTCGCCAGGTCGAACGGCTGGCGGGCGTGCTCGTCGATCAGGTCCCGCACGGTCGCCTCCGGCAGGCCGCAGGCGTCCAGCCAGCGGCACGAGACGGTCGCGGTGGGCGAGGTGACCGCCCGGCCGGGAGCCTCGAAGCCGCGGCGCAGGGAGTCGTGCCGGGCCACGAGGGCGTCGAGCGCGGTCCGCAGGCGCGGCACGTCGACGCGTCCGGGAATCCGGTACAGCGCGGCGATGTGGTAGGTCGGCGAGCCGGGGTGCAGCCGCTCCGCGAACCACAGCCGTTCCTCGGCCGGGGTGAGCGGGCGCTCCTGCCCCTCGGGTCGGGGGTCGGTCAGGAACGACAGCAGCCCGCCGAACTCCGGGTGCTGGTACACCAGGTCCAGGTCGAGGTCGGTGCCGGTGAGGGCGCGCAGGCTGATGGCGGTCTCCACCGCCAGCCCCGAGTCGCCGCCCGCCTCGAAGAAGTCGTCCTCCGGGCTGACGTGGTCGACGCCGAGCATCGCGCACCAGATCCCGGCGACGGCCTCGCGCAGGCCGTCGGGCCGCTCAGTCATCCGAGCCCCCCGCCACCGGTTCGCGGACGACCAGCCAGTCCCCGATCGCCAGGGCGTCGAGGGTGGAGCGGGCGTAGGTCTCGACGGCTTCGGCGGGTGTGCGCACGATCGGCTGCCCGCGCAGGTTGAACGAGGTGTTCAGCAGGACCGGGGTGCCGTGGTCGTCGCCGAAGCGCCGGATCAGGGCGTGGAAGCGCGGCGCGGACTCCTGCTCGACGACCTGGACCCTGGCGGAGCCGTCGACGTGGGTGATCGAGGTCAGCAGCTCGCGGAACGGCTCGCGCACCTGCGTGACGAACAGCATGTGCCGGAAGCGGCTCTCCTGGCCCTCCTCGATCTCGAAGAACTCGCCCGCCCGCTCCGCGACCACGGCGGGGGCGAAGGGCCGGAACTCCTCGCGCTGCTTGACCACCGCGTTGAGGTGCTCGCGCATGTTCGGCGCGGTCGGGTCGGCGAGGATGCTGCGGTTGCCCAGCGCTCGCGGGCCGAACTCCATGCGCCCCTGGAACCACGAGACCACGGAACCCGATCCGATGAGGACGGACACCTCCTTCAGCAGCGACTCGCCGGGCAGGTGGCGCACCTGGTGGCCGGGACCGAGCGTCCCCAGCGCCGCCTCGACGTCGGCGTCGCCGAACTCGTCGCCCCAGTAGGGCATCCCCATCGGCAGGGGGTCGGCGGGGACGTGCTCGCGCAGCACGTGCAGGGCCGCGCCGAGCGCGGTCCCGTCGTCGCCCGCGGCGGGCTGGATGAAGACGTTCTCGAACAGGCCGCTGCGGGAGATCAGGCCGTTGGCGGTGCAGTTGAGCGCGACGCCGCCCGCCAGGCAGAGGTTCGTCGAGGGCGGGCCGCCCTCGATCCCCTCGCGCAGCACGAACAGCAGGGCTTCCTCGATCGCCCGCTGGAGCACGGAGGCGATGTCCATGTGCCGCTGGGTGACCGGCGCGTCGGGGTGGCGCGCGGGCCCGAACAGCTCTTCGAGGCGCCGGATCGCGCCGCTGTGCGTCTCGCGCTCCGCGGGCGTGCGGTCGTGGGCCAGCAGCGGCACCGCCAGGCCGCCGCCCGGTCGCAGGTCGACCAGTTCGACGTCCGGGAAGGCACCGGTGTCGCCGTAGGGCGCGAGCCCCATCACCTTGTACTCGTCCATGCCGGGCAGGAACCCGAGGTACTGGGTGACGACGCTGTAGAGGATGCCGAGCGAGCTGGCGATCGGGTACGTGCGCAGGGTTTCCAGCGTGCTGCCGCGTCCGCTGAACAGGGAGGTCGACTCGGCCTCGCCCATGCCGTCGGCCACGAGCACCACCGCGTCGCGGAACCCGCTCAGGTGGTAGCTGCTCGCGGCGTGCGCGAGGTGGTGCGGGACGCGGACCAGCTTGCGCTCCCAGTCCTGGTCCGGGTAGTGCGCCCGCAGCACGTCGAGCTGGACCTCCTCGCTGTAGGCCTCCCGGTACCAGCGCCGGAGGTTGTCGTCCAGCTCGAAGGCGGGCGAGGGCTCGTAGCGGAAGCCGTGCGCGACGAGGTCGACGTCGTCCAGCGTCTTGCCCGCCATGCGCAGGCACGCGGCGACGGCGTCCACGGGGAACGCGCCGGTGCCCTTGACGCCGTCGTGGCGTTCCTGCGCCGACGCCGCGATGACGCCGTTCTCGTCGACCAGCGCGGCGGCCGAGTCGAGGCCCTGCACCAGGCGCTGCTCCCGCCAGTCGAGTCCGGGTGTCAACCGCTTCTTGAGCGCAGCGGTCCGGTCGAGCCCGCTGATACCGAGGACCAGCACGTCAATCTCCTGTCTGTGCGGTGGAGCCACGCAGGGTGTCGGCGACGGCCTTCACCCAGGGGCGGCGCATGAGCTGGAAGTGGTCGCCGTCGACGTGCGTGACCGAGAGCGTCCCGGTCAGGTCGCGCCACGCGGCGGCGACGAGGTCGGCGCCGTCCCCGGACGCCAGCACGAGGTCGGTCGGGCCGTCGAACGCCGCGGGGCGGTGGTCCACGAGCCCGGTGAACACGTCGCGCCAGAAGGCCATGAGCGCGGCGACGGTGGGCCCGTCGAGCGCCGCGACGGCCGAGGGGTCCACGCCGAGCGTGACGAACAGCCGGTCGGCGCCGTCGAAGCCCAGCAGCGGCGCGGGTCCGCGCTCCAGCACGTCGGCGCGGAGCGCGTCGAGGGTGGCGATGTCCAGTCGTTCCGCCTCCACGTCGGCGGTGCGCCGCGGGTCGGAGTCGACGAGGACCAGGCGGTGGACGGCGATCCCCCGGTCGGCCAGCGCGCGGGCGAGGGCGTGGGCGATGACGCCGCCCGCCGACCAGCCCGCGACCACCGGTTCGCGGTCCCCGAGCACCGGCACCAGTTCGTCGGCGTACCGCTCGGCCAGCCCGGCGAGGTCGGTCGCGCCGGAGTCCTCGCCGCCGATGCGGCCCTGCAACCCGAACGCCTCGAAGTCGGTCGCCACCTCGCCGAGCAGGTCGAGGTAGCTGAACAGCGTGCCGCCGACGGGGTGGACGAGGACGAGCGGGCGAGCACCCCGGACACCGCCGAGCGGGACGACCGCGCGGGTCTCGGCGGCGTCGCCGCGCAGCGCCAGGTCGTCGATCCGCTCGGCCTGTTCCGCGATGGTGGGCGCCGTGTACAGGTGGGACAGCGGGATCCGTGCCGCGAAGTCGCGGCTGAGCGCCATCGTGAGGCGGATGGCGAGCAGGGAGTGCCCGCCCAGCGCGAAGAAGTCGTCGTGCACGCCGACGTCCGCCACGCCCAGCACCGCCCGCCACGCGGCGGCGATCCGCCGCTCGGTCCCGGTGCGCGGGGCCACGACGTCCCGGTGCGGCAGTCGGGTGTCGACGTCGTCCGGCACGGTCAGCGCCCTGCGGTCGAGCTTGCCGCCCACGGTCATCGGCAGAGCGTCGACCCGCACCAGCACCGTCGGGACCGCCGCGGCCGGGAGCGCGCCGAGCAGGTGCTCGCGGATCTCCTCCCGGTCGAGCACCGCCCCCGCCACGACCAGGTGCGCGACCAGCCGCAGCCGCCCGTCGGCACCGACGCGGTGGGCCGAGACCGCCGCCGCGTCGATCGCGGGGTGGGCGCGGAGCACCGCCTCGACCTCCTCGGGCTCCACGCGCTGGCCCTGGATCTTGACCTGGTGGTCGTTGCGGCCGAGGAACTCGATCTGGCCGTCGACCGTGTACCGCCCGAGGTCTCCCGTGCGGTAGAGCCTGCTCCCCGGTTCACCCCAGGGGTCGGGGACGAACACCGCGGCCGTCGCGCCGGGGCGGCGGACGTAGCCGCGGCCCACACCGGGACCGCCGATGACGATCTCGCCGGGCGAGCCGGGCGGGACCTGGTGCAGGTGCTCGTCGACCAGGTGCACGCGCACGTTCCCGTACGGCCTGCCGATGACCGACGACTCGTGCGCGCCGATGTCCGCGAACGCCGCGTCGACCGTCACCTCGGCGGGCCCGTACATGTTGTGCCCGACCACGTCGGGGTGCGACCGGAAGGCGTGCCACAGGTCGGGCGGGCACACCTCGCCGCCGAACGCGACCAGCGTGGGCGGGTGCGGGGTGTCCAGCAGTCCCGCCTCCACCATGACCTGGACCTGCGAGGTGGCCACGTCGATGACGTCCACCGAACGCTCGGGGTCCTGCGCCAGCTCGACCAGGTGCCGGGGGTCGCGGCCCTCGGCACCGGAGACCACCAGCAGCAGGTGGCCGTCCAGCAGCGGCAGGATCTGCGTGAGGAAGAAGTCGGAGATGAACGCCGACGTGCCCGTCAGCACGCGGGCCTGGCTCCCGGCCGCGAGCCCGGCACGCCGCATCCGGGGCAGCAGCAGGGTTTCCGCGTAGTTGGCCAGGCCGCCGTGGTCGACCATCACGCCCTTGGGACGACCGGTCGAGCCGGAGGTGAACATCACGTACGCCAGGTCCCGTGCGCCCACCTGCGGCAGGTCCACGTCCGGCACGTCGGTGTCCGGCTCCAGGGGCACGGTGCGCCAGGACTCCGGCGTCGCCTCCCGCGACACGACCACCACCGGGACCGCGTCCTCCACCATCACGGCCAACCGGGCCGCGGGCAGCTCCGGGTCCAGCGGCAGGAACGCACCACCGGACTTCCACACCGCCCACACCGCC